>NZ_JHVN01000013.1 GCF_000620165.1 Anoxybacillus tepidamans PS2
CCCCAAGGATCGCGTCTTCCGAGTATCCGTTCATCAAGACATCTATGATCGAATGAGGAATCGTCGGTTATCGGCAAGGGGCAAGGTGTTGCGATCAGTTCGTCCCGCCACGATCGAGCGAAGTTTCGCAGAAAGCAAAGAACTCCACGGTCTTCGCTTTGCGCGGTACCGAGGAGTTCGATACGTACAGATTCAGGTTTGGATCACCGCCATGATCCAAAACCTAAAAAAATGGGCCAAATTACGATCCCTTCAACTCTATGGCCTATCTTTAACGTATCAAATGTAAAGCCAAAAGAAAAGAAAAAGTTCACATGTTCCGTGAACTTTTTCTTGACGCCTGACTTTTTCAACACTTTGAAAAGTGTACGGTAATAAACATACCGTACACTTTTTGACTTTGAATCACTCACTTACTTAGAATATACGATCTCAAGCTCAGCCCATCGCCTTAACACGATAATTTTCAGGAGGAATATCTCCAAATAAATACAAACCTCCCGCGTTCGTCTTCGTTAATATCGATCACCGTTTCTACTCCGTTTGAAAATGGAATAAAGGGCGACAGTGGCATTCTCGATAGGCTGGCCAGTCGTTCTGTCAGTTACAAATCCGCTGACCGTTCCTGTATTCGCATCCGGATCCGCTGCAAGAACCGTGTTTTTTGATACTTTAACTTAATGAGGTTAAAATTTTAAAAAAGGGGTTGGAATAAAGAATAACAAAAGGAAGATGCAAAAATGAAAAATCATATTATATTCTTTAGTGGTGAAAAATCAAGTTTTTCGGTTGCAGATCATATTAAAGAGAAGTATCCACATGACAATATTGTTCTATATTTCACAGATACCCTTTGGGAAGATGAGGACTTGTACCGATTCATTTATGAGGCATCGGACAAGTTAGAGTTACCATTGTTGATTCATAGTAGAGGGATTACTCCTCCACAATTAATGGTTCTGCAAAATGAAGAATTAAATAAAAGGCTGAAAGAAAAAATGAACGTTAATTAGCGATATTTATATAATGTGTTGAAAGTGTAAGCTCTAAATTCAAGAGAAATATTAAAGAACATCTCTATTTTACACCGTTCAAACATTTGAACGGTGTTATGTTTATTTTGTAATGTAAAAATTAAACATCGTATTCGTTATTAAACATTTGTAATTTTATAGTAAAAGTGAACCAAAACACATTATGTGTTTACACTTACTTTGCGGGTAATGTCAGCTACGCTGGTACTACCCCTACTACGAACGTAGAAAGAAAAACCTTGAGTTTATTGGATTGAATTATTTTAGGAGTCTGCTCATCAATCGATACCCTGAAGCTAAAATTAGCGAAGCATTGACACTATGCTTGGATTATCATCTAATCAATACCTATTGGGTGGAAAATATTCATGATCCTAAAAATCCTACAAGGGCTTGTACTGTAAACAGGGAATCACCTTTTGTAGCGTATATTCTGACTGATACAGGTAGAGATTAAAAAGAAGCCATTTAAGCTCCCATCTCAAGTCGGTGGAGGCAAAAAAACTAAGTTGGTTCGTATTACATCATTTTTCGATCGTAAAATTAGAAAAATAGAAGGGCCCATACCAAAGATATCAAATCAATGGTAATATTTTAATAGAAAAGGTAGAAACATGAAATAAACTGTTATACGGGTGGGATTGATGAGAATTAAGATACAAGGTGATATTGTAGAGAAAACAAACCTAGAAAAATGGAACTACACACACGGAATTTATTCAATGATTATGAATCATTTACCCCACAAAACAGCAGAAAAATTTCATAAAAAACATAAATTTATAAGACTGCTCACGTTCTCAGACATTTACTTTACACCGTTATATAGTAACCAAGGTACGATCCATTTCTATGTCGCGGGGGAAGATTCACTAATATACGAATTTGTAGAAGCTGTATCAAAGAGTATACTTGTACGTATTGAAGATATGGTAGTTGCTATTAGAAAGATTATCCCCTTATCTTCTCTAACAAAAAAAGAGAAATATTTATTTAAATCCAAAGTTATAATCAACATTTCAAGAAACGGAAAAACCCTTCTTCTTGATGATATTCCGGAAGTTGAGGAACGATTGAGAAAGAACGCCATCCATAAAGCCAACCTACTTGGAAAAGATGGAGATATTAAATTTCAATTAATCAACCCAGTTAAAAACGTAGAGCAATATAAAAATGGACATATCTTCAGCTGGAAATGCAAGTTAGAAGTACAGGGGGATTATGACGTCGTAAGTACGATTTATGAGGTGGGGTGCGGCGAAAATACAGCCACAGGTCACGGATTTCTATTTGAAGTCCTGTAAAAGGGGGCTTATTGGTGAGAAAATTTAAAGTAAGAAAATCAGAAAATGAAATCATGGAACTTTTTATTGCCTATGGATTATGCCGAATTTTAAAGGACAATGACATTCCTTGGGTGCTGACCAATAAACCGTCCTACTACCTCATTGAGACCCCAGAACATTTCGAATATCGGGAGCTTATTCTTTCCTCTCTGGAGGAAGCGGATTTATGGAATGTCAATTCAAGCTTAAATAAAGCCGAACAACTTAAGCGGCTAGAAGCGCTAAACCAATATTTTAATTCGGAAGAGAATATGGAACGGGTGTTTCGATATTATGAAACATGGGACGAGAAGTATTTAAAGGGGACAAAAAAAAGAAGGAGCCACTTATTGTGGAACTGTTTATTATACGAAGGGGATACGGGGCAACTCGACTGCCAATAGCCAAAAGATATATGATTTCGAGAACCAATTGTCATTCTTGGGTTTCTTATCATCTACTACCTACTGTTTCACGGATTATGATGTCAATGTCGTTTTAATCCCAAAAAAGACCAATCAGCTACGACTTCCTTTTGTTTTTTCCGGAAGGGATAAAGAGACAGGGGAAATCAAGAGATATACCTACTTCAGCAATACGACAAAATCCATTACAAATGCTAGGATTTATCTACAATCCATTAAAGAGTTTCAATCGGAATCTGTCGTTGATAACTATGAGAAAGTGCTATTCATGCAAATGGCACCAACGGCGAAAAAACCAATGGCGGATAAAGTGTTTGTGACCCCGGTGGTAAGACTCAGTATCGATTTGTGTGAGGAATTACTTTCAAAACTAGAGCGAAGTACGGTATCTGATGATGTAAAGTTTGCGATCTCCGAGTGGGTTTTAACCTTTAACGAACACTCTTTTTCCCATCTTATTAAAACTTGCTCTAAAAAGCGTGAATCGATTGAGAAAGGGAGAATGGAGGAATTGATTGCCTTGCAAAACAAACGTGTGCAAGAAATTTTCAATAGTGAGAGTGTTAAGCTTGTAGGACGGGGGTTGAATCGCCTGATCCGTGATAAAAAGGGCTATGAAATACAAGTTGCGTTGCTGAATTGTTATAACGTCCGAACCTTAACTAGGATTATTCGGGATATAAATTTACTTTATTATAAAAACTACAATCAATATCGTTTAGAGGAAAAACATATCGCCGAAATTATTGGTTTTTCTGAGACGGACAAGGATGTTCAGATCATAGGGGATGCGATTTTAACTTATTCAACCGTTTTCTTTGAAAGAAAGGAACAAAAAGAGTAATGACGGGAGGGGCAAATGTAGAATGATATCTAGTGTAGACCACATTAAATTGAACGATTATCTTTTTCGCTTAAACTTTATCCTTCGATTCGAGGTAGATGCCGAAGCCCTAAATAATGAGGAGACCATTGGGAATGTGGTGAAGACAAGAACAATTCAGCTAAGAGATGGGTCATTGAGAAATGCTATTACAGGTAATTTGATCAAACATGTCTTTACAAAAAATGTGCGTTTATTGACTGAACATCATGAATTATGCGATACATGTAAAATCTTCTCACCTATGAAAAATGGAAAGATTAAAGTGAAAGATGAGCGTTTAAGTGCGAACGGAAACCGTGTAAAAGAGTGTGCAGTAGACGATTTATGCGGGTTTATGAATGCAGGGAAAGGGCAAAATGAAAAGCGCTATTCGGTGGCGCAATTCTCTTGGGCCATTGCTAGAGAGGGGACACGAAACGATAGTGTTCTTTATACTAGGGTAGACCCAACCGAAAAAAACGCGAAGACGAAAAAGGAACAAGCTGATACTCTTTCCGATGCCAACACTAATAAGGATCAGAATGCTCAAATGATTTTTTACCGTCCTATTCGCTCTTCGGAATATGCACTAACAATTCAATTAGATTTACACCGAGTGGGGTTTGATGACGAGAAATTGATGTATGCTGTTGATCATGAGACCATCAAAAGACGGATAAAAAACGCGTTAAAAGCTGTACGTAACACATTGGTGGATATTGAAGGGGCAATGTGCTCAACCAATTTACCGCATTTACGGGGCGTTTATGGCATCGTAACGGAAAAAACCGATCGAGAACAAATAACAGCCAAATATAGCGCATTAAATGAGGATTTTATCGAGGTAAATCAAAAACTATCGACCGTTTCTCATACTTTTAATAATATTCAGCAGTTTAAGGAACTAATTGAGTTGTATGCAAGTGATGAATTTCTAGATTTTATGATTCAGCGAAATATGGAATACGTTAAAACCTTTCATTCCTAATATTGTCTGCAGTAAACCCCAATTTAGATCAGTCATTATCAAATGTTGATATATCAAGGGTTAGCACTATTTGAGAAACTCGTCCTTCTCCATGATTAGAGGTTTACTGCAAATTTGCAAAAGTTGCAGAGTTAAAACATCAGATATACCAATAAACATCATCTATAAAAACAAGGGGGTTTAGATTGAACTTAGAGTTATTAAAAGATGAAAAATCATCGCTTTTTTGCAAAATGCGGTAAAGTTTAGATTGAACTTAGAGTTATTAAAAGATTCTCCTGCTTAAAAATTATCAGGAGGTTGTAGAGTTTAGATTGAACTTAGAGTTATTAAAAGATGCCAGATTGGTTCATGGATAAAGTTACTTCTAAGTTTAGATTGAACTTAGAGTTATTAAAAGCGTATTGATCTGGATCGATGATCTCTAGCTCAAACGTTTAGATTGAACTTAGAGTTATTAAAAGTGTTATCACTACCACCCTTACCTATCATACCTAAAAGTTTAGATTGAACTTAGAGTTATTAAAAGGAAGTTTTAAAGTAACGCAGCAGTACGGTTCAGTTGCGTTTAGATTGAACTTAGAGTTATTAAAAGATAAGCCGCCAACTACGCCAAGCACAACGAAATCAACGTTTAGATTGAACTTAGAGTTATTAAAAGGTGTTTTGAAATATTCTTTTGAAACTTCGCTGTGAAAGTTTAGATTGAACTTAGAGTTATTAAAAGTTTGCCGCTGCATCGCTTCGAGTTGCCGGTTGACCCGTTTAGATTGAACTTAGAGTTATTAAAAGGAGAAATGGGGGCGTAAATGCTGCAGGATAAAACAAAGTTTAGATTGAACTTAGAGTTATTAAAAGGCGGCGCCGGATGCCATGCTCTCTCCGTTTTGCTTCGTTTAGATTGAACTTAGAGTTATTAAAAGAAGGGATAGCAGCTGCCGTCCGAAGTGCCCGTCCTGGTTTAGATAGAACTTGGAGTTATTGAAATATTAATATGTCCAAAACGTTCGTATTTATCGTATCCATAATTATGTTTAATATGAAATTACGTGCTGACGGCAAAAAATCTAGTGAACTAATTTTAGATGAAAAGGGAGGGGGATTCTTTTTGATATACAAAGTAATTTATAAAACAGCTGGATTTTTTTCACTTAAAAAATATAATGACAGCCACCTAAATGGAAGAAGTTATGAATACCCGATGGCTTATACAATAAGGGGAGCAATTCTTTCCTCCGTTATTCAACTTGAGGGAATAGAGAAGGCTAAAGAGTTGTTTTATAAAATTAAAAATGCGATTTTATATATTCAATACCCCCGCGAACATGGAAAAGCTTCTGTTAAATTGAAATTGGCCTCTAATTCGTATTATGATGAAAAAAAAACTAACAACGAGGAAGGGTTATCATCGGTTGGAGTTCGCGAATTTGTCGATGTAGAAAGTATTGTCTTTTATATTGATAACTCGATTCCGAACCTTAAAACATACCTCAATAACATAGAATGTATTGGAGATTCTCAAAGTTTGGTGTATTTGGAGAGTATCGAAGCCGTTAAGAGGATGGAAAACGTTTTAATGGAATGGGTAGAAGAGAGGGACGGGAACGCGGATTTGTTTGAATTGTATGATTGGAAAACCGGTAAAATTCGGTTTGAGGACGTTTACCTATTTAGTGAAAAGCGTTCCAGACGGCAACAAGAGCGAAAAATTTGTTTTGTTAAGGAGACAGTTACCATATAAAAGGAGTATTTGAAAGCACATAAAGTATGTGCTTCTTTTTGCTATTTCTGCTTTTTTTAAGCTAGAAAGATAAAAAGGGGCGAAAGCGGTTGAATCAGTTTTTACAAACCTTGTTTGGGGTTTCCGAAGTCAAGTTAACGGAAGTTCAGCAAAAAATAAGCCATCTTCCCAAAGATCGAAACGTACTGATTTTATCCTCATGTGGTTCCGGGAAAACCGAAGCAGCTTATTACTTAGCCTTGCAGTGGGGCGGGAGGATTCTTTATATTCAACCCCAACGGACATTAGCCACTTCCATCTATGAACGATTAAAGAAATATCATAGTATTTTAGGATACTCGGAGAGCTGGACCATTCAACATTCTGCATTACAAGAAGATCCTTTTTTAACAAACAGGTATGTAGTTACCACTATCGATCAAGTGTTAGCGGGCTATTTGGGAATTGGGGTACAGGCATTTATGAAGGGGAAACACGTCGTTCAGTCCCATTTTATATTTGACGAAATTCAATTATTCGAACCAGGTAAAACATTAAAAACGACGATTCAAATGTTAGATGCCCTTTATAAAAGGGGAAACCGATTCATTATTATGACTGCTACTATGCCTGAATATTTAATGGATTTTCTTGGACAGCGGTACCAAATGGAGGTCATTGTTACTAAGCAACCCTCGGTAAAGAATCGGAAGGTAACAGTACAATATATCGAATCTCTAGATTGGGCTGCGATTAATAACTATCCTGGGAAACAGATTATCCTTTGCAATACGCAAAAAGAGCAAGTGGAAGTGTACCAAAAAATCAATGATCCCACACGCTGTATTATTCTCAATAGCAAGTTGTTGCCAAAAGACAGAGAAGAAGCGGAGCGGAAAGTGCTGCAGTATTTCGGGAAAGGAAGCGGAGAAAATAACAAAACTCTAATTTCTACACAAGTTATTGAGGCGGGAATGGATATATCCGCCCCTAGAATGTACAGTTCTATTTCCCCGATTGACTCCTTGATTCAGCGGGATGGGAGGGTGGCCCGTTGGGGCGGAGAAGGAGAGCTAATATGCTTTAAAGGGGACTACCAGGGAGTTTATGACGAAGAAGTAGTTATAAAAACCATTGATGCACTAAAGAAAAACCAGTCTATTGAATTTACGTGGGATATTCAAAAACAATGGGTAAATGAGATTCTAAATCCCTATTACAGAAAACATATCAATGAGAGGGAAATCAAAAAACATAAACCTAAGTTAAAAGATGGGAGCCGAAATGAACTTATTCGTGGTATTGAAAATGTAAATATTATTGTGGATCCTTCCCCGTCTTTTAGAAGCTTCCAAAAGGCCGCTATATCCGTGCATATAAATCAATTGGAGAAAATCGCAAAATCAAACCAATTGTATGGTTTACATAGAGGAGAGATAAGGGAAACGCCTTATTCAGAAATCAACGTAGGAGATACTATCGTTATAAAGGGGAATGATTGTCTTTATGATGAGGTCGGATTTAGAATGAAAGAAGGAAAGGTGTGCGTACCATTTCCTGAATCACACGTAGCAAATAATAAAGAGATACGAGCTGATTATAAAGAGGAGCCTTGGATTTTACACGCATTGGCCGTAAAGGACATAATGAAAGAGAAGTTGGAAAAGGAACATTTCTCGGAGTATGTTATAAAGAACCAAGATCAGATAGTGGAAATTGCAGGGCTACATGATTTAGGTAAGCTAGATGTAGTTTGGCAAGGCCCACTATGGGCAAATGCCCAGTCCGTTCCCTTAGCGCACTTTCCTCTTAAGAAGGGAAATCCATCTATATTTAAAGAACGCAACCATGCAGTCATCTCCGCTCATTTGTTACGTCCATATACGGATTTTATTCAGATGAATATGGTATTGCAGCATCATAAAAGATTTATTAGCGATGGTACCTGTGTTCATCTTAGAGAGTATGAACTAGATCAGAGATATAAACAATGCTTAGATGAATATGGTTTTTCTAAACCACTCAAAGAAAGAGACAAGAATAGAGATTTCACTTATGAACACGACATAATAACTCCAGCTCATCAGGGTTGGGTCGAATTTTTGTACTTAGTTGGGACACTAATGGAAGCAGATATTGAAGCAATTCAACAGGTACAAGGGCTACTCTAGCCGCTGGCGCATGATTCTACAAAAGTGATGGTGAAGAAAATGTCAATGTATTATTTAGGCTTATTTCTCTGGACGCATCTTGCCGCAGGAATTTTAGCAGCCATAATCGAGTACTTCTTTTATCGGGATATATTACATGAGGCAATTGAAGAATTTAATCAAGAGTACAATTTGGGGTTTGAGGTAACACTGCCAATGTATTTTGTTGCACGAATTCTTGGAGGATGGTATACGTTATTTACCAATTTAAAAAGTATATTTGATTATTATTTTGAACCTGATGATGATAACGACGAAGATGATTAACCTTTATTGGTTTTTTGCACCCAAATTAGATATATGTTATAAAAATATTAAAAATTATATTAGCTTCTATATTACTCTTAAAGAGAATTGGTAACATCGGTGAAGGTAATTTCTCTGATATTGAATCTCTTCTTGGATGGAGGAATCATATAAGCAAGACCTCCTTCTTACATAAATATAAAAATTGCCCTTGGATTTTCATCAATTCCAAGGGCTTTTTAAATTATACTAACCCGTGGTGCTAGTTGAGTGTTAGAACTCAACTAGCCCTAGTGTCACCAGCGAATAGGCCAACAATATGCCGTCGAGCACTACTTCAAATCCGATCACGGAGTTTGCTCGAATCTCTGTGATTCGGTATGGATCGACCAGAATGGAGAACACCATCTCGATGACTTTGTGCTTTTGTTTGATCCACTTTTCCCATGTCTTGGATGGCTGACGTTTTTGATTTTTCCTTGATGGAGTCCAAAGTGCCATTTGGTATTCTTCGTACAGCGTTTTTTGCAAGTCACGGCTAATGAACCCTTTGTCCCCGAGGTTATAAGGATGAGGAATTGGGGTCATCACGCTTTTGGCTGCGATTCGATCATGACAGGATGCTTCCGTCACCACATATCCCATTGACAAACCTTGATCGGTCACTTTGAAGGTGCAACTTCAACCAATAGTACCATTGCTTTTTGGAAGCGCAATATCCAATGTGTGCGATCCCTTGAAATCGTTTGATACGATGCATTTTCGCCGTATGGCACAACGCTAACGGTAAGCAATAGACCACGGCATAGGCATGATATGGACCACGTTTTTCCAGTTCATGACGGATTCATTTCACCGCCCAACGCAGTGACCGACAACGTGGGTTGTATCGGGAACGTTCGGGGAACAAAGATAGAGGAAACAAATTTCCGACTACAAATCGATGCTAGGCCCGTTCAGAAGCAAAGCCAAGCAGCTTTCCTGAAATGTGGATCGCTATGATCACGTCATCTTCTTGCTTTACCAAATATCGATTGCGGCGTTGAAGATGCGTTTGAATCAATGACAGTTGGGCGGAGACAAAAAGGAAAATGGCGGCGTATTGCTTTTGAATCTTGGCTTGATCTGTAGTCAAATGAAAGTGCTCTTGCATGGGGATTCTCCTTTCGAATGATGGGTGGCACTTTCATTCTACAGGAGATCCTCAAGCAAGGGTTATTTTTATTTTTACTCGGGGTTATCTAGCACCACGGGTAATTAGAAACATTTTAGAATCTGTACGAAATGATTTCAATCCTAACATCGAACGAACTCGCTTCTTTATAAACCGATGCCCCTGTTCTACGATATGGTTTGTCTGATTTGCATGCCCGATGGCATGTTTTTTCTTTCTGTAACTTATGATTAGATCATCGCTTTACAAAAACTGCCTGAACATATACCATTAGTATTAACCAATTGTTTTAACCAGCATTTTATACTAACGATTGAGGTGAAAGTATTTGATGAACGTAGAGTTATCTTTGTCCCAGCGTCTAGGCCTCACCCAGAATGTACAGAATACCGCATCGCTTGGGGATACGAGAATTGGGGCGGAAATTTAGTTCCTGTAGAAAAAACACAGATGGTGTACAAAGGTAGAGTTGCTGGTATGCTGAGTCCCTCCTTCCCCGACAATACCATCGATAAAAAGGCCGTAAGGTTTGCCTCTGACTTAGTTGAACAAGGTTATGGTTCTGGATCAAGAAAGAGCAAGCTAGTTCTTGTAATTAAAGAAGTATCTGATCCGGCGGACTTCGATCAAATCATTACCACAATAGAAGATGAAATCGAGGAGTATCACTATCAAATGCAACAAGACGTTGTGATACGTCCAGTTGATGTAACTTTTGACAGAAAAATTCAAGTTGAAGAGAAACTCTGGGCTTTCTTATTTAGAGTTGATCTTCGGTGATACTTCTATTCCACTGAAATGAACAAAAGAAGGTGATTAGAAATGGATAAAGATCATTTATTACGTAGTTTGGCTGAAAATGGTTATAATGTTTCTTTCGGTGCGAAGAAGCACTTTGCCACATACGATATTGTTGAGAAAATCCCAGGATTTCTTGCACTTATTAGTCTTCTTATTGGTGTATGGCAATCTATAAGCCTGACTATAAAAACAACAATGAGATATCAGTTGCTCTAATCTGTTTGAACATAATCGCCTTAGCTATTAGCCTCTATAATTCAGAGAAAGAAAGGTATAGGGAAGTCGGGAATCGCCTCATAGTTTTACATAACCAACTCCGAAATATCTACTATCGTGTTAAAAGCTCTACAGCAGACAATTTCCAAGACGAAGAAGCAGAAATGAATCAGATAATGGACGAGTATTACAGTATAAATATTACCAAACAAATTATAATGAGTGATTGGTATGCCCACTATAAATTCTTCTTTCAAACTCAACACGAGTGGATCGATGAGCAAAAACAGTTTACATGGAGAGATAAAATTCCTTTCTCGTTTGTTTTTACAGTAATAGTTGTTGTAATAATAGTCGTTTGGGTATTGCTATCGTGAATTGGAGGAGAAACAGATGTTGGCACAGTCGTTTGAAGGTTTTGTTAAGCAGTTGGAGATTGACAATCTTGATGATATCCATAAGAGATTCAAAAGAATCACAAAACGGTTAAATGAAGCATATTGGGATACTGACAGCGATCAAGAACACAGTTATATTGTCGGGTCATTAGGACGGCAGACAGCGATTAAAGGTATTAGTGACCTGGACATGCTTTTTGTTTTGCCTAATGGGGTTAAACAACAATATGATCAACACGAAGGAAATGGGCAGTCCAAATTGTTACAGGCCATAAAAGCTGAGATTAAGAAAACCTATCCTAGAACAATTGTTAGGGGGGATGGTCAAGTAGTTGTAGTAAGCTTTGAAAGTATTAACTATACCATAGAGGTGTGTCCCGTCTTTGAACGATCCGATGGAGCTTTCGATTACCCCGATTCCAATAACGGTGGTTCGTGGAAGAAGACTGATCCACTTCCGGAAATCGAAGAAAGTCTGAAAACAATTGAAGAAACCAATAACAATTATCGTTATCTATGTAACATTGTCAGAGCATGGAAAAATCATATTGGTATTAAATTTGGAGGCTTACTGATTGACACGCTGATTTACAACTTTCTTGATGAGTATGAGGAGCATAAAGAGGCGGCATTTGAAAATTACCTCCAGGTATTAAAAGACCTCTTCTATTATCTTAAAACTCGGAACAAAGACCAACAATATTGGTTTGCATTGGGCAGTAACCAAAAAGTATATAATAAAAAAGGAACGTTCGTTACAAAAGCTAATTCAGCATATAACAAGATTAAGGATTTGACTGAGGATAGCGAAAATTTATATGATACCCTTCAAGAATTATTTGGAGAAACCTTTCCAGTCCCTGAGGCAGTATCGGAAGCCAAAATTGAAAAAAGTGCGTCCTTTGGATTCACAGCTCGACAAACGGAGGAATTCATTGAAAGAAAATTTCCTATTGACATTCGTTATAGTTTAAAAATTGATTGCGAAGTTAAACAAAATGGATTTAGACCTCATTTACTGAGAAATATGCTTAGAGACCAAATACCGCTTCTTGCTAATAAAAATTTACGATTTTTTATCGAAAAAAACGAGTTTGATAAAATAGCAAGAAGAAGCGAAGAAAAACTTCCGTATGATGTGTATTGGAAAGTTTTAAATCGTGGTGAGGAAGCTATACTAAGAGATTGTATTCGTGGTCAAATTGTTCGAGATAGAGGAAGGCATGAAAAGATTGAAAGTACTAATTTTAAAGGTGAGCATTATGTAGAATGCTATATCGTTCACAACGGAACAGTCGTTGCCAGAGACCGAATAACGGTACCAATCGCTAACAATCAAACATAGACAGCTATTTCGGGCTGTCTTTTCTTCTTTTTGCTGAATAGCTTAAACGTCGTAGTCATTATGTAAATTAAATGACAGAAATGTGCATCGATAAATACAATATTATGCACGAGGTTCGTTAACCATATAAAATTTTTTCATTAATCCATACAAAATTCTGTCAATGTACAACAACACTAACATCAAAAAGGGGAGAAAATTCTTGTTTTTAAGTTTGCGTTATATACAAATTTAACGAAGAGTTAAAAATATAAAGAATAAATATTTGCTACGATTCCCATATTTTTAACTTAAATGATAGCCTCTTTTTCATACAAAAAATAACATATTACGGTATCTTTGACTAAACTTTTGATAATAAAGAAGATCTAGATTGAAATAATTTATGACAAGCCATTCCTTAAAATACTGAAATGTGGATCAAAATAAAAAGATTAAGGAATTCCCCTCTAGTTCTGATGACTAACAGATTTTGTGATAATGGATGAACGTGTGGACTTCCGATTCTGTTCCTGCTATTGTTGGTACACAAATGATAGAGGTCAAATTTTAATATGACCTTGCTCCTCGGTAATGTCTTCATTACACAAGCAAAATACGTACAAATATAGCCGTATTTATAGGTACTCGTTATCTATTTTACATAGATTTTATTATGTTAACTTATTAAAGGAAATTTGTTACACCGTCTCACGCGGACAAGGGGGCAGATTGATAAAATGAACCTCCTTAAAAGAAACCAGATACAAATAGTCCGCCACTCATGGGTTGATGGCAGAAAACGAAAAAATTGCAATATCCAAAAAAAGGTTTATAATGAAACTCGTAAACTATATCTAGGGAGAGAAACAGCATGCAAGCGAATGTTCAGCAAGTGGCGGGCATACATAAGACAGTTTATCCGATTTTAATTGCGATTAGCATCGGTCATTTATTAAATGATTCGATGCAGGCAGTGATTCCCGCACTGTATCCGATTTTGGAATCATCAATGAACTTGTCGTATACGCAAATTGGTTGGATTGCTTTTACGTTAAATATGACATCATCGGTTTTGCAGCCGGTTGTTGGATTGTTTACTGATCGGCGTCCTTCCCCGTACTTTTTGCCGCTTGGGATGGCGGCAAGTTTGATTGGCATGGTTGGCTTGGCGTTTGCGCCGAATTTTCTTTTTGTCCTGTTGTCCGTGCTGCTTGTCGGGCTTGGGTCGGCGGTATTCCATCCGGAAGGGGCGCGAGTTGTTTATTTTGCGGCAGGAGCGAGACGGGGGTTTGCCCAATCGATTTATCAAGTCGGCGGCAATACAGGAAATGCCCTCGCACCCGTTTTTACAGCGCTTGTTTTCGTTCCGTTCGGACAAAAAGGCGCTAGTTGGTTTACAGTGATAGCTCTGGCTGGAATTATTTTGTTGTCTCGCGTGTCCAGATGGTATTCAAACAAACTAGAACAAGGGGCGCGCGCCCGCAAACAAAAGGGCGGGACGCAAGCAGATCAAAAAGGGAAAAACCGGCTTATTTTTGCTTTATCCCTATTAATCTTTTTAGTATTTGCCCGTTCATGGTATTCAGCAGGCATCTCGAACTATTATCAATTTTATTTGATTGAGCATTATCACATTTCCATCCGCGAAGCGCAGCTCTATTTATTTGTTTTTATGATTGCAGGAGCCATTGGAACATTTGCTGGCGGTCCGATTGCCGACCGTTTTGGAAAGAGAAATTTAATTTTGTTTTCGACGCTCGGCACGGCTCCGTTTGCGCTAATTCTTCCGTACCTTCCGCTTGGCTGGGTATTACCTATCGTATTTATTGCCGGATTTATTTTATCGTTAAGCTTCGCAACATTTGTTGTGTATGCGCAAGAACTGTTGCCTGGAAATGTCGGCATGGCTTCCGGGCTCATTGTGGGGCTTGCGTTCGGCATGGGGGCGCTCGGTGCGGTCGTGCTTGGAAAAATTGCCGACCTCTACTCATTGAAATCGCTGATGACGATGTGCAGTTTTCTTCCGTTATTGGGTGTGCTCACGTTTTGGCTGCCGAAAGATCGGCGTTCTGTTGCGAACGTTTAGGAAGATGACTAGAGCTTGTAAGGACGCATTCGTATTCTAGTTGAATAATAAGATTGGTCCAGTGATGGCAAACAGCCGCTCCCTTACGAAAAGGGGCGGCTGTTTATTGTTGGGTACGAATATATAGTTCACAATGAGGAAAATACCGATTTTGGTTTAGCGAGCCGTTTCTGCTAATTGTTTTAATTCTTCGCCGAAAAATTTGGCAATTTCAAGCATGCCAAATGTTCCGGCGCGCGTTTCGGCTTCCGAGTTGTAGTTCGTATTCGTATTGACGTCATACGTAAAAATATCGCCGTTTCGGTCGCGGATAAACTCAATGCCAGCGATATGAATGTCATTGGCCCGCAAAAATTGCTCGTATTTCTCGATGATTGGATCCGCGAAGCCTTCAATAATTTCAAATTTCGGACGTGTCGTTGTTTCGCCAACCGGACAGAATAAATCACCGATTTGGCAAGCATCAGCTGGGCATAGTTCGAACCCTTGCGAAGTGTCGACCCTCACGGCGTACACAAATTTTCCGCCGACGAATTCACAACGGGTAATAAACGGCTCTGGAGCTTGTATATATTCCTGAACAAGCGTAATGCCGTCGACCGAGTCTTCAAAAGCGCCGCTTTCCACATATTGCTGAAGCGTCTCAATCGAGTGAAACAGCTGCACGCCGAGACCTTTTCCGGCGCGGTTATGTTTTGTGATAAAGGACGGGCATCCGAGCTGTTTCGCCGCTTCGACAATTTGCTTTTTGCCCACTGCAGCAATCGTTTTCGGTGTGCGAATGCCATGTGCATTTAATGCCATATATTGATTCACTTTGCTTACTTCTAAGCGAAGCGCCCGGCTTCCGTTGAACACTTTCCGTCCGTGGCGCTCGAGCCAAGCGAGCACCGCCTCCGTCAATTCCGGGGCGAAGCGATGGCCGCGAGTATGGGAAGAAGCGCTCATGCGATTATAAAATATTCCTTCCGGCGGCGCCTGCGTTAAATCGACAATCCCCTCGTCTAAAAACCATTCTTCATAAGGCAAGTTTAATTCTTCTAAGCGCTTTGTTAAATGAATGGTCCATTCGCTGTTTTCATGGATGATATAAATTTTGCTCAATTTTGGTTCCTCCTTCTGAAAAATTCCGCATCAAACAATCTATCTGTATGTAGATGTTGACCAAGGTTGAAGCTAATCGTCCCCGGTTTGCGGCTATGGATGACCTTCTTTTCATATATGCATAGTCATCTATATTTTCATGTTCCTCATACTAATCTAGCAAAATGAAGCGCTTTCTTCAATTTGTCACTAGCAAATTTTTTTCAAGAATAATTTTCGGTTCACCTTTTTCGTCGGTATACGTTCCAATGATATCGAAGCCATGCTTAATATTCAGGATCAGCATCGCCCGCCATTTATTTTTTGTTTTTGTTTGCACGATGCGGTAGCCGTGTTCTCGCAAATAGTTGTGTTGCATTTCCATTAGCTTGGACGCAATGCCTTGATGGCGGTACATCTCGTCGACGCCGCCGAGCCAGCTATAAAACTTTCTAGGATCAAACTCATAGCCCATCTTAAAGCCAACGATTTTTCCTTGATCGAGCGCGATGATCGTAAGCAAATTTGCCTTTGTTTTCATTCGTTCTATAAGTGAACTCGAATCTTGAAAAATGCGTTCATGCAGCTGTAAAATCCCTTCCATGATGTCATCGTTCGGTATGGCATGAATAATGCGAAATTCCAAAAAAATCAACCTCCTATATCGTCTACATTTTACTATAAATTCGTTATTTAGCATATCCGCCGAGAAGCCTCCCAACTCTAAACGAAACGAAGTGAGGTGCGAGAATTTCATGGACATATTGATCATATCCAATTATTGTGTATTACTGCAGTAAGAGAAATTCCATTAATGCTTGATTATTCCAACAATCTCCCTATAATTGTAAAAAATATGATAAAATCAATAAAAAGAGAGTAGTTATATAAGAAAGACCAGCGAGTCAGGGATAGTGGGAGCCGCCTGATGCGGATTATATAACGAAGCGTGCTCTGGCGATGCGTATCTGAACAGTAAGTAGGGTGTGCCGGGGGAAATGTAGTGTAGACGAAACATGGCTAGAAATAAGCTGAAGGTTGTTAAGATAGTAAAAATAAGCTAACTCTCTCTGTTTTTATTTGAATAGTTTGAAAAAAGGGTTACATTAATAAACTATTAGAATGGAGGAGGTATACCGATGACTTCTCGTTTACTCCCATTATTGAAAGAGGAAAAAATCATCGCGATCATTAGAGGAGTTTCACAAGATTCCATACAACCGATTGCCGAGGCTTTATGGTCAGGAGGAATTAAATTTTTAGAAATCACAATGAATACGGAAGGGGCGTTATCAGCCATTTCCCAGCTAAGAGAAACATATGAAAACCGTCTTTATATCGGCGCTGGAACGGTGTTAAATCTAGAGATGGCTAAAGAAGCTATACAGGCAGGAGCGCAATATATTATTTCTCCTAATCTAAATGAACAAGTTGTCACTTATTGTGTCGAGCAAGGGATCGACGTATGGCCTGGTACGATGACACCTTCAGAGATGTACAGGGCATACGAGCTAGGAGCAAGCGCTGTGAAAGTGTTCCCGATCGGGTCTTTAGGAGTGAACTATATTAAAGAGGTAAAAGCCCCTCTTCATTTCATTGAGATGATTGCAACAGGAGGAGTCAATACAGAAAATATAGTGCCAATATTAAACAATGGCGCCATTGCCGTCGGATTAGGAGGAAATTTAGTCGACAAACAGCTTGTGCAACAAAAAAACTACGATGAACTCACAAAGCGGGCAGGTATGTTTGTTGAGCTTGCTAAAGGGGTTGGCGGCTATGCAGCAAAACAATAACGTCGATGTAGTGACAATTGGGGAAAGTATGATTCTCTTTCAACCAATGGCAGACGGCTCCTTAAGGTACTCTCCTTTATTTACTAAATCGATGGCAGGGGCTGAATCGAATGTGGCTATTGGACTTACGCGGCTCGGTAAAAAAGTAAGATGGATCAGCCGTGTTGGCTGCGATCCGTTCGGCGACTTCATTGTGAGCACGCTTGCCGGGGAGGGAGTCGATGTCTCTTGCGTCATTCGTGATGAAAAGGCGCCGACCGCCATTTATTTTAAAGAATTTAAAGGCTATGGCGATCCAACGGTGTACTACTATAGAAAGTATTCAGCAGCAAGCAAATTTTCAGAAGAAGATATACAATCTGAGTGGTTTGCCAACGCTCGCCATTTGCATGTAACCGGAATTACGCCTGCACTAGGCGAGCGGACGGCGGATTTTATAAAAAAAGTGATGGAGCAAGCGAAAGCAAACGGATTAACCGTCTCATTTGACCCGAACTTACGCCGAAAGCTATGGAGCGAAGAGCAGGCGCGGCGCGTTTTATCGTCGCTGATCCCGTTGTGCGATATTTTTTTGCCTGGATTAGAAGAAGCAAAATTTTTAATTGGCGAGCAACCGATCGCAGAGTATGGAAGACAGTTTTTACAAATGGGGCCTCAACTTGTTGTAGTGAAGCTTGGACAAGAGGGGGCTATCGGCTTTTATCAAAATGAAGCGGTCCAAGCTCCTGCTTTTCGCCTTGATAAGGTTGTTGATACGATAGGAGCCGGAGATGCGTTTGCTGCCGGTTTGCTGTCTGCGTTGTTAGATGAAGGCGAACCGCTTAGTGCGCACGTTTTAAAAAAACGTTTGCCCCAAGCATTAAAGCAAGCCAATTTATTAGGCGCCCTAGCTACACAATTTAAAGGAGACTGGGAAGGGCTGCCTTCCATTCGTGAAGTGGAACAATATATAGAGGGACAGGAAATGATCAAAAGATAAAAAGAAACGGCGGAAGATGCGTAAAAATCTTCCGCTTTTATTTTTGTGAAGCAACAGCGAAGGAAAAAATCAACAATGAGGAAATAGCAACAAAATTATCGCTAAGGAATTGACTCTATCGTTACAGGAGGTTTTATGATGTGAGTAAGTTCATGAAGGAGGAAGATGGCTATGTTCAAAATAGGGGAATTTGCCAAGTTAAATAAAGTGTCGGTCCAAACTTTGCGCTATTATGATGAAATTGGCCTGTTAAAGCCGATCAAAGTGGATGCGCAGACAGGCTATCGTTTTTATTCAGCTCAACAAACGAAAAGGCTGCATCGGATTTTAGCGTTGAAAGAATTAGATTTTTCGTTAGACGACATTAAACATATTATTGACGATGATATCACGTCAAAAATTGTGATCGACATGTTAAACCGCAAAGCTTCGGAAATAAAGCAGAACATAACAAAGCAAACAGAAAAGCTGCTCCATTTAGAAACATTAATAAACAAATTGCAGAGAGAAACGGATAAGAGCGTATTAAACTACGATGTTTTAATCAAAAAATGCGATCCTATTCAAATCGTGTCTATAAAGGAAAAGGTCGAAGCGCTAGACAAGCAGCCTGAATTATGGAAAGAACTTATTGATTACTTGTTGCTTCACAAGGTCAAGCTAACGTTTCCGATTGCCATTTATCATTCATCGAGTGCGAATGAAGACACCATTGAATTGGAGGTGGCGTTTCCTATTGAGCACGATATACCGGAGACGGAAAGGATTCAAACAAGAATTTTAGAAGCGGTCGAGGAAATGGCGTGTGTCATTTACAAAGGGGATGATGAAGCGGAAAATGCCTATGCAGCGATTCAGCAGTGGATTGAAAAAAATGGCTATGCCATCGTCGGCCCAGTAAGAGAGTGGCATATTGAAGGGTATTTATCCACCTTAGATCCCAAACAGCATGTCACGGAAATCCAAATTCCTATTTCTAAATGATAATTGAGAAGTCCCTCATCTCTAAACCGAGTGTAGGTGGGGAAGGTTCATATTTGTAAAAAGCTTGTGTGTTTCCATCGGTTAGATTAGAGAGCGCGGAGGCTTTAACCGCGCTCTTCTATTTTTTTATCGCACCGGCTACATCGTAATCAAAAGGATCTAATTCGGTTGGTTGTCCAAGGACGAGTTTGGCGAGTTCACATCCTAAATAAGGGCCAGCTGTTAGCCCGGATGCCCCTAAGCCGTTGGCCACATAAATGCCGGTAAAGCCGGGAAGCGCTCCAAAGACAGGAAGGAACCCTGGGGTATAGGGGCGAAATCCGACTCTTGTTTCGACATGTGTGCACTCCGATAGCCCTGGTGCTACTGTTAAAGCTTTATTTAATACTTCATGCAATCCGCCTGCCGTCACCCGGCAGTCAAAGCCAACTTCATCTTCATGGGTCGCTCCGACAACGACCCGCCCCTCTGGAAAAGCAAGCAAGTATTGATTGTTAGGTGGCATCACGACCGGCCAGTGATCTGTATCTTGTTGCGGCCTTTCGAGATGGACAATTTGTGCCCGTTGCGGCGTGACCAAAAATTCGATGCCGAGCGGCAACAGCAGTTCTTTAGACCACGCACCCGCTGTTGCGATGACCGCATCCGCTGTATAGCGCATTCCGGCGACTTCAACACCTGTGACGTGTGAACTTTCGTGAACGAGTTGAGCATTACCCTTTATATAGACGGCTCCTAGCTTCTGGGCTACCCGAATTAAAGAATCGCGCAGGGCTCTTCCGTTAACGCGCGCTGCTCCGCTTACATAGATGGAGCTGTATTCCTCTGCTAGCGGCGGGAATAGCGCTTTTGTTTTTTCTGGTGACAGCCGGATGATGTCTCCCATTTCCGGTGCTTCCTCCCGTCGCTGTCGCGCACGTTCCTCGATCTTTGCGAGCTTTTCTTCATCCATATGAAGGCAGATCGCCCCTACTCGTTCATAGCCTGTTTCCGTTTCTCCATATGATTGCAGTTCTTCGATGAGAGAAGGATAAAATTTTGCGCCGCCTTTTGCTAAGCGGTACCAAATTTTGTTGCGGCGCTGGGATACCCACGGGCACACAATGCCTGCCGCCGCATCGGTGGCTTGCCCTTTATCCCCTCTGTCGATAAGCGTAACCGCCGCTCCTTCCTTTGCCAAGTGATACGCAGTTGATGCGCCTAAAATGCCGGCACCAATGACGATGTATGAGTTCATAACTAACACCTTTTTCTACTTGTATTTGCCATGAATAGCATACCATATATGGAGCAGTTTCCGCACAATCGCTTAAATAGTTGGTGGTTTTTAGAAGGATTTTTCTAGGAAAAGAAGAATGAAAAAGAGATTTTACATAAAGGGGGAGCTGTATGTCGAACATGCGCTTATTGAGCGAGGAAGATTATGAGGAGGCTTTTCGTTTATCGGAATATGCTTTTCAATATAAGCTAACGGAACAACAAAAAGAAATTCGAAAACAATGGATGAACAGACAAGAGATATTAGGAGATTTTGAAAATGGTCAGCTTGCCGCCAAAGCACATCTTCTTCCTTTCACCGTTTTTATTCATGGACAAGAGTTCCGCATGAGCGGCGTGGCGGGAGTGGCGACGTGGCCAGAGTATCGGCGAAAAGGAAAAGTGGCTAATTTGTTGAAAGCATCGTTAGAGCGAATGAAAGAAAAGGGGGAATGGCTGTCATTTTTGTACCCGTTTCAATTCCATTTTTACCGGAAGTTCGGCTGGGAGTTGTTTGCTTCTTACAAAAAATTAACGATTGAAAACCGCCATCTAATACCATTGCAACCGTTTGCGAAGGGAAGAATAGAGCGCATATTGCCCGAGCACGTTCCTCAAAAGCTGCAGCCGATGTACGAGTCATATATTCGGCGCTATAATGGCGGTTTAAAACGTTGGCCTTTTTGGTGGGAGCATTTTGTTGTAAAACAAGAAACGCACGCGGTTGCCTATAGGGATGAACAAAACGAACTAGCAGGTTATTTGCTGTATGAAATAAAGGATCGCTATATGAAAGTAAATGAAATGGTCGCTCTTCATGAGGAGGCGACAAGGGGGTTGTGGAATTTTATTTGCCAGCACGACTCGATGGCCGATCGAGTGACGGTTGAAACATCAATAGATGATCCGCTTCCCTATCTACTTCAAGAACCGAGAATTACCCAAGAAATCGTTCCGTATTTTATGGCAAGGATTGTCGATTTAGAAAATTTCTTAAAAGCATATCCATTTGCTGAGCTTGCGGGAACGCTCTTTTTGCACGTGCACGATGCGTTTGCTGAATGGAATTCAGGAATTTATCAAATCAGCGAAAATGGAATAACTGTATTTCGCAAAGAAAAAGAACATACTTCTTGTATGCACCCGCCAAAACGCGGGCTTCAGCTCGATATTAATACGGCGGCCGCGCTATTGTTAGGATACGAACGGCCGCTTACATTTTACAAAATCGGGAAATTAAAAGGAAGCGAAAAAGAAGTTGAACAGCTTGAGAGGATGATTCCGGCAGGAACGACGTTTATAGCCGATTTCTTTTAACGTATCCCCCGAGAAGTCTCCCACCTCTAAGCGAAGTGTAGGTGGGAGAGGTTCATCAGTGTTGACTCGTATTGAACCTATCGGCGTTTTTCAGAGAGCCATTAGAATAGCAGGCATAAAACGTGGAATAGTATCATTGAAGGAGGGAGTGAAATGTCGAAAGAAGAATTGCATTATGGCGGCGATTATCGATTGATTCCGGCCACTTCGATTGCGAGCGGAATCGGCGTCGATGTGTTGCCGGATTTATATTGCTATACGATTCAAATTGTCAATATTTGTTTTGTTGGTAGACCGGCAACGGGTGAATTCGTCCTCATTGATGCCGGAATGCCGAAAACAGCCGATGACATCATCGCTGTTTCTGAAAAGCGATTTGGCGCCCATAGCCGTCCAAAAGCAATTGTCTTAACGCACGGTCATTTTGACCATGTGGGGGCGATTATTGAACTTGTGCAACATTGGGATGTTCCCGTTTATGCCCATGAAGCAGAACTGCCTTATTTAACAGGAAAAGAGCGCTATCCAGAGCCTGATCCATCAGTGGAAGGGGGATTGATAGCGAAAATATCGCCACTTTTCCCGAACGAACCGATTGACTTAGGACATCATGTTCGACCGTTGCCGAGCGATGGCACCATTCCGGAATTGCCGGATTTTCGCTGGATTCATACTCCTGGGCATGCTCCTGGTCACGTGTCATTATTTCGTGAAAGCGACCGCGCGCTGATCGCGGGGGATGCATTTGTCACCGTCCGCCAAGATTCGCTTTATAAAGTGTTTACGCAACAAACGGAGATTACCGGCCCGCCGCGCTATTATACCGTTGACTGGGATGCGGCAAGAGAATCTGTCAGGAAGCTAGCCGCTCTCCGTCCATCGGTTGCAATCACCGGCCACGGGGCCCCTGTATCAGGGGAAGAGCTAGAAAAAGGGTTAGAAAAGCTCGCTCGAGATTTTGACAGAATCGCACTTCCTGACTATGGTAAATATGTACATTGATGAAATGAAAACAGGATTCGTGCTATAGTGACGAATCCTGTTTTTCTGCGGCGCAAGAGGGTTTTGTGCCGGAATATTTTTAGAAGTGAGGAACGAAAAACGGAATTCAGCCTCTAAGCCGAATTCCGTTTCGGCAAGTTATTGAGCGTTGCTTCCTTGTGGTTGGATGCCGCTTGCTTGCAACGCTTGTTGCGCTGCTTGCAGGTCTACGCGCAATTGTTCTTGAACATTGGTTGGATGGTAGTATCCTTTATTGATCATATATTGGCTAATTTGTTCATGAAATTGAATGGCATCGTTTAAATGTTGTTTGAGGGTGTTGCGCACTTCTGGTGTAGCTGCTTCTGTAATAGCCATTGCATAGTTTTTAATGCCGTTTTTTGCGCCAATTAAAAGGTCAGTTGCGATTATTTGATCATTTAATGTTTGTGAAGTAGTTGCTGTTGTTTGCATTGTGTATCACCTCGTTTCATTTTTAAGATAGAAGGGTTTGCAAATCACGGATGTGTTGTTGAGTTTTTTGAATATCTTGACGGATTAATGATTGGAGCTGTTGATCTGTAGCCATCGCTTGCATGGCTGTATTTTTCGCAAGGCATACATTTTTAAATGCAAGAAGTTCATGAAGTTCTAATGTTTCATGTGTTCCAGTTGCTCGCATTGTCTTTCACCACCTTCCGAACAGTAGTGTATACAACGCATGAATATGTATGAATGTAATTTTTTAACATATTGGCCAAGAAGCCTTTCACCTCGAAACGAAGTGTAGATGGGAGAGGGGCATTAAATCATCACATTATTTCAGCGAAAATCACTGGACTGGATCGTCACGGATGCAAGCGCCAAAGAAAACTGAAAAAGTATTTGGCGAAGCTGTTTTATATGCCCCAAATACACCTGTGCCTATACGAAATAACGCCGAAATATTAAAGGTACCGACAAAGCATGTAGACAAAGAGCAAATTCGGTTAGCGTTTGCACATCGAGGCTTTCCTGACGGCTATAAAGTGCCAAGTCTCACACGAGTTGCTTGGATTGCGCCATACCTTTACGACGGAAGCGGCGATCGATTACTTACTCTCAATCACATCACCTCAATAAATTTGGGAAGAGTTTACTCGAAAAAGAAAGTTCCCTCCTGTCCAAAATAATGGCAGGGAGGGACTCGCATGAACGAAACTTGTTTTTACTGTCAGTCTGAATGTAATGAACAAGTGCATTATGTTTCTTTTTATACATCCAATGAAGAGCAAGAGAAAGCATTATGTGCTGAATGTTACCAAGAATGGCTTCAAGGCATAAAAGGATAGAAAAACGCCGCATCTTGCTATTGCATAGATGCGGCGTTTTCTGTGAGCGGTGGAACTTTGACAATGGTGTTTAGGTCGCTTTGTTCGTCATAGGAACGGTATACAATTGGTTCAGCATGACTAGGGATTACAGAGATGAACAAAATATGCTCCTCTCTAGCGGTTTTTTTCGTTTCCATTGAAAGTGTAACGTGATTCAAGCGAAGCGAATAAAAGCGATACGTCAATCCAAGCCATGTTTGCTTCTTGATCGTAGTGTCAGGATGGCTGCGAATAAAGCTTGCGATATCGTAAAACGACCGGTTTTCTTGCTCCAACCAATCCGTAAAGGCGTGCGCCGCCTGTTTAATTAATTCTTTCCAAGATTCTAGCATCGGACTCACCTTGTTTTATTTTTATTTATACGTAGTATAGCCCTGGGGGACGACGAGATATACTAAAATACATCGGTATGTAAATAAATGGATTTTATTTTCGGTTGTCCTGCCCATTATTATCTTTTTATGTCATTCGTTTGTCACACAGTCGTTTTCGTGGTTATTCGCATCATTTACCGGAGGAGGGGAGATGATCGTTATATAAATCCACATATAATTGCCCATCCGTTCCAACCACACCGTAAAAGACTTGATCAACCGTTAATGTTCTTTTAGACAATTGTTGTTCAATCCAGTTTTTGTTGTATTGTAACGTTAAATTTTGATCAAGAATTTTCCCGTCCATGATGACTTCTACAGGAACACTAGCCTGTTGGTGATGGGATTGGTCTAGGTCGCTTTTCACCGTATTTTGATATGGTTTTTTCTTTAAAACCGATAAGTTGCCGCTAACCTCCAATAGTGCATATTCCACCTCTTTGATATCAAATATCCCTAATTCACGAAGTTGCCGATTTAAATCGTCTAACGAATATCTTAATTTTTTCATATTTGCTTCTAATATGTGCCCTTTATCAATAATGACTGTAGGTTGTCCGGACAGCCATTTTCGAAGGGTTCTATTCTTAAAGGAGATTAAAGAAACTAAGTAATACACAAGACAGAGGGTTAAAAAAGAAATGAGCATGGACAAAAAATTTATATTTACATCAAATCCCATATTGGCTACAAATGAGCCTAAAGTGATGGATAAAGCGAAGCTAAAGTAGTTTTTGTGGGAGTTTACTTGCTTTCCGATGAAGAAGGTGATAAGCATTAGCAAAACGAAAGATATAACTGTCCTAACCGCAGAGTGTAGAATGTCTTCCATATGGTGTTCTCCTTCAAGCCGTACTAATTATCACATTTATTTTTTTACTAAATAAGGAGAATTATACTGTTGCAACATTGGGCTTGGACATTGGATTTTTCATTGAGATAAGGATAAAAAGACTACTGGTGCAAACTGACAGCTTTTTCGTTATCCGGAGCCATAAAAGAAGACTGAACAACACCGTTTTTAGAAAATAAAAACAGGGTGTTATTCAGTCAGGGAGAGAAAAAATGATGCAGACTTTTTATGAAATTTTATATTGAATGTCTTTCCTTTTTCGTGACTACACCGACCGCCTCTCAACTAGACGAACGGGCAATTTCTCCGCTTGTCCTGCCATAGTTCCGGTGATTAAACAATTGTGTACCATTTGAAAAGCTCTTTGTCCCATCAGCAAAAGCGGCAAATCAATCGTCGTGATACTAAGCGCTTCGGAAATTGGATGATTGTCAAAGCTTACTAGGGCAAGATCGTCCGGCGCGTTTAACCCTTTGCTTTGCCCCCATAATACTATTCCAGCAGCTACTTGATCGCTTGAGACAAGCAGCGCTGTTGGTCTTTCCTTCATAGAGCACAGTGCGTTAACCACCCGTTTTCCGTCATCAATGTCCAGACAATGATCGAATATCCAGTCTTCCCTTGGAGTTTCATCGATTTTGCGCAGAGCATCGCTGTAAGCAGCATGGCGGTTTTGGCTATTGATCCCTGTCGTTCTCCCAATGCAGTACCCGATTTTTCGATGCCCTTTTCCGATTAAATAGTTCATCCCAAGCAAAAACGCTTCATAGTGATCGATATAAACGGATAGCACGTCATCATTTTTGGCATCCTCACATAATACAATCGGGCCATCTTCTTTATACATTTCGAGTGTTTCCCAGTTGATAGTGCGCGAACAAATAATAAGCCCATCGACTTGTTTCATTCGCAACATTTCCAGTGCTTCAAGCTCTTTTTGTACATCGTAATTTGTTTGAAATAGAAGAAGATGGTATCCGCAACGAAGCGCTTCCTCCGAAATGCCTTCGACAATCGCACTGAAGTATGGGTGATTGACATAAGGCAGCATGACACCAACAATGTATGTTCTTCCTTTAGCTAGATGAACAGCATTAATATTTTTAGTATAGTTTAGTTTTTCAACGGCTTCCCATACGGCTTTTCGCTTTTCCTCTTTTACATACGGATAATCATTTAATACACGCGATACGGTAGCGACAGAAACTCCCGCTAACTTAGCAATTTCCCGAATGTTCGCCATCATTCCGCCTTCTTTCTAAAAAACTATTGCATTGAAACGCATTTCATAAATTATTGTCATTTTAACAATAGCATAAAGGAGTGATTCGTGATGATAGGATTTTTATTCTACATTGTTTTATGCACGGTGGAATTAGCGGGGGCGTATTTTGCTGTAAAAGCGGCGCCGCAACAAAAACAGGAGCCTGACGACCCGTTTGAAAATTTTTTCTGTAATTGAATAACTACATTTGTTTTTTCGAGCGTTCCCAGCCTTTGTGGGAACGTTTCTTATAGGAACCTTGCCCATTTACAATCCCGCTTGAGGGGAAGAAATATGTAAAAAAATAGTTGTAAAAACGCTTACAATCATTGTATAATCCAACTAAACCGGTTTATAAAAAGCTCATTTTAGCTGTTTACTAAATCGATTTAGTAATGGAAAGTAGGGATATCCTTGCAAAAAGTAACGATGGCCGATGTTGCCAAATTGGCCAATGTTTCTAAGAGCACCGTTTCTCAATATTTGAACAAACGGTATGATTACATGAGCGAAGAAACGAAAAAACGCATTGCTAGAGCCATTGAGGAATTGGGCTACCGCCCCAATTTTATCGCGCGAAGTTTAAAACAGAAATCGACTGCCACAATTGGAGTCATTGTTTTTAATATTTTGCATATGTTAACAACACAAGTGCTTCGGGCGATTGAAGATGTGTGTCAAGAACGGGACTTCCATGTCATTGTGTGCAATACAGATGACAATCCGGAGAAAGAAAAAAAATATATTGAAATGTTAAGAGCGAAGCAGGTAGATGGACTCATTGTCTTTCCAACGGGCAAAAACGTTGAACTATATGAAAGGATGACAGAGGAACAATTTCCGCTTGTCTTTGTCGACCGGATGGTTCCCGATCTTCCGGTGGATGCTGTTCTTCTTGATAACTATCAAGCCGCCAAGCTGGCTGTTGACCACCTCGTTGATTCGGGCTACGAGCGGATTGGAATTGTAACGCCGCCGATTGTATCGCATGTCATTCCGCGGATTGAGCGAATCGAAGGGTTTAAGCGGGCGATGACGGAAAGAGGGTTGCCGGTTGTTGAGGAATATATCATCGGGGCGGAAATTCCCCGCATTAAAGAAGAATTAAACCGATTATTTTCCTCTGACCATCCGCCGCAAGCGTTATTTGCCATTAATGATTTAACGCTCACGGAAGTGCTCAATTTTGTGAAAGAAACTAACATCAATATCCCTGACGACTTAGCTCTTATTAGCATCGACGATGTTCCTTTCGCCAATATTTATACCCCTCGCTTAACGACGATTGCGCAGCCGACATTTGAAATGGGAAGAAAGGCGGCAGAACGGCTGTTTATGAAAATTGAGCAAAAAGAAGCAGGGAGGCATCAGGTGTTACGGTTTTCCCCGACGTTAATAAAACGGGATTCTGTTAAGCAACAGTAATGGATCTGAAAAATGGTTGCTTGCGCTATGAAAAAGCTGCCTGCCTGTCAAGGTAAGAACACCATGTTAAAAAGAGGAGAGAGTGGTCGTGAATAGCAGTAGAGACGTTGTTATCGGAGTTGATATAGGAACAACCAGCACAAAAGCGGTAGCATTCGGAGAATTCGGTCAAGTCATTTCATCACATGCGATGGATTATCCGATCGTGCAACCGCACCCTGGGTGGGCAGAACAGGATTCTGACATCATTTTTTCCGCTGTTGTCAAAAGTGTAAACGCTGTCATAAGAAAAGCGAACCTTTTGCCAAAGCAAGTGAAAGCGCTAGGATTTAGTGCAGCGATGCATTCGCTGATCGCTTTGGATGAAACAGGACGCCCTCTCACACGCTGTATTATCTGGGCTGACAATCGAAGCGTTAAGCAATCGGAGCGGCTTTTAAAGGAGATGGATGGATTAGAGATTTATAAGCGTACAGGAACGCCTATTCATCCGATGTCTCCTCTTCCAAAGCTGTTTTGGATGAAGGAGGAAATGCCAGAACTGTTTCACAAGACTCATAAATTTGTATCCATTAAAGAATATGTTATTGATCAATTATACTCGCAATATATCGTTGATTACTCCATTGCCTCAGCAACGGGATTATTCAATCTTGAGACGTTAGATTGGGATGATGATGTATTACGTCTTCTTGGACTTGCGAAGGAACGCTTGTCAGTTCCGGTTCCGACAACGTACGTGCTGCAAGGAATGAAAAAAGAATGGGCGGAGCAAATGGGCGTTGATCCAGCTCTTCCAGTTATCGTTGGGGCAAGCGATGGGGTGCTAGCAAATATTGGGGTAGGAGCTGTTTCAGCGAAAGAAGCGGCGATTACCATAGGAACGAGCGGGGCTGTGCGAACGGTTTCTTCCGTGCCAAAAACGGATGAGAGAGGGAGAACGTTTTGCTATGCTTTAACAGAACAGCATTGGGTCATTGGCGGACCGACAAACAATGGCGGGATTCTTTTAAGATGGCTGCGTGACGAGTTTGGCAGCCAAGAACGGGAAGTTGCGAAAAAGCTTGGCATTGACCCGTATGATTTATTGACTCAGTATGCGGAGAAAGTGCCAGCTGGTTCAGAAGGATTATTATTTCTCCCATTCTTGTCGGGAGAGCGTGCACCGTATTGGAATGCGAATGCAAGAGGGACGTTTTTTGGCATAGGTCTCCACCATAAGCGTGAACATTTTATTCGCGCCGTAATGGAAGGCGTCTGTATGAGCGTCTTTTCTGTCGCTTTAGCCATTCGTGATTTAACAGGGCCGCTATCGGAAATTCGCGTGTCTGGCGGGTTTGCTAAATCGAGATTTTGGCGGCAAATGCTGGCCGATATGATGGGAAAAGAGCTGCTCGTTCCAAAAACACATGAAGCTTCCGCTCTAGGAGCAGCGGTGCTAGCCCTTTATGCGTTAGGGGAGCTTCCATCGTTTGAAACGGTCAAACAGTGGATACAAATTAAGTCGCGACATATCCCAAATGAGAATCATACATCTTTATATTTAGAACTATTTTATATGTATGAGAGATTGTATCACCGATTAAAGGATGAGTTTGATGTGATGGCTTCGTTTCAAAGAAAATATTCATAAAAACCACCGCTTGAATGTTTGTTTCGCTAAAACTAAATCGGTTTAGTTGAACAGGAGGGCAAAGGGATGGGAATTACAATTATTATTTTAGCAATTATTATATTGCTACTTTTAATCACGGTCGCAAAGCTTCATCCATTTGTTGCATTAATCTTAACAGCTGTCGGTGTCGGTTTGGCGATGGGAATGCCACTTATTGCGCCTTCTCCAGAAACGCCTGGAATCATTGATTCGATTAAAGCGGGACTTGGAAACACGCTTGGGTTTCTGGCTATTGTGTTGGCTCTTGGAACGATGCTCGGAAAAATGATGGCTGAATCAGGAGGAGCCGAACGAATCGCCAAGACGCTAATTCATCGTTTTGGTCAAAAGCGCGTTCATTGGGCAATGATGATTGTAGCATTTTTAGTAGGCGTTCCGGTATTTTTCCAAGTCGGGTTTGTATTATTAATTCCGCTTGTGTTTACGATTGCAATGGAAACGGGTATTTCACTTGTAACAATTGGCATTCCGCTTGTCGCGGGGTTGTCGGTTGTGCACGGGCTTGTGCCTCCACATCCAGCAGCGATGGCAGCAGTGGGGATTTTCAAGGCGGATGTTGGGTTAACCATTTTGTATTCATTGATCGTCGGTCTGCCGACAGCAGTTATTGCGGGCCCTCTATTCGGAAAATGGATCGGTACCCGTTTGCATAAGAAGGTGCCGGCAGAAATCGCCGAGCAACTCGTTCAACATAATGAGGCAAAAGAGCTTCCAGGCTTTTGGAATACATTATTTACGATTTTGTTGCCAGTCATTTTAATGTTAATTGCTTCTGTTGCTAATGTGACGCTGGATCAAGCGAGCGAGGCCGCGAAAGTGATGCGCTTTATTGGCGATCCCGTTGTCGCTTTATTAATTGCAACGATCTATTCTTTCTTTAGTCTAGGATATGCGCGCGGATTTAACCGCGATAAAGTATTAAAGCTGGCCAATGACTGTTTGGGACCCGTAGCGAATATTTTGCTCGTTATCGGCGCGGGCGGAGCGTTCAATAAAGTGTTGCTTGATTCGGGAATTGGCACGCAAATTGCCGATTTAGCAAAACATTCGCATATTTCTCCATTACTATTAGGCTGGGGCATTGCGGCGCTGATCCGGATTGCTACAGGATCGGCCACCGTCGCAATGATGACAGCAGCCGGTATCGTAGCGCCGATTGCCGCAAGCATTCCGGGCACTAACATGGAATTGCTTGTGCTTGCTACCGGAGCTGGTTCGCTCATTTTATCCCACGTCAATGACTCCGGCTTTTGGATGATTAAAGAATATTTTGGAATGACGGTAAAAGAAACGTTTATGACATGGACAGCAATGGAAACGATCATTTCAGTTGTTGCTTTAGCATTCATTGCATTGTTGAATCTAATCGTTTAAGTTTAGGAGATTCGTTGTTTAATTGTTCTGGGGAGACGAAAGCACAAATATTTATGCACATGCAGAAAGAGAGCCACCATAGGCTCTCTTTTCTATTGCTTATAATCTTTTATTATAGTTTATATACAGGTGCAGCTGCCCTTTTAGAAATTGGCAACCGATCTTTTTTTATCGCTGTCATGCTTCGTTGCTTTTTTTGCCACAAACGAGAAGATCGCAAGCAGTATTACCGCGGCAAAGCAAACAACAGAGCCGATGATATTATTTTTATTAAATAGAAAAGAAACGAAAATGGTCAACAAGGATACAACTGCTAAAATCGTTGTATATGGAAACCATTTGACATAGAAAAGAGGCATTTCTTTATAAGCAGACCGAAGCTTTAATTGCGCTAAACAAATACTGATCCACAGTAAAAGAACTGTACAACCAGGAATCGTCATTAAATAGCTGATCACTTGATCCGGGGTTAGATAAGCTAAAAAGACTCCAACTGATATAAATAGGGCAGCGATGATAATGCCGTTTATAGGAATTCCTTGTTTGGTAGTTTTTAATAAACCTTTTGGAGCTTCCCCGCTCTGCGCCATTGAATATAGCATTCTTGAAGTCGCGTATATGCCGGAATTGGCGGCAGATAAAACGGCTGTAATAAGAATAAAATTCATAATATGCGCCGCTCCAGGCAATCCTGTCATATGAAGCACTTGGACGAACGGACTTTCCTCTCCCGTCACTTGATTCCATGGCATGAGACCGCATATGGTAAGGATAGGAAGAATGTAAAAAAGAATAACTCTCCACATCGTTCCTTTGATCACTTTTGGCAGTACGTTCTGTGCATTTTTCGTTTCTGTAACAGCCACACCAATGAGTTCAGCCCCGCCATACGAAAACATGACTACTAAAAGCGCACTTAATACCCCTTTTGCGCCATGCGGAAAAAATCCGCCGTGGCTAATATAGTTGGCGAAAGGAGCGCCGATGTTGCTTGGAATAGCTCCTATTAAAATAGAAAAACCTAAAATAACGAAGGAGGCTAGTGCAAAAATTTTAATAGCCGCAAACCAAAACTCGATTTCCCCATAATATTTTACTTGAAACAAGTTCACCGCGATGATCAAAATCGTGCAAAAAAGGCTCAAAAGCCACAGCGGCACGGACGGGAACCAATATTTTAAGAAACTCCCGGCTGCTAGAATTTCTACAATAGTAACAATCGTCCAATTGATCCAATACAGCCAGCCGACAATAAAGGATATATGAAAGCCGAAAGCTTTATATACGAGATGCTGCACATTTAAATTCGGGTAGGCAATCGCCATTTCGGCCAATGCCGCCATGACGATAAATAACAGCAGCCCTCCTAATAAATAAGCAAAAACAACGCTAGGCCCCGCTATCGTCAGCGTATCGGAACTTCCTTTAAAAATGCCTGTTCCGATCATTCCAGCTAGAGCAATAAATTGGACATGTCTAGGCAATAGCCCTCTCTTTAAATCTTGCTGGTCTTTTTCCATGGTGTTTCTTCCTTTCTGTTGAATAAAAAGTTAGCGCAGTAGTTATAGGTTAAAATTCTTTTTCTAAACTTTAACGTATCCCCCGAGAAGTCTTCCGCCTCTAAGCGAAGTGTAGGTGGGAGAGGTTCATTACTTAAACGCTTTTATACTTTTATGCTTTTACGCGTTTAAGTAAAAAATATGTTTTTAGAATATAATAGTATTTTTTTATTTGTCAATAGGGTGTTCGCGATAATAGAGCAAGATTATCGGCAAAATCTCTATAGATAAAGGGTAAGCAACTATATGTTTGAATTTATAGTAAAATAAGAATATTGAAACAATTGATTGTAGGAAGAAATGAAGGAGAAGAGGGGATTATTGGTGAATTTTATAAGAAGCGCACTATTTTTATAGGGAAATAGTTTTTCTAGTGTATAGAGCCAAAGTATTTTGAAGCATGTTAGGGGGGAACGCTCATGCGATTAACCGATCAAGAAGTACAGCAGTTGCTGCAAGGCGTGCCAGGCTGGCAGCTTGTTGATGAACGGTGGATCTCTAAAAAATACCGTTTTCAAGATTATTTGAAGGGGATTGAATTTGTGCGACAAATTGCTATGATCTCTGAAAAAGCAAACCACCATCCGTTCATTTCGATTGACTACAAGCTGATTACAATCAGGCTTTCATCTTGGCGTGCCAAAGGACTCACAAATCTTGATTTTGAATTGGCTAAAAAATACGACGAAGTTTATGAGGAGCAAAAATAACTGTTAGCTTCGTTGTTAGTCCAGTTATAAAAAACGAGCTGTGTTGAACGAAAGATGGCGAGGGGCTCTTTGGCGGCTAACGATTTCAAGAAAATATCAGTCATTTTGACGAGTCCAAAAAAACGCAATGAGTTTATTACGAAACCACCACTAATAGCAGCATTGCTTGTCATACAAAAAATTTTTTTGACATAATATTGTTTAAAAAAGGTAAAGGGGGATATTGTATGGCTGAATTCCAGGCATTAGTCGTTAACAAAACGGAAACCGGCTTTACTGTGGATATACAAACAATGAAGATTGATGACCTCCCGAAAGGCGATGTTTTGATTAAAGTCGCCTACTCGAGCGTCAACTATAAAGATGGACTAGCATGTACGCCAAATGGGAAAATTGTAAAAACATATCCTTTTATTCCAGGCATTGATCTTGCCGGGACGGTTGTGTCCTCTAGCGATTCACGTTTTAAAGAAGGCGATGAAGTAATTGCCACAAGTTATGAAATCGGCGTGTCGCATTATGGCGGTTACAGCGAATATGCTCGCGTTCGCAGCGATTGGATTGTTCCGCTTCCTAAAGGGTTGACGTTAAAGGAAGCGATGGTGTTAGGAACAGCCGGTCTTACAGCTGCATTATCTGTGCACCGCCTAGAAGAGAACGGGCTCTCCCCTGAAAAAGGAAAGGTGCTTGTGACAGGGGCGACAGGAGGGGTAGGCAGTTTGGCGACAGCGATGCTAGCGAAGCGAAACTACGACGTTGTAGCTAGCACGGGCAAGCAAGAGGAGCACGAATATTTGCGCGCCCTTGGTGCAAAAGAAATTGTTTCGAGGGAAGATGTTTGCCTTGAACAAATTCGCCCGCTAGATAAACAATATTGGGCAGCGGCTATTGACCCGGTTGGCGGGAGAACACTTGCTACGATTTTGAGCCGCATCCAGTATGGCGGCTCGGTGGCTGTCAGTGGGTTAGCGGGAGGAACAGATGTCCCAACATCCGTATTTCCTTTTATTCTCCGCGGCGTGAATTTGCTTGGCATCGATTCGGTCTATTGTCCAATGGAGCTGCGACTAAAAGTTTGGGAACGTATGGCGAACGATTTGAAACCGCACCAGCTATTAGAATCGATCGCGCGAGAAATTACCCTTGAACAACTCCCTCAGGCACTATCAGATATATTAAAAGGAAAACTGCGCGGCAGAACGATTGTTAAACTTTCATAGCGAACTGATAAAAAAGGGCCATCTGCGGCCCTTTTTGTGCTGATAGAAACGCGATTGGTGTCATTGGCTGTTAGGGGTATTCGACGGGTAAATCGAGTCGTCCATCGGATTGTTTTGATTATGTTTATCCCGCTTTTTTAAGCTAATCGAGCTTCCTAAAAATCGCGTCATCATGTACAGACCAGCCAATAAAACGAGAATCCCGATCACCGCATTGACCAATTAAATCCCTCCTTTTTAATATTTTACCATATTTTTGATTTCGAAACTATTGATAGCGCACTAAAACCGAGAAAAATTGTTTGGCAAACTCATAAAAAACTTTTACAGAAGGTGCCAGTTCATGATGGTCGGAAAGGATAATGCCTACATTTCGTTTGACGTCGGGCATTTGAATCGGAATTTTTACTGTGAAGCGCGGCATCGTATCATAAAATGTACTCTCCGGCAGGAGCGTAACCCCGATGCCAGCGGCAACGAGTCCTTTAATCGCATCTAAATCTTCTCCCTCCGATGAAATAATCGGAGAAAACCCCGCTTGATGACATGCATCGCGAACAATTTTATGAAGAATAAATCCATCCGGAAACATTACAAATGATTCATTGCGAAGATCGTTTAGCAATAAAGTTTCTCGCTGCGCAAGCGCGTGGTTACTAGGGAGAAGAGCGGCAAACGACTCTGTAAATAGTATGTCCCCTTTAATTCCTTTTTCATTTGTTGGAACAGGGCCGAGAAAGGCTAAATCGATTTCCCGCCTTTTTACTGCTTCGATTAAATATTTGTAAGATCCTTGGCGCAAATGGAATGACACGTTCGGATGTTGTTCTTTAAAGGCTGATACGACAGTCGGGAGGGTATGGCTCGCTAAGCTTGTCGGAAATCCGATTTTAATCGTCCCTCGCTCAGGATCCAAATATTCTTCAATTTGTTGTTTGGCATAATCGACAGTCTTTAGCACTGTCTCGGCGTGTGGCAAAAAATGGCGTCCGATCGGTGTAAGCTTTACATTGCGTCCTTCCCGCTCAAACAGCTGCACCCCAAGTTCAGCTTCCAAATTAGCGATTTGTCTGCTCAGTGCTGATTGAGCGACATGGAGTACTTCTGCCGCTTCAGAAACGTGCTCCCGCTTGGCTACTTCTACAAAATATTTTAGCTGTCTGAGCTCCATGAGGACCCCCTCCTTTTGATTAATCTCAAAATGAGATTGATTTAATCTTAATTATATATTGTTTATATCATTTTTGAAAACTAAAATTACAATTAAGACTTTGTCGGAATAAAGGAATGGGGGAGAGGACAGATGAAACATTATGGACTACCGAAAGCACAAGGTCTCTACCGTCCTGAGTTTGAACACGATGCATGCGGCATCGGCTTATATGCCCATCTAAAGGGAAAGCCATCCCATGATATTGTGAAAAAAGGACTTCATATGCTTCGTCAGTTAGAACATCGCGGAGGGCAAGGAAGTGACCCTGAAACAGGAGACGGCGCGGGCATTATGGTGCAAATTCCACACGAATATTTTCAAATTGCGTGCGGAAGAATGAATCTTCCTGAAAAAGGACGATACGGAGTCGGAATGGTATTTTTTCCAGAAAGTGAACAGGAACGGACGGATTATGAACATAAAATTAACGAAATTATCAAGAAAGAAGGACAAATATTATTAGGTTGGCGGACGGTACCTGTAAATGCCGAAAAGCTTGGGAAATTGGCACGGCAAAGCAAGCCGTTTATTCGTCAAGTGTTTATTGGAGCGAGCGACGATATTCAAGATGAGCTCTCTTTTGAAAGAACACTCTACGTTATTCGGAAACAAGCGGAAAAGCTTGTTTCTGACAGCGAGTTTTATTTCGCCAGCTTGTCAAGCCGCACGATTGTTTATAAAGGGCTAGTGACGCCAGAGCAGCTTGATGAATTTTATGTCGATCTTCAAGATGAACGATTTCAGTCAGCATTTGCGCTCGTCCACTCCCGCTTTAGTACGAACACATTTCCTAGTTGGGAGCGGGCGCATCCAAATCGTTATTTAATTCATAATGGTGAGATTAATACGCTGCGCGGCAATGTCAATTGGATGATGGCGCGTGAAAAACAGTTTGTTTCTGATTATTTCGGGGATGATTTAGAAAAAATTACACCGATTTTAGATATGAATGGAAGCGATTCATCCATTTTAGATAACGCATTTGAATTTTTTGTGCTCGCAGGGAAAAAGCTGGCGCACGCAGCGATGATGCTTATTCCGGAACCGTGGTTTTGGGATCGCGAAATGGATGATGACAAAAAGGCCTTTTATGAGTATCATAGCTGTTTAATGGAACCGTGGGACGGTCCGACAGCGATCGCGTTTACAGATGGAAAGCAAATTGGCGCGATTTTAGATCGCAATGGACTTAGACCAGCACGTTATTATGTCACAAAGGATGATTACATCATTTTTTCATCGGAAGTTGGAGTGATCGATGTCGATCCGGAAAACGTGCTGTATAAAGACCGCCTAAGTCCAGGAAAAATGCTACTCGTTGACTTGGAGCAAGGAAGAATTATTTCAGACGAGGAAGTAAAAGCGGAAATCGCTAAAGCAAAGCCTTATCGTCAGTGGCTTCAGGAACAACTTATCTCATTAGAGGATTTGGATACCCCAGAGCATACAGAGCCGGTTGCCAATCTTGCGACATTACAAAAAGCATTTGGTTATACGTACGAAGATGTTGAAAAAACGATACTTTTGATGGTGAAAGACGGAAAAGATCCTGTCGGAGCGATGGGGAACGATACGCCACTTGCGGTATTGTCAGATCGCCCTCAGAGCTTGTTCAACTATTTTAAACAGTTGTTTGCGCAAGTAACAAATCCGCCGATTGACTCGATCCGCGAGTACATCGTCACATCGACGATGACGTTTCTCGGAAAAGAGGGAAATATTCTGCATCCGGACGAATCGGCTGCTCGCCGCATTCGTTTAGATTCTCCAATCCTATTAAATGAAGAGTTGGCGGCCTTAAAAGCGAATCCGTATCCGGAATTTCGGAGTGTGACAATTCCAGCGCTATTTACGGATAACTTAAAAGAGGCGCTCGATGGGCTTTGCGAAGCTGCGGATCGGGCGATCGCAGAAGGAGCAGTGCTTCTTGTTCTGTCAGATCGCGCAGTCGATGAAGAGCATGTCGCGATTCCGCCGCTGCTTGCGGTTAGCGCGCTTCATCAGCATTTAATTCGAAAAGGAACACGGACGCATGCAAGCATTATTGTTGAATGCGGGGAAGCGCGGGAGGTGCATCATTTTGCCGCGTTAATCGGATATGGCGCGGATGCAGTCAATCCATATTTAGCGTTTGAGACGATTAAAAATGCCGTCGAAAAAGAAGTCGTTTCGCTCACATATCGCGAGGCGGCAGTTAAATATAAAAAAGCGGCCACAGACGGCGTTGTGAAAGTCATGTCAAAAATGGGGATCTCGACTGTTCAAAGCTACCGGGGAGCACAAATTTTCGAAGCAGTTGGCATCGGGGAAGAAGTGATCGAACAATACTTTACGGGAACGGCTTCGCAAATCGGCGGCATTGGACTTAGCGAGATTGCCCAAGAGGCGAAAATGCGCCATGAGCAGGCGTTTCAAACAGCACATCTTGATATGACTCTTGATTCCGGCAGCGAGTTTCAGTGGAGGAGAAATGGGGAACATCATGCCTTTAATCCAAAAACGATCCATACGCTGCAATGGGCATGCCGAAAAAATGATTACCAACTTTTTAAGCAATATTCAAAAATGGCTAATGAAGAGCGGATGACGTTTTTGCGCAATTTGTTTGAGTTTGATGCAACAAGAAAGCCAATTCCGCTTGAAGAGGTGGAGCCGGTCGAATCGATTGTGCGTCGCTTTAAAACGGGGGCGATGTCTTACGGCTCGTTAAGCAAAGAAGCGCATGAGGCGCTTGCGATCGCGATGAACCGCATTGGCGGAAAAAGCAACAGCGGCGAAGGGGGCGAAGATCCAAGCCGTTATATTCCAGATGAAAATGGAGATTTCCGCAGAAGTGCGATTAAGCAAATCGCTTCGGGCCGCTTTGGCGTGAAAAGCCATTATTTAGTGAATGCAGATGAATTGCAAATTAAAATGGCGCAAGGGGCAAAACCTGGTGAAGGAGGTCAGCTGCCTGGCAATAAAGTATACCCATGGATCGGAGAAGTGCGTGGTTCGACGCCGGGAGTCGAATTAATTTCGCCGCCGCCGCACCACGATATCTATTCCATTGAGGATTTAGCACAACTTATTTATGACTTGAAAAATGCCAATAGAGATGCCCGCATTAGCGTCAAGCTCGTTTCGAAAGCGGGCGTCGGAACGATCGCCGCTGGAGTGGCGAAAGGGGCCGCTGATGTGATTGTCATTAGCGGGTATGACGGCGGTACGGGTGCATCTCCAAAAACGAGCATTAAGCATGCCGGGCTTCCGTGGGAACTTGGTCTTGCAGAAACACATCAAACGCTCATGCTGAACGGCTTGCGCGACCGTGTCGTCTTGGAAACAGACGGTAAATTGATGACAGGGCGCGATGTCGTGATGGCTGCCTTGTTTGGCGCCGAGGAATTTGGATTTGCAACGGCACCGCTTGTCGTTCTCGGCTGTGTGATGATGCGCGTGTGCCATTTGGACACATGTCCAGTCGGCGTTGCCACACAAAATCCGGAACTGCGCGAGAAATTTATGGGCAAGCCAGAACATGTCGTCAATTTTATGTATTTTGTTGCTCAAGAAGTCCGGGAAATGATGGCGCAGCTTGGATTCCGCACCGTTGAAGAAATGGTGGGCCGCGTCGATGTATTAAAGGTAAGTGAGCGCGCGAAACAGCATTGGAAAGCAAAGCATTTGGATTTATCAAGGCTCCTTTATCAAGTTGATGGCCCGCGGACGTTTTCTCGTCCGCAGCATCATAAGGTTAAGGAATCGCTTGATTACAATGAACTTTTACCAGCGATCACTCCAGCTTTAGAAAAACAGGAAAATGTAGAATTACAACTTCGCATTCGGAATATCGATCGTACTGTTGGAGCGATTGTTGGAAGCGAAATCTCGAAGCGTTATGGCGAGGAAGGGCTTCCGGAGGACACGATTCGCCTGCGGTTTAACGGTTCTGCGGGTCAAAGCTTTGCCGCTTTTGCGCCAAAAGGAATGACGATGACGCTTATTGGCGATGCGAATGACTACGTTGGAAAAGGGCTTTCCGGAGGAAAAGTGATCATTCTCCCTCCTGAAGAAGCATCGTTTGCTGCAGGGGATAACGTGATTATCGGAAATGTAGCGTTCTACGGAGCAACATCCGGCGAAGCATACATTCGCGGGCGCGCCGGTGAAAGATTTTGCGTAAGAAATAGCGGTGTGAATGCGGTCGTCGAAGGCGTTGGCGATCATGGCTGTGAATATATGACAGGAGGTCGCGTCGTGATTCTTGGGTCTGTCGGCAAAAATTTCGCTGCAGGAATGTCAGGAGGCATCGCCTATGTTTTAGCCGATAATGAAGAACAATTTGTAAGAACGGCAAACAAAGAGATGGTTTTATTTGAATCGCTTACAGACGAGCGAGAAATAAGACAAGTGTATAACATGATTACAAAACATTATCAATATACAGGAAGTCCGCGAGCGGCACATCTATTGGTTCACTGGAATGAATTTGTCGGCAAAATCGTTAAAGTAATCCCAAGAAACTATAAGCTCATGATCGAAACAATCGAGCAAATGGAGCGTTCGGGTCTTTCGAAAGAAAAGGCGATGTTGGCGGCGTTTGAAGCAGTGGCGAAACAAAAGAAACAGACAGAAATTCGGCAGATAAATATGGAAGCGATCGCGAAATAAGCGGTCGCCTCCGTATAGCAAAAAAGGAGGGAACGACGATGGGAAAAGCGACAGGGTTTATGGAGTATGCGCGCGAAGAAGAAGTCAAACGCAAACCGCTTTCCCGCCTTGGCGATTGGAATGAATATACGCTGCCATTTTCTGATGAAACATTGGCAAGACAAGGCGCCCGCTGTATGGATTGCGGAACTCCTTTTTGTCATATGGGGATGGAATGGAACGGTTTAACATCAGGTTGTCCGATTCACAATTTGATTCCTGAATGGAACGATTTAGTGTATCGCGGCAGATGGCAAGAGGCATTGGATCGGCTTTTAAAAACGAATAACTTTCCGGAGTTTACAGGCAGAGTTTGTCCTGCGCCGTGCGAAGGTTCTTGTACCGTGGCTATTTCCGATCCGGCAGTGGCGATTAAAGGCATCGAGCGGGCCATTATTGACAAAGGCTTTGCTGAGGGATGGATCAAGCCGAGGATACCAAAGGAGAGAACGGGCAAAAAAGTAGCGATTGTCGGATCTGGACCTGCGGGTCTTGCCTGTGCCGATCAATTGAATCAAGCGGGGCATTCCGTCACCGTATACGAACGGGCGGACCGCGTTGGCGGTTTATTGATGTATGGCATTCCAAATATGAAGCTCGAAAAAGAAGTTATCGAGCGGAGGGTGAGACTTTTAGAAGAGGAAGGGATTTCGTTTGTAACCAACACAGAGGTTGGAAAAGATATAACTGCTGAAGAACTCCGGTTGCAATACGATGCTGTTGTGCTATGTACGGGGGCGCAGAAACAGCGCGATCTTGTTATTGAAGGAAGAGAATTGGAAGGCGTTCATTTGGCGATGGACTATTTAACAGGGGTCACGAAAAGCTTACTTGACTCCAATTTGCAAGATGGAAATTTCATTGACGCAAAAGACAAGCACGTTATTGTCATTGGAGGCGGCGATACAGGTGCGGACTGCGTGGCGACAGCGCTAAGACAAAAATGCAAAAGCGTTGTCCAATTTGGTAAGCATCCTGCGTTGCCGCAAGAGCGTACAGAGGATAATCCTTGGCCGCAATTCCCGCTCGTATTTACATTGGATTACGCCTACGAAGAAACGAAAGCGAAATTTGGAGAAGATCCGCGCTATTATTGCATTCAGACGAAAAAGATCGTCGGAGACGAGGGTGGAAGGGTAAAAGAATTGCATACCGTTCAAATGGAAAAAGTCATTGATGAACATGGAAAAGCTGTATTTAAGGAAATTCCAGGAACGGAAAAAGTCTGGCCTTGCGATCTTGTGTTTATTGCGATCGGTTTTGAAGGAACGGAACAACCAGTTTTGCAACAGTTCGGCGTCGAAACGGCCAATCAAAAAGTGAAGGCTCCTTATGGGAAATATACAACGAATATTGAAGGGGTTTTTGCAGCCGGAGATGCCCGAAGAGGACAAAGCTTAGTCGTATGGGCGATTCACGAGGGACGGGAAGCGGCAAGAGAGGTGGATCGTTTCTTGATGGGAGCGACAACGTTGCCATAACGTGTGCGTTTGTTATTATGGGGGAGAATTCAATAAATAAAAGAGGAAGGGAAAGCTCTTCCTCTTTTTTTATGGAAAATAAAGAAGAGTAATCTATCATTTATGGGCGTATCCATTTATTGGGGTGAAACGTACGAGCAATTTCTATATAATATTTAACGTAGCTTGTAAGATACATAGAAGAATAGAAAAGGAGAGGAAACATGTCGAAGCGTTTAATGTTGTTTTCTCTAGTGTTTTTCCTTATGTTTGCTGGAATATGGATGGCTGTGAGCAACGATTTGACCGCTTCTTTCGACGATAGGTTGCTAGCAGCTTTTAAGACATGGAACTGGCTGAGCGGTTTTTCTATGTTTGGTTCGAAATGGATGATTGGCATATGCAGCATTGCTCTTATTTTATTTTTCTGGTTTCAAAAACGAAATATGTACGGAATCATTCTCGTCGTCGTATCCGTGGCGGGAGGATATGGATTGAATACGTGGATTAAAAATGCGGTAGGAAGAGAACGGCCACCATTTGCTCATGGTGAGGACGGATTTAGTTTTCCAAGCGGTCATACGATGTTGGCCAGCATTTATTTACTGCTGATCGCCTATGTTTTGGGAAAAGAGGTGAAGACAAAATTTCAGCGAATGATCATTTATACGATCGCTTTCATTCTTGTTATTTTGACGGGGGCGAGCCGTTTGGCGCGTCAAGTTCACTATCCAACAGATGTCATAGCCGGTGGGGCCTTAGGAGCTTCATATTTGATATTTTGCACTATCATGTACGAGTTCTGGAGCAAAAAGCAGGAAAATTAGACACGTGGTATAAACGAATGCGCCGGCTTTCATCGCTAGAAGGTGAAAACTGGCGCAATAATCGTGTTTAAGATTGCATCTGTTGCAACGTTTCTTGAATTCCTATTTCGTATGGGGTTTTTGGAACAGCCCCCACTATTTTTTCATACTTGCTGCCGTCTAATATAACAGGCGTTTTATTTAAATACATCATTTCAGCATATTCCCTCATAAAAGGGTTAAACAGGCCCGCCAGTTGGATCATCCATTTGTAGATCGGTCTTATTCGAATTTCTTTTTTCAAATAGCTTTCAGCAATTTTGGCAATTTCTTTTCCTGAAATCGTACCAGCTCCAGGGATATTCCATGATTGCCCAAAACAATCTGTTCTTAATGACAATTCGACCAACGCTTCTGCGCCGTCTTTTATGTAAATAAATTCTCTCTGAATTGAAGGGGAGCCTATGTAGAAGGCCGTTTTCCTTTTTAGCATTTGCTCGAACGTGAAATGAAGAAGCGTGTTTTTGGCATCCGGTCCGTAAAAGTCAGGAAAGTGGGCGATGATGTAGGGCGCTTGAGATCGTTCAATTTGTTCTAATAACTGAAGTCGCAATTTTCCTTTTTTCGTATGTGGACGCTTCGGTGCAGACTCCGAAGTTTTTGGTGGTTGGATGCCATAGGAATAGATGTTATCTACATAAATCAACGGCTTTTCATTTGATTGGCAAATTTCTAAAATGTTTGAGAGAATGGTGGTTAAATGGGGATTCCAATATTGATAAGGAACATTAACTGCATGAAATACGGCGTCGGCTTTTGCCGCTGCTTTTTTAACATCTTCTAGATTGGTAGCATCGCCCGCGACGACTGTCACTAAAGATCCCCATCGTTTTTGTTTTTCTAATAAAGTTTGTCTTGAACGTGCGAACGCAATGACAGATATGTTGCGTTTGATTAAAGCTTCGACTATTGCATTGCCCATCCCACCGGTGGCCCCAAATACAACGGCTGTTTTCATTATTTCACTCCTCTAGTTAACGGGTTTTATAGGCAGTTGCTAAAGTATAGAGCCAATCCTTTTTATAAAATAGTTATAAAAACACTATGAGATTATAAGAACAATTACATATGTAAGAAATAACAGCTAATTTCATAAATTTATAATTTGTGGATATTTTTTTATTATTAGTAAAATAATAAAAATAATGTAAATTAATTATAGACTGTGGTATATTATTTGTAAATGTCTTAACCCTAAAAGGATTTTCTTTATCGTAATAGAAGTATAGATGTTGCCGGAAAATATAGTGCGAGCGGAGGACGGATCAATGACAGAGCGGTGGATAAGGGCAGGTTACTTGATGGGCGTGGTGTTAGTATTGACGTCCATTGTTTACTTTTTTGCTTCGAACTGGCCGGGATTTGAACGCTTGACGAAGGTGACGATTAGCATCGGTTTAATATGGCTGTTTTACGGTACAAGTTTTCTTTTAGCTCATATCATGAACAGGCATGATTTTTTAAGTAGATGGATGTTTGTTGCCGGAGCGGTCGCGTTTGGTATTTCAGTAGGGCTCATAGGACAAATTTATAATTCCCATGCTGATAGTTTTTGGCTGTTTTTAGTTTGGCTCATTCCAAGCAGCGTTTTAGCTTGGCTTGCTCGCTATGAGCCGCTTCGTGTATTGAGCGTAATATTGTTACAGTTGCTGTTTTGGTTTTATTATTTTCCATCCTCATATCACGTCCAAAGATCGGAATGGGAATCATTTTTGTTATTACTGGCGTTTGCAGTTGTAAATGGAGTTATTTTCGTCTTTCGCGAGCCTTCGTTCGTGTCTTATCTTTTGTATATAGCGATGCAAGGATGGCTGTTTTTTATTTTTGTTCACGGCCTAATTTTTGACCAATTTGTTTGGTGGCCGTATGTATACTCGCTCCTTTTAGCTGCGTTTCTTTATTATTTTTTCAAGGTTTCCAGACGCCGTTCATATATCCTAATTACAAGCATATTTGCAGGAATGTTTGTTATTTTTGAGTATTTTCGTTTTACGTCAAAATATTTTCAAGAAGGCGTGTTTTTTGCTGGGCTGTTGCTGTCTGCTGCGATTATATATGGAAGTGTTCTATTGTTGAAGAGATTGAAAAGCATTTCGTCTGAAAAGTTAAGCGGCACAGTGTTTTTATTCGCTTTTCAAATGATTGTAACCGTTGTCGCTTCTCTTATAGCGACGTCAAGTATTATGGGGCTTATTTTGATTTGGACCGGCCATTTTTCTCCTAATCTGCTGTTTGGCCTTTCGGTCGTTTTATTTGTCGTGCCAAGTATGCTTGTTCGCTCTTGGAACCATGTTGTGCGCGGTACGCTGCTCGCTGTTGGATATGGGATGGGAGCGATCGCTTCATCGGAAATTTCGGGTTGGTTGTTGGGACTTTATATCGCCATTTTGCTTGTTGCTTATTTTATATCTACGAATGCAGAAGTACGACTTCTTACGAACATAGCATTATCGATCTACGGAACGATTTTTATCTTAAATTGGACCGATGAAGTACGTCTTGCTCTGTTGTTCGTTGTGTTGTTAAACGGGTGTTTATATGTTTTGTCAAGAAGGAGAAAGTACGAGCGGTTTCTTCCGCAGTTTATTGGGCTGGGTGCTTTTCTGCTATTAACAAGCATGGATTTTTTTAAAGTAGACAGTTGGTACGTCTGCTCTAATATTGCGTTTGTGCTTGTTGTTATAGGTTGGATCATGCTTCAAACGAAGAGTGGTGAGCGGTGGGGAGCAGGAATCGCATGGTTTTATTGGTGGCTATTTCTTATTTTTAAATACTATGAATGGGCTTGGGATCTCCTTCATAAATCGACTAGTCTATTTATTTTAGGTGTTTTTTTCCTTGTTGGAACCGCGGTTTTGGAAAGGAATAGAGGTTATCGGCAAGCGGAGGAAACGAATTGGCTGCGAAGCAGGTGGATCTCTTTATTTGTTGTTGTAATGCTTCAAACCGTATTTACTGGTTATGTCGTTTTTGACAAGGAACAGCATTTGCGCCATGGAGAAGTCGTTAAACTGCAGCTTGCGCCTGTTGATCCGCGTTCTTTCTTGCAAGGGGATTACGTTCGGCTTCGTTATGAAATTTCACAAATTCGCGGTTTAACAGGCAGGGGAAAAGTTCAAATCGTTTTACGGAAAGATGAAAAAGGGGTTTATCGTTTTACCCATGTTTACGCGGCAAATGGAAAAAAAGACGAATCGTATGAGCGGCACAAAAATGATGTGTTCATAAACGGAACATTGCAGGGCGATACCGTTGTATATGGAATTGAATCGTTCTTCGTTCCCGAAAAAACAGGAGCGGATGTGCAGCAGAACGCGCGTTACGCCTATGTGCGAGTAAGCAAGACAGGAGATGCATTGTTAGAAAAAGTAAGCAACCGATGAAACTGCTCGGGGTTCCCGAGTAGTTTTTTAGTAAAATTAAAGATGAATAAATAAGGGAGGAATGGAACGTGAAATGGCTGTATATGTTGCTATCCTTAATTGGCGGGATGATGGCCGGTTTGCAGGCACCGATCAATGGAAGTCTCGGCAAAAAAATCGGAAGTTTAGAAGGAGCGTTTACTTCGTTTTTCGTTGGGTTATTGTTTTTAACGTTTATGACGCTGTTTTTTGGGAAAGGACAACTTCTTCACTTATTCCAAGTTCCGAAATGGAATTTGTTGGGCGGATTGTTGGGAGCGATTTTTGTGACGGTCGTCATTATTTCCGTGCCGAAAGCAGGGGCGGCATCGGTTATTTTTGCCGCGATTGTCGGACAAGTTATCATCAGTATTATGATTGATCATTTTGGTTTCTTTGGCGTCACAAAAATTCCGATGAACATCAATCGATTCATTGGATTGGTTCTGATGTTGGCCGCCTTGTACTTTATTTATCGCGGAAGCGCGACATCGTAAGCGACAAGGATTTTTACATAGTGAACAATGGTTTGGCCTATTTATTTGACAAAGTGTATAACAAAAATTTCGCATTGTCTAAGTACAATAGGTCATGAACCTCTAGCATCTACACGTCGGCTAGAGGTAGAAGATGAATCGGTGAATATGTTCAATTTTATATGAATGCTGAATGGGGGGATATGTTTACCAACGCTAATTTGGCACGTCTGAAAGAGAGAAAAAATGTCGTGTTAATGACAAAACGCCATCTCGTTTTAATAGTAGGAATAAAAAATGTTGATGTCTTGTAGATTATAACGCAAGGCCAATCGATCGCTTTGTTTTTAATACAAAAGCAAGGGGGCTCGGAGGATGGCAGATCGAGTGAAAATAGGGCTTATTCAGGCGTCCCATGATGTTCATGGGGACGAACCGGTAGAAGTGCATAAGGAGAAGGCAATCGAAAAACATATAAAGCTTGTTCGTGAGGCGAAAAATAGAGGAGCACAAATTGTATGCCTACAGGAAATTTTTTACGGGCCTTATTTTTGCGCCGAACAAAATACAAAATGGTACGATTCAGCGGAAGAGATTCCGAACGGACCGACGACCAAGCGATTTCAAGATTTGGCGAAAGAACTTGGTGTTGTGATTGTGTTGCCTATTTATGAGAGGGAAGGAATTGCCACTTATTATAACGCAGCGGCTGTGATCGATGCGGATGGGTCCTATCTAGGAAAATACCGAAAACAACATATACCGCACGTAGGTGTCGGCAACGAAGGCTGCGGATTTTGGGAAAAATTTTATTTTAAACCTGGCAACCTAGGGTACCCAGTGTTTGAAACCGCTTTCGCTAAACTCGGAGTTTACATATGCTACGATCGGCATTTTCCGGAAGGGGCGAGAATTCTAGGATTGAAGGGCGCTGAAATTGTCTTTAATCCATCGGCGACCGTGGCCGGTTTGTCTGAGTATTTATGGAAGCTAGAGCAGCCCGCGCATGCTGTAGCGAATGGGTATTATGTAGCTGCCATTAACCGAGTCGGCTACGAAGCGCCTTGGAATATGGGAGAGTTTTACGGCCAATCATACTTAGTGGACCCACGGGGCAACTTTGTGGCAATGGGAAGCCGTGACAAAGACGAAGTTGTCATTGGGGAAATGGATAAGCGAATGATTCGCGAAGTTCGTGACATTTGGCAGTTTTATAGAGATCGTCGTCCGGAAACTTACAATGAAATGACAGCGCTTCTACCATAGGATCGTTCGAAAAGGGATTAGGGTTTAGCTCTATTCCCTTTTTTTAAAATGCAAAGGGGGCTGGCTGTACGTGAATATCTCGTTGCTTGATCTGAAAAAAAACTTTCAAGAAGTAACAGCGGGACTAACAGATCGGGAGGCGATCGAAGAGGCGAACAGATGTCTATATTGTTATGATGCGCCATGTGTTAAAGCCTGCCCAACAGGAATTGACATTCCCGCTTTTATCAAAAAAATTGCCTCTGGGAATCTAAAAGGGTCCGCCAAGACGATTATGCTGTCTAATCCTGTCGGGGCAAGCTGTGCGCGAGTGTGTCCAACGGAAGAATTGTGCGAAGGCGCCTGTGTGTTAAATCACTCGACCAAACCGATCAAGATTGGGCATTTGCAACGTTATGCGACAGATTGGGCAATGCGAAATGACGCCGTATTATTTCAGGCTGGAAAGAAAAATGGAAAGACAGTTGCGATTGTCGGTGCAGGTCCCGCCGGTTTGTCCGCGGCGCGGGAACTGGCGCGCATAGGATATGATGTAACCATTTTTGAAGCGCAACAAGAAGCAGGCGGATTGAATACGTTCGGTATCGTCTCTTTCCGGCTGCCGCGACACGTATCGCTTTGGGAAGTGAATCAAGTAAAACGTTTAGGTGTCGACATCCGGACGGGTGTAAAGGTGGGCAAAGATGTGACCGCCCAAGAGTTGTTGGAACAATATGATGCGGTCGTGTTGGCTGTCGGAATGAGCAAAGTGCCGATGCTCGGCATCGAGGGAGAGGAGTTAGATGGCGTATATGATGCGATTGAATTCATTAAGGAAACGAAAACAAAGCCGCTTACTAATAGATTTGTAGGAAAAAAAGTCGTCGTGATCGGTGCGGGAAATACGGCGATTGACGGAGCTACATGCTCGGTGCGTCTAGGGGCGGAAAATGTGAAGATTTTATATCGCCGAACAAAAGAAGAAATGACAGCTTACGATTTTGAATATGAGTTTGCTAAACAAGACGGTGTTGAGTTTCGCTGGTTGACGGCGCCGAAGCGAATTATTGGCGATGAAAGCGGCAAGGTCACCCATGTTGAGTGTGTTCGCATGCAGCTAGGAGCGCCTGATCAAGATGGCCGCCGTCGACCGATGCCAATCGAGGGTTCAGAATTTTTCATTCGGGCCGATGTAGTTATTAAAGCGATCGGCCAGACACGCCATCTAGATCTCATTAAGGAGTTTGGGATTGAACATGACGGTGGAGTTGTAAAAGTTATCGGGGCCCACTATCAGACATCCAATCCGAAAGTATTCGCCTGCGGTGATGTCATTTTCGGAAAAGGCGGGGGCGAAGCGATGGTGGTGACAGCTGCTCAGCAAGGGAAAGAAACGGCCTATGCGATTCATCGTTATCTGACTACGTTAAATGAAACGCTTTGAGGGAGGGGGAAGTCGAACAATGGCAGATTTAAGTATTAATTTAGCGGGAATCAAGTCCCCGAATCCGTTTTGGCTGGCGTCTGCGCCTCCGACCAATTCCGGTTACCAAGTACAAAGGGCATTTGAAGCTGGATGGGGAGGAGCGGTTTGGAAAACGCTCGGTGAGCCGATTTTAAATGTATCGTCCCGCTTTGCGGCCATTAGCTTCAACGGACAGCGCGTCGCGGGCTTTAACAATATTGAATTAATTACGGACCGCCCGCTTGAAGTGAATTTAAAAGAAATTTATGAAACAAAAAAACGCTTTCCGGACCGAGCTTTAGTGGCTTCTCTTATGGTCGAGCCAAAGCGGGAAAAATGGCACGAAATCGTCAAAAAGGTAGAGGCTGTAGGCGTTGATGGGCTCGAATTGAATTTCGGCTGTCCCCATGGAATGGCGGAACGGGGAATGGGATCGGCATCGGGGCAGGTGCCTGCGCTTGTGGAACAGCAGACGTATTGGGTAAAGGAAGTAGCGCAAACGCCAGTTATTGTTAAACTCACCCCCAACATCACTGATATTACCGCTACGGCGGAAGCCGCTGTCAAAGGCGGGGCAGATGCGATCAGCATGATCAATACGATCAATAGTTTAATGGGAGTGGATCTCGATACGTGGAATCCAATTCCTCATGTCGCGGGAAAAGGAGCGCATGGAGGGTACTGCGGTCCGGCCGTTAAGCCGATTGCATTGAATATGGTTGCGGAGTGCGCGCGCCATCCGCGCATTCATGTACCGATTTCCGGCATGGGGGGAGTATCGAGCTGGAAGGAAGCTGTTGAGTTTATGCTGATGGGAGCGACGGGCGTGCAAGTCTGTACCGCTGTCATGCATCATGGCTTCCGCATTATCGAGGACATGTTGGACGGTCTCAATCATTATTTAGACGAAAAAGGAATCGCATCGGTCATAGATCTTGTCGGTAAGTCTGTTCATAAATACTCGGATTGGGGGGATCTTGATCTCAATTATAAAGTGGCCGCCCGGATTGATACGGACAAATGCATCAACTGCAACAAGTGCTATATTGCTTGCGAAGATGCTTCCCATCAGTGCATTGACCGCTTAAAGGACGCCGGTGGAAAAGAGTATTTAAAAGTGCGGGAAGCCGATTGCGTGGGCTGCAATTTATGTTCAATCGTATGTCCAGTCGATGGCGCTATTGAGATGGTGGAAGTTCCGAGCGAGCATCCGCCAATGACGTGGAACGAACGGCAGGCAGCCATCGGTGTGCTTGCTAGTTGCAATATCGATACGAAATAAAAGGAGGATGTGTATGAAAAAAATCATTAAAAACGGAACGATTGTCACTGCTGCTGATACGTATAAAGCCGATTTGTTGATTGAGAACGGCAAGATCGCGATGATCGGTCAACAGCTCGATGAAAGCGGCGCTGAGGTGATTGACGCAAAAGGGTGTTACGTGTTTCCGGGCGGAATCGATCCGCATACGCATCTGGATATGCCATTTGGCGGCACAGTGACAAAGGACGATTTTCAGTCAGGAACGATTGCCGCAGCGTTCGGGGGAACGACGACAATCATTGATTTTTGTTTAACGAATAAAGGCGAACCGCTGCAAAAAGCGATTGAAACGTGGCATAACAAAGCAAAAGGGAAAGCGGTGATTGACTACAGTTTCCATTTAATGATTAGCGAAATCAATGATGACGTATTGGCGGAGTTGCCAAAAGTCATTGAAGAAGAAGGTATTACCTCCTTTAAAGTGTTCATGGCATACAAAAATGTGTTTCAAGCGGACGACGGCACGCTGTATCGAACGCTTTTAGCCGCGAAAGAACTTGGTGCGCTCGTGATGGTCCACGCGGAAAATGGCGATGTCATCGATTATTTGATCAAACAAGCGCTAGAGCAAGGGCATACAGACCCAATTTATCATGCGTTGACGAGACCGCCGGAGCTTGAAGGGGAAGCGACCGGGCGCGCTTGCCAACTAACAGAACTTGCCGATTCCCAACTATACGTTGTCCACGTCTCTTGCGCACAAGCGGTTGAGAAAATCGCCGAAGCACGAAACAAAGGTTTGAATGTATGGGGAGAAACGTGCCCGCAATATTTGGTGTTAGATCAATCTTATTTAGAAAGGCCAAATTTTGAAGGAGCGAAATACGTTTGGTCGCCGCCGCTCCGCGAAAAATGGCATCAAGAGGTATTGTGGAACGCTTTGAAGAATGGCCAGCTGCAAACATTAGGATCCGATCAATGTTCATTTGATTTTAAAGGACAAAAAGAGTTAGGCAGGGGCGATTTTTCGAAAATTCCAAACGGCGGACCAATTATTGAAGACCGCGTTAGCATCCTTTTTAGCGAGGGGGTGAAAAAAGGAAGAATTACATTAAATCAATTCGTTGATATCATGTCCACAAGAATTGCGAAATTGTTCGGACTGTTTCCGAAAAAAGGGACGATTGCGGTCGGGTCTGACGCCGATTTAGTGATTTTTGATCCGAATGTAGAGCGGGTCATTTCAGCGAAAACGCATCATATGGCTGTCGATTACAATCCGTTTGAAGGCATGAAAGTAACGGGTGAGCCCGTTTCCGTCCTTTCACGAGGAGAATTTGTTATTCGCGACAAAGCGTTTGTTGGCAAGCCAGGCTCGGGCCAATATATCAAACGAGAGAAATATGGAAAATATGCCATGTCAACAAAAGATGAACAGCTAACGATTTAAAAGGCTGAACGATTCATTGGGTACGTCGCTTCGAGTGTACTCTATCATTACAATCGGTCCTCTCCACCCATATGAATCACTCCGCGTGTGTGCTTGATGTTAACCGTGTTCCAAGCGGCGGCTATTTATGTTTCTAGCAATATAGGGCCGCCGTTTGGATTGTATGATCGGTTTTACAAACTTATAAGCTTTTAAAACAGGAAAAAGGCAAGTCCGGTATCGTGTTTGTAAATCAAAGCCATGCTTAAGGAGTGATATGATGGGTAAAAAATCAAATTATTTAAAATCCCCTGACCTTTTACCAATTCCACATAGCAGAAGAAATATAGGTGCCCTAGGGTTTGCGCTTATTTGGGTTGGAATGGCGGTGGTGCTGGCCGCATTTGCAATCGGCGGCGCTGGCGTGAAAAACTTGCCTCTTGGCTGGGTGATTGTAGGGACGGTCATCGGTTCTGCGGCAATTGGTTTATTTATGACGATCATAGGGGACATTGGAATCGAGCACGGCTTGTCGTTTCCGGTGTACATGCGGGCACCATTTGGAACAATTGGTACTCATATTCCTTCCATCATCCGCGGTTTTGCGGCTTCATGCTGGTTCGGCATTAACACATATTTCGGTTCGACAGCGATTAACGGCATTCTCAATATTTTGTTTGGTTTTGACAACTGGTTTTTATGCTATATCACTTTCGCAGCGGTTCAACTGATTAATACAGCGCTCGGAATTAAAGCAATTGAACGGTTTGCCGATTTGGCAGCCCCCGTCATTATTATTATCTCGGCTTGGATGTATACGACGCTTTCTGAGAAAGCGTTGGAGCAGGGGCGGCATATTTGGTCATGGGTCGAAAGTCCAGTTACAGGTGGTGCGGCCTTTACCGCTTTTATCGTCGTCATTATGAGCAATATGGGATTTTGGTCGACATTAGCTGCCGATATGCCTTCAATTTCGCGGTTTATTAAAGCGCCGAAATACGAAAGAAATTGGTTTAGAAGAAATAAGGCATCGCTTGCAGGGAATATTATCGCGTTGACCCTTACACAAACGTTTATGGTGGTGATTGGCGCCGTTTCCTATATTGCGATTCAAAATTATGACCCTGTGGCCGCCTTACAAAAAGCGGCGAGCGGGATTGTTCTCGGCGTGCTGCTGTTGATGATCGTTCTTGCTCAATGGTCTACGAACACGTCCGCCAACGTCATTCCGGCAGCAACAATTTTTTCGAATGTGGGCGGCCCAAAATTTCCGTTTTGGGCTGGGGTGTTAGCGGCCGGAATTATTGGCAGCGTCGTACAGCCGTGGAGTTTGTTTAACGTTATCATCCCGGCGCTATTAGTTTGCGGCGGTGTATTATCAGCGATTGTTGGCATTTTATTTGCTGACTACTATTTGTTGCGAAAACGGCGCGTCAATGTCTACGATCTTTATAAAGATGACGGACAGTTTCGCTATTTAAACGGTTTTAACCTTGCTGGGTTTATTGCTTGGATCATCGGTGGAACAGCGGCTTACGTTTTGACAAACTATTCGTTTATTGTCGGGTTCGTCGTCGGAGCAGCCAGCTACTACATGTTAGCGAAATATTGGTGGTTTCAAAAATATAAGCAAGCGGAAATTGAAGATCCAGACGACGAAAAATATTTAGGTATTACGGTAGGAAGGGACTGGATGATTGATGGTGACAAGACCGTTTCATCTTCCGCCGTTGCTGTGCAAACGAATGGCCATTCTAACGCTTCAATAAAGTAAAGGGAGGGATAGAATGTCTTATCAAGAGTTTTTAGTGGAGAGGGAACAAATCGACTATTTTATCCGGCGGGGGTATTTGATTAAACGCATTTATGAAAATTTAAGCGGGACGTTTGTAGAATTCGAATTAAAGAGATCGAATTCTTCGAGAGAACAAAAATTGCAAAAAACGTTGCACATTTATAATGCCGATGCGCGCAAATATGTTTCGTCTTTATTGATTCAACAATTGAAACAGACGGCGGCACCGTTTTAGAAAAAAGAAATTACTTAATGAAAAGAGGGAATGGCCATGGAGTATTTTTTACAAGCGAAGGACGGAGCTTTCCCGTGCGAAGTAACGATTGATGAAGATAACGGCAGATACATGATTCGCAAAGCAGATACGAGCGGGGAAGTATTTAATACACCGGAGGAACTTGTTCGTTGGATTTTAGCCAATTGGAACAAAGATGCTTTTCATGATCAAGATCAGTTCGAACAGATGATAAACGAAATTCAAGTTTATATTCCTATTAATCAATAATGAAAAAAGGGGTAGGAACACCTATCCCTTTTATTCTTTTTTCAATAATAAGGCGCCTGCCATCTCTCAAAAAATAAATGTTTTTGAACAGCTGCACCCCACCCCGCAGGAATGTGTTATTTTATCATGAATAATATTATTAACTAGTAGACATTCTTCGCCTTAGATAAGGAGGTGGGAAGAAGTGCATGAACATTTTCAGTTCACCGTTTTCGATGTGTTAAAAAGAAAGCATTTTCAACATACTCAAGTCATTGCCGGGCACGAGGGCTTGCACCGCACGGTAAAATGGGTGCATGTTGTTGAAGTGACGAACATTAATAAACTATTAAATGGAAAAGAGTTGATTTTATCTACAGGCGTAGGCTGGAGGGAAAATGAAGAGTTATTTCTTTCATTTTTACAGCAGTTGATAGAATGTGATGCCTCGGGGTTATGCATCGAGATTGGAACCTACACTTCTTCTATCCCACAACAAATCATTCGGCTGGCCGATGAACACCGCTTTCCTATCATCCTTTTTTTAAAAGAAGTCCCGTTTGTTGAAATTACGCAAGACATCCATGCTTATTTAATCAACCAGCACTATCAAATGATTTCCAACTTAGAAGAGTATTCGCAGCAGCTCAACAAAAAGCTATTGTCTGTTGAGCACTATAATGAGATTTTAAAATATTTACATCGATATTTAGGTCATCAAATTTTGTTTCGAATGAACGGAAAAGAAGTCGAATTTGTTCCGGAGTGCTCTGAAAAAAAGAGGATGTTATTATTAGAACAGTTGACGCAGCCGTCTGCGAAAGCCGCCTCCCAACCGATTCAGCTTTTTAGTTATGAATACGGAGAACTTTCGATTGTTTCGACAGAACGGGAAATCAGCGAGTTTGATCTCCTCATTTTAGATCGAACGGCCACCGCTCTTGCACAACATTTATTGCGCGATTTATACGCTGAGGAAAAAAGGAAAGTGCAAGAGAATGAGTGGCTGAAAGGTTGGTTGGAAGGAGACCATGGCAATGAGGCCATTTTCGATTATTTATCTGAACACGAACCAGAGTTGCATCCAAAAGGAGGGTTCGTTTGCGTATGTCGATTTAAATCGCTACGACAGTTATCCAATTTGGATATGACATATTTTAAATTATTGTTTCGCACAATTTTTGAACAGCAAGGATTCCATACGTTTTCCATTGAGCATCGCAATAGCGTCATTTTTATGATGGTGGACACGCGGGGCGCAAAAACGTGGAAAAATCGAATGAAAACAGGGATCGAGCGCTTACTAGAGTCCGAGTATATTAACAAAAAAAGAGTGCCATGTTTTTTCTTTGGCGTCGGAAAATTTGTTGAGAACCTCTCACATATGGACAAAAGCTACCAAACCGCGCTGGAAACGATAAAGATTCAGCACCATCTCGGGAAAAAGGTAAACAGCTATTTCTATGAAGATTTACATATGTACCGCATCATTTCTCTTATTCATAAACACAGCGACCTGCATGAAGTGGTGATGGAATATTTAGAACCGGTGATCGAGTACGATAAAAAGTACAACGGCAAATTGATGGAAACATTAAAAGTGTATTTGGCATGCAACGGGTCGAAGAAAGAAACGGCCAAACGCTTATTTGTTGTTAGACAGACACTTTACCACCGCATTCAAAAATTAGAGTCGTTATTAGGAGCCGATTTTATGAACCCGGAAAAGCGTTTGGCAATCGAGTTTATGGTACAAGCATATGAATATTTAGCAGCAGGCCGCAAGCAATAATCCCTTCTCCAAACGTGGAGAGGGGTTCATTTTTTTTGTCATAAAACAAAGGAAGGTTGTCATATTGTGGAATGGGAGCTCATATGCTTTTTACATTATGTCTAATGAACGCTTTAGTAACTTGCGGGATAATGGGAGTACATCGCAAATGAGGGGGATCGAGATGGCCGTAACGAAAAATGAAACGACCGTTTTAAAAAATTTTATTAACGGAGAGTGGGTGGAATCAAGCGGCGCAGAAACGCTAGAAGTTCCGAACCCGGCAACCGGGGAAGTGCTGGCGAGAGTTCCCATTTCTACGAAAGAGGATGTAGAAAGAGCGGTACAAGCGGCGAAAGAAGCGTTCGCAACATGGAAACACATCCCGGTGCCAAAACGGGCACGGATTATGTTTAAGTTTCACCATTTATTGAATGAGCATCATGAAGAGTTGGCAAAGCTCGTCGTTCAAGAAAATGGAAAAGCATATAAGGAAGCATACGGCGAAATTCAGCGGGGAATCGAATGTGTCGAATTTGCTGCAGGAGCGCCTACTTTAATGATGGGGGAATCGCTTGCGGGAATTGCTGAAGAGATCGACTCGGAGATGTTCCGATATCCTCTCGGAGTGGTCGGCGGGATCACACCATTTAATTTCCCAATGATGGTGCCGCTTTGGATGTTTCCGTTGGCGATCGCATGCGGCAATACGTTTGTGTTAAAGCCTTCGGAGCGCACGCCGATTTTGGCGAATAAATTGGCTGAACTGTTTACGCAAGCAGGAGCGCCTGCTGGAGTGTTGAATGTGGTGCATGGTGCACACGATGTCGTCAATGCGCTAATTGATCATGAAGATATTAAAGCGATTTCATTTGTCGGTTCCCAGCCGGTGGCGAAATACGTCTATGAGCGGGCGGCTGCCAAAGGAAAACGCGTACAGGCACTTTCGGGAGCGAAAAACCACCATATCATCATGCCGGATGCTGATATTGAGTTGGCAGTACAGCACGTTATCAGTTCGGCGTTTGGCAGCGCCGGCCAGCGTTGTATGGCGTGCAGTGCCGTTGTCGTTGTCGGTGATAACGAGCCGTTTGTCCAATTATTAAAGAAAAAGGCGGATGAACTGGCGATCGGCAATGGAATGGATGAAGACGTATTGCTTACTCCTGTCATCCGCCAGTCGCATCGCGAAAAAGTGTTAGGCTATATCGAAAAAGGCATCGAAGAAGGGGCCGTTCTCATTCGCGACGGTCGAAAAGAAATGGCGGAAATGCCGGAAGGGAATTTCCTCGGTCCGACGATTTTTGACCATGTGACGCCGGATATGACGATTGCGAAAGAAGAAATTTTTGCGCCTGTGCTAAGCTTGCTTCGCGCTGTTGATTTAGACGAAGCGCTTGAGTATATTCGCAAGTCGCGGTACGGAAACGGGGCGACGATTTATACAAAAGACGCAAAAGCCGTGCGGAAGTTCCGCGAAGAAGCGGATGCGGGCATGCTAGGCATTAACGTCGGCGTGCCGGCAACGATGGCGTTTTTCCCGTTTTCCGGTTGGAAAGATTCGTTTTACGGCGATTTACATGTTAACGGCAAAGACGGTGTGAATTTCTATACGCGCAAAAAAATGATTACGTCTCGATTTGATTTCTAAATTAAAAAGAAAGAAGGGAATGCGATGGTGCAAATAGATCAAAGCCAACAGCTGACGGCAAAAGATGCGCAATATATATGGCATTCGATGAAACCGTACAACCCGGAGGCGACATTGATCGCCGCGGAGGCGAAAGGATGCTGGGTAACGGACCATACGGGCAAAAAATATTTGGACGCTATGGCCGGCCTTTGGTGCGTCAACGTCGGATATGGACGGGAAGAACTGGCGGAAGCGGCTTATGAACAGTTAAAGAAGCTCGCCTATTTCCCGCTCACGCAAAGCCATACGGCCGCCGTCGAACTCGGCGAGAAGCTGAACGAGCTTCTCGGAGATGAATATGTCATTTTCTTTTCGAACAGCGGCTCAGAGGCGAACGAAACGGCGTTTAAAATCGCAAGGCAGTATCACCAGCAAAGAGGCGAACATAGCCGTTATAAAATTATTTCCCGCTATCGGGCATATCACGGAAATTCAATGGGAGCACTCGCCGCGACAGGGCAGGCGCAGCGGAAATATAAATACGAGCCGCTCGCGACGGGATTTATCCATGTCGCGCCTCCTGACAGTTATCGCGATGAAGAAACGGCCACCAATCCGCGCGAGTTGAAATCGGTGAAGGCGATTGACCAAGTCATGACATGGGAATTAAGCGAAACGATTGCCGCGGTCATTATGGAGCCGATCATTACAGGCGGAGGCATTCTCATTCCGCCGGATGGCTATATGAAAGCGGTGAAAGAAGTGTGCGAAAAGCATGGGGCGCTCTTGATTGTCGATGAAGTTATTTGCGGTTTCGGCCGCACGGGCAAACCGTTTGGCTTTATGCATTACGGAGTGAAGCCAGATATCATCACGATGGCCAAAGGCATTACAAGCGCCTACTTGCCGCTGTCAGCGACGGCTGTCCGAAAAGAAATTTATGAGGCGTTCAAAGGCACGGAGGAATATGATTACTTCCGCCATGTCAATACATTTGGCGGCAGCCCGGCCGCATGTGCACTCGCTTTGAAAAACATTGAGATTATGGAGAAGGAAAAATTGTTCGACCGTTCTCGCGACGTTGGCGAACAATTATTAAATGAACTTAAAAATAAATTGCAAGACCATCCTTATGTCGGTGATGTTCGCGGCAAAGGATTGCTCATCGGCATTGAATTAGTGGCTAACCGAAGCACAAAAGAACCGCTTGATGTGTCGCTTGTCAATCAAGTAATTGGAGCGTGCAAAGAAAAAGGGCTGCTCATCGGCAAAAACGGAACGACGGTCGCCGGCTTTAATAACGTGTTAACATTGTCGCCTCCTTTGACCATTGAAAGCGAAGATGTTGCCTTTTTAGTTCAAACATTAACGGCGGCGCTTGCAGAAATAAAGTAGTATATGAAGCATTGTGTATCCACACAGGACTCATTCGTATGAATGGGTCTTGTGTTTTTTTTATCGGTAAACGGCATGATTGCTATAAAGCGAGATATAGTTCATTGCCATGAATCACGGTGATAGCTCTTGCCCCCAAAAGAGTCCCTGAACTATCATTAAGTGAAGAGGTGGATTATATTGAAATTAACTGCTAATCTAACGAAACTTTATAAAGAAATGTTTAAGGAAATATTGGTGCCTTTAGGTTTTAAAATGAAGGGTTCATTATTTAATCAGAGTAATCAACGAAGAAATTATACAAACGGTAAATATTTTCAAAAGATCACCAATCGATTTTACATTGAATATTGGCATTTTTCCCTTTTCAAGAGAAAATGACAAGAGTCTCTTGAAAGAGGGAAATTATAGATTGTATGATTTTTTAGATTATGATGATGGTATGTATTTCCAATACAATCCTCTTAGTTTTCAAAGTATAAGAGATGAGCTAGAAAAATGCATTTATCAGTTTAAAAAGGAAATATTGCCGATTTTTGAGTTTGTACAAACAGAAAAAAACTTTTTAATATTTGAAGAAGAGCTTGAAATGAAAAAATATGGTGAAGAGGACTTTCTTAACGATAATAAGTTATATATTAATTTAAGATATGGAAATTATTCACAGGCACTAATGGTAGTTGAGGCATATATAAAACAAAAAACAGATGCACTAACAGAAAAACATAGAGATGAATTTGATAGCGAGGAAAAGTTTCAAGCATTTTTAGATGAAAGATTGCAAGAATTGAACGCATTAAAAAATGCCATACAATCGAATGATGTGAATGATCTCGACCAGATTGTACAGACAAATATCAATCATACGAAAAATATGCTTAGAGATTATGGGTTTACATTCTAAATGACGAAAGTGAGGACTCCATTATATGAGGAGTTCTCACTTTATTTTACATTTCTTGATCCGCCTCCGCCAATACGTCGCCGATTTTTCGGTTTTGGATGACAAGATCCGCCCATTCGTCCAATTCGGTCGGTTCCATGTTGACGATGATGAGTTTCGCTCCGTTTCGTTTGGCGATGAGCGGCAGCTGGTTGGCGGGCGATACTTGCAAGGAAGAACCGAGCACGATGAACAGTTCAGCTTGCTGGGCGGCACGCCATGCTTGTTCTACCGCATCCGCTGGCAGCGCTTCGCCAAACAGAACGACGGAGGGGCGTAAAAAGCCGCCGCACGAGCAGTAAAAGGTATCAGTAAGATAAGCATCGCTTTCATAAGATTGATCACAGCGCGCGCAGCGGACCGTCCGAAGCGAACCGTGAAGCTCGATGACGTGTCGGCTGCCGGCTTGCTGATGAAATCCGTCGACGTTTTGCGTAATCACGCTGTCGATGAGACCGCGCTCTTCCCATCGCGCAAGGATATGATGTCCCGTGTGCGGCTCGCATTCCCGAAGCGTGCGAATGCGGTATTGGTAAAAGGCAATAAAATCGTCGCGGTGGTATTGAAGCGCATGCGTGCTTGCGAGACGCTCTGGATTTTTGTGTTGCCATAGCCCCGTCTTCGCCGAGCGGAAATCAGGCAGGCCGCTTTCCGTTGACATTCCTGCTCCTGTTAATACAACTGTGCGCTTTGATGCGCGCAACCATTCTGATAGAGACATATCATTCACCTTCTTTTCGTTTATTAGCAATATACGCCGTTTGTATACATTTCCGTTAAATGATAGACCGCCTCATCCAACGAAAAAGGGACATCCTGTTCGGTCAGCTCCCACATATACATTTCGTTGGCGTAAAACCAACCCCGTGCGACCAAATTTGGCTGCAAATATGGCCTAGCTAAGCCTTTTGTTTGTGAATAGGCGACATCTTTGGCGATGCGGTTGATGAATTGTTCGCGAATCGCTTTCCATTTTTTCTCGACGACCGCCGATATGCCGATGGCTTCTTTCATGATTTGCAGCATCTGCTGTTCTTGTATCGCCAATTGCAAAAAAAGCCGGACTTGATGTTCGATAAGTTGGCGCGCTTCTTCTTTTGTCTGGGGGGAGAACGGGATTTCCGCCACTTCATAAAATTTTTTCATCACGTTTTCCATAATTTCAATAAAAATCTCATCCTTGTTTTTAAAATATACATACGCGGTTCCGTAGCCGATATGGGCCTTCTGGATAATTTGCGTAATCGTCGTTTTTTGAAATCCGTTTTGCAAAAACACGTCGTAGGACGCGTCGATAATTTTTTGCCTTGTTTGCTGCGCTTGCAGCTGCCTTGAAGAAAGTTTTTTCATCGCTTTGCCGTCCTTTCTTCGGATTGGTGACAATATGTCATTGACATTGTGTCAACTTACCTATATATTTTAACTAAAAATATAGAAAATTCAAATGTAAATAAGGTCACGGGGAGATGAAGGAGATGCTTCGACATTCACGGGAATATGCGCTTCAGCTTGATCAATTGGACGAGTTGGCCGCGTATCGAAACGAATTTTATATCCAAGAAGGAACCATTTATCTTGACGGCAACTCTCTTGGATTGCTTTCGCAACGTGCCGAACGGTCGCTTTTAGAAATTTTGGATTCATGGAAGTCGTACGGGATTGATGGCTGGACCAATGGAAAACACCCATGGTTTTATATGTCCGAGTCACTTGGAGAAATGATGGCGCAAATCGTCGGCTGCAAGGCGGAAGAAGTCATTGTCACCGGCTCGACGACAGTAAATCTTCATCAATTAGTCGCTACCTTTTACAAGCCAGCGAACGGACGGACAAAAATTTTAGCCGATGAGCTCACGTTCCCATCGGACATTTATGCGCTCGAAAGCCAATTGAAATTAAAAGGGTATGACCCGAAAGAGTATTTAGTGCTCGTTAAAAGCCGGGACGGGCGGACGATTGAGGAAGCGGATATTATTGAAGCGATGACGGATGAGATTGCCCTTATTGTGTTGCCAAGTGTTCTTTATCGCAGCGGGCAGCTGCTAAATATGAAAACGCTCACGGAAGAAGCGCATAAGCGCGGCATTATGATCGGATTTGATTTATGCCACTCGGTCGGAGCGATTCCGCATCAGCTTCACGACTGGGATGTGGATTTTGCGTTTTGGTGCAATTATAAATATTTAAACGGCGGACCGGGAAGCGTCGCTGCTTTATATGTGAATGAAAAACATTTGGGGCGTGAGCCTGGGTTGAGCGGGTGGTTCAGTTCGAAAAAAGAAAAGCAATTTGACATGGAGCTTGATTTAACGCCTGAAACGCACGCAGGCGCCTTCCAAATCGGGACGCCGCATATTTTAAGCACCGCACCTTTGATCGGTTCCCTTTCGCTGTTTTGTGAGGTGGGAATGGAGAAGATTCGAAAAAAATCTTTGCAGCTCACTCAATATATGATGGAGTTGATTGAACACGAATTAGCCGACTATGGCTTTACGATCGGAAACCCGCGAAATGATGAGCATCGAGGCGGACATGTATATTTAGAGCATCCAGAGGCGGCTCGAATTTGCAAAGCACTCAAGGCGGAAGGAATTATTCCTGATTTCCGCAAACCGAACGGCATCCGTTTGGCGCCGGTCGCTCTGTATAACACATACGAAGATGTATGGAAAACGGTGCAAATTTTAAAGCAAATTATGAAAGAGGAGCGGCATAAAAAATTTGATAATGAACGGGGAGTGGTAGCGTGATGAAAGCAGCTTGGATCGACATTTCACAACCGCTTTCGAACGCGATTGCTCATTGGCCGGGAGATACGCCGTTTACGTATGAAGTATCGTTCACCAAAGCGCAAACAGGCTCTGTCAATATCGGAAAAATCACGACAAGCGTTCATATCGGAACACATGTCGATGCTCCGTTTCATTTCGATAATGAAGGTGTGAAAATTATCGATTTACCGCTTGATGTGTTTATCGGCCCAGCGCGCATGATCGATGTGTCATCGTTTGAAACGATTAACAGCGAGGTATTGCAAACGTTCGATCTTTCCGGCGTTTGCCGTCTCTTGCTAAAGACGAGCCTGCCGAATCGCCCCGAGAGGTTTCCGGAGGCGATTCCGACACTCGCGCCCGACCTAGGCCCGTTTCTCAAAGAAAAGGGGATTGTGTTGCTCGGAGTCGACATGCCATCGGTTGATCCGCTTGACAGCAAAGAGTTAGCGACGCATCACTCGCTTGCAAAAAGCGGTGTGCATATTTTAGAAAATTTGATGCTCGATCATGTTGAGTGCGGCGACTATGAGCTGATTGCGCTTCCGCTTCCGCTCAAAGACGCCGACGGAAGCCCGGTGCGCGCTGTCATCAAGCCTTTAGCTCAATGATTTCTATTTTGCTGACTAAGCATGCATACGAAGTGCCCATCAGCAAGAGGCGATAGAACAAGCTTGTATGGACTTATGCAACATGATGTTTGGAGGGGATTTAAATGACGAACAATTCAGAACGCAATCAAAAATTTGCCTCGGAAAAAGGCATTCATACCGATTTTTTAAATAAAATGACCTATGGGGATTATTTGCAGCTGAATGCGCTTCTATCGAGCCAAAAGCGCCTGTCCGATCACCATGATGAAATGTTATTTATTATCATCCATCAAGTAAGCGAGCTATGGATGAAGCTCATTCTTCATGAGATAAGGGCAGCGATTCAAGCGATCGAGCGGAACGAAATGGACCCGGCTTTTAAAATGTTAGCGAGAGTTTCAAAAATTCAATCGCAAATTATTCATGCTTGGGATGTATTGTCGACGTTAACTCCATCTGAATATATGGAGTTTCGCGATAAATTAGGGCAAGCGTCCGGATTTCAGTCGTACCAATATCGCATGATTGAATTTGCGCTCGGCTATAAAACGGATTATATTTTGAAAATTTACGAGAAAGATCCGGAGTTATATGAAGAGCTCAAAGAGGCGCTTTATTCTCCAAGCATTTACGACGTGGCGTTAAAAGCGCTCGCTCGCGCTGGGTTTCCAATTAATCCGGCACTGTTAAACCGCGACTATTCAGAGCCATACAAAGAGGACCCGACAGTGGAAGCGGCATGGCTTGCCGTGTACAAAAATGTTGATCAATATTGGGAATTATATCAGTTAGCGGAAAAACTAATTGATATCGAAGATTGGCTTCAACAATGGCGTTTCCGTCATATGAAAACGGTCGAACGCATTATCGGCCATAAGACGGGAACAGGCGGATCATCAGGAGTGGCGTATTTAAAGAAAGTGCTTGATCATCGCTTTTTTCCTGAATTGTGGAATATTAGAACAAAATTATAAAATAATGTAAATTAAAATGTTGAACCGCTCTCGTCTTTGCACTATCATCAAAAGCGAGGGCGGTTTTTAATTCAAAAAGATAAAGGGGGATGTATGTGGATATTGCCTTGATGATGTCGTTTTTAGGAGTGGCCATTTTACTGACGCTCATGCCGGGACCGGACATTTTGTTTGTCATCGCTCAAAGTCTTTCACAAAATAGGAAGGCGGGAATTGCTACGGCGCTTGGCCTTTGCTCAGGTTTAATCGTCCATATCGCTGCGGCTACGCTTGGGGTCTCAGCGCTTATTTATCAATCAGCTTTAGCGTTTGCAATCGTGAAGTATGCGGGGGCTGCTTATTTATTGTACTTAGCGTGGCAATCGTTGAAAGAAAGCGGGGAAGGGTTGACTCTAGGAAACCAAAAAACTTTGGAGTATAAAGCATTATACAAAAAAGGAATTGTTATGAACTTGTTAAATCCGAAAGTGTCATTATTCTTTTTAGCGCTGTTGCCGCAATTCGTAAACTCGTCACTTGGGCACGTTCCATTACAGATGTTCATTCTCGGCATTATTTTTCTTGTTCAAGCTTTAGTAATTTTTACTGTAGTCAGCATTTTTGCCGAAAAGCTGCGGAATGTGTTACTGACAAATCAACTTATTGCTAAGCGGATTCATTTGATTAAAGGGATGTTGCTCGGATTGATTGCCGTACAAATCGCGTTTAGCAAAAAGTAATGGAGCGGCTCCAATAACCCATTAAATTACCATATAAATATTATGTAAACAAAACATAAAAAAGGAGCATGTGATTATGCTCCTTTCACTTCCATATAAAAAGCGGTTAAAAATTTTTTTACATTCGTACGGCATTTGGTTGTTTTTTCGGCGGATTCAAGTTCTTGCATGCGCAGGCGGATTTCTTCAAAATCAAATAAACGAGGGGCAAAATGCTCAAAAGTAGGGTTCGTGTAATCGGTTAAGCCTAGTGAAGATAGATGGGTAAAAGCTTGGAACACCATGCGGCGAATTCGTTGTTCCATCGCGCGCATTTCCTTTTGCAGCGCCTGTTCATTACCGATGTTGTGCGTATGTCGCAGCACGCTTATATATAGTTCTTTTAAGTGGGGCAAGTCATGGATCGTTTGTCCTTTTCGCTCTTGCTCGGCAAGCCACTGCATAATATGAAGCAAATCAGATGCGCCCGCTTCGCCTGCAATGCCCAAGATAAGAAGAAGATGCTGCACTTTCTGTTCAAAACTTGTTTTTTCATAGCCAATAGAATGGTGCGATAGCGGGCAGTTGACGCCGCTATGCTTATTTTTTTCCAACATATGTAGCAAGCGGCGGATAGAATCAAGAGAAGATGTAACAGAAAGATACTCGGCGACCCGCTTTAATACTGAAACGACTTCGTAGCGGTTGATCGGCTTATGAATATATGTGTCAATGCCATGGAGATAGGCTTGGCCAACCATTTCTTTGTTTTCTACTTGCGAAATCATAATAAACGGGCCGGAAAATCCTTGCGCTTTTAACTTTTTCATCGTTTGGATGCCGTCAAGGCCCGGCATGAGCAAATCGATTAGAACAACATCGACGGAATATAGCTGATCAGGTGATACATGCATGCCGTCATCAGCTTCCCCTACTACTTCGCCAATTCCACTTTCTATAATGATTCTTTCAAGCATTTTTCGCACAACAGGATCGTCTTCAATGAGGAAACAGCGCAAGGACATTACATTTCCTCCTTTCGAAATAATGATTGATATGGAATGTTGATTTGAAATTGCGTATATCCGCGTTTATCCGTTGTTAATTCAATATGTCCGTTCAGGCTGTGAACAATCTCTTTTGCGTGTGTTAAGCCGATTCCGGTAGAGGGATTGCCGTTTTCGTCGTACTTTGTCGTGAATCCTGGACGAAATACCCAATCGCGATCCTCCTCAGGGATTCCCGGACCCGAATCGGTTACATAAAAAACGAGTGTGTCATGTTCGATCTGCACGTAAAGACGGATCCAACCTGAACATGAAACCGCTTCGACCGCATTTGCCACCAAATTGTTTAATACGGAAAGAAGGGCATATACATGGCTTGTTGGGAGATCAATGTCGCATTTTTCATAGAAAGAAATAGATTTTCCTAAAAGTTCTGCATATTTTTGATTGGCACAAACAACCATACGACAAAGTTCATTGATAGGGAGGAGCTGTTCCTGAGTGATGAGATCGGATAAGCCAGCTAAAATGCGTTGGGTGTCTTTTTTTACTTCGTGCACATGTTCGGCGATATAAAGAGCAGTGCTTGGTTCTACTTTTCCTGCTTCCAACAGCTGTGTGTAAAGTTCGTAACTTTTCCTTGTAATTTCTTCGAGATGGCTCATTGATTTGCGTAAATAGAATGCTTCTTCATAAAGGCTTGTATTGATCATGACGAGCCGCTCCAATTCTTGTCTGCGCGCTTCTTCCAGCGTTCGCGTTTGCTGAATCGTTAAAATATTATATAATCCGACGACGCAGAAACTTCGCAAAATAGCGAACAAAAGCAGCATCAACATTGTTTGGTGTGTGATGATAAATGGCTCTCCAAGAAGTTGTCGGATAAACAGTTCGATGATATTACATGCGAAATCAATAGACGCCCCAAGAAGTCCGACATGAATGGGTCGGTCCATATATTGGCGAAATTTCGTTATATGTACAAATAAAGCAAAACTAATATAATAAATACCAGCCGGTAAGTGCATCATGAAACTTTCAAGCCATAATCTATGTCCTGCTAATACGTCAATCGTTGTTCTAAATCCCGTAATGAACAGCCCTGCGCAAAAACCTGTAAGCAGAAGAGGAATAGGGCGAAGCCAAATGAGTCCGAAAAAGAAGACAGCGCTTCCTAAGGAGAAGCGAAAAGAACTTTCAAAAGGGTTTACCTTCATTTCCCCAAGGAAGGCAGTAGCGAATATGAGGATGAACAACATTAAAATTCGTTCTCGCATTGTTTACCCCTCTGTTTGTCCGAAAATAACAATCCCCATTTCCTATTATACAGGAAACGGAGATTAAGGAAATATAGGGATTTTTTCTGATGTTAGTGTTTATGTTCTAGTTTTCTAGAAACGAGAGATAATGAGTAGTTAACGATAAAATACATCATGGCAACTAATAAGAAAATAGGGATGACGTAGTTTACATTTCGGCCATTAATAATTTGGGCATGATTCATTAATTCCGGCAAAGCAATCACAACTGCTAGTGAAGTATCCTTTAAAAGAGAAATAAACTGTCCGACAATAGGTGGAACCATGCGCCGCAAAGCTTGAGGCAGTATAATATGCCATAATGTTTGCACATAGGTAAGCCCTGATGACCGGGCCGCTTCAATTTGTCCTTTTTCAATAGAATTAAGACCACTGCGCACAATTTCGGATAACATCGCCGATTCGAAAATGACAAGAGCTAAGATAGCGGCGTATAGTTTATCAAGTTTGAATCCAACCTCAGGCAGAGCAAAATAAGTAAAAAAAATGATGAGCAATAATGGAAGATTTCGTATTGTTTCTACACCAACAGCAAGAATGTGGGAGACGACGGGAATTCGTCCGTAGCGCAACGTCCCAATAACGATGCCAACCGCAAAGCTTAATATAATCGATATAAAAGCTACTTCAAGCGTTACTAAAAATCCTTCAAGCAAAAATTTCAAATGAGCAGGAGAGTACGCGCCGCTGAAATCCATTTTCCATCCCTCCTTTTTATCGGCTTCTCGCTAAGCGGCGTTCGAGTGCGCCGACGCCTAAGCTGAGCGGAATCGTTAACACGAGATAAAGCATGGCCACGAATATGTAAACATCAAATGTAACAAACGTTTCGGAAGAGATTAAATCCCCGAAATACATCAAATCAAGCCCTGCGATCACGCCTAGAACAGAGGAGTTTTTCACAAGATTGATAAATTGATTGCCCAGTGGCGGGATCACGATTTTAATAGCTTGCGGCAAAATAATGTGCCACATCGCCTGTAAATATGTCAGACCTGATGATCGTGCCGCCTCCATTTGCCCTTTTGGAACGGAGAGAATGCCGGCGCGGATCGCCTCCGCGATAAAAGCGGCTGTGTAAACGGTGAGTCCGAGGGTTCCGGCTGTAAATGGATCCAGACGAATGCCGATAGCAGGCAATCCAACAAAAAATACAAAGACAATTAGAATAAGTGGTATATTCCGAATAAATTCGACGTATATCGCTCCAATCCAATTTAATGGACGTATCGGTGCGATGCGGAAAATGGCAATGATCGTTCCAGCTACTAAGCTCCCGACTAAAGCAAGCAAACTCGATTTCAATGTATTAGAAAATCCTTGCATATACATATCCCAATGGTCGATCAAAATTGAGTAATTAAGCATTGCAGCACCTCCCTTGCGCTTGAGAAGAGCAGATGAGCGGCATATGATCCGCTCATCTATGAATACCGTTATTGTTTCGGTTTTTCACCGATCCATTTTTCGTAGATTTTATCATACTCGCCATTAGCCTTAATTTCTTTCAAATATTCGTTAATGACGTTAAGCAATTCTTTATCGCCTTTTCGCACGGCAATTCCATAAGGCTCTTCCGAAAATGTTTCATCGACGACGCGGAAGTTCGGGTCTTGTTTTGCCATACCAAAGAGAAGAGCGTTGTCTGTTGTGAGGGCGTCACCTTGCCCAGCTTTTAAAGCAGTAAACGCTTCGGCATAGTTTTCAAACTCTAAAACCGTCGCTTCAGGGGCTTTCGCGCGAATGTTTTGCGCGGAAGTCGAACCTTTTGCCGTTAAAACGGTAATGCCTTTTTTATTCACATCTTTTACGCTGTTAATCTTGCTGTCTTTTTTAACAAGCAATGATTGTCCAGCCATGAAATAAACGTCGGAGAAATCGACTTCTTTTTTCCGCTCTTCTGTGATCGTCATCGTAGCAATAATCGCGTCAATCTCGCCATTGTTTAACATCGGAATGCGAGTTTTCGATGTAACTTCCTTCAACTCGATTTTGTTCTCGTCCCCAAGAATTTTTTTGGCAAGCCCTTTAGCGATATCAATGTCAAATCCTTCAACCTCGCCAGTTTGCGGATTTTTTAAGCCGAAAAGATTTAAATCATATTTAACACCTACAACGAGCTTGCCTCTTTTTTTAATTTTGTCTAACGTACTTTCTGATGCTTGTCCTTCTGACTGTTTGGCATCGCCTTCCTTGTTGGCTGTTGTCGTCTCGCTGCTCGTACAGCCCGTTAATGCAAACACGCTCAGCAAAGCGATAAGTCCGAATGAGATTATTTTTTTCCACATATTTTTTCTTTTCAATCAAATCTCCCCCTTTTATAACATTATCAATGGCTAAGGATACGACTGAGAAACAAGCGTGCCCGTTCTTCGCGCGGGTTGGCGAAAAAGTCTTCTGGCGGCGCTTCTTCAAGGATTTTTCCTTGATCCATAAACACGATGCGGTCCGCCACTTCGCGGGCAAACCCCATTTCATGCGTTACAACAACCATCGTCATTCCTTCTTTTGCAAGCGTTTTCATGACGTCGAGCACTTCGCCGATCGTTTCTGGATCAAGCGCCGATGTCGGCTCATCAAACAGCATGATTTTCGGTTTCATTGCGAGGCCGCGAGCAATGGCAACGCGCTGCTGTTGGCCGCCTGACAGCTCGGAAGGGTAGGAATGAGCTTTATCGGGAATACCGACTTTTTCTAAATAATACATGGCTGTCTCTTTTGCTTCGTTCTCGGGTATTCCTAGCACTTTGATCGGAGCGAGCGTAATATTTTGCAGCACCGTTTTATGCGGATACAAGTTGAAATGTTGAAATACCATGCCGATGTTGCGGCGCAGTTTGTTGATGTCTGTGTCCTTATCGTTAACTTTGACGTTGTCAACGATTAATTCGCCGCTTGTAATCGTTTCGAGGCGGTTAATGCAGCGGACTAATGTACTTTTTCCTGAGCCTGATGGACCGATAATGACAACGACCTCGCCTTGCTCGATAGAGAGGTTAATATCTTTCAGAACATGAAAATTGCCATAATGTTTGTTGACTTGCCGAAAATAAATCAATCATTTCCCTCCTTTCTTTCTTTTGTTTATTTTCTGAATAAATTGTAAAATCCAGACTACGAGAATCTACAAAAAACAACGAAAAAAACAAAACTTTTTCTGTTGATTATGTGATAATTTTTGTTAGTATAAAGGTGAGAATGATAATTCTTATCATTAAGAAGGGTAGAGAGGTTTCTTTTGATGATGAAAAAGATTTGTTTTTGCAAAAAAAATAAGTTTGAAACGAAAAAGTTATACTTGTTTCTAAAGGGCACTTATAAAAATGTCAAAATTAAACGAAAAGATTGTTTAGGAAATTGCAAAACATGTAAAAGTTGTCCGTTTGTGCTTATTGATAAAGAGATGGTCAAGTGTTTGACTGTCGATGAATTGTATAATGAAATGAATGAGCGTTTGGTTGAAGATTGGAGGAGATTTCGTGCTAAGTAGAGGGATATTGGCTGTTGTTTTATAACGGAGAGCATTTTTTAGCTATAACTCCCACCTGCATGTAAGAGGCGGGAGGTTTTTGGATTGGTGGTAAGAGAGCAAGGAGATTTATGATGGACGATTTTCATTTGTTATATTTTGGGTGTTTTCGGCTTGTTGTACATTTTCAGGCTTTGTAGCAATTTCTTGGGAAATCTCTACAGCTGCTAGGCTCGGTCTTCTCATTCGACGACCCATGAAGCTGTTAATTGTGCTCATGGCGCGGCGAAACGGGCGATTTAGTGCGTATCGAGAGGCGCGTTGTCTTCTCATGTTTAAAAGAGCAGTCACAGCCGCTCCTAGACCGAAACTAACGATTGCCCAAATCATTCCACCATTATTTCGCCGACGACCTGTTAGACGCAACAACTGTCCCCACATCTTTTGATTGCGCCCGAGATTAAGTAGACGTAAAAAGTTCATTTTTTACACTCCTCTTTTTCCAAAAATGGTGTTGAACAATTATTAATGTGTGTTAACGAAACGAAATAATGCATGGAAAAGAATGACTGATTAAAGATAGATGTTGCATTGGGCAATCAGTTGTAAAAATGATGGGATTAGGGAAAAACAAAAGATAAGCATTGCAATTTGTAATAAAAAAGGAAAAAGCAGAAGAAAGGACTACCTAGAGAATAAAGAGGCCTGTTTGCGTTCCGGCCGTCAAACGCGATGAAACCACTCTATTTGTAATGATATTGTACATTGTGTCAACAAAAAGAAAAGCCCCTTGCTCGATTGAGATGCTCAAGCAAGGGGGCGTTTTTCACTCTACATACATGTTCGACGGCTCCATTTCAGTTTGTTTGAAGCCGGAAGTTACAAATCATATGCCACTTTCTCTAGCTGTTCAGCCGATGCGGCTACATTTGATATCGATTTGCTAATTTCGGAAACGACATGAACGTATTGCTTCATTTCCCCGTCAATGCGTTTGTTTTGTTGGCGGATTTGTTTTAAAGATAGCGCAAATACATCAAAAAACTCATTAATTTTTTGCATATCTTCAGTACCTTCCGCAACTAATGAAACCATCGATTGTAACGACTGGGAAATGGTGTTTACTTTTGTATTTAACTCATTCAAAATTTCCGCTACTCCAGCGACCGATTGTTTCGTTTGAGAAGCAAGATTGCGCACTTCATTAGCAACGACTGCAAACCCTTTTCCATGTTCTCCAGCACGCGCCGCTTCAATAGAAGCATTAAGCGACAACATATTTGTTTGGTCGGCGATAGCGGTGACAAGACTGTTAATATTTTCGATTTTAGCGGTCGATTGTTGTAAACTATGCACTTCGGTTTGAATCTTTTTCATCATTTGTTGAATATTATGAATGGTCTCCTGTTGACGTTGCAGTTTTTCCTGCCCTTCAAGCGATTGTTGTTCGCTCGCGTTTGCAATCATGGAAGCTTCTTCGGCGAATTGCAAAATGTCCTTCGCTTGATTTGTTAACTTATTAGCGGAAGAACTGACTTCCCCTGATACCGTTGAAAGTTCGTGCACCATCGCTTGCAATTCTTCTTTTATTCCATTTTTTAATTGTTCTAACTGAAGACGATTTTGCTCATTCGCTTTTTCATATTCCTCTAGCACAAGCTGCTGTTCGAAGCTCAAAATCTTGGTCACCGATTTAGTGGCGTCTATCAGTGTTTGCGGATCATGAATATGCGGTGCAATGACTTCAAGAATCGATAGCAACAACTGTTGAAAAGCACACATATACCATTTAGGCAACAGGCCGATTCGCAAATGGACAACGGCAATGCGTGCGCGCTTGGCAATGAATTCATCATCAATTTTTCCGCTGAACATTTCGATGACATGAACTTTAAGTGTTTGTTTTAACCGCTCGACGGAGCTGTGCTGTTGAATGATCGTAAGCAAAGATGGTTCTTTTTGCAGTGTGTCGTAAAAACGAGTGACAATCCAATCAATTTTTTCTTCTATAAAAGGCTTTAATGTTTTTAACAATGCTAAATCCCGCTCTGTTAGCTCAATCATTTCAATTTGCTTGTTAATCGTGGGGTTTTGCAGGCGAACGGGTGAGTCTGGAATATGTGTGTTAATGATTGTAGAGGAATGTTCCTTTTTTCTTGTGAAAAATGAAAAGTTCATTTGTGTCTCGCTCCTCTTGTTAGCATAATAAATATCAAAATAGTAAAAATATATTATCAAATATCATAAAAAAAGGGAATAAGTAATCATTTTCCCTTCTCGATTTTAGCCGTAAAGTACTATATCAACTTCTTGAAAGAGGAACAGATGAAGAAAAGCTAAATCGGCTCTACCATACTATTTGGTGGCAGATTAGTACATTTAACATATCTACCGAGAAGTCTCCCACTTCTAAACGGAGTGTAGGTGGGAGAGGTTCATCATCTCCATCAAGAAGTCTCCCGTCTCTAAAGGAAGTGTTAGGTGAGAGGGGTTCATTAGCCTGCAAATGTCGGCGATATCATACTTGTTAGCTATGTTTCATATGATATTTTAAGTGGAAGAGGCCCTTGTTTTTTGGACTGCGTTGTAGCAGTAACGATAGAAATCGTTCGATAGAAAAATCCCAAAAAGCTACATAGAACACTTTCAACACTCAGGCTAAAGGCGATGTCATGATAGCATTTATGAAGGAGTTTGCGGCACAAGAGCCGAATAAAGAATAAAAGCAGCAATCGCACGAACATGTCGTCAATGTGAATAGCCCAGTTGCTGGGATTTGTAGTAAGCGCATTCAGCTGTGGGCGCTTTTGACGGCTGTGGAAGAGGAGTTAGAGAAAGTTTGATGGTGACGCAGCGGGCATTGGCAAGTCGTCTCAGTATGTGCAAAAAAATAGGAAAAAGGAAAGGATGAAAAAAGTAATGAAAACGGCTGTAGAGAAAAAAAAGCTGTATATTAACGGGGAATGGCTAGAGGCGAAATCGTATACGGTATTGCGATCGCCGTATTCCGGCGAAGTATTGGCAGAAATTCCAGCGGCCGCTCGGGAAGATGTAGAACGGGCGATTGCGGCTGCCTATGAAGCAAGGCGGATAATGGCGAAAATGCCGGCACATGAACGGGCGGCCATTTTGGAAAAAGTTGTGTCGCTGCTTCAAGAGCGCGCGGAGGAAGCGGCGCGGATTATCGCGTTAGAGGCGGCTAAGCCCATTACAACAGCGAAAGCAGAAGTCGCTCGTACGATTCAAACATATAAATTTGCTGCTGAAGAAGCCAAACGCATCTATGGAGAAACGCTTCCTCTCGATGCGGCGCCAGGCGGAGAAAACCGTATCGCGTTGACAGTGAGAGAACCAATCGGAGTGGTGGGGGCGATTACGCCATTTAATTTCCCGATGAATTTAGTGGCACACAAACTAGGGCCAGCGATCGCGTCCGGAAATACGGTCGTCTTGAAACCGGCCAGCCAAACGCCGCTTTCCGCTTACTTTATCGCCGAATTGTTTGAACAAGCCGGGCTGCCAAAAGGAGCATTGAACGTCGTGACTGGAAGCGGAAAAACTGTCGGCGATCAAATTGTGGCCGATCCGCGCGTGAGCATGGTGACGTTTACCGGCAGCCCGGAAGTCGGCATCGGCATCCGCAACAAAGCGGGACTTAAACGGGTCACGCTGGAACTTGGCTCCAATTCGGCGGTCATTATTGACGAACAAGTAGACGTTGATCGCATCGTTCCGCGCTGCGTGACGGGAGCGTTTTCATTCCAAGGACAAGTGTGCATTTCGCTTCAGCGCATTTACGTCCATGAAAAGCGTTATGAGGAATTTGTTGAAAAATTTACTGTTGCAGCAGGGCAGTTAAAAGTGGGGGATCCGCTCGACCCGGCAACAGATGTTTCGGCATTGATTTCTGAAAAGGATGTGGAGCGCTCGCTCGCGTGGATCGAGGAGGCGAAGCAAGGCGGCGCCGTCGTCGCGCTTGGCGGGAAAAGACAAGGGAACATTTTATTGCCGACGGTCATTTTAGAGACAGCGCCGACGATGAAAGTATCGTGCCAAGAAGTCTTTGCCCCGATCGTGTTAATTAATAAAGTGTCTTCCATTGACGAAGCGATCGAATTGGTTAATGACTCACGTTATGGATTGCAGGCTGGAATTTATACCGATAATGTACATGTTGCGTGGGAAGCAGCGGAAAAACTTCATGTCGGCGGCGTGTTAATTAACGATATTCCGACATTCCGCGTTGACCATATGCCTTACGGTGGCGTGAAAGAAAGTGGATTCGGCCGTGAAGGAATTCGCTATGCGGTGGAGGAAATGACCGAACTAAAGCTTGTGATCTTTAATCGGAACCGGTAATGAAGAGAAACGGTGTTCCAAAAAGGGACACCGTCTTTTTTTCGTATTATGCTTTTTCAGCTAAATCTTCTTTCTTAAGAGTGATGCCAAGTCCTTCGGCAACGCGCCGGCCGTAATCTGGATCGGCTTTGTAAAAATGGCGAATTTGCCGGATTTTAATGTCTTCTTTTGTGACGGGTTTCATCGATTCGACAATATTTCGAATGAGACGTTCTTTTTCTTCTTCGCTCATCAAGCGATACAAGTCGCCGGCTTGTGTATAATGGTCATCACGGTCATATGGAACGCTTTCGGCTACACCCGATACAGGAAACGGCGTTGTTTTATGTTCTGGCGTTTCGACCGGGCCATCGAAGCTGTTTGGCTCATAATAGACGGATCGGCCACCATTGCCGTCAAAGCGCATAAAACCGTCGCGTTGATAATTGTTGACCTCCATGCGCGGCCGGTTGATCGGCAATAAATGGTGGTTGACGCCAACGCGGTAACGATGGGCATCCGAGTAAGCAAAAAGACGCGCCTGCAGCATTTTGTCCGGAGAAGGCTCGATGCCCGGCACTAAATTGCCAGGAGAAAACGTCGCCTGTTCCACCTCAGCGAAATAGTTTTCTGGATTGCGGTTTAAGACCATCCGTCCGACTTCGATGAGCGGATAATCTTTATGGGACCATACTTTTGTGACATCGAACGGATCGAAACGATATGTTTTTGCATCTTCTAACGGCATGATTTGTACATACAATGTCCACGATGGATAGTCGCCGTTTTCAATCGCATTAAATAGATCTTCCGTATGATAGTCTGGATTTTCCCCGGCGATTTTGGCGGCTACTTCTGATGTCATATTTTTCACGCCTTGATTCGTCTTAAAGTGATATTTCACCCAAACAGCATCCCCATCTTTATTCACCCATTTGAACGTATGGCTACCGTAGCCGTTCATGTGGCGATATGTAGCCGGAATGCCGCGATCGCCCATCAAGTATGTTACTTGGTGCAACGATTCAGGCGATAAAGACCAAAAATCCCAAACCGCGGTCGGATTTTTTAAATGCGTGCGCGGGTCGCGTTTTTGCGTGTGAATAAAATCTGGAAATTTAATCGCATCGCGAATAAAGAAAATCGGCGTATTATTTCCTACTAAGTCGTAATTTCCCTCTTCCGTATAAAATTTGACCGCAAAACCGCGCGGATCGCGAACGGTATCCGCTGAGCCAAGTTCACCGGCTACGGTAGAAAAGCGGACGAATACGGGCGTGCGTTTGCCAATGCCGTTGAAGACTTTCGCTTTTGTGTAAGCGGACATATCTTGGGTTACTTCAAAATACCCGTGCGCTCCGGCCCCTTTTGCGTGAACAACGCGCTCTGGAATGCGTTCACGATTGAAATGCGCGAGCTTCTCGAGAAGATGGACATCTTGAATCAGCGTCGGGCCCGGCGCGCCAGCGGTTATAGAGTTTTGGTTATCTCCTACAGGAGCTCCCCAGCTTGTCGTTAATTTTTTTGTCATGGACATCACCTCTTAAAATATTTGTTAATTTAAATGATATATATTTTAAAATAAAAATCAATATATTTTTATAATTATTTTAAATAAATATTTTTTATAATAATGTTGAGTAATAAAATTTACATGTTTTCTATAAACTTAAGTAGTTATCAAATTTAGTATTATAAAGAATGAATTTACGGAAAGTATGTAAAGAACTTCTTGTCAATTTCCCCAAGCTAGCATTGTCAAACCTCAAGGAGTTAAGCACGGTCAGAAGAGATTGTAATGATGTATCCTAAAGTTCGTTGCAAGACTTTGAGGGCTAATCTAAAAAAGAAGGAGCAATAAAAATTCAGCAATGTAGGTCTATTTAACAATGATATTAACTAGCATTTCAGTATAGACCAGAATCGTAATAGAGCAGAAAAATAGAGATGGTTATTTTCTTTATATTTCTAAGAGGTACTTACCTCGGTGATTATTGGTTGAGAACCCCTATATCGAATCCTCCTTGGATTTCATACTAATGTGTATGAAAAAGCGATGAATTTATTAATCTATAGTGTTTTGTATTTTGGGGTGCAGGGGCTCGACCGCGTGAATGAGTGTGTGAATGTCCCTATATTTAAGGAGGTATATAGGGAATCAAGGCATGTACAAGGGGGCATCAGTCGTTGAACGGTTATTGAATATAGTTGCGGATATATTACACAGCGTAATTTTTATAAAAAACGTCCCTAAAGTTTTTATATATTTTTTGTTTGTTTATTGAACAAACAAAGTTTTTAATATTATAATTTTATACATTAAATGCTAAAAATGTTTAGAATTTATCAGAATTTTAAATCTAGATGAGGTTGGTGATTCGTCGTGAAGGAGATAGGTGAAAAACCTAACCTTTTCTTATGAAACTATTGTTTTGCCTAGATATTTAGCTTTGCCTTTGTTTATTAATTGCATTCGATGCGATGAAGCTAAAGGAGGATTGATTAAGAAATGCAGGAGAAAGTTCGTTGGGGCATTTTAAGTACGGCGGCGATTGCGAGAGAAACGCTGATTCCTGCGATTCAACGTTCTCGAAAAGCGGAAGTGGTGGCGATTGCAAGCGGAAGTGGGAAGGCGCATGAAGTAGCGCAGCAGATCGGGATTCCGAAAGCTTATAACAGCTATGACGCTTTGCTGAACGATCCTGCTATCGATGCTGTGTATATTCCGCTTCCAAATAGTCTCCATGCTGAATGGACAATGAAAGCCGCCGAGCATAAAAAGCATGTTCTTTGCGAAAAACCGGCTGCGTTATGTGAAGGCGATGTAAGAAAAATGGTGGAAGCTTGTGAGAAGCACCAAGTTATTTTTATGGAAGCGTTCATGTATCAATTCCATCCGCAGCATCAAAGGGTGAAAGACATCCTCGCTTCTGGGGAAATAGGAGAGGTAAAAACGATGCGGGTTGGTTTTTCATTTTATCTTCATGAACGCGAAAATAACATTCGAATGAACGCAGAGCTCGGTGGTGGGAGTTTGTTTGATATCGGCTGTTATTGCATTCATTCCATTCGCCATATATTAAATGCGGAACCGGTTGAGCTAGCCGTTCATTCCAACTATGACGAACAACATTTGGTCGATTTGACGACAAGCGGATGGATGAAAATGGAGAATGGTGTCCATGCTTTATTTGATTGTAGTTTTGAATCGGTTTGGCGTAATGAATATGAAATCGTTGGCACAAAGGGAAAACTGACAGTGCCGCGTGCATATCGACCTGATTTACATGATGGAGAGGGGCTCATTATAGTTCAAACCGAGTCTGGCAAAGTTCGTGAAGAAGTCGTTGTCGGCGACCAATATGTCCTAGAAATCGAACATATCTCTGACTGCATTTTAGAAGGAAAAGAGCCTAGTTACTCCAATCAAGCAATGATCCAACAGGCTAGAGTGCTAGATGCGTGCCGTTTATCGTCTGAAACAGGGAAGAAAGCTGCGTTGATATAGAGGTTTTCTCGGTAGGGAAAGGGAGGGGAGCGAAGATGAGGATTATTCAGAAAACGTGGGGGGAATTATCTCAGCAGCCGATTACTGCTTTTACGATCCGCAATAACTATGGAATGGAAGTGACTTGTCTTAATTACGGCTGTATTATTACTAAAATTATAGCCCCTGACCGGGATGGAAATTATGAAAATATCGTACTAGGTTTTAAAGAGTTTACGCCTTATATCACGAACGAACCGTATTTCGGTGCTGTGATTGGAAGGGTTGCCGGAAGAATTTCTGGAGCGTCTTTTGAATTGAATGGAACAACCTATACATTACATAAAAATGAAAACGGCAACCATCTGCATGGCGGGATCAAAGGATTTCATCGCGTAATTTGGGATGCGGCGACATTCGAAATAGGGGATGAGACCGGAGTTCTGTTTTCGTATACGAGCCGTGATGGAGAAGAAGGGTATCCAGGCAAAGTCGATGTCCAAGTAACTTACACATTGAATAACCGTAACGAATTGACGATTGCATACCGGGCGATTTCCGATCGGGATACGCCGTTGAATTTGACCAACCATACGTATTTTAACTTGAGTGGTAATTTGAAGCGGGATATTTTGAATCATCAACTTAAAATTAAAAGCGATCAATTTTTAGAATTGAACCAAGAGCTAATCCCAACAGGCATGTTTTTAGATGTGACTGATACCCCATTTGATTTGCGGGCGGGAAAAGTTATGAAAGAGGGGATTGAGGCGAATCATCCGCAAATCGCATTAGCGGGCCAAGGATATGATCACCCGTTTTTATTAAATGCGCATCACGATCATGAAATTATTTTATTTGATCCAGAAAGCGGCCGAATGTTGACTGTAGAGACCGATGAAACCGGAGTGGTAGTATACACCGGAAACCAGCTCCCTGATGGAGTCGATATTTACGGAGTGCGATCGCGTAAATATTTAGGAGTTTGTCTAGAAACGCAAGGGTTGCCGGATGCTGTTCACCATCCGCACTTTCCTTCTTGGATTTTGCGTGCGGGGGAGGTCTATTCATCCGTAACAAGGTATAAGTTTAGCGTAGCGACAAAAGCAGACATTTCAAATGGAGGCAGAAATAGAAGTACTGTCGTTTAGGGAGTACGGAGCTTGAAATCAGTGAAGTAAACTTTGGATTATATTGTAAAAACCAAATGCACTCATTGATTCGAGGAACTTATTAATGGGGGAGGCAGTGTAAAATTAAAGGGTATCCCGCATTTTGGGGATACCCTTTTGCTGCTTATAGAAATACCTCGATTCTTTCTCCCTTTTTTAAGAAATCTTCAATAGCGAAAAAGGAAATTCCTAACGCTGCTGAATAAATAGACAGTTTTGAAAAATGAATGCTTACGCTCTCGCGATGGAACGGCAGTGTATGAGTATCAATCGTTTGCTGAATGGCCGGTTCTAGCCAATGTTTTGCCATTGATAATCGATTGCCGATGATCACTTGTTGCGGGTTGAAGGTATTGATTAAATTATTAATCCCGATCCCTAAGAAGTGACCGATGCGTGCGAATAATTGAAGAACCGCTTCATTGTTTTGCGCAGCTAGCTCTAGCAACGTCTCCAAGGAGATTGCTTCCTCTTCACCAGTGATGGAAAGAGATTGCGCTCCTTCAAGAAGGGCTTGTTCTGAAGCATATAGCTCCCAGCATCCCTTGCTTCCGCAGCGGCAGATGGGACCGTTCACATCAATTGTCATATGTCCGCTTTCTCCGGAAAAACCGTTAGTGCCTTTATAAAGATCGCCGTTGAGCACCAAACCAACCCCGATTCCAATTCCAGCGCTTACATAAATGATATTATCGAACTCTTGTCCGGCACCGCAGCGCTTCTCCCCGTAAGCTCCGGCATTCGCTTCGTTATCAATAACAACTGGAACGTGAAAAGAGGCTTCTATGTCGTTTTTGAGCGGCATATTTCTCCAAGATAAATTCGGCGCAAATAAGACTGTGCCTGTTTTGTCGACAATTCCAGGTACGCCAATTCCAATGCCGACTAGCCCATATCGACTGTTTGGCATATCGTTTAGTAAGTAGCCGATCGTTTCTTTAATAAGAGCAAGGACAGTTGAGTATTCTTTATGATGAAAAGTGACATGGTGTTCCTTAATAATATTTCCTCGGAGGTCGGTCAGTACCCCAAGGATATAATGAACCCCTAAATCGATGCCAATTGAATATCCAGCCTTTTCATTAAACAGTAATAAAACTGGCCGCCGCCCGCCGCTTGATTCTCCATGGCCGATTTCATACACAAGCTCTTCGTCCATTAATTCCTTGACTAAAGAAGACACGGTACCTTTATTTAAGCCCAATCGTTGTGCTACATCCGCACGCGATATAGGTCCTTCACTTTGGATCATTTCAAGAACAAGCGATTTGTTAATCTTTTTAATTAAGTGAGGATTTCCGGTTAATTTTGTCAAATTGATCACCCGCTTACCAATTTGTCGTAATAATTCGAAAAGTTCCACTTTACTTTGTTTGTTTTGTAGACAAACAAAATAATAAAAACTATAATTTTATATAAATCGACGTTGCTGTATCGTCAACTGCGAATCAACAGTTTACTCACTCCAATGTAAAGTTTAGCATAACAATTTTTTACTAACGAATCAATATGCTCCTTAAATGTGTTGTAACTCCCCAATGTGAAAAAAGGCGGTAAAAAATAAGAAAGACATTTTGTTTTCTAAAGAACGGAAGGTGTTATTTGGTACTTATGTGGTTGAAAAGAATATTCAATCGGTTCAATACACTCCGCAATCGGATTTTGATAGTTTTTATGTTTGTCATGACAGTTGTTTTATTATTTGTCGGAATTACAACATTTCATATCGTTTCAATGCTATTAAAAAAGAATGCAGAGGAACAAATCGAGCAAACCATTGTGCAAGCTAATGGAAGGTTGGAGGCGCTCTATGAACAGTTGGATACATTAACGAACCAAGTTGCCACAAATATATATGTACAGCAGGCGCTTCTAAGGGAGGCGACCGGTCGTTATCTCGGATTTCGTGAACGGCAAAATTTAATGCAAATTGTAAACTCATTTCAAGCATACTCCGATGGAATTCAATCATTTGAGCTTTATACTGACAACTACAAAAGAGTATTTCCCCTAAATGAAACGGATTTAGTGAATCGTATAGGAGTCGATTGGGTTCATCAAGCTAATGAGACAAAAGGGAGAATGGTATGGATCGGCCGAGATCCTAAATCCCCTAATTATTTTTTAGCGATTCGCCAAATTCGTTTAATAGATCGATGGTTTTCCCCGGGCGGATATTTATTGATTCGCATTAATCGCGATTATTTTCAATTTGCGGATTTTAAGAACTACAAGGGATATACGGTGCTTGTAGATCGCGATTCCACACCTATCTTTTCTAATTTTAAAGGAAATATTAGTAAAATTTTATATACAAAGCAGCGAAATGTTTGGATAAAAGACGAAGAGTATATGGTTGTGACACACACTTCCTCTTTAACGGGATGGGAATTGATGATTGTAACATCTGTGATAACGCTTACAAAAGGGATCGATGTACTGAAAAATACGATCATACTCTCAGGAGTTATTGGTTTTCTTATTTTTTTAATATGTTCCTTTTTTCTTTCAACAATGATTACAAAACCTATTTTAAAGCTGACAAAAGCAATGCAGAGGGGGAAAGACGGTAGGCTAAGGCCGAGTCCTCCGATTTCGTCGACGATTGAAATTAATGAATTAAATGATACGTACAACTCGTTAGTTGAAAATATTAATTATTTAATTCAAGTCGTTTATGAAAAAGAAATAGTACGCAATCATGCAGAATTGAAAGCTTTGCAGGCACAAATCAATCCTCACTTTCTCTTTAATACACTTGATGCTCTTTACTGGTCCCTGATTGAAAGGGGAGAAGAGGAGCTATCGGAATTTGTTCTCTATATGTCCGAACTCTTTCGCTATACTGTGAGCAGCTCGAAACAGGACGAATGGGTAACGCTGCAAGAAGAAATCGAACATATTCGGCGCTATATGGAAATTATGAAATTAAGATGGGGGAAGCGGCTCTTGTGGAATATTGTTGTTCCTGTTCATTGTTTGGGAGTTCAAATCCCCAAGCTGCTAATTCAGCCATTAGTAGAAAATGCCGTTTTACACGGCATTGGCAATAAAACAGAGCCGGGTTTCGTATGGGTTACAGTGGAGGAGTGCAGTGATTCTCCTGATTTGATTATTAGAGTAATAGATAACGGGAATGGGATTGACGAACAAACGCTCCACGAAATCAACCAAAGGCTTAATGGCAAGGAGTTTTCACTATCAAAAGGAAGCGGCATGGCGATTGTAAATGTCAATCGACGATTACAACTTTATTATGGAGAGGATCGGAAGTTAAAGATTTATAGTGAATTAGGAAGAGGAACGAGTGTTTCTCTAAAAATCCCAAGCGATGGTGAAAAACTATGATCGATTTTAAAACTATTTTAGTTGTCGATGATGAACCAAGAACAAGAATGGGATTGAAAAAAACATTAGATTCCTGGGCGATGGGAAAATATGAGATTCTTTGTGCGGCAAGCGGAGATGAGGCGATCGATATTCTCGTGCAAAGAAGAATCGATTTGTTATTGACCGACATTCGCATGCCCCAAATTACTGGGCTTGAGCTTATTGAATCATTTATGCATCAAAAACATAAGCCGGTTGTCATTATTATTTCGGCTTACTCCGAATTCGAGTACGCTCAGGAGGCGATTCAACTAGGTGTCATTAATTATCTTCTCAAGCCTGTCAGTAAACGTAATTTGATCGAGGCGGTGGAGCAAGCGATGAAAGTGTCAGAGGACCGTCGAAAAGCAGAAATATTGGAAAAAATGGTCGATGATCGAGTAATTCAGATTCGAAGATATGTCCGCTGTGCTCCAATAAGGAAAGCGATCGAGTATATTCAAGAGAATTTGCATAAACCATTTAACCTTCGTGATGTGTCTATGTATGTACATTTAAATGCGAGCTATTTTAGCGTTCTTTTTAAGGAAGAAACGAGTATGACATTTAGTGAATACGTGACAAGGTGCAGGTTGCAGAAAGCAAAAAGTCTGTTAGTGACAACGGATTTATCCATTGAGGAAATTGCCGACGCTGTTGGGTATCAAACGAGCAAGTATTTTATTAAACTGTTCAAAGAATTTGAAGGGGTTACTCCGCATCGTTTTAGAAAGCAGCATCTAAAAGAAATAGAATTTTAGCCAATGAATGTTACCTTATTTCCCCAATAGCAGATGATATAATCTTAACAAATCGAAGGAATTTAAAGGGGGAGTTGAATTTGTTTAAGAAAGCGCATTCATTGGTGTGCATCATCGTTATGGCGTTCATGCTCATATTAACAGGGTGCTCTAGTTCGAGCGGTGAACAGGAAACTTCAGTTGGAACCAGTAAAAAAGTAACTATTACATTTATGCATCTTTGGACTGCCGGAAGCTCAAAACAGCATAACATGATTGTCAATGATATTATTAAAGAATTTGAAAAGCAAAATCCAAACGTTACAGTAAAACAAGAAGTTTTAGAAAATGAACAATATAAAAACAAGCTAAAAGTGTTAGCTGCTTCTAACGAGCTTCCTGATGTAGGAATGACATGGGCAGCAGGGTTTTTGGAGCCTTATGTCAAAGGAGATTTGTTCGCGCCGCTTGATGATATTTTAGATAATGGCCTTAAGGATCAGTTTGTGTCAGGCACAACAGAGGCTTATGAAGTTAACAACAAAACGTATGCGCTTCCACTAGAGTTAAATATTACACCAGTTTACTATAATAAAGAAATTTTTGCAAAATATGATTTGGAAGTACCTAAAACGTATGAAGATTTTAAGAATGTTGTTCAAACGCTTGTAAAAAACGGTGTTGCGCCTATTGCGCTCGGAAACAAGGATCGTTGGACTGGATCCATGTGGTACATGTATTTAGCAGACCGGATTGGCGGTGCTGACACTTTAAAGAATGCGATTAACGGAAGCGGTACATTCGAAGATCCAGGACTAATCAGGGCAGCTGAAGAAATTCAAGATTTAGTAAAAATGAAAGCGTTTATTAAAGGGTTTAACGGTTTATCGAACGACGAGGCGAAAGCGGAGTTTACGAATGAAAAAGCAGCGATGTATTTGATGGGAACGTGGGATTTGCCGCAATTTACAACGAATGAAGATATTCCAAAAGAGTTTCGGGAGAAAGTAGGATTTTTTAAATTCCCCGTCGTTGAAGGCGGAAAAGGAAATATAGATAGCTGGGTTGGAGGACCGGGAGTCGGATTGTTTGTCGCGCAAAACTCTAAAGTGAAAGACGAAGCGAAAAAATTTACGGAGTTTTTTATTGAAAAATGGGGAGAACAGTCTGTGACAAAAGCAGGCGTGATTCCTGCAACGAAGGTAGATACGGCTAATATTCACCTTCCGCAAATGTATATTGATGTACTTAATGAATTAAATAAAGCTAGCAATATTACATTATTTGCAGATGTGCAAATGAATCCGGAAGCAGCGCAAACACACTTGAATTTAATCCAATCATTGTTCGGTGAAGAAGTGACGCCAAAAGATTTTGCCAAACAGCATCAAGAAGTACTGTCCAAGAAGCAATGAAATGAAAAAGCTGAACAAAAAGGACATATTGAACATATGTCCTTTTTATTCAACATGAAAAGGGGAGGTACCGTCAAGAATTTTGTGTAATGCAACATAGATAGGGTATCTCTGAAATGGATTTGGAATGGATAGGGGACTAGTTCCCTCCACAAAAGGACTGAATATTCAGTCTTTTGTGCAGGAAGGGAGAATCCCCTTATTTTATTGGTTTGTCATTTACATTATTTGGTTAATTGTAACGTTCTTCAAACATTCGTTGAAGCGTCTCCTGTGCTTCAGCAAATCCTCGTAACTTTCGCCCTGCCCATTTCTCGTTAAAGTCTTGAATCGTCAAATACACGATTTTTTCAGCGGCTTCTAAACTGCTCAAACTGTTCATCGGTTTGA
>NZ_JHVN01000014.1 GCF_000620165.1 Anoxybacillus tepidamans PS2
CAACATTCGATTTCTTTGATCATTCCTTTGGGTAAGCGGGAGACATGGACGAGGATCGGTTCTTCCCTTGTTCCATCATGGATGCCCATCGATAAGGCAATGGTTCCATTTTCGTACACTTTGAACCCATCTTTCGCCCATTTCGTGTTGAAGAATTTCTTTTGTTTGTATGGGTAGCGAGCATGATGAAGTCCTTTTTGAATGGCGGCGTGTGCCGATTGTCGTGCGAAGAGATACTTGTGGCAAACGGCTTGAATCGACTGGCTGTGAAGATGAAAGCGGCCTTTTGTTTGCTTTTGCAGCTCGCTTTTCGAGATGCTGCGCTGCGGCCGTATTGTAAGGAAGTATTCTTTCGCGAGCCGAAGACACTCATTCCAAACGCGGGCTGACTCCCGGTTGCAGGTCAACAGCCGCTCGAGATCCCTTTTCGATGCACGAAAGGAGATTTTTTGACCGCGAAGCATCGAGATTCCTCCCTTTCCTTCCAGCTTGTCTAAGACGATTATAGCACATATGTTCTATTTTAAAAAGCCCAACACCCGATTCATCCCCCACCTACACGTCGCTTAGAGGTGGGAGACTTCTCGGTGAATGTGTTAAATATGCAGTTCCCACTTTTCCTCTATTAGCTCTTTGTTAGACAATATTTGTCTTCTCGTTTCATTTAAGCGAAAACCATTCTTTTCATACAACATTCTTGCGGACTTCAACTCGCTATTTGTCCAAAGGATGATCGTTTCGTAGCCTTTTTCCTTGCAGAAATCGATGGCTCTTTGCAGCAATTGCTGTCCGTAACCACCACCTCTAACGCCTGGCTCAACAAGAAACAATCCGAGCTGCGCAACTTGGTCGCTTACTTTTTTGATGCTGATCGAACCTTTTGGTTTTCCCTTCACCTCTAAAATCCAAATGTTTTCTTTACTGTCAGACCAGTTAATAAACAGACAGCAGCAACATTCTCTTGAAATATCTATTCCGTAAACGGATCACACAATGCAAACTTTATCCAATTCATCCTCCCAATCACTGCTTTGGACCCTCTTTTTTAAGTACCGTTTTCACTTGTTCCTATCCTTTAAGTTCAAACCAGAGCGGCTCGTGTCAACTACATCTCGAATCCCAGAACTCTATAGAGATACTAAACAATTAAGCTAACGACGCGATTAACTATATAAATGATTAACTTTTTCAACATAACAATGATTCTTCAATGTACAAAAACGGTATTGCGTCAGTTTGGTATCACCTAGGTTCCATGTCGAAAAAATGAACCTCCCCCACCTACACTTCGCTTAGAGGTGGGAGACTTCTCGGTTGATATGTTAAATCAGTTTTGTATAGTCTGTTCTATCAATTTTAAAAATTATGTAAAAACAGGTATCTGTCTTCTAACGTTTGTCCATCCGCAAACATTTTTAGAGAATATACTGCACAGTAAGAACGCAAGAAAGGAGGGAACAAAATGAGAAGAAGAAACCAAAACGAAAACACCAATGTGAACGTCGACGTTACTACTGATTTAGAAAATGACGTGCGAAATCGCTCTGAAGCAGACGCAGATGCAGATGTACGCAATACCGATCGAAATACAAATATTGCTCGTGCAACTGTAACCAATTCCGGAAACGCTAGAGTGGACATTCGATTAAACAGCAGAAGCAATGCCCGCACGACATCTGCTCAAGACCAAGATAATGATCAAAATCAAAACACGGATGTTGATGTAGATCTTTAAACGCTAATGTAGCTTGAATTAGTAAAACAAATGGGGGTAGGGTATCAAAATCCTACCCTTAAATTAGGGGAGGTGAAAATAAAATATGGAAGAGAAAAAAGGAAAAAAGGAAAAAAAACGATATACCCTCCATAGTTGGGAATCTGCTCTAAAAAATAGAAGTGAAGAGCGAGTAAACAGCCAAAATGTTTCTGATTCCCGTGCTCTTGATGAAAATCAAATCAAAATAAAGAATGGAAGTATTAGTTCCATTGGTCAAAGCGGGAACTCAGATGTCGATATTCACTTAAACGTACATGTGGACACAACTGCGATCGCGTTTGCAATTTTATGCTCATTACTTGCAACTAAACAGATGAATATTGGGGAATTTAATGAGGCAGTTAGGAAACTTGAACATCTTATTAAGAGAAGAGATTCTTTTATTATACATTCCCAATGATATTTCTAAACGTACACTCATTGCATGTGATTTTGTTTCTATTAAAAAACATATTAGTTCCATCCCAGTAAGAAAGCTTGAAGTTAATAAATGGGGATATAACTATTCAACATAAAACCCAACAACGTGAAACAAGTGAATGGGGAGCATACACTATGTTAAATGAGCGTTTACGTAAAATCCCCTCCAAAACTAGGAGGGGATTTTCATGTTACTTCACATCGTACCCTTGCTCTTCAATCGCCTCTTTCAGTTGTTCGACGCTTACTTTTGTTTCGTCATAATCGACATCGACTGTGCCTTCTTGTAAATGTACTTCGACATGTTTAACTCCTTCTAGTTCCGTTAAAGCGTTCGTTACAGCCATTTTGCAGTGCCCGCATGTCATTCCTTGCACATTTAATGTAATGGTCATCATTTATTCCTCCTTTGTTTTCTTCGTGATTATATTTTCACGCGTTTCAAACGAAGCGCGTTCGTTACAACGGAAACAGAGCTGAATGCCATCGCAGCACCGGCAACCCAAGGTTCCAATAGTCCCATAGCGGCAACTGGTATGCCAATAATATTATAAAATAGTGCCCAGAACAGGTTTTGCCGAATGTTTTTCATTGTTCGCCGGCTCAGCTCAATCGCTTTCGGAATGTGCGCCAAATCGCCACCGACGAGTGTCACATCGGCCGTTTCGATCGCAACATCCGCCCCTGTGCCAATCGCCATGCCAATATCCGCCTTCGCGAGAGCGGGAGCGTCGTTAATGCCATCGCCAACCATTGCTACTCGTTTTCCCTGTTTTTGCAGTTCCTCCACGATATTTGCTTTGTCTTCCGGAAGCACTTCGGCATAGATACGATCTATATGCACTTGTTTCGCAATAGCTTCTGCCGTACGCTGATTGTCTCCTGTCACCATATACACGTCGATTCCCATTTGTTTTAATGTTTGAATCGCTTCTTTAGAGCTTGCTTTGACGGTATCGGCCACAGCGATGATGCCGACCAATTGTCCCTCAACGGCCACAAGCATCGCCGTTTTCCCTTGTTTTTCAAGCGATACCATTTGATCTTCATGCATGTCAATGTGAATCAAACGTTCCTTCATTAGTTTTCTTGTTCCGACAAGAACGGTTTTGCCGTCGATCGTCGCTTCGATGCCATGCCCCGTAATGGCTGAAAAATACTCTATCGGTTTCAGAGAAATTCCTTGCTTTTTCCCATATTCCACAATCGCATGAGCCAATGGATGCTCTGATGCACTTTCAGCCGAAACCGCATAACTTAACATCCCTTCTTGGAACTCTAACACATCGGTCACTTCCGGCTTTCCTTTTGTTACCGTTCCGGTTTTATCGAGCAGAACAGCATTGATTTTATACGTCCCCTCTAGATATTCACCCCCTTTAAAAAGAATTCCTTTTTCCGCCCCTTTACCCGTACCGACCATAATCGATGTCGGCGTCGCAAGTCCAAGCGCACAAGGACACGCAATGACAAGAACAGCAATGGCCACCTCGAGCGCCTTTGGCAAATCGCCCGGTGCGACAAAGAAATACCATGCAATAAATGCAACGCAGGCAATTCCTACGACAATCGGAACAAAAATGCTGGAAATGACATCAGCCATCCGTTGAATCGGTGCTTTCGATCCTTGCGCTTCTTCGACAATTTTAATAATATTAGCAAGCGCCGTATCTTTCCCCACTTTTTCTGCCCGAACGGTCAGCACCCCATTTTGATTCATCGTAGCTCCGATGACGGAATCCCCTTCTTTCTTATCTACTGGAATCGATTCACCCGTAATCATCGATTCATCTACTGTGGAAGCTCCAGCAATGACAATACCGTCTACCGGTATTTTTTCACCTGGTTTGACAACAACCGTATCACCGATTGCCACTTCCTCAAGTGCAACCCTTACTTCTTGCCCATTGCGAATAACAAGCGCTTCTTTGGCCTGCAGGCTCAACAGCTTGGAAATCGCTTCAGTTGTCCGCCCTTTTGCCAGCGATTCAAAGTATTTGCCGACAAGGACAAGCGTAATAAGTACGGCGCTTGTTTCGAAATACAATCTCGGCATATAGTCCGGATTTCCTAAAGCTTTGAACGCTTCATACAAGCTATAAAAGTAGGCCGCTGACGTTCCAAGCGACACTAACACGTCCATGTTCGCACTTTTGTTCCTTAGCGCCCGATATGCTCCGACATAAAAAGGACCGCCAATATAAAACTGGACAGGTGTTGCTAATAGAAGTTGAAACCAAGGATTCATTAAAATGTGCGGCATTGGTAAACCTATACGAAACGGCATATGGGCCACCATCGTATAAAGCAAAGGAAGCGATAAAATGATGGAAATAGCCAATCGCCGTTGTTTTTGTTTCAGACCCGCTTCCCTTCGACGCGACTGATCATCTCCTTCGTTGCGAATGTGTCCCTTGTACCCAAGTTTGTTGATTTTCTGTAAGATGTCTTCGATATGCACAAGACCTTCGTTGTATTCGACAACAGCGCTGTTCGTCGCTAAGTTGACAACGGCACTCGCCACACCTTCCACGCGGTTTAACCCTTTTTCAATCCTTGTCGCACAGGCGGCACACGTCATCCCTTCAATATCAAGCGTCACTTTTTCCGTTGCCACACCGTAACCTAACTTTTCAATTTTCTCTTGAATACTGCTGATGTTTTGTTTCGCTGGATCGTATTGGATCGTCGCTTTTTCCATCGCTAAATTGACGCTCGCTTCCACTCCGTCCATTTTGTTTAATACTTTCTCAATCCGGTTAGAACAAGCCGCGCACGTCATCCCTGTCACCTTTAGCGTCACCAATTTTTGTTCGCTCATAAAGCTTTTCTCTCCTTTACTTCGAGAACTGTTTAATGACATCCATCAGCTCACGAATCGATTCTTCTCCATTTCCTTCACGGATCGCCTTGGCGAAACAATGATTGACATGGCGTTCTAGCAAGTTCAATCCGACTTTATTTAGAGCGGCTTGGATCGCAGAAATTTGCACTAAAATATCAATGCAATACCGGTTATCTTCAACCATCTTCTGCACGCCGCGCACTTGTCCTTCAATTCGCCTTAAGCGTTTGATGAGACTTTCAATCTCCTCTTCCGTTCTTGGAACCATTTTTGCATTTACATTATTATCTTCACAGTGGTTCACTGGTATCACTCCTCTTAATCGTTCTAATTACATTATACCGGTAATGGGTATGTAAATGCAAATCGAACAAACTCAAAATACGATCCAGGGGTATCTTACTTTTAAGAAACCCAATAAAAACTTTTTCACATGAGTAGGCTGAGGCAACGTCCACATCTTTTTGAGAAAGTTTGATAACGCAAATCTTGTGTACTCCTGTTCATCATGTCTGATTATTTTTGACCTTTTGCCAAACAAAAGCCAATAAAAAAATAGACAACATGCTCATAACAGCTTTTCCTTGCCACGTCCAGTTCATCACTTGATAGACCGAATATGCCTCTAAAAGCAATGCCGGCACTTTTCCGAGCGAACTAGCAACCAGAAAGATTAGCCAAGACGTTTGACCGATGGCGGCCACAAACGTCACCACTCCCGACGGCACAAACGGAAGGAGCCGCAGCGATAAAATGAGGAAAAACGCTTCTCTCCCTTTTGCCTCAAGCAGCTTTCTTCCTTTCGGATAGGAACACAGCTTCGCGTCGGCCGCTTTCTGAAAACCTTTCCGATATATCCAAAAGGAAACAAGCGCGCCCACTGCCTCGCCAAGAAAAGAGACAAATGTGCCTTTCCAAAAGCCGAATGCCGCTAAATTGGCGGCCGTTAGAAAAACGCTCGGGACAACCCCTAAAACGCTAATAACAATATTGAGCAAGATACTAATGAGGAATGCGCTGTTTTCATATGTTTCAAATAGTGAAACGAGTTGCTCTTTCATTCTTTCGTTCCCCCATACGTTCATCTTCTGCAATCTTTGTTGCATCGAGCTTTGACCTTGAAAACAAGCTTCTTTCACGATATCGGATAGAACCATCCTTAGTTGCTTCGATTTCAGTTACAAAAAGCAATATCCAATTAATGGTTTTTATGCTAAAGTAGAAGTATAACACCACAAGACAATTGAGATCAGTCATCCCATTTTCCCAACGGACACTCCACAAAATTACGGGTTTAAAAAGCTTCATTTCCATTTTAGCGCAAAAATCCTTTACACGTCCGATGCACAGCGTAGGCAAAAAGTCATCATTTTTCAAACATTGGGGGTACAAAATGAGACTCATATTGTATTGGGGCGTCATCGTCCTTTCATTCGGCATATCGTTGTCGGTCGGTCTTTTGCAACTGAAAAGAAAGCAACAACTTTTCCGCTCCTTTTTCTTGGCGTTTTTCGTCAACACGGCAATTTTGGCAGGTGGGGGCATTTGGTGGTTTTTCACCGAGACGGACGGGCTCAGCCAAGGCCTTGGGGTGCTGTATTATGGTGCCGCAGCAGCCATCATTGCGGTTGTCGACTTGATTGTGTTATCCGCCCTTAGAAAAACATCCACCTAAACTTCAAGCTCTTTTCATGACATTAGTTTACAAAACTTTATATTTCTTTATAGACAGCTTTTCATTTTTACTTGGAGTTCCGACCCCTAAAGCAATGGCGGCTCCGACACAGCTAAGTAAGCAGCCTGCCACCAAATAAATGGATGGATTGGATTCACCAATTACCACTGAAGCAATCCCGCCAACGGCCGGAAACAATGCCACCATATATCCGCTTTTTGCTGCACCCTTTTTCTCTACAAGTTTTAAATAAAACAACCAAGCCATAAACGAAGCGATGAAAGCCAAATATAGCAAAGCAGCCAAATAAGTAGCGGTTGTTGGCAGTATTAATTTTTGACCTTGAAATAGAACAATCCCCCCCATTAATACACTGCCAGCCGTAAAACCGATCGCATTCGCATAGATAGGATTAACTTTGAGTTTAGCATTTCTTGCCGAACTCGCATCACCGATCGCTGTAAGAATCGTACCTAAAAAGGCGAGCGCCATTCCTTTTAAATAGTTCTGTGCTTGAAAATGATGTAAGGTCGGGTAAAGGACGACACATACGCCTAATATCCCCAGCATTCCTCCAAGAAAAATCCGCACATGCAGCTTTTCTTTTAAAAAAATACGAAGAGCGATTGGAGTTAATATCACTTTTAATGAAAAGATTAATGTAACCATAGCGGCAGAACTCAAAATGGTGGCGTAATAAAGACATAAATAACTTAATGCAAAGTTACATATACCAAACACGATAATAAATAGAATATCTTTTCTTCGAGGTCTTCCTTTTGGGTTAACAAACAAAACAAGAATTAAAAATAAAAAAGCCGCTATCACTAAACGATATGTCAATGATAGCTCTAAACTGACTGGTGTCCCTTGAATTTTTACGGCAATAAAATTAAGTCCCCATACTATTAAGCAAAATATATACATAAAATACGTCATGTCGCTCCCCCTCCCTGTTTCGTTTTCCTTTGTTTATAATCCCCATAATCCCCCTCTTCAGTCACAACGACTTTTCCTCACTCCTGAATAAATAACACATTTCTTACCAAAAATAAATACTTCCTTTTCTTTCGTAAAACCGATCTTCTCCGCGACACGAATTGATGGTATATTATTCGGGTCAATAATGCTGATAAGCTTATTTAAGCCAAGTTGACCAAATCCATACTCTCGGCACGCTTTTGCCGCCTCGGTTGCGAGCCCTCTTGACCAATATCGTTTATCGATGTGATATCCAATTTCTACTTCTAGCCGGCTATTGACTTGTTGGTTCACAAGCCCGCAATCGCCAATTACCTCGTTCGTTTCTTTCAAACAAACCGCCCATAACCCGTAGCCGTCACTCTGATACCTTTCTTGATTTCGGCGAATCCACTCTCGTGTTTGTTCAATGGTAAAAGGCGCCGGATAAAATTTCATCGTTTCCTCGTCGGAAAAAATGCTATGTAGGCTTGAAAGATCGTCATCCTTAAACGGTCGCAATCTTAGTCGCGATGTTTCGAGTATAAACATGTTTAATTATCCTCCTCTTATCTCCATTTTATAACAATTAATCTCCTTTATTAAACACATAAAATACAGAAGATTAAAAAAGTGAAGCAGAGGTCTTTATCTACAAAACCCGCAACAACCGCACGATTTTTCTGTTTTTTTGTCACATTATGCGCTTTCCGAGGAAATAGGAAATTTTCTACTCTCTCTGTCTACGAGGCTGTTTAGGTATTCTCGACTTCCCTTGCAAAAAATAAAGATTATAGATTACTTTTATGAGCGAGACATATATAATGATGTATGAAGAAGCAAGCATCCGCTCCAAGTAATGGAGCCGGCTCTGCGCGTTGGACTTCTTCATCGTTGGTGGGCAACGATCTTGCTTTCTAGGGTTCGAATCCCTAATAACGCATCTCTGTCCTAAAGAGCAACGCGCAAACCGATGGCCTTGCGGGTTCAGACCTCCGCCATTGGATTGCTGCTCTTTAGGGCGGACACATCATGAAAGGGGGACGCCTCGTGATTCAAAGTATATTCGCTATCATCGGTCTCATTGCCATATTAGTTTTCATCGTATCACTTCTGCGAAAAATATTTGTGAAAACTACCATTTACGAGTATGAGCGGGGGTTAAAATACTATAAAGGGAAATTTCAAGAAGTGCTTCAACCTGGACAATATTGGAGCAACAGCTTGACCACTTCGATCGAGGTGATCGACATCCGGCCGGCTGTACTCACGATTGCATCTCAAGAAGTGGCGACACAAGACAATATTTCGGTAAAAATCAGCCTCGTGTCCAGCTATGAAGTTGTGGACCCTTATGCGGCTACGATTAAAGTTCATAACTATTATGAGAACTTATATTTGACATTGCAGCTTTCTCTCCGGCAAATAGTCGGTTCGATAAAGCTGGATGAGCTTTTGGAAAAAAGAACGGCCATCGGCGAGCAGTTACTAGAATTGAGCCGCTCCAAGGTAGCTGAACTCGGCTTACAGCTTCATTCTGTCACTGTCAAGGATCTCGTCCTTCCGTCTGACCTAAAAAAAGCTTATATGCAAGTAATCAAGTCACAAAAAGAAGGGCTGGCTGTGCTGGAGAAAGCCAGAGGCGAAACCGCGGCATTGCGAAATCTTGCCAACGCCGCCAAAATGATAGAAAACAATCCAATGCTTCTGCAGCTTCGATTGCTACAGACTGTTGGCGAATCTTCAGGCAATACAGTCGTCATGAGCGCTCCGAATGTTCCGTTTCTTGTCAACGGGAAAAAAGAAAAAACGATGACGGACCAAAACGAATAAGCGAATGACATAGCACTTCAAAAACAGTCGCCATCCTGTTTCGGTGATGGCGATTGTCATTGAATTTTAGTAATATGCGTCGCTTGCCCCCAAACTTCCACAAAAAACGATTCGTTCGATGCCATGAGCAATTCTTCCATAAATGGCAGGCGCGGCGCATAAATAAAACTCCCGCCCACTTTGAGCGATGTCAATATTTCCATATACTTCTGAGCGTACGTCGTAAAATCTCCATCCACTCTTAAGTGATGGTGCATAAAGTGGTTCGAAAACGCCATATGGGAAATAATCGTACCCCACGTATCTGGCTCTAACACACACTCCAGCCAATTCACATTGAACAAATAGCCCCCTTCTTCCACATTGCGGTCGGCCCCGTACGCCTCATATCCATTCTCCCTAAGGAAATGAACGAGATGGGCTTGTGAACCGCATCCTAAATCTAAAATGGGCTGCTCGATGCTTTCAAGGTCGATATGCAACAATTCGATTTGAAACTCTGGACTGTATTCCGCGCATTTCACCTCAAACAAATAAGGTGCGTCCATATATTTTTTGAATATTTCCGTCCCGTTCGACGCGAATAAAAATGACCGCAAGTTTCGGTAATGGGAACGAAACAATTCGCGAATGTCACGATCGGAAATGTCCTGTTTTCTTGCTAGCAAACTCATCCGGTCAAATAAATCGTCATAAATATGTTCCAGCTCGCGGCAATCCTCGAAGCGAAAATTTAAATATTGATTCACATCGGTAAACAATTTAACGGTTTTGTCGGCAGCGTATTGGAGTAACCGCTCATACGTACCGTTTTTCTTTGCCTCTTGAATGAACATCGCAATCTCTCCAGCCCGATGCTTTAAAAGCTTCGCCGTTTCCGGGGAAGGCGACAATATAGGCTCTCCTTGCATCGACTCGTAAAAAAGGCTTTTATTCCGATTATGAAGCAGTTGCTGATCGATCGCATTTTGAAAATCAGAAAAAGTAAACATGTTTTTTCCTCCTATGTCAAACTAACACAATTCTCAAACTACATTAGTCTATCTTGATCAGTATTGCTAACTTTCATTCTTCTCTCTACTACTTTTCTAGTTGGAACTATGCGATTTGAGAATGCCTGTCTCACAAAAAAAGCAATACGTGCCGAGTATCTTCTATGTATTCACTAAAACATTGTTGATCACTAATGTTTCCTCCTTCTTAGACCCCTTAATTATTTGTGACACTCTCCTAATTTATATACTTTTGCTCAAGGTACTCGCGGTATCGAGTAAAATAAATAAAGCATTGAAAGATCAAAGCTTTCAATGCCTTCAACAGAGAATGCGACTAAGGAACAAATTCATTGGAAAATGATCATGATGATCGAAATAAATAAAACCACCAACGCCATTCCCGCGGCAACGAACCACGCCCGATAGTTGCGATTCGTTGTTTTTCGAAAGTGTCCCGCTAAAACACCCGCCACAAAAACAAACCAATGCCAAGGAAGGTACAACATTAACAACATCCCTAACGCGTAATCGTTTGGGTCGTTGAACATCGGTATTTTCAGTATACCAATGAGAGGAATACATAAAAGAAACACAGCTATATTTATAAGCGGAACATAAAGCATAAAAATCCATTTTCCCGTTTCGCTTTTGTGTACAAGGTTCATTGTAATCCAAAAATGAAGGGCGCTTGTCAACAAGAGACTAACTATAAAAACAATGCCCAATAAATCCCCATAATCATTTGATGAATAGCGGGATCCATTGTCCACATATACCCACACGTAGTAGAAACATAACGATACAAATAAAAATCCTGCAGAAATAAAAGCAATGTAAAACGTCCGGACAAAATTCATGGGACACCTCTTCTGCTTCTTCTTGTTGCTGTATGTACTTTATTTATACTATAAACTTCCTGGTCGCAAAAGACGATATTTTGTGCTAATCCAACATCTTCAATAACCTCTCTTACTACCTCAGCAACCGGAAATCCCATGTACTTACAAACTGTTCCTAAGATGCGGCCAATCATACATGCAGAAACATAAAACCGCACAAACTAGATATCGGAGGTGTTGTCCATGGAAAAAAATGCTTTTAAAAGCGATGTGAAAGAATGTGAACTGCCTACAGAAAGAAAGACACAATTTCAGTCGAATTCAAGCGATGATAAAGAAATGCAAGGAGATTATTACGATTTATACGAGGATGACCGCCTCTAAACACTGTGCTCCATTTTTCATGATAGCCGCCTTTCAAAAAAGGCGGCTTTGTTTATCCTTTATCAGCACGGCGCATAATTAGGATTGCCATGTCGCTTGCAGCCAAACAAATAGCAGTCGCTCTCGATAATCGGTTCATACTTCCATACAGGTTGTTCCCCCTCCATGATTCGCTCCACCAAATTCTCCAATACAGCGATGTCTTCTTTTAGTTCATTGATATACTCTTCTTTTCTTCCATATTCCCATTCTCCGTCATCAGCGAGGGTCGCTTTCATTTCATCTAATTTATGATGAATGATAGATTGGGCGATTTCCTTCATTTCATCGCAACGGTCCAACTGCTTGAGCGCAAAAAAATAGGGCGCTATATCGTCTATTGTATAATAAAGCAACTGGAGTTTGTCGTAAATGGCGCGAAGAGAAACATAATCCCCCATGATATAATAAATATGGGCGACTTCAACCTCTACACCTTCCTCCACTTCTTCATTCATATCCAATAGGCGTTTTGCGAGTTGCCGGGCCTCCTCGCGTCTTCCTAGTTGAGCTAAAGTGACACCATAATTCAACAACGGATACAAGCTTAAGTCCGCTTCCTTTCTTTCCAAGTTCGACAAACTAAAATGCTCCGCTGCTTTTTCTAAAAAGCCTGTTTTATAATAACAAACTCCTAAGTTGTTCAAGTTTTGCCAAGTTGGTTGAATGGCGACCGCCGTTTGCAGCACTTTTTTAGCTTCGCGATAACGGCCGCTGGCTGCATAAATTTCACCTAATAAACTGTATGGAATGTGCGATGACGGACGATATTGAATCGCTTTTTGCAGAAGTCTAATCGCTTCTTTTTCTTTCTTCCGCCATACGCCTTCTCCTAACGACTCCCCTTCATAATAATAAAAATACGCCAAATTATTGAGTGATTGTATATGAGGTTGAATGGCAGCCGCTTTTTCAAGTTGGAAAAACGCACCCGCAAAATCGTTGATTTCCATTAATGCAATCGCAAGTTCGTTTCGTAAGCAAGCATTGTCAGGCTCGTTCTGAAGTTGTTTCTGTAATCGTTTAACTAGTTCGTTAAAGTTAGTCACTCGCATTTCTCCCCATTTGCATATTTCTAAAAATGTCAAGCCTATCTCTAGATTATTGCCACATAAAACAACAAGTTCAGCTATGTGCCGAACTTGTTGTTTTCATTTAGATACTTGTTAGCAACATCATTGTTTCAGCCATATAATCCAAAACGACATCCGCTACGAAATCGAAAGGCTTTCCCCCTTCTCTTTTCGATACAATGGCTTTCCAGCTGCTTTTGCGATGGCTGATAGTATACGTCTTTCATTGTTTAATATAACGATAGTTGTATTCGTTATAGCTCCTTCGAATGTTCTTGCATACTTTTCATACAATTGCTCTTCGATTTCTTCTGCATAGTTTTCAACGACGAGCGCCAAAATATAATACGGCCTTTCCGGCATCGCCTTTATCGTTTTTTTCACCAAATACGCTTCCATAATTTCTTCATGCTTCTCTATCTGCTCCAAGCACGCTGCGATTTCCTCTTGCGATTGATCGTGTGAAACAAAATGGTCATCTACCGATATACGTTCCATCTCCTGTTCCACTTCTTCTAATGTTTCCAACCAGCGCACATATCTTTCTCTCGCTCGTTCAAAGTTCTTTTCGTCGTCGCTCATGTCATAATACCAACAAATCGTTTCTAAAGCGGGCTCACGGCACTCCCAACTTAGTTCTGCTGCTCGTTCCAGCAATTTCAGTCCTTCTTCTTTCTTGTCTTCCACCAAGATTTTTCCTAACGCTAAATAAGCGAGCGCGGTGTCTTCATTAGCCGGAAATGAATGAATAATCTTCTCGTACATTGGAATTGCTTCGGTTGTGCTCTTAAACTTCTCAGTCAAAACCGCTTTTTCTAGCAACGCATTTAAATCGTCTACTTCTGTTGCGGCTAATTCCTCTAATCGCTTTCTTTCATCGCGATATTGCGCCACCTGTTCTTGCCATTCTTCTTCATTATACTCTTTCCACATTTGATCAAAATGTTCCAGAATTTGCTCGGCATTATTGAAATAAAAATGGAGCGCTTGTTCTTTGCCAATTTCCACAAGCTGTGGCTCGACATGTAAAGAGGCGAGACGGTCTTTTAAGCTCGGATGTGTATCCGTCACGCTGCTCTCTTCGGCCAATTCTTCGTTTAAGTAGCTTAAATACCTTTCTTTGTTTATCTCCCGTATTTTTCGAGCGAAATCCGAATATGGGTGCGGTACTGATCCATCGATGACGGATTGTTCAAATAATTCATCATAAAAATCCCGATAATAGTAAGGGCCCGTCATTGCTAAAACGCACAGCGCCTCAGCTTTGTCTTTATAGCTTGTTACTTGAGCCGCTGCTCGGTCCGCTTCATATTCTTGCTGCCTAGCTAATACAAACGTGTAAGCGTCATAACGCGGACAGTACCACTTGAAGAACCACCGGAACAAAAACGTACCGAACTGTTCATTTTTCTCTAGCGAATATAAAAGCCTTTCCCACGTATACCGAACCCGATATATTTTGGCGCCAAAAGCCGTATCCGCATGCGAAATATGAGCCAGCTCGTGGGCTAACACCGCTTTAAGCTGTGCAGGAGTCAATGTTAACAATAAAGGAAGCCCTAGTATGAGCACGTTTTGTTTAGGACCGAATAAACCAAATTTCGGAATTTGCGTTACCGCTGCATTCAATTCGCTAGTAAGTACGACCGCATGGATTTTAGGAGTTTTCATTTTTACGCGTAAATCTTCCAAAATGCGAAACAGCTCGATGGCTTCCTGTTTTTGTACATAATATCCTGCTGGCATCTCCATTCTAAACAGCAACGCTTTTAAAATGAAAAACGATAAAGACAGTGTTAGCACGAGTAGCTTTAGTCCTCCAAACGTGAATCCGTCTTCTAAAAACATCGATATCGAAACGCCAAATAAAAAAATAAAGATGCCTAAAAACACGAGAACGTAGCCATAACCTAGACCCGTAAGTCCAAGCACTTTAAGACGGTATAAATTCGGTCGACGAGACGCCTCCTTTTCGAGTTCGTTTACTAAAGCTATAAACCTTTCTTTTGTCATTATTTCCTCCCCCGCCATTGAGTATTTCAGTTAATATTATATATGACTTCAACTTGACGATAATAGACTACCTTTATTGGTAATCATTTGAATAACACGCTTCTAAAAGTTGAAGCGTCATACATGTATCAATAAGCTTAAGAAGCAGGGTGTTTCTTATCTATTTTCAAACCATTGTTGAACCGCTTGGAACAATGCGACCCCATTTTCGATTAAGTTCAAAACGTCTTCGATGGAAGTTTCGTCAGGATCACAGCGCTGCACATGCTTATAAAATCTTCTCCGACATGCTTGGTGTACATTTCAACAGTCCGCTGAACGGTGGATTTCGCTTCTTCTTTTACATTCAAGACATCGATTACCATTTCATCCCTCCCAAAAAAAGCAACATACCTTTTGTACAATGTAAAACCCCGCTCTTATCGGAGCAGGGGTAATCTTATATTTTCTATTCTTTTTTCTATTGTTTCTTTTCTTTCTCCTCTTTTTTCTCTTTTGTCTTGTTCTCCTTTCAATTGCCTTTTCTCATTTCTTCCTTTGCAATCTTTTGTGTCCTCTTTCTCTATTTTTGAATGTTCTTTCGGCCAACGACTCCTCTTTTCTTTTTCACGATTGCCCCGCTGTAGATACTTTTTTTCGGATTCAAAATCAAAAATGCCCCTTTTTGTTTTTTCGTGATGATCGTTATGACTGTGTTGTCGCTGTTGAAATTTTGGCAGTTCTACTTCTTTAGCATTGTGCTTCTTCTCCATTTCTGTTTGCATCTTCGTTTCGTTTTTCTCCACTTCCGGCTTCTTCTCATTCATCGGTTTTTTATTATGTTCCATTTGTTGTTTATTATTTTGCTGTAGTTGCTGATTTTGCTTCGGGTGTTGTTTATTTTGTTCTGACTGTTGTTTGTTTTGGTCTGGCTGTTGTTTATTTTGTTCTAATTGCTGTTTGTTTTGGTCTGGCGACGGTTCAATCATTTTTTTAATTTCTGCAGCTGATTTCTCTTTAATTTCTGCAACAGGCACTCCTTTGTTTTCGGCAATCGCTAATTTATTTGGAGAAACCCCTAATTTTTTCGCCTCATCATGCGTTCGTTTATTCATTTGAATAACTGCGACGGTCAAGTTCCTTTTTTGCTCGACGGTATGAATGGTTTTATCGATCTGTTCGTCGACCATTTTGCTTCTTTTGTTGAGAGGAGTGACGGAAATGATAACATCTCGCTCGTTCTTTAAATAGCCGTGCTCTTCACTTCGATCAATGATGTCTTCCATCACATCAACCAATTTTTTGTCTTTCCAATGTTTGAGTAAACGAATGATCGTTTTCCCATCTTCGTTATATGCTCTGATGTCTGTAACCGTTTGCATATTGTCAATCGACATTTCAATGCTTGGATTAATGTCGAGCGCTACATAAGCGTAAGCACTGTTTGTACTAAAGTTCATTAAGAACGGAATAACTATTAATAACAAAACTAGTGCGAAAGCAAATCGAGGGGTTTTTCGAACCCATAATATTCGTCCTACGCTTCTCTTTTCCTCTTGATGTGGTGAAAATGAAATCTCTTCACCGACTTGGTGCTCTTTATCTTTTTTCACCTTCAAAAACTCGCCATCAGAGGTCATAACGATGTAATAACGTTTACCCGCTTCCATAACAATTCCATTTTTCATTTTTTCACCCCCTTTAAATATTCTTTCAAATAAATATAATCTTCTGAAAGAAGAACGACGAGCGCAATTAAATATTTTCGGTTTCTCTCAAGTGTTTTCCGACTTACATCAACTAAATCGGACACTTCCTTAATAGGAAGCTTTTTTTTATCAAATAATTGCCGTTTTAAATTTTCATGCTGTAAAATCGTTTTCGCAATCTGTAACGTTGTCTCCCTCGTGTCTTTATGCTTTGGAGAATGTTCGGTTAAATCAAGCATTGTAATCCCAAATTCCTTTAGCTTTTCAGCATAGTGGCGGATTTCTTCTTTTCGCTGCTCTATTTCAATTTGTTTTTGATATTGTTCGCTCGTTGCTTTAATTTCATATGGATTTTCCATATCCTCTTCCCGTTCATCGAGCGAATAATTGTCATTCCTTTTTTCTTTTCGAATGTAATCAATAACACGGCGTTTAATGACCAAGCTTGCGAAAGATAAAAAACGGCTCCCTTTATCAGGTGTATATTTTTCAATCGCTTCGTTAAAAGCAATTAATCCGATACTAAACTCGTCATCATATTTCGGTTCAATTTTCCTTTTGCATACTTCTGAAACCTTCGTTGCGATAAACGGTTTGTATTGCTCAATAAAATCATCTAATTGATCGACGTCTCCATTTTGGAATTGCTCAATGACCTGTTCGATTTCATTGTCTTTTCTCTTTCTAAACAAACTGCGAAGCATTTCTTCACCCCTTGCCTTCCTTATGATATTCGTAACGCCAGCCATTTTTATGGGGGTGTCGCCATCAACTTTCATAAAATCAGTATACATCAAAAAAGCCCTCTTTGAGAGAGGGCTTGCTTGGTAATTATTTGTCATGTTTGTTTTCTTTATGGTTACCGTGCTCTTCGCTTTCGTGTTTATTTGTTTTTTTATTCTTAAACTCCGTTTTTTCTTGAGGTTGGCGTTGCTTCGCATGTTGTGTTTGAACTTCTTTGTGCGTTTGTTGACTATGTTTTGGTGCTTCTTCACGCGTTTTTTCACCGCGTTTTTCAACTTCTTCTTTTGCTTTTACCTCGCGTTTTTTAGCTTCCTCTGAGGCTTGCTCTTTATGCGTGTTTGCCCCTTTGTGCTGTTTTTCTACTTTTCGAACAGGTTCTTTGCTTACTTCTTTTACATCTACAGCAGTTTCAATCGTTGTTTCCTTTTGAGCATCTTCTGCATCCGTTTTTTCGCTAGTTTCTGTTGCTTCTTTATCCTCTTTCACTTGGTCTTGCTTCTTATTCGAAAATTCCGTCTTTTTCTCTTCTAACTTCGCTAGCTTTTTCTCAAACTGCTCTACTTTTTTATCATCGCCGTTTGTTTTCGCTTCTTCTAACGCCGCCGTTAAACGTTTTTCTTTAATCATTGTGGCAATTTGTTTAGGGTGAAGACCGTTTTCTTTCGCTAATTCTCCAAAGCCTTTTCCATCTTTTACAGCAGCAGAGATTTCCTCTACCGTTTTTCCCGTTGCTTCCGCTAATGCGACAATTTTGGCGATTTCGCCATATCCAAATCCTTGATCGCGCAAAGATTGAACAACCTTTTCATCGATACCTTTGACAACATTTGCGACCGCTTTCGTTGTTTCTTGCGTTTCCTCTAATGCTTCTTTTGTTTTTTCATCTAAGTCTTCAGAAATCGCTTCCTCTGACTTCTCATCGACATTTGCTGTTTCCTCTAACTTATCCGTTAAATCTTCTTGTTTTTCACCTGTTAATTCGTCTTCATGAACCGCTTCAGATACCTTTTCTTGCGATTGCGCAAGTAATTTCATATATTCTTCCACTGCTTCTTTCACAAATTCTTGCTTTTCTGCCTCTGTCATCACTTTCGCTTCCGCAAGTCGCTCTTTGGCAAATTGAAGCAATAGCTCACTTTCTTTCTCAGAATCGCCTGTCATCGCTAACTGCAAATCTTCTAAAATCTTGTCAAACGTATACAGAAAGCTGTCAGGCGTTGTTCCTGCTTCAGATGCAGAAATTGTTGTCGCAGTTTGTTGTTCCGTGCTGACATTTGATCCTGTTGCCGTATCGTTGCCATCGGCAAACGCATGGGTTCCGCCTAAAATGGATGTGAGTAGCACACTTGTTGCTAAAACATTTTTTACTTTTAGCATTTTATTCACCTTGTTTCCCTCCTTGTTTGTTTCCGAGAATATACTTCGCATGCGTTTTATCGTTTTGTGAGGGCCAAGCCAAAAAAAAATTTGTGGATGATGTCGAATCTCGCAACAACCTGCATGTCGCTAGTAATATTGTCGGTTTCGTGCTTCTTCAAGGAACTTATAGATGCGAGTATGTAGAAGCTTTTAACTATATTAAGGCAAAATAGAGGGAACTTTTTAGAGGAACATCATCAATGGGGGGATTTCTCGATTACCAGTCTCTTCAATACGGTAGAAATACTGCTCATCTTCATTTAGTTTACAACATGAAAACAATCGGAAAAAGATGGCCGTCCCTTAAGCGAGCAACACTATTTGTCGCTTGCTCAAGGAACGATACGTAATAATTAAAGATCTTTAAAAACAAATTCACGGTATTTTACAAACCCGTGCTTTTTATAAAAGGCTTTCGCTACCTCATTATCGACCCAATAGTCTAATTCAATTTTGTCAATTCCGTTGGCTTTGGCCATTTCATATATCGCCTCCATCAATCGGGAGCCGTACCCTTTTCCTTGATGGCTTGTGACAATGCTGATTTGATGCACATATATGGATTTACGGGGCTTCCAAAACGGGTTGTCGTCGTAATCTCTCATTTCCAGCCAAGCGTAGCCTACCGGTTCATCGTCCTCTAATAAAAGAAAAACGAAATTCGGTTGGTCAATAACAGCTTTAAAGAAATTTTTCATACTTTCGTAATCATATTCTTTAAAATAGTTCGGATATAGATTTACATGTAGATCGTGTACATGTTTATTCAATGCGGCAATTAGCTTGTAATCGTTAGTCCGGCTTATTTTCATTATTTCTCCCCCCTTTTTCTAAGTTATTACTTAAGATTGCGTTGTAACATGGCAAGAAAAGACTAAAAATATTCTTTTGCCTTGCATCAACCTTATCCTATTCATAAAACTCCTTCATCTTTCTTCCATGGTCTTTTCTTTTGTGTTAGGCTAAGTACAAACCTATACAAAAAAACAACAAGCGCGGATGCTTTGTTGCACAGTTTGTGTATCATTCCGCTTCTTGATAGCGAAACGACCCATAGCAACATCCACATCTTGTTGTCTTTTTTGCGTTTATTCTTCAATAGGCTCCGCTTCTTTTTTCATATACCCCATCGCAAGCCAAGCGTAAACTAATGCAATAACAAAATAGATAAAGCCGGAAAGTTTCAAATGGAATAGCTTAAAGATGATATCAAGTATCATCGGCAACGACAGAGAATAAATGCTTAAGCTGTATAACCGGCCAAAAGATAGACGAATTTTTCGAATGCTAGAAATAATGGAGTTAATGATTGCTAAAAACAGCGCGCTAACCATTTTTCCGATAAAAAATGCAATCCAAGCAACCACCGCAATAATTGGGGCCAACCATTTTAAATGTGGGAGAAAATTAACGACATCTTGCTTAGTAAAAGCTACATCTTGAAATTCATTAAACGAAATAATCCTTGTTTCCGCCGAGTTTCTCTTGACAATCATGCGATCCTTTAAAATAAGCATGGCCGATTCGTATTGATTTAAGGCATCCTCCGTCGTTTTTCCCGTCGTGTCAATAATCGTTACTTCATCTTTCGAACCGCGCAAGATGATCGGCATTTTCCCCTTTACGTCTAACTCGCCATTTTGAAATGTAAAATCAGGCATATTGTTGGATAAATCGGTCGTAAAATTTCCAATGCTTCGATTGAGTTGGTACCCAATAATCACACTGTTGAGCGTTCCGAAAAGCAACGTAAATAAAAACAAATATAAAAAGGCTCTCCCTACCCCTTGCGCGATCATATCTGGATAACGCCTTATATCTACCACACTATAGCTCAGTTTTTTAAAAAAGTTCATATGATGCCCTCCTTCAAATTCGCTGCCATAATAATTTCAATTCTTCTTTTCAACATTCATTTTTGTCCTTCCGTTTATTGCGCTATTTTTGTCCGGAATAATCGCATGCCTAACGCTTTGAACCTCCTTTTTCAACTTGGTTTGATTTACCAATAGAATAACATGAAACCACTACTGTTGATACAGTAAATACTAACGGACAAAAATGAAAAAAGTTTCATCAAAGTTGGTAGTGCATTGCCCCCATCTAGCCGTTTATATATAATGTGCGCACCCAACCGGCTCGAACGCATAATATGGCCGCTGTTGCACAGCCTAAACATAAAAGGAAAGGTTTGATATATGAGAAAGTGGCTGATGATTTTATTGATTTTTAGTTTATGGACTGTTGAATCCTTAAGCACCCCTCTCTATACGGCCAAAGCTGAAACCACGCCCCCTCTATATGCCAAATGGGGCCGGTTAGCCGTTCAGAAAACAAAAGAAAAATACCCAAACGCCAAAATAGTCGACTATCTTCACGTAGGCCGCAAGCAAGGAGCGAATGTGACAAGCGAAAAATTTAAGCTATGGCTGAAAACAGATCGTAAAGAATTTGGCGTATTTGTCACGATTACTTTCAACACCGCCACTGAACAAGTGATTGGCATCACCTTCCAAGAAACGCCAAGATAAACGGCGCGGTCAAATCGCCGCGCCGTTTTCGGTTCGCTCAATACGAATAAATAAAATCATTTACTCTGATACTTGCGATTGGAATGAACCTCCCCCACCTACACTTCGCTTAGAGGCGGGAGACTTCTCGGCGGGTTATGTTAATTGTCAATTTTGTGCAAATTTTATTTATTAATGGACAATATCGACGTTCTTTTCCCGTTTTATAGCCCAAATATAAAGAAGAATACCAATTAATATGATCACGCTGTAAGCCGCGGGCCCGAAATAGATCGGCATACTGATCTCTGTAATTCGGACTACTAAGTAATCGATGCCGAATTTTAAAAACAAAATTACTAACGGAACTTGAAAGCCAACGAGCGATATATAATTAGAAACAAAGTTGGACAATACGCCAACAATAATCGTCAACACAAAAGCGAGTATATAAATACAGCCGACCGTCAACAAAATATATTGGAGAAACGTAAGGTGAAACCAGAATATTTCGTAAGAGAAAACGGAACTGATATCCGCTTTAAAAAACAAATGGACATCATTTCCTCGATACAACATAAAAAATAGAGCGAGTTCAAGCGATGTTACCAATCCCGCTGCGATCAATGCAGCCCATAGCTTTAGGTGAAATAAGCGGCGGCCTGTCTTGCTTGCATATTGCAACAACACGATATGCTGGCGGCGATCTCTTAGAAAGATCGGCGACACAACAAACATAACACTAACCGTAATCAAAATCGCCATGTTTCCTATAAGCGATTGATAATTGTCTAACACTTCACTAGACATGATATGCCCAGATGTTACAACTTCTTTTGTTCTTTTATATTCCTCTTGCGTTAGTGGCTTGTCGAAAGGCCAATCCCATTTATGCTCATAATATTCTATTAAACTTTCCCGCGCTTGAAGCTCCCAAAATAAATCTCCCTGATCTGCAAACATGATTCGCCCCACAAGTTCGCCTATCTTCGGATTTTCCCGGTCCACTTCACGAAATTTCGCATACGTACCGATCCCCGCTTGCACGTACTCGGGCCGCGCCTGCAAATAGGCGTCCGCTTCTTTTTTCCTTTTTTCATACACCGCTTTAAAATGGGCAAATTCTTGATCGTTCATCATATATCCGTATTGCCGGATCATCTCCTTGGTCACTCGATAAGAATCCAGAGCTGGCCGGCCGTTTGGAAAATGGGTAAAGTCAAATTGAAGAAATAGATAATAAAAGAGAAGGCAAATAAGAAAAAGCAAGCAAACGATTTTCCATTGAAATAGTTTTTTGAGTTCATATAAGATGATTCGCATACAATCTCTCCTTAATGAATGGGTTCTTTTTTAAATTTGAGCAAAGTAATAGCCATTGCCGCTGTCAGCAAGACGATCCATACAATAATTGTCATTGGAACATAATTTTTAGGAAAGAACACATTCCAGCCCATGAACCAAAGATGCGGATTTAAAACTAGAGAAAAAGGGGTGTATATTGTCCAAAATAATGCTAAGGACGACTTAGGCATGATACCCGGTACAAAAACAGCAACGCCAAATCCGATGGCAAATAAAGCATAAGCGACATAGTTGTTTTTGCACCACATAGAAATCACATAGGCGACCATTGCGAAAAAAAGCTGGCAAATTATAAAAACGACGACAATCAATCCAAGGTAGGCAGCAAACGGTAATTTCCACCAGGAAATATACGGAAACGAAAACTCACGGTTAAAAAAGCTGCTAACTGGCACATGCCAAAGACCGCTATAGTCAAACAGAAGAAAATAGACGGATAAACTAGGTCCGACAATGGTGGTGCTCACACATAAGGCGGCGACTAAGCTGGCGGCTAACTTATCAACCATGAGTCTTCTTCCTCTTTTTGAACTATACGCCGTCAAATGGGTGCGGTTTTGAAATTCGTATGTCACGATATGCGCTGTTATCAGTACGACTAAAACCATCGTCTGAAAAATCATGGACCGCATCAAGTCTTTAAACAAAAGCGCATGCATCCGATATATCATGCCGAAGAAAAACAATGTTTTATGCTCTCCGTTTTGAACCAGTTCGTCAAGACGCTCGCCCAATTTTCTATAATAGTGCCTCGTATGTTCTGCCGCGGCTCCTTTTAAACCGTACCCGCGAATATCAGACAGCGCATTTTTTGACAAATCTAGCTTGCGATAAAAGTCGTCAATGTTCGAGATCGACTCATAATAGTTTTCAATCATTGCCGTCTCCATCATTACATGAAACTCAGCCTTGTTGAAATTCTCCCTATTTTTATATTCAGACGGCGCAAAGAAGTCGTTCGCGCGTTTGTATGTTTTACCGATTTTTTTGTTTGTCAGTTCGTTCATTTTTTCTAACTTCGCTAAATAGTAAACTCTCAGTTTCGCAAACATTTTTTCATCAATTTGATAGCCAAACTTGTCTACTAGTTCGTTTGTCACCTTTAATTCGTCGCGAATACCGGCATGTTTATAGAGAAGCGAAAAGTTTAGAAATAAAAACAGCGATATTAATACATAGACAACTGGCGACCGAAATGCTTTTTTCAACTCCAGCTGCCAAAGGCTCATAGCGCGCCCTCCCCTCGCATCTCGTCGCGATATACATACAAAAACACATCTTCAAGATTCGGCTTCACCGCAGTCCATGCAGGTTCCGGCGCTCCTTTAGCAACAAAGCGAACTTTTAATAAACCGTCCTCTTGTCTTTCGGATAACGGAAAAACGCGTTGTTTCAATGTAGCGACTTGTTCGTACGAAATGACCGTTTCATATACGACGCCTTCCATCATTTTACAAATATGCAGGATCCGATCTTTGTATAAAATTTTTTGATCTTTAAGCATAATCACTTCATTGGCAATCGACTCGACGTCAGATACGATATGCGTTGATAAAATCACGATGCGGTCCCTTCCTAATTCCGACAGCAAATTGCGAAAGCGCACGCGCTCCTTTGGGTCAAGCCCCGCCGTCGGCTCGTCCAATATTAATATTTTTGGGTCATTGAGCATCGCCTGTGCAATCCCGACACGCTGAATCATTCCGCCGGAAAACTTTTTCATTTTTTTGGTTGCTACATCGTCAAGGGCGACTAGTTTTAATAATCGATCGATTCGTTGCTCGAGCGTTTCTGGATCAATCCCCTTCAGCGCCCCGATATACGATAAAAATTGCTTGGGGCTAAAGTTTTTATAATAGCCGAACTCTTGCGGCAAATACCCTAAAATTTCCCGATATGATTCGCCTAATGTGCTAATGTTTGTTCCGTTATATAAAATCTCTCCTTTGCTCGGAAAAATTAGCGTCGCCAATAGCTTGATCAACGTCGTTTTTCCCGCCCCGTTCGGCGCGAGCAGCCCGTAGATTCCGCTCGAAAACTCTAAATCAATATCTTTCAGCGCTTCAAAGTTACCATAGTTTTTACTAACATGATTGACGACTAGCATATTACACCACTCCTTCTGTTGTTCTTACTTGCATCATGTTTTTCAATTGTTGAATGTAGACAAAAATAAGGGTAATCACAACGACGAGATAGATCGAAATAGAGATCTGATTTAAAATGAACAAATAAAAATGTTTGCTCCAAATAAACGCGCTGCTATTCAGGAGCACCCAACCGGTTAGCAACAATAGCCTCACGATTCGCAAGCGGCGACCGAGTAAAATAAATAACGCCAACACGGCAAACAGAAACAGGCCTGTTGCTGATATGAGAAATGCTTTAATGAATGAAATATAGTTATAAGCCATGACGGTTGCCGCAATCATCAATGTATTGACGGCAAAACAAAACACGCTAAAAATCAGCATTCGAAGCGAGGAAAGTTGAAAAATATCGTATTTGCACGTCATTTCAAGCTCGTATGTGCGATTGTCCCACATGCGATAAAAAGAGACGGAACAAACGAGCAAATACAGAAGCGGCGATGCGACAAAAATAAACGTATATATATTTTCCGCTTCGATATGCTCACGGGCGTGCAGCCCCATCGCTAAAAGCAGCGCCGTCCCCAAAATAACGAGAAAGAATAGCTCTGTATAATTCGGCAATAAAGTATAAAATCCAAGCTGTCGATAGAGCGTATATACTTTGCGAAAAAACGGCTCTTTATCAGGCATTCCCTTTTGCACAATAAAATGGACATGTTTGGCAATCTCTTCATCGCTCGGAAAGTCCAATTGAAATCGTTCTTTATTCATGGGCATCACCTATCAATTTTTTTATTTTTCTTATCGTGCTATAAAATTTTGTTTTTACCGTCGATTCGGTTAAACCAGTAGCCTCGGCAATCTCTGCAAAAGTATATTCACCAAACAGCTTAAGGCGGAACACTTGCTGGGCAGACGCTTCCAACGCATTCAAAGCCGCCAAAATCCGCTCCACTTCCTCCTTGTATTCTAATTTCAGCGTAAAATCTTCTTCTTTTCCCAGTTCGCCATCGATCTGCACCGATGTTTGATGCTGCCGATAGTATTTGGAACGGTAATAGTTAACGATTTGATAAGTCGCAATACGGTATAGCCACGTTCGAAATGACGATTTTTTCTCGTCATACGAATGGATTGAACGCAACATACTAATAAACGTCTCTTGTGTTAAATCCATTGCCAACTCTTTGTTTAACGTTTGCTTGTAAAGATAAGTGTACAAATCCTTATAATAAAAGCTGACGAGTTGGTTAGCGGCATCACGATCCGATTTTTTTACTTTGGCAATCCATTTCTGTACTTGGTCCATTTGTTTCGACTCCCACTTCTTCCCTTGGCAAAGCTTTCATTCATATATTCGCAATTTGTTAGAAAATAGTTTTAGAGTTTAAAAAATTTGTTTAAAATACATCAAAAATCTCTATAAAACTCCAACATCCCTTTTTAAAAAAATGTGATCATTTTGATAATATAACCAAACTATATTTGTTTGCTCATTGAGTCACTACGATTAAGGAAGCCAACTGCTACTTTTTCTAAGATGTGACTTCGCTTTCTGTACAATATAAAAATAACCTAGCAAACAGAAGAGCCACAGTTTCAATAACGAACACACGTGCTATAATATAGTAAAGCAAACTCTTACAACACTGAAACAAGTGTATAATTGTATCGCTGCAAGGAGGAGAACGGATGAACCACAAAATGATTGAAAAAGACCCATTTCAAGTAGTCGGAGTCAAACGAACCTTCTCATCAAGCAACGGAGAACACGTGACAGGCATTCCGAAACTGTGGGAAGAAGTTCATCAAGATGGAACGATTGATTTATTATTAACGCTGAACAACGGCTCGTTAAAAGGAGTGCTTGGCGTATGCGCTTCAAGCGGCGATGCGGAGCAAACGATCGATTATTGGATTGCTGTTGAACACAACGGAGATGCCCTGCCCGATGGACTAGCCAAATTTGAAATCCCGTCATCCAAATGGGTCGTGTTCGAGGTGCGCGGCCCGATGCCAGAGGCGATGCAAAAAGCGTGATGCCAGAGGCGATGCAAAAAGCGTGGGCGTATATTTTTTCCGAATGGTTTCCGACACAACCTTACCAATATGCGGGAACGCCGCAACTCGAGGTATATCCGGACGGGGACCCGTCGAGTCATGATTATCGTTCAGAAATATGGGTGCCGATTCGATAAATAAGCATTCAACTAGAAAAAATGAAAGGGGCTTCTTTGTCAAAGCGGCTCCTTCATTTATTACGCGCCCGTTTTGCTAGGTGACACACGCATAAAATCGCTTACCTCCTTCCCATACTATCAGCAAGGAGGTGAGCGTAATGGCGGAAAAAGTCGTAGCGGTCCGCAAAAACGGCGATGGCGATATTGTAGAATTGAAGCTGTCTTCGGGGCGGGTTGTCGATTACAAGCAGGCGCAAGTGATGGCACAAAACGGTGAAATTGAAGGTGTGAATACGTTTAGAGGAAAGGACGGCGACTTGCATCTTCGCAGCAACGCCGACGGAGACCCAAGCAACAACCTCGACAATTTGCCGACGTTTTAACAGAAAAGAGCCTATAACGGCTCTTTTCTTACAACTTATTTGTCTGGGCTAACTGGGATTGAATATACGTTCTCGTTTCTTCCACGTCCTCCACATCCCTTTTTGGAATAATACATGCGCTCACCGCGCTATTGTACAAATAAAAGTAACCTTCACTTTCCTTAAAATCTTTTATGCCCGACCAGCTTACTTTCGTTTCGCCGCACGAGGTTGAATCAACAACTCCCTCCTCTGTCATGACGAGGTGATGTTCCCCTACCAATCCTTCGTTATTTCCATCCCGGATCATTCTTTTGGCGTTGCGGGCTACAACTCTATAAAAGTAATTCGGATAAAACACGATCCACAAAAGTCCCATAATAAAAAATGTGGTTAGCAATCCTAACAAAGAAAGGTTTCCGATTTTGGAAAATACGTAGGCAAGCAAAGGAAAAATAATCGGTGTCACAAACCGCTGCATATTCAATGTCCTCTGAGCGGCTTTAGAGTTTCTTACATGAAACAAATTAAAGTTGATATAGTCTTCTTCTGTTAGTCGATAACGAATTTCCATTTTGTAGTTTCCTCCATGATACTTAATGTTCAACGACAGTCCAAACGGTCACGTTCGGCCAGGTGTTTTGCCAATTTTTTTTGCATAGGCGTTCCTCGTAAATTTGCATCAGTTTTTCGGATGCGCGGAAATGTGGAGTGGGTCGAATGCGCATGTTGATGGCATCATCTACTCCCCACGGGGCGGCCAGCACAACGTCGCCATTTTCGTTGAGCGCTACCCCTAGCGCTGTCGCGGTTTCAGGAAATTTTGCCATTGCATCAATCGATGAAAAATAAGGAGCCGAGCCATTGACGATGTGCATTCTTGCTTGATTTTTTACCGACCATGGGAGGCCGGGAATCAGATTTCGCAACTGCCTTTCCCATTTCTTTTCCTTCTCTTCTTCCGTATGGATGCGATCAAAATAAATGACATCGATATCGGGAAGCGGCGTTCTTTTTGGAAAGCCGTGCAACACATCCCAAATTTTTGCGCGGACAAAGCCGGCACACACCCACCAATCGGGCAAATGCAACGATTGTACCGTCCGCAATATTTCCAGCATCCACTCGTCTTGCCGAATCAATTTAATAATGTCCTCTTCATTTTTTAATACTGTCAATGGATCTCCTCTCCCTAAAAGCAAAAAAACATTCACGCCCGCACTTACTTGTTCAACTAAGCATTTCTTATGTTTTTCAATTTTAGAAATGAAACGAGTACATATAACAAGCAAGCAGCCATAAAAAGAACAGTAAAATAACGGCCCCCTGTCGTTGGAGAATTAGCTACTACAGCCCCCAACCCAAAAAGCAGTACACCAAACACGAAATAAAACACGATCAGTTTTTTGACGTTATATCGAAACAGCAAATAACCTGTTAAAGTTACAAGGTAAATCAAACTTAGCACCATCAATATAGGAAAAATCGGTTTGAATTTGGCCGCATATATAAAATGATCAAGCTGCGAGATGTCCTTGCTGTTTTTGATGGAACCGTGAAGCATTTGCGAAAAAATCGCCGAATACTTCCATTCCCAAGGCAAATCTCTCAATGCACTTCCTTCATACCACGAAGCCAAGGATGAAAACACAAAAAGGAAAAAAGCAAGAACGTACTGTAAAATAAACCGCACTGCACCGTTCCCCCTTCTGATACAATTCGCTGGCGAACCGTAACCAATTTTTCAATCCACTACCATTTAAACATAAATGCATAAAAATCGGCAAGGAGATTTGATGTATACAGCTTGCGATCTAAAAGAACACATATTTTTTACTATAACCTTTTCTTTTGGAAATACTGTAAATAATCATATAAAAATGAAAATTGGACACCTATGAGAAAGGAGCAGCAAGCGATGAACTCTTTCGAAAATTCTTCTGTACAAGAGACCATGGAACGGATTTGGCGCAACACGTGCGGAACATGGGAAAACTGCAATGTATCAAACGTTCAATCATTTTTATCTGAGTGTTTCGAGCACAACATTGACCCGCAATACTGCATGGATTGGATTACACAACATACGAATGAAATTCCAAATGCATCAGCAATTTTAGACGAAGCGCAAGAATGGGTGAATGAACATACATCAACCGGCTCGCCTCTCTCTGGCCGTGGCCAAGCAACAAATGAAGCATAACGGGCATTATAATGGGAGCAGGACGCATCTGCTCCCTTCCGTTCACTAAAACGCAAATGATGTCTAACAGCAAAGGCAATGAAAACAAGGAGGAGGAATGTTTATGTGGATTATCAAGACACAACATAAAAGTGGAGACGGGACCACAGTAGCGCTCGAACTCGAAAGTGAAGACGGCCAGTTCGATGTGAACGTAAGATGGGACGGATATACGGAAGTGCACATCTATTCCTTAACTGAAGAGAATCGGGAGCTTCAAGACACTTTTCACACATGTGACTTAAATGAATTAATCGAAAGGTTGCGATCCTTAAACCAAGTGTGTGATGTATTTTTTAATCAAAGTGAAGCGAAATAAATCAAAGGATAGAGTTCATATATGCCATGTCTCTATCCCTCTTTATTTATTCTAATAATAGTTCTTGTCCTTTTCTTCTAACTTTCAAAACAAACTCTTTCGCTTACGTTTTAAATATGTACACTCTCTTCATTTCACACACCTTTTACAACAATCAAGCTACCCGTTTATCACTATCACTTGTATCACGATTCCCGAAATGCTCAGGCTATGACAACAATTTGGCCATGTAGTATTCGTCGACATATTGTCCATTGATGTTCAATGAATGACGTTTCACTCCTTCTTGTTCAAACCCCATTTTTTGTACAAGGAAACCGCCTGGTGATTGTCTGCCACAACAGTCAGCTCTAAGCGATGAATCCCTTTCGTGCGCGCCCATCGCTCCAATTCCGTAAACAGCATTGTCCCGATTCCTTTTCCTCGATAAGAAGCAAGCACACCAATGACAATATATACGATATGTTGATTCCGCCTTGCGCGCCCGCCTCTTGCCACTAAATAGCCGGCTAATTCTCCCTCTTCTGTCTCGGCTAGCAGAATCGTTGTATTTTCCTCATTTTCGATCGCCTCGAGCTGGCCGCGCTGTTCTTTCAGAGTGAGCCGCCGTTCGCTCGGCTCAAATAACAAATAGTCCGATTCGCGCTCTACTTGTAAAATCAAAGCTGTCAAACGTTCAGCATCATCAACCGTTGCATGGCGGATGTTCAAGTTCCTCCCCTCCCTCCAAATATTCTTTTGCCAACTCCGCGCTGCGATAGCGGGCTAACGCCGTCTTCGCCTTTCGGAATCCCGCTTGGATATAAAACGGTTCGTTTTCCTGTTGTCGAAATGAGATGGACACATGAGACCGATTGAAGCTGCGCTAGCAAATCTCCCACAATCGCCTTCCCAATTCCCTTACCTTGATAATCACGATGAACGATTACATCATAAATCGCCGCATTAAACACCCCATCGGAAAGAGCGCGTCCAAATCCGACGAGAAGACCATCGAAAAATGCCAGCGCTACAATATTGCTTGCTTGAAAAACGCGCTGAATGATCGTTTCCGTATGCCTCATCCAACCAACCGATTCGTATATTTCTTTCATTCGTGTCCAATTCACATCCGTTAAATCACGTTCTATATGTACTTTACCCGGCATATCCTCACTCCCCATCTTTATTCGAATCAAGCAGTTGCGTCATTCTTTCTAACTTTCTTTCTATGCTTTTCAATGTTCGATTTTGAATGATGATGTTTACAAAGAAAAGTAGCAGTAGTCCTGTAAGCAACATAATGAAAACAATAGGTAATAGCGAAAACTAAAAATCAGCAGCCATTCCTTCGTTCGCCATTAGCTCGTTCCTCCTTCACATATCATTGTGTCTTTCAAAAAATTCGACATCATTCGTTTATTCCCTCCCTTTTTGGTTGCATCTTCCAATGGGGACTCGTATTATTCTATATAAAATACATAAGAAAGGATGTTGTACAATGGCAAAACAATTGCCGCCTGGTCAATTCGAAACAGACAAATGGCCGATTCTCCATGAAGGAGATGTATATGAATTTGATGAAACAACATGGTCATTTCGCCTCTTTGGCGACGTAAAAGAGGAGAGCGTTCTTTCATACAAACAAGTAATGGAGTTGCCTAAAACAATCGCAACGATTGATATGCATTGTGTCACCACTTGGTCGAAGTTTGAAACAACGTTTGAAGGAATTGCATTTCGCGAATTTTTACAGTTTGTAGAGCTTCATCCAGACGTAAAATATGTAAAACTGTATGGCTATTTGAATGGCGATCCTTTTGGTTACTCGGCGAACTTACCCCTTGAAGCGCTCATGGGAGATGATGCGCTCTTTGTTTACCGCTGGAAAGACAATCATTATGATTGGCAACATATTTCGCCCAAGCACGGCTATCCACTTCGCTTTATTCCACCGGCATCCTTTTACTTATGGAAAGGAACAAAGTGGACTTCAGGGATTCGCTTCATGAAAAAAGACGAACCGGGCTACTGGGAGGAACGCGGATATTCGATGACAGCAAATCCATTCAAAGAAGAAAGATTTTCTGTATAACTCTTGGCGAACCCCTCCTTTAGGTGCGGGGGACTTCTCGGTAAATACGCTAAATAATAAAAGGGACCGCATTTTCAAACAGCGGTCCCTTTCGCTATGCTCATACATGATTGGTTGTCGTTTGCTTTTGCAGCCACGGACGTAACCGGAGAAACAGAAGCATAAAAACGAGGGTGATGATCGCACCTTTTATTGCGTTGAACGGCAAGATCGCTGAAACGATGAGCGCTTTCGCTTCTGGCGCACTCATTGCCGGCATGCCGAGAAAAATCGTATAAGCCGGCAAAAAGATGTAATAGTTTAACACGCTCATCGCGACAGCCATCACAATCGTGCCGCCGACCAAGCCAGCCATCATTCCTTTTTTTGACGTCATTTTACGGTAAAGATAGTATGTTGGTAAAATAAATGTCATTCCAGCAACAAAGTTGGCAATATGTCCGACCGGAACACCGGTAGCGCTGCCAACAAGAAAATAGTTTAACACGTTTTTCAGTAATTCTACGAGCGCCCCAGCGAGCGGTCCATATAGCAAAGCAGCTACTAACGCCGGCACATCGCTAAAATCAACGAGTAAAAAGTTAGGAAATGCCGGAAGCGGAAAGTTTAGCAGCATCAGCACATAGGAGATGGCGCTAAACACTCCAATAGACACAAAGGCGCGTACATTCATTGCTTTCATATTCATTCTCCTCTCCTTCTCGTGATCCATCCCCACAAGAAGAAGGCTGCCGACTTGAGCATAGAGCCATGGCTACCATAAACGAAAATCTTCACATTAGTAGTGAAACAACACGAATTTTTTAATAAAAAACCCTTAAGCGTGAATGCTTAAGGGAGAAAAATAGGCATGCTCAAATAGACGTTCAAGCGCCTGACCGAACGCCGGCAAACCTTCATCTTCTCCCATCCAGACTATACTGTCGGCTCCGGACTCGCACCGGATCCTGCCTTTTCGGCTCGCGGGCTAAGAAGCGTGAGCGCTTCATCACCGCCGGTCGGGAATTTCACCCTGCCCCGAAGATGAATCGTATATTTTACATATTTACTATACAATTTTCCTATCGTTCCTGTCTATTGAAAAGTTTTTAACCCGAAAAAACTGTATTACAACAAAATTTTTCCTGTATGCGATAGTTTTGTGATAAAATAAATCCGGAAAAATTTAGCGAATCGTAAGGAGATGGAAAGAATGAAACAAGAAATTATAGAGCGTTTTACCAAATATGTGAAAGTCAATACGCAATCCAATCCCGCTAGCGATACGTGCCCTTCTACTCCTGGCCAGCTTGAACTGGCACATATGCTAGTCGAAGAGTTAAAAGCCATCGGCATGGAAGAAGTGACGATGGACGAAAACGGGTATGTGATGGCAACATTGCCGGCAAATACGGATAAAGAGGTGCCGACGATCGGATTTTTAGCGCATCTCGATACGGCGACCGATTTTACCGGTGCGAATGTCAATCCGCAAATCGTCGAAGCCTATGACGGCGGCGACATCGTATTGAACGAATCGTTACATATCGTTCTATCTCCCGCTGATTTTCCTGAGCTCGCTAATTACAAAGGCCATACGCTCATTACAACAGACGGCACAACGCTTTTAGGGGCCGATAATAAAGCGGGCATTGCCGAAATTATGACAGCGATGGCCTACTTAATTCAACACCCGGAAATTAAGCACGGCAAAATTCGCGTTGCCTTTACGCCTGATGAAGAAATCGGCAGAGGACCACACAAATTTGATGTCGCTGCTTTCGGAGCAAAATATGCTTACACCGTCGACGGCGGTCCGCTTGGAGAGTTAGAATATGAGAGTTTTAACGCGGCGCAGGCAAAACTCACATTTAAGGGGAAAAACGTCCATCCTGGTACAGCGAAAGGAAAAATGATCAACTCGATGAAAATGGCGATGGAATTTCATGAACAATTGCCAAAAACGGAAGCGCCAGAGCATACAGACGGTTATGAAGGGTTTTACCACTTGCTATCTTTTGAAGGTAATGTAGAACAAACAACACTTCATTACATTATCCGCGACTTCGACCGCGGGACATTTGAGGAAAGAAAAGAAAAAATGGAAGAGATCGTCGCACAGTTGCGAGAAAAATATGGGGCAGAACGAATTGCGCTTGATATTAGTGACCAATATTACAACATGCGCGAAAAAATTGAGCCTGTAAAAGAAGTGGTAGATATTGCGTACGAGGCGATGAACAATTTAGGCATTGAACCAATTATCAAACCGATTCGCGGTGGTACGGACGGTTCGCAGCTTTCATATATGGGACTGCCTACTCCTAACATTTTTACAGGCGGCGAAAACTTCCACGGCCGCTATGAATATATTTCCGTTGATAACATGGTCAAAGCCGTAAATGTTATTATTGAAATCGCCAAACTGTTCGAACAGAAAGCATAACAAATCCCTTCTCTCTTCGCCCCTTGCTTACCGACAGCGAAAGCGGGGGATTTGTTGACCGATCAATCATCCCCCGTTTCAAAGGAGGAATCTTCTCACGCAAAATGATAAATTTCTTGTGATTCCCCTTTATTTAGGATTATAATGAAAGTGAATGACATAGAATAAAGGTAGGACATTGGCCGCTACCAATGTCCTATTCATACACAGCTGCTGCAAGAAGCGCAGTGGCCCAAAATGCGGATAGTAACCTACCCTTACTTAGGCCGAGCGGGGTGGGTTACTTTTTGTCTTTTGATACAGAAATAATGGTTACCACTAATGATGCAAACGCAATCATTAACGTTAAAGCATCGGTAATGGTCATCATCAAAGCCACCCCCTTTCTATAAGGGAGTGACCACCGCCCACCCTACAATAGCCGTGCATGTTTATTATATCATAGATTACCAAAATAGGAACATATATTCTTATTTTAGTTTCAATTACTTAACTGTACTATTCCTAAAAAAGCCGCTTCGTCACAAAGCTTGCATGTTCCCCTCATATTATCATCTTCCGTTCAATACAGCCTTTTTGTATAACTTTCCTGAAGCCGTTCCGTGATTTGTTCCGCTGTCATATCGGGCAGCTTCGCATGTGCATGCAGCATATTCGCCGCTAGCGGCAACGTTTCCCGCTCCGGCCAAGAATCCGCATCCCAAAGCCTTGAACGGATTAAAGATTTAGCACAATGAATAAAGCATTCCTCCACTTCAACGCCAATCCCTATTAAAGGATTTCGACCTTTTACCGCCATTTGTGCAAGCAAATGTTCATCCCGCACTAAACAAGCATTCCCATTCACCCGAAGCGTTTCCCCTAAACCAGGAATGAAAAACAGCAGACCGACTTTCGGATTGGACAAAATATTGCGCATCGAATCCATTCGCTTATTGCCGGGACGTTCCGGGATGATCAAATGCTTTTTATCTATTACCTTTACAAACCCTGGCATATCGCCGCGCGGAGAAGCATCGCAGCATCCCGATTGATCAGAAGTCGCGATGACGATAAAGGGAGAAAGCGATATAAAACGCCGGCAGTGCTCGTCTAAATACGAAATCACCTTTCGCTTCACCAATTCGCTCGGTTGGCCGATCAATGAACGCAGCTCTTCCTCCGTTGTCACTTTATGCTCAAACAACATTCTCACTCCTTGCCGAATTATGAGATTAACTTTTTTACTTCAACAAAGAATCATCATTTCCTACCCGATATATTTCAATGGTTACAGAATTGGTATATAATGTATTTGGAAACATTTACTATTACTACAGGGAGGCGGGGATTTTTTGCGTGACGAGCAACTGAATCAATTAGAACAAAAAATGAAAACGTTAGAAGCAGAAGTGATTTTCTTAAAAAAGCAAAACCAAGAAATTTTAGATCAGCTTTCGGCCCTTCGGCAACGAACGAAAACGCCGACAGAAGTAACCGTCAACAAGCAGAAGCGTCGTCCTGCTTCAGCTCATTCTAAAAAGGAGAAAAAACCAGTCGATTGGGAAGTGCTTATTGGCCAAGTATGGCTTCCGCGTATTTTCGTTTTTGTTCTTCTTTTAGGCATCGTTTGGGCGTTTAAAGTGGCGAGCACTATCGGATTGTTCGGTCCGGGGATAAGATCATTGTTAGGATTTATTGCCGGAGGCGCTCTCATTGTATTGGCTGAAAAACAAATAAAGCAAAATAGGCGTGCGTTAGGTCTCGTTCTTTATGGCGGCTCGGTTTCCATTTTCATGTTAACCACTTTCGCCGTCCATGTGTTGTATCATTTTATCCCTGCATCCATTGCTTTTATTTTAAACATTATATGGATTGCGCTCGGCATCTTCTTATCAAATAAACATCGTTCACAAGTTTTAGCGATTTTTGTAGGGATCGGCGGCTATTTAATTCCATTTTTATTAGAAAGCCAGCATCATAATTTATATTTGTTCGCTTCTTACGAAGTGCTGCTTTATTTCAGTTTGCTGCTCTTTTCTTTGCAAAAACGCTTTGTTTGGCTATATATCGCTTCTGCCGGATTGTTACACGCCGCATTTTTTGCTTATATTGTGATTGGTTCATTTAGCGCTCACTCAAATGCCTTGGCGCTTAAAATATTTGCTGTGGCCATTTTAATTCAGCATTTGCTGCTATTTGTTGCCTTTCTAAAGAAAACATTATATATTCGCGAGCAAATGTCCACGCTGTTTGCGAGTTTCGTCTTGTCTATTATGTGGGTGTTTGCCGCATTTGATCACAATGACGGGATCATCAATTTATCTCTAACACTCTTTTTGGCGATTTACGCTTATATTGCTTATTTATTTCATCAAAAAGATTCCGATAGGCAGAGCATTGCCCTGTCAATTGCCACTTTTTCGCTGCTAACTCTCTTTATTCATCTGTTTGATTCGGAATATATCGCTTCTTTCGTATTATTAGAGGGGGCTATCGCTCTTTTCCTAGGAATCAAATTGAAATCGGTTCTGCAGCAAATTTCCGGTGGATTTGTTTGTATCATTGGTTCTGTTTCGGTATTGAGCGATTGGATTCACGAAATCGTTTCTATTGAAACGCTGCATTGGACCGTTGAACTAGCAACTCTAGGGTTTCTTATGAACGTGTTCAAACGGTTCCCTTTGAAAAATGATCTGCAAAAAATTCCGTTCGCTTCGTTTATAGCGGTGCTATTTTTATTCGTTTCCCAAATCAGCGTGGTTTTAACCCAATCGTTTAGCAGTCATATACAACAAATGGCCCTGTCTTTTACTTGGGCTGTCTTTGCTGTTCTCAGCGTTGTTTTTGGAACGATGCGAGCGAAAAGATCGATGCGCCTGTTAGGGGTAGTGCTGCTTTTCTTAACATTGCTGAAATTAATTTTTATTGATCTTCCGATCGTTTCTTTACTGATACGTTCCATCCTATTTATTGGACTTGGCGGCATCGGAATCTTAATGTCTCGCATGTTTTACAGAAAAAGCTGATCTCCTTCCCCGCTTTCCTATAGCGAAAGTGGGGATTTTTTTAATTCCCTTACCAGCACTGCCGAATTCCTTTTTGCACCGATAAAAGCAAAAATCTCTCATCATATTTCCCGTATGGAAATCTCTTTTTTTCTAATAATAAAAATATCAAAATGTTTCTTACGAGGAGTGTATAACGTGAGAAAGCATCTGCATTGGAAGGCTCACCTCTTTTTACTGTTGATCGTCATTGCTGCTTTTATTTGGTCAGCAATCAAGCCTACAAATTACGGAACATGGATACTCGAAGTCAGTCCAGCGGTTGCTGGTTTAATTATTGTAATTGCCGTATACAATCGCTTTCCGATGACTACGCTTTCCTATACCATCATTTCTGTTTTGGCGATCAGCATGTTCATCGGTGGACACTATGTATATTCCAACGTCCCCCTTTTCAACTGGATTAAAGATGCTTTTCATCTAGAGCGAAACAATTACGACCGATTTGGCCATTTTCTAAAGGGCTTGTTTGCCATCGTTCTGCGAGAAATTTTACTGCGTAAAACACCGCTGACCAAAGGCCTATGGCTATCGACGATCGCTGTCAGCATAACCCTTTCAATTGCTGCTTTATATGAAATCATTGAATGGGCAGTAGCCAAGATCGTGAAGCAAGCGAGAACCGTTCACGATTTCCTAGGAACACAAGGCGACCCTTGGGATACCCAATGGGACATGTTATTTTGCCTCGTTGGCTCGATTGTAGCGTTGTTTATTTTCTCAAAGTGGCACAACAAGCTTTTAAAAAATATGGACAAAAAATGATTCTTCCCGCAAATCCCAATTTCTTATCTGGCGTTTTTTTCGATGCGTGGTAAAATAAAATCATGCACGAATTTGACTAGTAAAGGGTGTATGAAGATTGGTGACAAAAATATTGATTGTAATCGCTGCCTACCTTCTCGGCTCGATTCCGTTCGCGCTTGTGGTCGGAAAAGTCGGGTATGGCATCGATATTCGCGAACACGGCAGCGGAAATTTGGGAGGCACGAACACCTTTCGCGTATTAGGAGTCAAAGCGGGGCTAATTGTAACGATTGGTGACATTTTGAAAGGAACGTTGGCAGCAAGCCTCCCTGTATTGTTTGCCGCGGACATTCATCCGCTCCTTGTAGGAGCATTTGCGGTCATTGGACATACATACCCGATTTTTGCCGGTTTCCGCGGCGGAAAAGCGGTTGCCACTTCTGGGGGAATCTTATTGTCTTATTCGCCATTTTTATTTTTCACTCTCTTGGCGGTTTTCTTTATTGTTCTGTATCTTTCAAAGTATGTATCTCTTTCTTCGATGCTTGCGGGAGTGTATTCCATCATCTATAGCGTTTTCTTTACCGATGATGTCCCGTTAATGATTGCTGTTTCTTTATTGACTGCATTCGTTTTTTACCGCCACCGCGCCAATATTAAGCGAATTATCAATAAAACAGAGCCGAAAGTAAAATGGTTATAATGGCAAAGGCTGTCTTCATATAGACAGCCTCTTTTGACGCATTAATAGAATCAAATTACCATATTTGAGGAAAGGAGTTTCACTGTTGCAATTACCTGATGCATTCGTTGAAAAAATGAGCAAGCTCTTACAAGAAGAGGCGTCTCGCTTTTTCGCAACCTACCAGGAAGAAAAAGAAAACGGGTTGCGCTTCAACCCGCTAAAAATGGACCGGGACACATTTTTAAAGCTCGTTCCGTTTGCGCTGTCTCCTGTTCCGTTTTGTCCAACCGGCTTTTATTATGGTGCCGAAGCGCAGCCGGGAAAGCATCCGTACCATGCAGCCGGCCTTTATTATATTCAAGAGCCAAGCGCTATGTTCGTCGCCGAGACGCTGCGGCCTAAGCCCGGAGAAAAAGTGCTTGATCTTTGCGCCGCACCGGGCGGCAAAACGACACAACTGGCGGCAATGATGGAGAACAAAGGATTTCTGCTCGCCAATGAAATTCATCCGAAGCGCGTCAAAGCTTTATCGGAGAATATAGAGCGATTCGGCATCACAAATGCGCTTGTGACAAACGAGACACCGGAAAAGTTAGCGGACCGTTTCGAAGGATATTTCGATAAAATTTTAGTCGATGCCCCTTGCTCGGGGGAAGGAATGTTTCGAAAGGACGAGGAAGCGATTCAGTATTGGAGCGAAGAACACGTTCAACAATGTTCCGTCAAACAACGGCACATTTTAGATTGCGCCTACCGCATGTTAAAGCAAGGCGGTATTCTCGTTTACTCGACATGCACATTTTCTCCAGAAGAAAATGAGCAAACGGTCGAAGCCTTCCTGCAGAAATATAGCGATCTTAAATTAATATCGATTGAAAAATCAAACGGCATCCAATCTGGAAAGCCAGAATGGACGATAACTGGTATTAATGAAATCAAAAGTACGGCGCGGCTTTGGCCTCATCACCTAAAGGGGGAAGGCCATTTTGTTGCTAAAATCCAAAAAACCGCTCCTTCGGCCCATTGGAATGGAAAAAATGCCATATCCAACGTTTCGAAACAATCGTTGCGCGATTATCGGACGTTTGAAAAAACCATTTTAAAAACGGAAATCGCAAATACGATTTATGCATTCCAACAGCATCTCTTCGCCTTGCCCGATGATTGTCCGAATTTTGACGGATTAAAGGTTGTGCGGGCTGGCTTGCATTTAGGCGAATTGAAAAAACAGCGGTTTGAGCCAAACCACGCGCTCGCCTTGGCGTTAAAAATAGAAGACGTGTTGCATACCGTCGATTTACAAAGCAGCAGCGCTGAATGGAATAAATATTTGCGCGGCGAAACGCTCATAACGAATGGTGACCGCGGCTGGGTCGTTGTCACAATCGACGGCTATCCGCTCGGCTGGGGGAAAGAAGTAAAAGGAATCGTCAAAAATTTTTATCCGAAAGGGCTTCGCGTTGTATAACAGCCATATGCTAAAAATGACGGATAAGCCAAAAGCGCTAAGATGTTGATCATCTTAGCGCTTCTATTTGTACAGTCCTGTATGCGGTTATTTATTTGGCACTGTTAATGTAAAAACGATATGGTCATGCTGCAAATCAAATTGTTTGGCAGCAATGCGGTAGCCATTTTTAAAGCGGATATTCGCAAGCGCAATATAAACCCTGCTTTTATCTGGATTAATGACCACTTCTTCCGGCAAATTCGCATGCTTTTGCAAATACGCTAGCGCATAGTTAACAGGAAGCCTCAACTCTCCCAATGATAAATCGGGATCGCGCAGTTCCAGATTTCCCCCATGCACTACTTCCGGGATGAACGAAACGGTTAAGTCGACCTGCCTTCCGAAAATGGGAACTTTGCTCGTCAAATACACGCGATCGTCAATCCAAGCATGGTATGAAAGCGGGCCGTTCTTCGCCTTTTCCTTTATATAATTGTTAATCATCACATTGACATCTTCTTTCGAGGCATATACAAGAAACGTGGCCCCTTTTGTCGCCTTCGGGGCTGGAATCGCCTCTTTAGGCGCACGAAAGACGAGAAACAACAAACTCGCCAACATCACAATGTTAACCGCAAGTAAGGCAAAAAAAGCTCTTTTCCACTTCATTGCTGTATACTCCTTAGCAATTGCTGATATACCCGTTCAGCAATTAATTGATATCCTTGTTCGTTCGGATGAAATTGATCACTATAAAGTAAATCATCGCGATTATCAAATAAATCTTTAATCTCCACAAAAACGGTATGATCGTATTGACGCAATACCTCTTTACTTCCGCCATTCCAAAAATCGATCACTTTATCGATTTCCGGAATGGCTTGAAGCGGGCTTGAAAATGGATTATACAATCCGATAAGAACAATCGTAGCATGTGGATTGAGCGACCGCAACGTCCCGATCAGTTCATGAAGTTTGATCGCAAAAACTTTTTGTTTCTTTTCAAATAATGAATATGTTAAATCGAACAAATGGGAACGAACGATTTTCATCACATCGTTGCCGCCGATCGTAATTAAAATGACATCTGCTTCTTGCACCGCTTGTTCATTCTCTCTAATCATATCATTTAGCTGTGAAATTCGCAGCCCTCTTTTGCCAAGGTTCGTCACGTTCACCGATCGGATTCCCTTATAGGAGAGCAGTTTCTCTTTGACATCTGAGACATAGCCACCGTTGTGATCGCCATCTCCTACCCCTTCTGTCAACGAATCTCCCATGGCTAATATGTTCAAATCTTTTGGAACAAAATCGTTCGGAATGGTTAGACGGTTAGGTAACCCCATTTGGCGAAACGGCGTGCTGACAGCATTCATCGCTTCTGCAGCCGAACATGCGACACACAAAAGAGAAATCAAGTAAATCATCACCCATTTTTTCACTAGTCTCACCTACCTGTTGAAAAAGGAAAACAGGAAGAGGCAAAAATGTGCCAACATTTTTGCCTCTTATGATGATTGTAAAATTTTAATGTGCTCTAAAATTTGTTTATACGGAACATCATTCATGCCATTATAATATTGTACCACTTTTCCGTTTTGGTCCACGAGATAAAAATCAGTACCATGAATCACTTGGGTTTGGTTCGCAGGTTTTTGCACAATAGTTTTAAAATTTTTTTGAGCAAAATCCTCGATTTCCCGTTGGCTATATCCCGTCAATAAATGCCAATGGCGAACGTCAGCGTGAAACTTTTCAATGTACGCTTTTAGCTGTTCTGGTTGATCGTTTTCTGGATCCACGCTAAAGGAAACAAATTCAACTTTCAGCCCTTCTTCTTTCGCCATTCGTTGCAATTTGGCCATATTGGCCGTCATTGGCGGACAAACGTCAGCGCAACGGGTAAAAATAAAGTTAGCCACCCAAATCTTTCCTTTTAGATCGTTTAAGCCAAATTGCTGGCCATTTTGATCGGTAAACGTAAATGGAGCAATCGGCCAGTTTTGGGCATTCGGAATTTTTTTGCCGCATGCAGCTAGCAGTACGATGCTAAGCAACATAATAATTCCAGCTTTTTTCATCCCTAAATTCACCTATACTTTTTATTTTATCAAAAACTCATTCTATTAAGTACATAAACCCAATCGCTCCCGGTCCTGTATGGATCGAAACGATCGGCGTCGTATAAACGATATCGGTTTGTTCATAACCTGTCGCCTCGATAATCGACTGCCTAAGACGCTCAGCTAAAGAATAAGCATCGGCATGGGCGATTCCGATTGCGCGAATCGTTTTACCCGCCGCATCTTCCATCAATCGTTCCGTTAAATATTTGACGATTTGCGAATAGCTTCGCGCTTTCGCAACAGGTGTATAGATTCCGTCAACAAGCGCAGCGATCGGTTTGATATTCAATAGCGATCCAATTAAAGCTTTACCGCGTCCAATGCGCCCGCCTTTCACTAAATTTTCGAGTGTGTCAACCGTTACATACAAACGGGTGTTTTGACGCACTTCCTCAAGACGCTGCACAATTTCCGCCACACTTTCTCCTTCCGCCGCCTGTTTCGCTGCTTCAAGCACTTGAAACCCTAATGCAAGCGAAATAAACTGCGAATCGATGACCGTTACGTTGGCGTTCGCCATCGCCGCTGCCTGCTCCGCGGAGTGTATCGTTCCGCTTAATTGGCTGGCCATATGAATCGAAATGATATCATATCCTTCCTGCCCTAGACGATTATATACTTCAAGAAATTGCCCGACAGCCGGCTGGGAACTTTTCGGCAACTCGCTTGATGCGCGCATTTTTTCCATAAACTCGCCAGGTGAAAGATCGACGCGGTCTGTATACATTGTGCCATCAATCGTAAATGTAAGAGGAACTACCTCAATTCCATATTTTTTTAATATTTCATCGGGGAGATCCACCGTTGAATCGGTTACAATCTTTATTTTGTTCATCATTTCACTTCCTAGTTTGAACCTTATTGACCATTATACAATGAAACGTAGGAAATGCCTATAAAAAATGCAAAAAAAGTTGCTTTGCCGAAGCAAAACAACTTTCTCATATTATGCATTGTTTTTTAAAATATCTGTCTTAAAAATCTGTTCATAGATAGGCCATTTTAGTGCTTTTTTTAGATAATCTCTAAACGAATAAACTGAACGACCTTCGTGCGACCGATATACTTTCGCAATAAACGTTTCTAAACGCATTTGAACCATAAATCGATAAGTGCTATCTTCCTCCAATACAGGAATGTCGATAATTTTTACCTTCTGTCCATAAACATTCTTGAACTCCAGGCTTTTAAATAGCAAAATATCAATCCTCTTTTTTGACCGATTTACTCTTATTATACACGAAATAGATGCGAAAGTATGTCGGATTGTGCGAAAGATTAATAATTTTTTTGCCGAAAAAACACGATAAAGAGATCGGATTATATCAGCAAATGGAATAAATTCGGATCTTTGTTGACCTCCTGAAAAGGAAAGCCTTTTTTCTTCATCCGCTCAATGAGCAGCGCATAGTCTTCGCGGCGCTTCAGTTCAATCCCCACAAGCGCTGGACCATTTTCTTTATTATTTTTCTTTGTATATTCAAACCGGGTTATGTCGTCCGTCGGCCCTAACACTTCATCCAAAAATTCCCTTAAAGCCCCCGCGCGCTGCGGGAAGTTGACGATAAAATAATGTTGCAGTCCTTCGTAAATCATCGAACGTTCTTTAATTTCCTGCATGCGATCGATATCATTATTGCCTCCACTAATCACGCAAACAACCGTTTTGCCGCGAATCTGTTCTTTATAAAAATCTAAAGCCGCCACTGGAAGAGCCCCAGCTGGTTCCACAACGATCGCGTTTTCGTTGTACAGCTCCAAAATCGTCGTGCATGCTTTTCCCTCCGGTACAACAACAATATCATCGATCAACTCCCTGCATAAAGCAAAGGTCGTTTCGCCGACTGTTTTCACTGCCGCTCCATCAACAAATTTGTCAATTTCCTCTAAAGTGACAACGCCCTTCTGTTCGATTGCTGCTTTCATCGACGGGGCGCCCGCCGGTTCTACTCCAATCAGTTTGGTAGCAGGTGAAATGCTTTTCACATATGTACCAAGCCCCGCCATAAGCCCGCCTCCGCCGATGCTGGCAAAGACGAAATCAATTGGCTCCTCACAGTCATTTAACATTTCTACTCCAATCGTTCCTTGCCCAGCGATGACATATTCGTCGTCAAACGGGTGAATAAACGTTCTTTGCTCGCGTTTGGCACACTCGATCGCCTCATTAAAAGAATCGTCAAATGTGTCCCCGACTAAAATAATATCGACCATTTCTTTTCCAAATAACTGAACTTGTGAAACTTTTTGCCTCGGAGTAGTCGCTGGCATATAAATTTTTCCGTGCACCCCTAGCGCGCGGCATGAATAAGCCACTCCTTGAGCATGATTGCCTGCGCTTGCACACACGATGCCGCTTTTTCTTTCTTCGTCCGTCAAATGCTTCATTCGATTATAAGCGCCGCGAATTTTAAATGAACGTACGACCTGCAAGTCTTCTCGTTTTAAATACACGTGACAACCGTAACGTTCCGACAAGAGCGGATTTTTTTGCAGCGGGGTATGATAGACTACATCTTTCAACGTATGATGTGCAATTAAAATGTCTTCCACATATACAGTTCCTTTTTGTCGTTTAAGCTGCTGTCCCATATTCCCTATTCCTTTCCATCACGTTTTTTTAATTTGTAAATTATATCACAATTTTCAAAAAAGGAAAGGGAACTTTCGAGAAATTTATAAAAAATTCAAAACATAGACAATTTTATTGATCTCTAAAACGAAACGACGATCATTCCTTATGATCGTCGTCTTCGTATTCTTCGGCGAATTCAGTAGCCCATCTTCCATCGTCCAACCAATTTCTCGTTTGGCGCATTCTTCCGTCGAATATCCGATTTTCCATAAATAGATGGAAAAATGGTTCTCCTGCTGCCACAGCAAGCGCTGCATAAAAAGAGGCGTAAGCCATATTAGCGGTCGGCTGAATTAGCAAATAACTAAAAAACCAAATAAGCCCAAACGACAAAAAAAGATCGGCAATGGAAGCAATCCAGTTTCCTGTTCTCGGAAGCACAAATATGTCGCCTAGCACATAGGAAGCAACCGCTGTTGCCAACGTAATGATTAAAATAAAGGAAAGCGGCGCATTAAAAATGGTGAAAATCGAAAATAGTACAGTCCCCCATAATGCGAATTTAATCAACAACGGAATGACATGTCTCATAATATCCCTCCTATTGTTTATTTATTGTTATCGTGCCTTATCATCCTTCTCTCTATTCCACATATCCAAAAAAGAAAAGCGTGTTTCACTTGAAGTGAAACACGCCTAACGCTTGCGTTCATATACAAGAAACGCATAATCGTATGGATTTTTTTCATCTTTCGGTCCTTTTTCGCTTGAAACGAGGCACCAATCGGCCTCTTGAAATGGCGGGAAAAATGTATCTCCAGGAAATTGCGCTTCTATTTTCGTGATATATAGGCGATCAGCAACCGGCAAAACCGCTTCAAACAACTCGGCACCGCCGATGACAAAAATTTCATCGTTCCGTTCCGCGGCCATTTTTTGAATATCGTCAATTGAATGGATTACGATACATCCTTCAGGCTGGAATGAGCGGTTACGGGTCAGGACGATGTTGTCCCGCCCTGGAAGCGGACGACCAATCGATTCAAACGTTTTCCTTCCCATCACAATCGGATGCCCCATTGTCACTCGCTTAAAATAAGCAAGATCTGCCGGCAAATGCCATGGCAACTTATTGTCTTTTCCGATGATGCGATTTTGATCCATTGCAACAATAAGCGAAATCATTCCATTTTCTCCTTTACACCGCAACCGTTGCTTTAATATGCGGGTGCGGATCATAATCAACGATTTCAAAATCTTCAAATTGGTACTCAAAAATTGAAGCAGGCTTCCGCTTAATCACCAGCTTCGGAAGCGGGCGCGGCTCTCGAGACAGCTGCAATTTTGCTTGCTCGATGTGGTTTGTGTATAAATGAACATCCCCACCCGTGAAAATCAACTCTCCGACTTCTAAGTCGCACTGCTGGGCGATCATATGCGTAAGAAGCGCATAACTTGCAATATTAAATGGCAATCCTAAAAATGTATCGACGGAACGCTGCTGCCACATGCAAGACAGTTTTCCATCGGCTACATAAAATTGAAACGCGTAGTGGCAAGGCGGTAATTTCATTTTGTCAATTTCGGCGACATTCCATGCACTCACTAGCAAACGCCGCGAGTTCGGATTTGTTTTAATTTGTTCGATGACTTCGCTAATTTGGTCGATAGTCTTTCCGTCCGCTCCTTTCCATGAGCGCCATTGCGCTCCGTAAACCGGCCCTAATTCTCCATTTTCATCGGCCCACTCATCCCAAATTGTCACTCCGTTTTCTTGCAAATAGCGGACATTTGTATTGCCGCTTAAAAACCATAGAAGTTCATATATAATCGAGCGAATATGTAATTTTTTTGTCGTCAATAACGGAAACCCTTTCTGCAAATCAAAACGCAGCTGACGGCCAAATACGGACAATGTTCCGACACCTGTACGGTCATCTTTTCTTACACCATTTTCCAAAATATCTTCTAGTAATTGTAAATATTGCTTCATCGTTCTCACCTCATTTTCTATCATAAACGAAAAAGAACTCATTTTCGAGTTCTTTTCGTCAATTGCTGTATAAATTCATACGTCTTCGGTGCCGCGTCTTTTAAATGGGCGCGCGTTTCATCGTTATAGTAGTAATAAGCGAACGATTCAGCGAAATATTCCTCAGGATAATTGAGAAAATAATATTGATGCGGGAACAACTGGGCTGCTTCTTTGTGCCAAATCGCCAAAAAAGCCGGCTTTGCATGAACATGGCCGAAAACGATATAGTCCACTGAATGAGCAAGCTCATGCAACTCTAAATTGATAGAACCATGCCCTTTTCCTTTGTCGCTATAACCGATTTTAGCTAACACAAGATGAGAACCGCCAATTCCCGGCACATCGTCCCATGTCGCAAGCGGCATATATCCCCGCGGCGTTTGCCCGCGCAAATAGCGGACCGATGGCTCATCAGTAAGTTTTCCGGTAAAAAGTTTAATATAAATCTGTTTATGGGCAATTTGTTTTAATAGAGGCGGATCAATGTGTGCTAGCCTTTCTATCATCTTTTTAGCTTCTGAATGGTCAAAAGGTTGGTCCGGCAAAATAACAATGTCCTGCAAAATAGAATGCGAAGGAACGTCTGTTACAGAAAGAGAGCTCGCCCTTAGCAAAACACCATGCGTATTTGGATACGGCGCAAATGAAAGAAGCGGAATGACAGCTATGACTAGAGTAATCAAGCTGATAAAACGTTTCATAGGTCATTCTCCTGCCTTTATGCACAATCTATCATACTAGAAAGCTAGCAAACTTCTTTTATCTACTATAACACGCGCAAAAAGGCAGAGAAATGAATAAATGTAGGAAAAACAGGAAGATTACAATATTCCACTTTCCTTGATATTAGAAATCGCTTGTCTCAATTTAGCCTCATCTTGAACGAGCGCAATGCGGACAAACCCTTCCCCTGTCGGTCCAAACGCTTGGCCCGGCGTCACGACGACGTGCGCCCGATCCATCAGCGCGTAGGCAAAATCCATCGATGTCCATCCTTTAGGAATTTCGGCCCATACAAACATGCTTGCTTTTGGACGCTCTATCTTCCAGCCGATCGAGGCAAGGCCGTCAATGAGAAGGTCGCGGCGAGATTGATAAATTTTCCGGCTTTCTTCGCAAAATGCTGCTCCCTTTGTTAACGCCGCCGCTGCCGCTTTTTGAATCGGCAAAAATACACCATAATCTAAATTCGATTTAAATTGGTTGAGCACCTTGATGATTTGCGCATTTCCGCATGCATACCCAATCCGGCAGCCAGCCATATTATAGCTTTTGGAAAGCGAATTCATTTCGATGCCCACTTCTTTCGCCCCAGGAACCGATAAAAAGCTAATCGGCTTGTGGCCGTCATAGTAAAGCTCGCTATAGGCAAAATCGGAAACGACGATAATATCATACCGTTTGGCAAATTCGATCACTTCTGCAAAAAAAGAATCAGTAGCTAGCGCCGGAACCGGATTTCCTGGAAAGTTAATGATCATCATCACCGCTCGTTTCGCTACGTCTTCTGGAATGGCACGAAGATCGGGAAGAAACGCGTTCTCTTTGCGAAGCGGCATAAAATACGGCTCGGCTTGTGCCATGGCAATCCCGGTCGCGTAAGCGGTATAGCCCGGGTCAGGAACTAAAATCAAATCGCCTGGATTGGCGAAGGCCATCGGCAAATGAACAAGCCCATCTTGCGACCCCATCAAGCACGTAACTTCTTCACGAGGGTTTAATGATACACCATGCTCTACTTTATAATAGTGCGCTACCGCTTCATGAAATTCACTAGTCCCTTTCAACGAATAGCCATATGTATCAGGCTGGCTCGCGTAAAAAGCGAGCGTTTCTCTTACAAAGGACGGCGGCGGCAAATCTGGACTGCCGATGCTTAAATCAATCATTTCGCATCCTTCAGAAATTTTTGCATTTTTATAAGCGGCTAATTCGCTGAATACAGAAGCTCCAAACGCTTTCATACGTTCTGATGTTTTCATTTTGATTCCCCCAAAAATCTCTTTCTTTTTCTTATTTTTTTGATATATATTATGAGTATAGGGAATATTCCCGTACAACCTTACACAATACTAGTGTAGCATATTTTCATCATTATTCTACATAGAAAGGGTAGGTTGAAAAGATGAATGCTATCTTTTTTGGATTAAGCTTATTGACAATCGCCTTCTATATTTATAGCTGCGTTGCTGAATCATGAAAAAACTCGCAGGTTGACTGCGAGTTTTTTATTACTTCTTTGCTTTTTTGCGAGCGGAGTCAAGTTCGTATGCTCCTGTTTCCGTTTCTGTCGTTCCTTGTCCTTTCACATAAGGAGCGCTAAGGCCTGTCTTGGATGGATCTTTTTTTCGCTTAGGCACCGTTGTCACCTCCGCCTTTAACGTTCCCTTCCTGCTTTCCTTCTATTCCTCCGCTAATTCGATCGTAGCAAAATGAAATTTGGCGGTTTTTCGCACATACACTGAAAAGCCAAACCGCTGAAATTTTGCGCTTTGCCAATGGTCTTTCAGCACGACCCGCTGCCGTGCCACGCGTTTGGCGTGATATATGACGTCTTCGGTTAACTCTGTATAAAGCGCAAATGACTTAATGCCTTGAATACCGTCCGATTCAACAATCGATTGCTCAAACATCGGATCAAAATAAACAACATCAAACGAACGATCAGGAAGAGACGACAAAAAAGAACGATAATCTGCATGAATCACTTGAATGTTTCTCATCGCCTCGTTCATTTGTACGATTCCCGAATCCCACTGCCGCAGCCCCTGCTGAACTAAATACGCAATGTAGCGATTTCCCTCCGTTCCAACGACTTTACCGCTTTCTCCGGTCACTACGCTAGCGACAATGCTGTCCGCTCCCATTCCTAGCGTACAATCTAAAAACGACATTCCATGTTGCAGTTTCGTTGCTTCTAAAAACGGTTCTGATTCTCCGCGTAATATCCTTTTGACGCGAAACATCGCCGAGTTCGGATGAAAAAAGAATGGTGAATTGCTCGTACCTGCAGGATGCATTTCTAGGCGGTTTTTACCGACGACAAGAATGTCATCGCCATATTGTTCTTGCAGCGCTTCTACTGACATTTTCCGCCGCGGTACATACGAAATGGCAAGTTCAGCTGCAATTTGCTTCGCTTTTTCAATCATATTCTGGTTCGTTCTTCCAGCAGTAGTAACAATCATCGGACCCCCTCCATGAAAAAAGGATGCCTTGAAGACATCCTATTAGCAGTGCGCTTCTAATGCGCTCATAATATTTTCCATGACCGCTTCCATGGAGTTCCCTTCAATTTCATGGCGCGGAATGAAGTGAACGACTTCTTTTCCTTTTAACAACGCCATCGATGGAGAGGATGGCTCGATTCCAACGAAATATTCGCGCATTTTCGCTGTCGCCTCACGATCTTGACCAGCGAACACCGTTACTAAATGGTCCGGTTTTTTCTCGCTGCGCAAGATCGCTTGTGTCGCCGCTGGACGAGCCAGCCCCGCCGCGCATCCACAAACGGAATTGACGACAACAAATGTCGTCCCTTGAACGTTTTCCATAAATTCCTCTACTTCTTCGCTTGTTGTCAACTCGCGAAATCCCGCACGAACTAGCTCATCACGCATCGGTTTCACAAGCTGGCGCATATATTCCTCATAAGCCATTGACATGACAATCCCTCCAAACAATTTCTCAATGTAAACAGAATACTATTTCGTTACAAAAAAATCAACGAAAAACAACAATGTTCGGCGTACACGCCTTCTCTCATAACAAGCCTGCTACTCTGCAAATATAACCGCTATAAAAACGAACTACCTGTAGCATTAGTGAATTTTAGGAGTTTTCACCAATGTACAGGCTATTAACTACATTCCTAATAAAACTCTTGCTTTATCGTAATAAACTGAAGAATGATCGGCGTACCTTTAGGTGGAACATCAATAGATTTTAAAATCAGCTTTCCTTTTTGAACCTCATACAAGTTTTTAGGCTGTAGCACTCCGTTAATAAATAAATTAATTAATGACACTTTTTTTGGATCCAATATTCCTTGATCTCCATATTCTTTCAATTCGTCTTCATTCGTGTAAACAGTTTTACATCCATCTGATATCGCGTTGTATTGATAAGTCTCGACTTGCAACACTTGAGGCGGAATTTGAAAATTTACACGAAAATGAATCGTTGATGTGCTGCTAATCCAGTCATAAACCTTCGGAACTGCAATCACATGTCTCTGATATTTCCGTTTTTTTGTCATTGATACCACCTAAAATGAAAAATAAGATAGGGCATAACATTATAAAGGATTCCCTTTCTCTTTATACCTAGTTGATTATTATTTTCCTGAATAAGAACAAGGTAATCCGCAATAAAACCATGTTTTTACTTTTATATACAGATTTTTAGCTTTCGGCATTCGAGTTATTGTCCTTCGTCTATCTGTAAATTAGAAAAGCTATTTTTTCATCTTTATGAATCCCTTGTTCCATTACTAAAATAAATAGCGCTATCTCTTACAACAACCATAATCCAATAAAAAATACACTTTCAGTTTAACCCCTATATTTTTATGCAAAATTAACCAATAAAGTGAACATTGACATGCAAGGAGGCATATTAAATTCAATGGAACTAATGCTCATATCCATTTTGGATTCTTTCGAAATGTGACAATTGGCTAAAACATCTTATATTTGTTGCTCATATAATATTTTAAGAACGTTGCTGGCAATAAACAAGCAGCGTTAACAGATTTGCTTTAGATTTCAGCTTTTTTGATTTATTGCCAGCGATATTCAAATCGAAAAGAAAGGTGGAAACGCTTCATGGCTCTTCAACTAATGAAGCTTTTTGTTTCGGCTTCCACTGCAACAGACGCAGCACCGGTTAATACGAGATTCTTCTATATTACAACAGCAGAAACAGCGGCAGGCGCTACATTAACTATCGATGCAGCAAGTTTTCTAGCCGACGACGGTTCGGCCGTTACCGCACTGCCGGCTTTAGCTACAAACAATAGCTATTACAACGTCTATATTAACGGAGTTTTACAAATGGATGGAATCTCAACCTATACGCCGGGCGCTACCTCTGTCGGATCGCTCGCTATAACCGTGCCGGCCGGTGGGGCTTCAATCCCAGCGGGAACACCAATTGTTTTAGAGATCGTTCAGTTCTCTGCTACATCTACAACAACTGTTACGACCTAACCCATTCCTATAATGAAATGATACTGAATACAACAAAGCGCGACGGCTTACCGTCGCGCTTTGTTAAATTCCTGGACATTCGGAAAGGACGATATAACTCCTTATATCATCATACACAAAATATTATTTCTCCAACTTTCTACTTTCTGTCATTTGCTTCCATACCGATCCTTTCGCTTCCTCGCCGCCTTCGATTCGTTCAATCGCCATTTTTACTTGCATGCTGACTTCGAATTCCGGATCATTTTCAGCCGCTTTCAATGCTGGAAGCGCTGATTCATCACCTGTTTCATACAAAAACATCGCCGCGCGCCAACGAACCAGCTTGCTTTCGTCCTTGAGCGCTTCAATCATGACCGGAATTGCCTCCGGATCACCAATGTCAGACAAACAGTCGCCTGCCGTACGCCGGACGGAAACCGCTTTATCCTTTAATGCTTCATATAAATACGGCAGCACTTTTTTGCCGCCAATCATCCCTAAATAAGCAACCGCGAGGCGGCGAATCGACACTTTTTCATCTTTCAGCGCTTTTGCCAATACTGGCAAATCCGCTTCGCCCGGTTCCGCCATTTGCTCTAGCGCCGCGTAGCGTTTAGTCCAATCTGGATTATCCAACATGTCCTCGGTCACCTTTAGGCTCACGCGCCGCTGTGTTTTTGCCTGTTCGCCTTGGCGAAACATTTGTACGATTCTATTGAGCCGTTCGGGCGGGTAGGCAGCGGAAAGCTCTTCGACGACCTCACGTCCGATATCTTCCAACGCCCCGTAGCGAACCCCTTTTTCCACCCACTTCCGCTCAAGCACCACATTGCCGGCATATTTTTGCGCTTCCTGCACCGCTTCCATGAACAGCGCTGGCAATCCGAAACGCTGTTCTCGCTCCCCATCGGTTAGCTTCACTTGCATCGGCAAGCCGTAAAGCATTTGTACATATACTTTTACTTCGCCAAAATGCTCATTTAGCGACTGCTTTCTGCCCTGGCTTTCTCCAACCTCTTCGCCAAATGCTTCTCGCACTTTTTGCAAAATTTCCTTCCAATCATATTTCGGATTTCGTTCGATCGCTAAAAAATCGGCAACATGGTAAATCCCCTTAACCCCATCAATTTTCATAATTTGTTGCAAAATAGGCGGAGCTGTATGGATATTGTCTAACTTATAATTATGGCTTTTGCCAAACGGCAGCTCTTCATCCAACAACACCTTCATCGTATTCGGGCTCGGAGTTGGTTCAATGGCTCGAATGCGCAAGATCTTTTCCTCCTTTTATTACGTATTATGTAAAATCAGATGGGTCAACGTTTCCATTCCATTCTTGGTAAAATTGCCGCAAAAACTGTTCCATAAATTGATGGCGCCTAACGGCTAACATTTTCGCGCTTTCTGTGTGCAGTAAATCTTTTAACTTAAGCAGCTTTTCGTAAAAGTGATGAATCGCTGTACTAGGACCATGGCGGTATTCTTCTTTTGTCATCGTCTCCCTGACCGAAAGCGCTGGGTCATACATAAGGTGCCCCCGATGGCCTGCATACATAAACGCCCTGGCAATGCCAATCGCTCCAATCGCGTCGAGACGGTCGGCATCTTGCACGACCTTTCCTTCGAGCGTCCGCGGCGGTTTTCCGTTTCCCCCTTTGTAGGAAACCGTCGAAATCGCCTCGATCACGCTCTCTCTTTCTTCAGTTCCCATAGGAAAGCGCGCTAACCACTCCCTTACCAACCTCATTCCGATTTCTTCACTTCCGACGATTTTCTCATCAGCTACATCGTGAAGAAGTGCTGCCATCTCCACAACAAATACATTCGCTCCCTCTTGTTGTGCCAGCTGGCAGCCTAGACGGCGGACGCGGTCAATGTGCCACCAATCATGGCCGCTCGAATCGCGTTCTAGTATCGATTTTACATACTGTTCTGTTTCGCGAATTATTTGTTCTTTTCTCATGATACTCACCGACAAAAAACCGTCTTTCCCATAAAGGAAAGACAGCCATTCTTCCTACTTTAATAATTTTTCGATCTCTTCTTTTAAGTCGCTTGGTTTCATCTTCGGAGCAAAGCGTTCAATCACATTTCCGTTTCGATCGACTAGAAACTTTGTGAAATTCCATTTAATTGCTTTCGTGCCAAATACGCCGGGTGCTTTGTCCGTTAAATAATCAAACAGCGGGTGGGCATGTTCTCCGTTCACGTCAACTTTTGCAAACATCGGGAACGTGACGCCATAATTCAGCTCACAAAATTGGGCAATTTCTTCTTCCGCTCCTGGCTCTTGGTTTCCGAATTGATTGCATGGGAAGCCGAGCACAACCAACCCTTTATCACGGTACTCTTCATATAATTCCTGAAGCTCTTTATATTGCGGTGTGAATCCGCATTTGCTGGCGGTATTGACGATTAACAATACGTTCCCTTTGTACTCGGCAAGCCTTTTTTCTTCTCCTTGAATCGTTTTGACAGAAAAATCGTAAATGCTCATCATTCTCACTCTCCTTATTCTAATAATAAAAGAATGGAGAGCGATTTTTCCACTTTTGCGCCCTGCAACGGTCAGAATGCACGCAGCTCTTGAAGCGATTGAAGCATATAAGGCACCATCGCAAGCACATCATCAACATTCTCCTCGCGAATAAGCCGACCAAATTGCACTTCAATTTCGTTATGCCAATCACTTTCTTTATGATCACGCCGCAACGTTTGACGAATGATCCGATTTTCTCCCCAAATGCGCAACAAAGTCTTTTCAATCAGCGGACATGTCGTTTCTGGCTGCTCTACAGGCATGAAAAACGCAATCGACAGCGCGCAGCCAGGCTGAGATGATTCTTGAAGCAATTCGCGGGCAATTTGCTCCAATTCCATTTCTAGTGTTACCTTGCATAATATAGGTGCGTTTTCATCGGCACGCAAGCGAAATGCAATCTCATATGTTCTTGAAAAATGGGCTAAATCGACTAGATCACGGCGGTCGACGACTACGAGTGTATTCTCTAAATCCAGATCATAAATCGCGCCTTCAATAACGGTTTTTAAATTATCAAAAGCAGTCGGGTCAAACATCGGTCATCCCCCATTTTAAAACAAACCAACCGCATTTCCATGTTCATCGATGCCCATGTTTAACGCTGCCGGCTTTTTTGGCAGTCCCGGCATTGTCATAACATCGCCTGTTAGAGCGACAATGAATCCAGCGCCAATCGAAGGCTTGAATTCACGCACCGTAATAATAAAGTCCGTTGGCCGACCTAATTTTGTCGGGTCATCGGAAAGCGAATATTGTGTTTTAGCCATACATACCGGTAGACGATCCCAGCCAAACTCCGCAAACTGCGCCATTTGTTTTTGTGCCTTCGCAGTGAATGCCACATCTTTCGCTCCATAAACGGTGCGGGCAATTTTGCGAATTTTATCAGGAAGCGGCTCGTTCACGTCATATAAAGGAGAAAATTCGTTTTTCCCTCTTTCAATGATATCGAGCACCTTTTCGGCAAGGTCCATTCCGCCTTCTCCACCTTTTGCCCATACTTCCGTAAGCGCAACTGGATAATGATGTTCACCGCAAAAAGCTCTAAGTGCTTCAATTTCTTGCTCCGTATCTGTAACAAAGCGGTTAATCGCCACGACAAACGGTAAACCGAATGCCTGAATCGTTTCAATGTGCTTTTGTAAATTGCTTAAGCCCGCTCGCAGCGCCGCAACATTTTCGAGATGCAATTCCTGTTTGGAAACGCCTCCGTGCATTTTTAATGCGCGAATCGTTGCCACGACGACAACCGCCGCCGGCTGAATTTCCGCAACGCGGGCTTTGATATGAAGAAACTTTTCCGCTCCTAAGTCGGCGCCAAAACCAGCTTCTGTGACAACGTAATCCCCGAGCTTCTGCGCCATCTTTGTCGCAATGACGCTATTGCAGCCGTGAGCGATATTGGCAAATGGACCGCCGTGCACAAGCGCTGGTGCATGCTCAACGGTCTGCACTAAATTCGGTTTATATGCGTCTTTTAACAAGAGCGTCAGCGCCCCCTCAACCCCTAAATCGCCGACCGTTACCGGCTGCTTGTCCACATTATAAGCAACAACAATGCGGGAAAGCCGCTCCTTTAAATCTCGCAAATCTTTCGCCAAACAAAACACAGCCATAATTTCCGAAGCGACGGTAATATCGAAACCGTCTTCACGCGGCACTCCTTGCGTCGGACCACCGAGGCCGACAATCACATGACGCAGCGCGCGATCGTTTAAATCAACGGCCCGCTTCCAAACAATGCGGCGCACATCGATGCGCAACTCATTGCCGTGATGGATATGATTGTCAATGAAAGCTGCGAGGGCATTTGTCGTTGCTGTAATCGCATGCAAATCTCCGGTAAAATGAAGATTGATTTCATCCATCGGCAATACTTGCGAATAGCCGCCGCCAGTTGCTCCTCCTTTGACTCCCATCGTCGGTCCGAGCGATGGCTCACGCATGGCGATGATTGCTTTTTTTCCAAGCTTATGCAACGCTTGCCCCAATCCTACTGTTACCGTCGATTTTCCTTCTCCGGCAGGCGTTGGATTGATCGCCGTGACTAAAATTACTTTTCCGTCAGGCTTCTTCTCCAGCCGTTTCATCACATCGAGCGAAATTTTCGCCTTATAATGACCGTACGGCTCCAGTTCTTCTTCCAAAATACCGAGGTCATCGGCGATGTCTTGGATTCGTTTTAATTTTGTTTCTTTGGCAATTTCAAGATCTGTTTTCCACTTCGTCGTCGCTGTCATCGTCTTTCCTCCAGTAATCAGAACTTATATGTATTGGTGAATCTATTTAAAATGACGCTATATTTATAGCTTTTTCACCGTTGTTGAAGGAGGCTGCTATATATGCGCCTATCTATCTAAACCATTTACAGGCGTCAAATTTTGCCCGCTGGCATTACAAAAATGCAGTACAAAAACTTTTGTATCCATCCCTATTTTAGAAAATCTGAGGGATTTCATACAAGACAATTATACATTACCGAAAATAAAATAACGGAGTATCAATACTTATGTTAGCCGTTGTATTTATTTTATCATTCAGAGAAGTGAGAAAAAATTAATTGAATAAAATTTGTAATGTTCTTATAATTAAGTTATTTAAAAAATTTGGATTGGAGGATGAGACTGTTGCCGATTAATATTCCAAAACACTTGCCAGCCAAAGAAATATTAGAACAAGAAAACATTTTCGTCATGGATGAAGAACGGGCGTATTCGCAAGATATTCGTCCGCTAAATATAGTCATTTTAAACTTGATGCCGCAAAAAGAGAAAGCGGAAACGCAGCTTTTGCGCTTGCTCGGTAACTCCCCGCTTCAAGTAAATATCACATTTTTGCGTCCGGAAACGCATGAGGCAAAAACAACAAGCCAATATCATCTCGATCAATTTTATACTACCTTTCCTCACATTCGCCATCGCAAATTTGATGGGATGATTATTACAGGTGCGCCTGTTGAGCATTTGCCGTTTGAACAAGTTGATTATTGGAATGAACTTGTCGAAATTATGGAATGGACGAAAACAAACGTCACATCCACGTTACATATTTGCTGGGGCGCGCAAGCAGGGCTTTATTACCATTATGGAATTCCAAAATATATGCTGCCGCAAAAATGTTTTGGGATTTTCGAACATACATTAGAGGTGAAAAATGTAAAATTGCTGCGCGGGTTCGATGATGTGTTTCGCATTCCGCATTCCCGTCATACCGATGTATTGCGCGAAGATATTGAAAAAGTGACGGAATTAACGCTTTTGTCAGCATCGGAGAAAGCAGGGGTGTGCCTTGTTGCTTCCAACGACGGAAAACAAATCTTTTTAACAGGTCACCCAGAATATGATGCCACTACGCTGCGAGAAGAATATGAGCGTGATCTCTCGAGAGGGTTGCCGATCCACATTCCAGAATCATATTTTCCGAACGACGATCCGACAAAAGAGCCGTTGAACACGTGGCGCTCTCATGCCAATTTGTTGTTCGTCAACTGGCTGAACTACTATGTGTATCAGGAAACGCCGTACGTGTGGGAATGAGTGTATTCTAAATAAACTTCATTGAGCAAAACCTTATAACATCAGTGGTTTTCCACTGGTCTCTCTGAATCAAATTTACTTATCTTTCTCCATTTAACTGGAATGCGCGGTCAAAAATGCGGTCGTATAAAAATTTATCAGCAATAAACAAGTTTTGCGTCTTCCTACAAGCTTTGGATTCGTATTAAAACAAAGGGAAGCATTTTGAAAAAGCTCACAAAAAGGGGGTTTTATGGAAAACAAAAAATGCGGTAAATGCGGAAGCACCGAATTTGCCGAGGGGACAGATTATATGCCTATAAAACTAAATAAGATGTCGCTAGGTGGTTCTAATAAAATTTATACCTTTTGTTTAGAGTGTGGAGAAGTTTATTCAATCCGTATTGAAAATACTACTATTTTCAAAAAACAAACTTAACTGTATTAAAGTTGAGCTGCCCCTCAAATAATGAGCATTGCTTTTAGAAAAAAGGGAAACCTTGATAGTTTTGGTTTCCCTTAATTAATTTATTACACCGTAAACTCAAATCCTTTTATTGGTCTCCCCTGTTCTTTTTCATTTAACTCGTCCAAAATCCCCCCTCTTCCTCCTTTGGTCGTATGTAGGAAAAGTGCACTAATAACTAAAAACGTATGATAACTGCCCAAAACGCATAAAAAAAGCACGTAGCGGAACAATTAGAAATGGGAAGTGCCCAACCAATGTCCAAACGATGAACAGGGAAAGCTTCCGTCCACGACACCAATAAACTACATAAACATAAAATGGAGGCAGAAATGACATATGAGAGTCATCATTGATTTTCAAGATCTTGTTGAGGGAAAGTATGAAACCGTTCAATCGATCGAAAGCGACATGTCCTCTGAAGACATTGAGTTTTTCGTAAAGCATGCATCAGAACCACTCGTTGTAGAAGGTATTGAGGAACACACATATACGCATTTTAGTTCTTCTTTCGTTTTAGGGCACGATGGAAAATTAGTTTATCGGATGTTGCTAAGAGAAATGTAGCAGACGCTAAGCCGTAAGAATATCTCATTGTAACAATAAAAGCATGTGACATCGAGTACATCACATGCTTTTTTACCTTCACATTACCGACCTAGTGATCTCCAGTCTACTTTTTTCTCTGTCAGCTGTCTTGTACATTTATTGTTGCTGTTATTTTTTTTGATCAAGTTAATAATTTGTGCTCTCGATTTGTTTTTTGTCAAATTTGTAGGATGGTGAAAATGATACGTGCAATTCTGTCGATAAAAATGCCCCCCTAATTCATCTGTTCGTCCTGAATGAGCCGATACATCGGTGACTCCCCCAAACAGCAATGCCGCTCCTAATGTAAAATGAATCAGTCTCTTTCTCATCTTTGTCCCCCTTGTTGATTCTTCACTGCACCTTCATATTTATATCAAAAATCGATTAATTTGGAAACCTTTTCGTTCGCTAAAACTTCTTATAGGTCGACAAAAAAAGTCAAAGGGTTCGACAAGAAAAAAGAAGAAATAGAAAATAAATGTTTCAACATAGAATGAAAGGGATGGAGAACAAATGAGATCTGAACGAAGAAAACAATGGAAAACTCATTGGAAAAAGTACAAACATTTATTTAAAGGATCACGCATGGAGCGGCGAAATAAGTGGCGCCATAAATGGGAAGATAAATATATTGCTAGTTAGCGCATCACACAAAAGAGGAACGCGTTACTTGCGTTCCTCTTTTGTGCTTTTATACGAAATCTCTTGGCGTCTTCATCATTTTTATGGATTCCCCACTCTTGTCCATAACATTTTGGCTATAGAAATAATACGATGTAATAACTTGAAAACAGGAGGTGAAGATATCAATGGGATACGGCGGTAATAACGGGTTTGTGTTGATCGTTGTGTTGTTCATTTTATTAATTATCGTTGGTGCTGCGTTTATGGGTTACTAATGTAGCACAAGGAGGCGTGCCCCTCTAAAGGCGGGCACGCCTCTTTTTTATTGCTTCCGTAGCATAAATAACCACATAAATGTAAGTGCTTGTTTTAATTCTAATGATAATCCGGAAAGCAATTGCTCGCGCACTCCTTTTTTATACACTCCTTGCCCATCTACCAACTCCCAACCATTCTCTTGTGCCAATTGTTCAAATTCCCACGGCATCATTGTATTGCAAATGACGGGCTTTCCGTACAGCCGCGGATAGCTATTGGTGCGCGGTGCTGCTGTTGGTCCAAGCAAACCGACACATAAATAATGGCCTTGCTTAAGTATTCTTCTCATTTCATTTAACGCTTTCAAAGGCTTCTGTGTCCATTCGAGGGAGTTAATCGCCATCGCTCCCGAAAACGTTTCATCCGCAAACGGCAAGTTAGTTAAATCCCCTTGAATGAATCTCAAACTCTCGTGTTCTCCTCGCGCTTTTGCCTTTTCGATCATCTCACGTGATAAATCAACCCCAACAACACGATAACCTGATTGGCACAGCTTCCAAGCCCCGTATCCGTCACCGCATCCTAAATCAGCTACCTCACTTCCTTTCGGTATGTACCTAGACATGAAAGGAACAATTGTTTTTCTGCTTCCATGCTCCCACATTTCTTCACTGCTTTTATTCCAAAATTCCGCCCGTTCATCCCATTGTTTTTGTGCTTCATTATGCCAATTGAACCGTTCCATTGTTTACACATCCTTTGAATGAAAATATCGGTAGAGGGAACAATAAATTTGTAAAAGGGAGTGATACTAAAATGAACGAACATGAAACATTTGTAGCCATCCAAAAAAACCATGAAGGTACCATCATCAACTTTAAAACTTCCACAGGCCGCGTGCTGTCGTACCGAAAGGCAATGATGGAAATTGAGAACGGAAACGTTAGCGGGGCATACGTGTTCACAGACGAAGACGGTCACTCTTATATTAGCGCAACCCCCACAGAACATGCGACCGGCTCTCTAGAGAATCTGCCAACCTTTTTCTAACATTTTCTATGAAAGGAAGATATCAATGACAAAAAAATTTAACGAAAGAGGAAGCAACAACCAAAATTCACCTGCTGGAACGCAAAACACAATCAGCGGCGACAACAGTAAAGGAAATAAACGAAATAAGTCACAAAACGATAAAAGCGATTCGCACGAATAATCTTTGAAATGTAAAATTTCTCAAGACGCGGATCAAAACTCGATGCCCTTTACGGCAGAAACTCCTTCACAATAGTCGTGTTTTATCGCCTGCATGTTGGTGACAATATCCGCTACATCCGTTAACTCTTTTTTAGCCGAACGGCCTGTAATAACAAGATGGAGATGCGAGGGACGCATACGGATGAGTTCAACCACATCCTCAACCGAAAGAACATCGTCAATCGGAAAGCGATCAATCGCTAACGCATTATTCAGTTCGTCCAATATAATCATATCATACGTTCCGGACATAATTTTTTCTTTTGCAAATTGCCATGCTTTTTTTAATGCCTGACGATGTTCTTCCGGCGTTTTCGTCCATGTAAACCCGGCTCCCATTTGAGACATTTCAATCCCTAGCTTGGCCATCATGATGTGCTCGCCATACGTCCGCTCTGGAGATTTAATAAATTGAATAATCGCTACCTTTTTTCCTCTTCCAGCCGCTCGTAATGCCAATCCCAGGGCGGCTGTTGTTTTTCCTTTTCCATCCCCCGTATAGATAATGACGCGTCCTTTATGCTGTTTCAACCGGATCACCTTCTAATTCGTGAAACCATTGAATTGCTTCACGCAATCTTACTACCTCCCCAACAACAATGATCGCTGGGTGAGAAATACAAGCGCTTTTCGCCTTTTCCTCAATATTTTGCAGCGTCCCCACAACCGTACGCTGCCTTGCAGTCGTTCCCCATTCAATAATGGCTGTTTTTGTTTCAGGCGACTTCCCATGCTGAATAAGCTGCTGACAAATATAAGACAAATTTCCGATTCCCATATAAAAGGCAATCGTATCGCTGCCGTTCGCTAACGCCTGCCAATTAAGACGATCTTCCCCTTTTTCCTTTCGCCCATGTCCCGTTACAATCGTAAAAGAAGTCGCTATGTTGCGGTAGGTGACAGGAATACCAGCATAAGCAGCGGCTGCAATTCCCGCTGTGACCCCCGGAACGATTTCAAAAGGGATGCCGTGTTTCGCTAATACTTCTGCTTCCTCCCCACCTCGCCCGAATATGAACGGATCGCCTCCTTTTAACCGTACGACCGTCTTTTCTTGCAACGCTTTCTCCACGAGCCATTGATGAATTCGTTCTTGAATAGTTCCGTGTTTTCCCGGCTCTTTTCCGGCATAAATTAATTCCGCCCCTTTTTTCGCATATTGGAGCAATTCGTTGCTTACAAGACGATCGTAAATAATAACGTCCGCTTTTTGTATGCATTCCATGCCGTAAACCGTGATCAGTCTTGGGTCTCCAGGTCCTGCGCCGACTAAATATACTTTTCCTTTATTCATGCTTATTCACCACCTTGCGATACTTTCGCGGATTCAAATGTAGCCATATTTAACATATTAGTAGCGAATTGTAACAGAGGGAACGCAACGGACGCACCACTTCCTTCGCCGAGGCGCATATGTAAATCAAGCAACGGCTCCTTCCTAAGCAGTTGCAGCGCCACCCGATGCCCTGGTTCTTGTGAGCGATGACCAGCGATCATATAATGTACGACGTTCGGATGAAACAATCTAGCAACTAAAGCAGCGGTTGTACAAATAAATCCGTCAAGCAAAATCGGAATACGATTTTCTGCTGCTGCTAACATCGCACCTGCCATCGCCGCAATTTCTAGACCGCCGATTTTCGCTAAAAGGTCAAGCGGGTCTGATGCATCGGGACGGTGAAGTTCAAGCGCTCGCTCAATGACTTCTCTTTTATGCGCGAGCACCGTTTCGGAAATTCCCGTTCCTTTGCCGACAAGCCGCTCGACAGTTTCTCCGCTTATTGCCGCTAAAATGGCGCTTGCTGCCGTTGTATTGGCAATTCCCATTTCACCAACAATCAAACAGCGAATACCTTCTTGTATCATTCTATGTGCTTGTTCATAACCGACAAGCACCGCCTGCTTTGCTTCGTCTCTTGTCATTGCTTCTTTTGCGCAAAAATTATCCGTCCCGTATTTGATTTTTTGCGAAATAAACCCTTCCGTGGGAATATCGCTTGCCACCCCAACATCGACAACGGCAAACTTAGCACCAATTTGACGGCTGAAGACATTAACCGCTGCACCGCCGCTTACGAAGTTCAAAACCATTTGCGCCGTCACTTCTTGCGGAAAAGCGGAAACTCCTTCTTCGGCCACGCCATGGTCGGCGGCAAATACAAGCACGCCGGGCGGGGTGACTCTTGGGGCATGAGAACCTGTCATTTTTGCCAATTCAATCACGATTTGTTCTAGACGTCCAAGGCTTCCAGGCGGCTTTGTCAGCTGATTCACATGATGTTCTACTTCGCGGCCGACTTGTTCATTCAATGCTGGAATATGAAACATGTTATACCCTCCCTTGAAACTCCCTCATTTTTTGTTCAATCACATCCAGTTGCACATAGCTCTTCACACAATCCGCTAACCGATCAAACGCTCGCTCGCGCATCATTCGATATGAAGGACGATCATATACAGGTACAAGCCCTTTTTTTCGGCGAATTTCATTTAATAAATGACTGCGAAAGGAATCGTTATGGAAAATATCATGAAAATACGTCCCGAATATTCGCTCATCTTCTGTTTTGCACCCGTCTACATGGCCGCCCATATCAATAAGCGGAATATAACCTTCGCAAGCCGCTGAACGTCCCATATGAATTTCATATCCTTGGACTTGGAATCGTTCATCAGCAAACATTAATGTTCCTTCGGAGAGCACCGTCGTTTTGTCTTGCGTGAGCGTCGTATCAATCGGAAGAAAATCTAATCCCTCAAGATGATGAATGGTTGTCTCGACACCAAATGGGTCACAAATACATTGCCCGAGCATTTGATAACCGCCGCAAATACCGATGATGGCTGTATCATCTTGTTCATAAAGCCGCTTAAGCTCGCTGCCGATTCCGCTTTCCCTTATATAAAGTAAATCCTCAATCGTATTTTTGCTTCCGGGCAAAATGAGCACATCTGGCTTCCCGATGTCCTTCGCTCTTGCCACAAAACGAACGCTGCAGTCTGGCTCTACGAAAAATGGATCAATGTCCGTAAAGTTCGAAATGCGCGGATATTGTACAACAGCGATATCAATGTCCTTTGTTTCATCTTTTTGGGCCGACAATTGTGCAAGACGAACCGAATCTTCCGCATCAATATGTAAATGTGGCATATATGGAACAACACCGAGCACCGGCACATTTGTATACTGTTCAAACCAATCCAATCCAGGCTTTAGAAGCGACAGATCCCCGCGGAATTTGTTAATAATTACACCGATCACCCGCTTGCGATCCTCTTTTTCTAGCAGCTGCAACGTTCCTACTAAACTCGCAAACACACCGCCGCGCTCAATGTCGCCAATTAAAATGACAGGTGCGTTAGCCATGCGAGCGACGCGCATGTTCACAAGCTCTCGGTCATTCAGGTTAATTTCCGCCGGGCTTCCCGCTCCTTCAATGACAACGCGATCGTATTCATTCATCAACTTGTTTAGCGAGCTCTCAATCACTTGAAGTCCCTTGTAAAAAAACTCGTTTCGATACGCGACAGCTTTCATGTTTCCATACGGTTTCCCGTGCAACACAATTTGCGATTCATTTTCACGGCTCGGTTTAATTAAAATCGGATTCATATCAGTCGTCGCTACCACACCTGCTGCCTCCGCTTGAATTCCTTGCGCCCGGCCGATTTCCTTTCCGTCGAGTGTGACATAGGAATTGAGTGACATGTTTTGCGACTTAAACGGAGCCGTTTTCCATCCTGCTTGTGCAAAAATGCGGCAAAAAGCGGTTGTAATGATGCTTTTTCCGGCATCCGAATGCGTTCCTTGAAACATAAGCGGCAGCGCTCTAGCCATGTTGCTTCCTCCTTTCGCATTCCGCTAGCCAATTTTTCACCATTTCCGAACAGGACGGAAAATAAAAATGAACATAACCCGCAACAAGGTTGTCCTTCATATATCCATCCTTTTTTGTTCCACGCAATCCCTTTGTTTCATAAGCAAAATTTCCTTCATCTAAACGCGTAAAGGTTGAATAATGAAACTCATGGCCTTTTGCAACAAGCTCTTTCGAAAGTAAAAAATTGTCTCCCCAGACTTCACGATAACCAAGCGCGGCCAGCTTCGGATGCATACGGACCTTCCCTGGAATGACGCCAACCATCTCGTAAAAGCCGCCGTCCGTCGTCTCAATGCCTTCTGACAAAAACATAAACCCACCGCATTCAGCAAGCGTAGGAAGCCCGTTGTTGATCGCCTGTCTCACAGATTTTTTGACATGTTCTTGCTTTGACAATTGCTCAGCAAACTCTTCCGGAAACCCGCCGCCGATATACAGTCCGTCAACGTCTTCTGGCACCGTGTCCCCGGCCAGAGGTGAAAAGAATCGAAGTTCGGCACCGTATGCCTCAAGAAGCTCTAAATTTTCTTGATAATAAAAGTGAAAAGCAGCATCTTTTGCGATCGCAATGCGCACATGATGCGTTGTATCAACAGATAAAAAAGAATGTCCGATTTCTAAATCAGGAGCTTCCGCTAATTGCAATAACGCATCCAAATCCACCGTCCGTGCGATCCGTTCCCCAAGTTGCGCGAAAAAACGATCCAGTTCGCCGCGTTCAATCGATGGAACAAGCCCTAAATGCCGTTCGGGGATATGTAAATCCTCATGCTTTTGTAAAAAGCCAATCACCGGAATACCGCATTCCTGTTCAATCGCGGCTTTTACTAAACGAAAATGCCCTTCGCTGCCGACGCGGTTGGCAATCACACCAACGATGCGCACGCGTTCATCCAACAGCTGAAACCCGCGAACGACAGCGGCCGCGCTGCGCGCCATCCCGGAACAGTCGACGACTAACAGCACAGGGCTTTGTGTAAGGATGCTAATTTCCGCGGTTGATCCTTCGATGCTCGTTGCTTGCTTGCCGTCAAAAAATCCCATCACTCCTTCAATCACCGCAATATCAGCGCCTTCGCATCCCTTTTGGCAGATGGCTTTTACAATGTCTTTTCCGCCCATCCAGCTATCCAAATTACGCGATGGCCGTCCCGTTACAGCAGTGTGATATGTTGGATCGATATAATCTGGACCGCACTTAAATCCTTGAACCGTATATCCTTTTTTCTTTAACGCCGCCATAATGCCGATTGTAACGGTCGTCTTGCCGACGCCGCTTCCCGTTCCGGCGATGACAATTCTTCGCATCACTATTCCCCCTCATCAAGCACCGCAACCGAAATGGTGACGTTTCCCGACTTTTTTTTCACTAGTGCAAGCGTATCAGCCCCGCTGTATAATTTGGCAGCCGGCTCACTGACGCCGTATGCCCCTGTATAGCGGTAGACCGTTTCCGAAGGCTGCTCCATTTTCACTTCATTTAATTGCTCCCGCTTATAGTATACAAATTCCCAGCCGTATTTTCGTGCAACTTGTAAGATTCCTTCCTCATCTTTTTTCAAATCGATCGTACATACTGCCTTTACACTTTTTAACGAAAAACGAAGCTCTGCTAGTGTTTCGATGATGACGGCTTCAATCTCTTCCGCTGGCGTGCCTCGATTGCAGCCGATGCCAAGAACAATCACTTTTGGACGATACAAAACACCGTTTCGCAAAATCGCTTCCTCGTCTTTCGAAAGAAGGCGATGGGTTACAACGAGAGCCGCGTCTGGTTTCGCAGCTAGTGCCGCATTAATAGATTCATACACCCGAATGTTGCTTGGGAGAGGTGTATCGTACGTCCACCAATTTCGCTCGCCCGATTCTTGCACAATCGCTACGTGCTGTTCGTTCACAACCGCGGCGCTTACCGGCGTCAGCTTTTCATCTGATTCCCATACCCACCCGAACGATCTTCCAAATAAGTCGACCGCTATCGTTTTTTGCACATCGGAAGCCGTTGTGATGACAGGATGGGCTTGTAATAGATGTGCAACCTGGCGAGTCAATTCATTCGCTCCGCCAAGATGCCCCGACAAGACACTAATGACGTGCTCTCCCTTATCGTCGATCACTACAACCGCTGGGTCTGTCTTTTTATCCTTTAACAATGGCGCAATCATGCGTACGACCGCTCCAAGTGAAATAATAAGAATCAATCCGCGATACGTGGAAAAAAGTGAAGGCAGCAAACATCGCACATTGCCTTCAAATAAATGGATGCCCTTTTCTTCTTCATCTCCCTGGGCAAATTTGTTCGTATAATATACACGAGTATCGGGCAGTTGTTCACCAATTTGGCGAGCGATGTTCACTCCATGCTTCGTAATCGCAACAACGGCATACATTCTACTTCTCCCCCTGCCTATATCCGTGCGTAAACGTTTTATCATAAAGTTTTGAACGATAAGAGCGTTCCGCAATCGCTGGGTCGAGCGCCCGTCCAGCTAATATGAGTGCATGTTTTCGGATCCCGTTGGCACGCATATCTTCATTAAGCGTTCTAACGGTCGATCGAACCACTTTTTGATCAGGCCACGTCGCTTTATACACAACAACAACGGGTGTATCCTCGCTCCAGCCAGCTTCGATCAGCGCTTTCGTCACTTTTTTCGTCAACGTCGCGCTTAAAAATAACGCGAGCGTACAATCATGTTTCGCCAACTCCTCAAGCTTTTCCTTCTCTGGAACAGGGGTGCGTCCTTCCGCCCGCGTTAAAATCACCGTTTGTGTTAAATCGGGAACGGTTAGCTCGACCTCGGCCGCGGCTGCTGCGGCAAATACCGAGCTCACGCCCGGAACGATTTCCACATCAATTTGTTCCTTTTTCAATAATGCTATTTGTTCAAGCGTAGCCCCGTAAATCGAAGGGTCGCCTGTATGGAGGCGCACCACCTTTTGACCGCTTTTCACTCGCTCGACCATCAAATGAACAATTTGCTCTAAATACATGCCCGCCGTATGAAACACGTCCGCTTCCGGTTTCGCATAATGAAGTAAGGCTTCATTGACGAGCGAATCGGTATAAAAAATGGCATCCGCCTCTTGCAACAATTTTAGTCCTTTCACCGTAAGCAACTCTGGATCCCCTGGGCCGGCTCCAACAATATATAGCTTCATTTTCTCACCACCATCAGTGTTAAATATTCAAGCTCCACTCCATCAAGCTGCTCTACATTCCAAATGATTTCTTCACTTGATGTCACTTTGGTCACAACGGCGGCCCTTTGCACTAAATCAAGTTCGCGCAATAGCCGAAGCATCATATCGATCACTTTTGCTACTTTAATAAACACGACACAATCATGGGTTTCAATCGCTCGCTTCATCTCCTCGTAATCATCGCGCGCCGGAATGATGGCGACATGTTCATTGCCATCAGCAAGCGGAAGTTGAAGGCGAGCCGCCGCTGCGTTGACAGACGAAATCCCCGGAATCACTTCCGTCCGAACATCCGGATAATTTGTTTGCATTGTTCGCATAAAATGAATAAAGGTGCTATATAAAAGCGGGTCTCCTTCTGTCACAAAAGCAACATTTTTTCCTGCCGAAAGATGCTCCCACACACGTTCGGCCGTTTCATTCCATTTTTCCTCTAAAACATTTTTTTCTTTCGTCATCGGAAAGACAAGACCGAGCATTTCCTTTTCTCGCGGTGAAAAGTATGCCTCGACAATTTGTTGAGCGTAGCTTTTGCTGCCACGCTGCTTTTTCGGGTAGGCGATCACATCGGCTTCGTTTAAACAGCGAAACGCCTTGACCGTCAATAGTTCCGGATCTCCTGGACCAACGCCAACGCCGTATAACGTTCCAATCATTGCTTTTCTTCCTTTCTATAAGCCGAAATAATATAAATCGGATTTAAGGCATCAAAACGGGTCAGTTGTAAAATCGGCTTGCTTCTAGACAATTGCGCCAACGTAATATCGACATGAAAACCTCGTTGCTCAAGCCCAACAACCGCTTCATGCAGCGTTTCGATGGTTACGGCATTGATGACGATTCGTCCTCCTTTTTTCAGACGTTCAGAGCAAACATTAAGCAACCGATCCATTTCTCCCGATGTGCCGCCGATAAAAATCGCATCGGGGTCAGGAAATTCATTTAGATGTTCTGGCGCCCGGCCATGAACGAGAGTAAAGTCCGCACGGAATTTTCGCATATTCTCTTTGCAAATGTTGATATCCTGTTCATTTTTCTCGATCGCAAATACCGCTCCCTCGCGTGCGATTTTCGCCGCTTCAATCGCGACAGAACCCGTACATGTGCCGATATCCCAAACAACGCTCGTCTCATGCAGTTGAAGGGCGCTAACGCTTAAAATACGAATCTCTTTTTTTGTAATTAATCCTTTTTCCGGTTTGCGTTGCAAAAACTGGTCGTCATCAATCCCGAGTGACCAAACAGGTCCCTCTTTCGTTTTCTGCAAAATGACAATATTTAATGGAAGAAACTCGGTTTGCGCCATCTCTTCCAATTCAAAAAAACGGCACCGTTCCTCTTCGCCGCCGAGATGTTCTCCGACAAACGCACGGTATTCCGTCATTCCATACGAAAGTAAATAGTTTGCAATCTGGTCTGGCGAATTCGTTGCATCGGTTAAAATCGCCACTTTATGGCGCCCATCAATCCGCTGAGCGAGGCCCTTCATGCTCCGGCCGTGCACGCTTATGACGTATGCATCGTGCCAGCTCTCCCCGATTTTCGCAAATGCCCATTGAATCGAACTGATCGATGGGTATACTTCGATCGGAAGTTTTCGAGATAAATAGCTTCCGATTCCATAAAAAAGCGGATCACCTGAAGCTAAAACAACTGTCCGTCTATCTTCATTACGCAACCGCTCGACAAGAGAGGAAAGGCCGTTTTTAATTACTACCTTTTCTCCTTGGTAGTCAGGAAAAAATGATAAATGACGCTCACCTCCTACTAATAATTCACTTTCATAAATCCAACGTTCGTATAAAGAAGGCAAGCTTTTTGTTCCGTCTGCGCCAATACCAATGAGTTTAATCGGCTGCATCTGTTCGCACCGCCTTTCCTAAAAGTTGTCCACTCATCGTATAAAGCGATGTTTCAATGACAAGGCCGCCGCCGACCTCTTTCAACGCAGAACGGCAGCAGCACTCGCATAATTTTTCAAAAAACAACGTGTTTCCTGCCTCTTGCATGAGATCCCCAACTTGCGATGCCGTGTTCGCTTCCCGTACGGAACGAACGAGTTCGCAAGAAGCACCTGCTTCCTCGGCAATTGCTGCTAGAAAATGAAAATCAACAGGTGCACTCTTCGAATGAACCATCATGACTCCTTGGGCGATTTTAGAAAACTTCCCCATCATCCCAACCATCGAGACCGTTTTCATCCCCTGTTTTTTGCATTGTTTAAGCGTAAAACCAACAAAATCTCCCATTTCGATAAACGCTTCTTCCGGAAGATGGGTATATTGCTTCATAGCATACTTTTCACTTCGTCCCCCTGTTGTAATAACAACATGATGACAGCCTGTTGCTTTAGCTACTTGAATCGCTCGAACAATGCTTGCGCGGTAAGCCGATGTCGAAAATGGCACGACAATGCCGCGCGTCCCCAAAATCGAGATGCCGCCAATAATACCAAGCCGGGCATTTAGCGTTTTTTTCGCGATTTCTTCTCCATTTGGAACGGAAATGACGATGCGGATCCCCCTCTCAACCCCATATTGTTTGAGAACATAGTCCGCTGTTTCCATCATCATTTTGCGCGGTACCGGGTTAATGGCTGCTTCGCCTATTGGTACCGGTAAGCCTGGCTTCGTAACGCGCCCAACGCCTTCGCCTCCATCTAACTCAATGTCGTCACCTGTTGTCCATGAGACGGTCGAAATGATTTCGGCTCCATGCGTCGCATCAGGGTCGTCGCCTCCATCTTTGATGACGGCAGCCGTTGCCGAGCCGCCATTTATTTGGCACCGTTCTACCGCAAACGTGACCCATCGTCCAATCGGCAAATAGATCGTTGCCTCCGTTTGCGGGACACCGGTAATGAGAGCAGTCAATGCCGCTTTCGTCGCCGCAGTAGCGCAAGCACCTGTCGTATATCCTTCGCGCAATGTTTTGTTTTCCATCGTCTACCCTCGCTCCGCTAAAATCGAAAGCGCATTAAGCGCTGCTACCGTGACCGTGCTTCCTCCTTTTCGGCCGATGTTCGTAATAAACGGAACATCCAATTTCGCCAATTCTTCCTTTGATTCTGCTGCCGATACAAAACCAACCGGCAAGCCAATAACTAAACCAGGACGCGCTTCTCCCTCTTTAATTAAACGAATCAGCTCAAGCAATGCCGTTGGGGCATTGCCAATCGCAAAAATGCCTCCATCCGCCTCTTTAACGGCTTTCCTCATGGCAACAATCGCCCGCGTTGTATTCAAGCGTTTCGCTTCTGCGATCACATCGGGATCGGAAATGTACACATGCACACTCCCGCCAAATTTTTCAATCCTCGCTTTATTGACCCCGACTTGTACCATTTGTACATCAACCACAACCTTTTTACCTGCGCGAATCGCCTCAATCCCTGCTTTGATCGCGCTTGGATGAAATAATAAACTTTTGCCTAACTCAAAATCGGCCGACGCATGAATCACGCGTTGAACGATTGGATATTGTTCCTGCGTAAAATGATGCTCTCCGATCTCTTCGTCAATGATTTGAAAACTTCGTTCCTCAATCTGTTGCGGCTGAATCGTAACAGGACGAAATTCCGTTCGAAAATCCATTCATAAAACCCCTTTCATTGATTAATCAATAACGGCACACGCTGACGCAACGCCGCTACTACATCTGAAAACTCCGAATATATCGTGTCATACTGGATGGTTGGTCTGCGAATCACAATCGTCTCAATCCCCAGTTCTTCAGCGGCGGCGATTTTTTCATCGACAAACCCAACTTTGCCGCTTTCTTTCGTCACGAGAAGCGTCACACCAAAATGTCTGAAAAGCGCTGTATCCAATTCCTGCGTAAACGGCCCTTGCATCGCTACAATATTTTCTTGAGGAAATTTGAGCTCTTCACATTTTTCCATATTGTCCTTACGGGGAAGCATGCGGGCGATGATGCGCACATCCGGCAAATGAAGCAGCTTTTTTGCAAAAATATGCAGCGTTTTGCTTCCGGTTGTCAGCATCACCACTCCCTTTTTTGTTGCTGCAAGTTCAGCTGCTTCCTCATAGCTATCAACAAACGTAACACGTTCGTAATCGACTGGAACGGACTTTCGCTCATAACGAATATAAGGAACATTCGCATCGTTCGCTGCTTTGATGGCATTTTTTGATGCCTCTTCCGCAAAGGGGTGACTCGCGTCTACAACCGCTTTGGCCTGTTTCATATAAATCAATTTCGTCAATTGCTCTGCTGTTAATCTCCCAAGATGAACCGATAAACCAGCATGTTGCAATTGCTCCGCTGCATGTTCGGTTACGACCGTTGCCATCACGTTGTATCCTGCTTGTTGAATCTCAAGCGCTAGCTGCCTTGCATCGCTTGTTCCCGCTAAAACGATAATCATAACACGCCTCCTTAATGATGGTGGTGATGATGGTGATGGTGTTCGGCCATATGAAGCCGATATTGGCACAAATCGCAATTCATCTTGACAGCTTGACCAAGCGCTTCCTCTAAACGATCCAGCACAATCGTCTGCAGTTTCGGATGAAACCCGAAATACCCAGCTAAAGCAAATTCAACGTGCGGGTAGCGGCTACGAAACTCCGATATTTTTTCTTCCAATCTTTTAATCAGAACACCAGTAAATAAAAAGTATGGCAAGATCACAACCTTTTTGGCTCCCAGCCTGATGCATCGATCTACCCCTTCATCTAAAAGGGGATTGGTCACCCCCATGAAAGCGGGCTCCACAAGTGAGTAGTTGGTCCGTTCCCAAAAAAGCCGGGCAATTTTATATAAATCGCTATTGGCATCCGGATCGCTCCCTCCGCGCCCCAACAGAAGAATGGCCGTACCGGAATCAGGCGTTTCCGCATCCTCGCCGATTTCTAGCAATCTTTCTTTTAAAATTACAAATGTTTGTTCATGAATTCCGATCGGCCGGCCATACGTAAACTTCACGTGCGGATATTGCTTTCTTGCTTCATCAATCGCCGCTGGAATATGCAACTTCGAATGGCCCGCAGCAAGCAAAATTATCGGAATGACAATCACTTCATGAGCCCCTGCCGCCACACACCGCTTCATCCCTTCTAACATTGTCGGCAAACCAAACTCTAAAAAACATGTTTCAATATAGTAACGAGAATCGATTTTGGAACGAAGCTGCTCGACGAACTGAAAGACTTGCTCATTTCCTTCCGCATCGCGGCTTCCGTGCCCAACAAATAAAATCGCCTTCATGCTCTTACCTCCTATTCCCCGCAAGCAGGCACCTCAATTTTTGATTTAGAATTTGCTTCCTGATAGACAAATCCGCTCACTTGTTTTACCCGTTGGAAAAATTTATGGAAACGTTCATTTGGATGTCCATGCTCCTTATATTCTTGAATAATGCGAATCACAGTCGGAACGATTTCGTGAGGCGGGATTCCCTCAGCAACAAGTTGCCCTGGATGTGCATTTCTCCCAATCGTTTTCCCGCCTAAAAATAGGTCAAATGCCCCTTTTCGGTACACAATTCCAATATCTTCTCGCACCGCTCCGTAACATGCCATTCCGCAGCCGTTAAAGCCAAGCTTCAACTCTTTTGGCAACGCAAGCCCATTCAGTTGCTCATGCAGCTGTTTGGCATAAGGAATGGCATCCGTTTTTTCACCGTCGCAAAAATCGCACGCTTTTACCGTCAATACATCGCCAATCGGCGCAACAATAAGTCCCGCTTCTTTCAGTTTTGCGATCACATCATCGGGATTTGCGGTTGGAATTTCTAATTTCAAATAATGATCCGGCGTATACATCATCTTCCCATCGCTTCCAGCAATGTTTGCAATCGCTATCATTTGCTCTGGAGCCAACACTTTATTCGCTACCCCTGGACTGACCGCCAATTCTAAAATATCGGGGAACGTTTCTTGTTGTTCGTTTTGCCGAACAGCGATTTTCTGCAACGCTGCTTCGGCTGTGCGGCGCACTCTTTCGGCTTTTACCTGATCAAGCGCCCACGGCTCCGCTTCTTTTCGCAGACGTTCGTGCGGTTTTAACGGTTGTTCTAATGCGTCCAGTGTATATTTTCGCTGGTATCCGCGCGGGGTAATCATCATTCCGTCATGCACGAAAGTAGATGAATTACCAATAATGACGGTTGTCAACATACCGATTTCGTATTCGAGCATATGCTCTAAATCGGTAATGACAATTTGTTGACGGGCACGGTAGGCGCTTTTCACCAAGCCAACCGGCGTTTCAGGGGAGCGATAGCGTAAAAGAATACGCTGCGCTTCGACAATTTGCCGCGTTCGCCTTCCGCTTTTTGGGTTATAAAGAGCAATGACAAAATCGGCCATCGCGGCCGCTTCAATCCGTTTTTCAATCAGCGTCCACGGCGTTAAATGATCGCTTAGGCTAATGGTGCATGCATCATGCATAATGGGTGCTCCCAACAACGCACCGCATGAATTGATGGCAGAAACCCCTGGAATGACTTCAACTTCCACTCCGCTTTCTTTCGTCCAACCTTTTTCAATTAACACTTCGTATACAAGCCCAGCCATTCCGTATACACCCGCATCGCCGCTCGAAATAACAGCGACTTTCTTGCCCCGCTCTGCCCATTTCACCGCTTCTTGTGCCCGGCTCACTTCCTCTGTCATCCCGGTGCTGATAATCGGTTTGTCCCCTATTAAATCAGAAACAAGATCGATGTATGTTTTATAACCAATCACGATATCGCTTTCTTCAATCGCTTCCCGCGCCCGCTTTGTCATATGGTCGACACTGCCTGGCCCAAATCCGATAATCAGCAGTTTTCCGCTCACTTTATGCTCCTCCTTTCCATGTTTCAATCATGATTGTGATACCTAGCCATATACTGTACAAGCTTGTGATCGCTCCAAACAGAAAAAACAATGAATCTCGTATTCTCGCCTTCATAAATCCCCATGATAGACAGAAAGTCATTCCAATGGTTGCGATTAAAAGTCCGACCACAAATAAACTGAGCTGTAATGCTGCGACACTCATGTCTGCTTTTCCCGCGGTATGCGTTAAAATGGCAAGCTGCGTCGGGCTTTCGACGCCAATTCCATGGATAATGCCTATAATAAAAGCGCTGATCCAACCGAAGCGAAACAACGAATGCGAATGATAGAAGCTATCGTTTCTTTGAAAGCGACGCAATATCGTGCCGATCAACTCATAAAGCACCTTGATTCGGCTTTTCATTTCATTTTTGTAAAGAAGTGAAAAGAGCATCACTCCCCCAAGAAAAATAAGAGTGCACCCAACCATTGCTTCGATCACACGGGTCATTCCACTCGGCAGATGAAACCCGATAAAAATTGCAATCATCCCCATGAAAAATACGATAAAACCATGTCCGAATGCATACATGATCCCTAACACCACTTGCCTTTTGCGATGTGACTCACTTCCTACCATATCGGCAATTGCTGCGACATGATCGCTATCCATTCCATGCCTCATTCCTAAAAACACAGCCATCATCACATATGTCATCAATTCCAATTGCCTCTACCTCATTTCCCTAATTTTTGAATTCCTAACGAAGTAGTTGAGTTTCCTGAAAAAATAAATCCTTGTTCTTGTTCGTATTGATACGTTATCGCTTCTTCTAACGGCTCGCCATTCATTAAGTGCTGCTGTACTAGTTTCTTCCCTCGCTCTGGGGTGATTGACTTGTACCAAATTCCTTCCGGATACACAATGACCACACACGCATCTTCGCAACGACCGTTACAGCGCGTCCTTGTCGTATGTACGTCGCAATCAAGTTCAAGCCTTGCAATTTCTTCGCGAATAGCGCTTGTGACCTCTTCTCCTCCTTTTCGCATGCAGCTACCGCCGTTGCAAATCAATACGTGATGCCTCGTTCCTGTTAAATTCCATGTTGCCATATCAATCCTCTCCTTTTTCCAAAATAAAAAGCACCTCTATAGATAGAGGTGCAGAAAAATGCATACGGGAAGCCTAAAAATGCACGTAAACAGGCCTTTATGTATACGATTCCCCCGCACGTCTACCTATAATCCCGTAGGTATCCGTCCGAGCAAATAAGGCAGGTCTCCTGACTTAGAATCATCGCTTCATTGCGCCTTCCCGAAGTTTCCTTCAGTGACATGATGCAATGAAACTCCTCATCACAGTGGCGGGTACCGTGACGGCTTTTCACCGTACTTCCCTTTTAAGCCTGTCCCACTAGAGAAAGGCACCTTACTTGCTTTAGCAAATTATTCAACTGTTAAGTTTATCCTCCACAATGATATGACGAATTTTCTAAAAAAGTCAACCATTTTTATTTTTCGAACAGTTTTGTTTTAGCAACAACAACTCCATCGCTATCGACATACACATGCGCGCCCGGCTCCCAACGTACGCCCCCGAATTCAAGAACGCTATCGCGCGCCCCTTTCCCTTCTTTTTTGCTTTTGACAGGGCACGTGCCAATCGCGACCACGCCAAGCGGCATTTGCGCGATTTCGGCTGAATCGCGAATGCAACCATGAACAATGACGCCCGCGAGACCTCGTTCACAGGCAATTTGTGCCAGACGATCTCCAAGCAATGCACAATTCCGTGACCCTTTTCCATCGACAACCAAAACCGTTCCCGCTGGAACCGTTTCAAGCGCTTCACGAACGAGCACGTTATCTTCAAACACATCAACGGTCGCAATCGGGCCAGAAAACTCGGTTTTTCCGCCGTAAGACTGCAACCGCAATTGGCAAACCTGCAACTCCTCCAAAAATTGATCGCACAAATCCGCTGTTTTCATAACGAAATCCCCTCCCCCTTGTTCTCATTTATAACCATTTGACACGCATCGTCAAAAATCCTTCTAACACGCTCAGAAGAAAGAGGGGCTAGATTTTAATCGAAGCAAATTACCGCTTCTTTCGCCATCTTTGCACGCCGTATAAGACTCCTGCCAACACTATCGCAGCAACTGTATAAGAGATCAATCGATGTTCTTCTAATTTGTGCACTTCGACGTTCTTTGTCGGCACCTTCCCTTTTCCTAATTCGTTGACATCGTGTTTCGCCTCGGCCAATGGTTTGATAAGAGAACAAATGTTTGTAAATAAATCTGATTCACCGTATGCGTAAACGAGATATTTCTCCCCTACTTCAAATGGATAGCCACAATCGGCGTTGCTAAACCCCGTGTAAACGACGACGTGCGTTTCATCGACTCCTTTCCACGTTCGCTCAACCGCCAACACAACGGCCCGCTTCGGCCACTTACCAAGTCCCGGCTCCTCTATTTTCGTCTCGTATATTTGCACGACTTTTCCAGCAAAAACGGCTTTGCTTTCAGCAAACGCTTCTTTTGGAGAAACGGGAGGCACACAGTCGCAAGCGTAGGCCGGGGTTTCGGAAAATATAAAAGACAAAAAAACAAACAACAACAAACTGCCCCAATAGTTTTTCATCCTATCACCTTTTCTTGGAATTAGACGAACAAAAAGAGCATTTGTTACAAGTTTACATAATAATATTATAGTATAATAATCTAAACGGTGAGGACTATTGCCATTTTCAATTAAATCAAGTATAATTCGTCGAAAACGAGTGAGGAGGAACGGTTTTGTTTGAGATTGTCGAATATACACGCCATCCTTTTACGATCACCACAGATCCAGCTCGCATTCAAATCGATCGTGTTTGTAAATTTCTAGCGCAGTCATATTGGGCAAACAAAAGAAATCGCTCGACGATTATCAAGTCCATTCAGCATTCATTATGTTTTTCTCTATTTCATGAACAGACACAAATCGGATTTGCTCGATTCATTACAGATGGCGCCACGTTTGCGTATTTATGCGATGTCTTTATCGATGAAGCATATCGCGGAAACGAGCTTGGCAAATGGCTGGTGCAATGCGTGTTGCAACACCCTGATGTGGCGACCGTCCGCCGCTTTTTGTTAGTCACAAAAGACGCCCACGGGCTGTACCGACAATTTGGATTCGAAGCATTGCAAGAACCGGAACGATATATGGAGATATTTCGTGAACAGTAATGTTTTCTATTGTTAACAAGGGAGGAACGCTAAGTGTTTGCGTTGAATCGTGACAGCTTTTCCCTCTTCCTCCTTCTTCAAAGCTATTTTACGGCGTAAAAAAGGCGTCAAAGAGTATGTATCGGTGACAAAAGCACGATTACGGATCCAGTTAGGAAATGACACGTATGACTTAGAAGAAGGCGACTCCATGTATTACGAAGCGGATGTGGAGCACAGTTTTACCAATATCGGCAATGCAGACTGTCATTATTATTTAGTCATTGATTCCAACAATGCTCATTTATAGAGATTCCACTATTGTAAACAACGCTTCCCCCTTCCGCGCGTTGCGGAAGAGGGAAGCATTATTTAGGCTGAAAGGCAAATGATATTTTCCGTTCTTGTTCATTCCAGATTAAATAGGCATCAAACGTTTTCTCGCCTTTTTTAAACCCTTTGATTAAATCCGTTTTTCCGTTCGCAAGCAGCTTTTTGATATTTGTTTGCGACAGTTTTTTGCCGAGAATCATTTTGGAAATGGTGAACGAGCATTTCGTTTTGGAGAAATTTGCACAGCCGTAAAACTCTCCTTTGTCAATCACTGCGCCGCCGCACAATTTACATGTGCCGACTTTTTTGCCAAGCGTCGCTTTCGATTTCGTCCGCTGAATCGCAGCGGTATCCAACCCGGCAAAATCCCAATGCTTGGACATTTCGATCGCGTCTTGAACAATTTTTTGCGACAGCTTCTTCACCTGTTCCATAAAGGCGGAGGCGGACGCCTTTCCTTCGCCGATTTCGCTCAGGCGTTGCTCCCATTTTGCCGTCATTTCTGGCGAGGCTAAAATTTTGTCGCCGATCGCTTCAATCAGCACTTTTCCTTTGTCTGTGACAAAAACTTGGTTTTTCTTTACTTCAATATACTTTCGCTCTTTTAACATCGTAATGATGCCCGCACGCGTCGCTTCCGTGCCGAGCCCTTCCGTTTTCGCCAGCACTTTCTCCAATTCTTCATTTTCTAAAAACTTGCCGGCCGTTTTCATCAGCGTGATCAGCTGCCCTTCCGTATATCGCTTAGGCGGCTGCGTTTGCCCCTCTTTGACGCGGACGTTCGCCACTGTTCCTGTCTCTCCCCGAGCCAGAGGCGGGAGCAGCGCTAAATCATCTTCCTCCCGCTGAAAAATAACTTTCCGCCATCCTTCTTGAATTTGTTGTTTGCCTTTTGAAATAAACGATGCACGTCCGTCTACAAGCGTCATCACCGTCGTATAATCAAAAACCGCTTCTTCGTAATGCGCGGCAATCAATCTCCGGACGATTAAATCATAAATCTTCCGTTCCTCGCTTGATAATTTCGCAGGATCAACAACTTGTTCCGTCGGAATAATGGCGTAATGGTCCGTCACCTTTTTTTCATTTACATAACGTTTATTATGTAAAACTGACGATTTCGGCAGCGGAAACAACGGTTGATAGTCAGCATATTGGCTCAACTTTTGCAAAATATCGGGAAACGTTTCCGCTTCTCCTCTCGTAACATAGTTGGAGTCGGAGCGGGGATATGACACGATTCCTTTTTGATATAGCTTTTGTAAAATATCGAGCGTCTTTTTCGGCGAAAATTGATAGAGCTTGTTCGCTGTCGCCTGAAGCGACGATAAATTAAATAAAAGCGGCGGCTGATACTCTTTGCGCTCCGTCTTCACTTCCTGCACAATCGCCTGCTTGTTTTCGCAAAAAGCGGCCACTTTTCGCGCCAACTCTTCATCTTTCAAGCGCGTTTCTTGATCATGAATCCATTTTCCCTCGTACTGTTTGCCGTTCATATGGAAAGTCGCGACGACCTCCCAAAACGGCTCTGGTTTAAAATTCTCGATTTCTTTTTCCCGCTTGACGATTAATGCTAACGTCGGCGTCTGCACTCTCCCGGCAGAAAAAACATCGTTCATTCCTTTTTGTTTTAACAAGATACTGTACGCTCGGGATGCGTTCATACCAACAAGCCAATCGGCGCAAGCGCGCGCATATGCCTCCTCAAACAAGGAGCGCGTTTCCTTTTCATCTAATAGTTGACGAAATCCTTCATAAATGGCCTTTGGCGTCATCGATGAAATCCAAAGCCGTTTCATCGGTTTTTGGACACCGCTCATATGAATGATATTGCGGACGATCAGCTCCCCTTCCCGCCCAGCGTCTCCCGCATGAATGATTTCCGTCACTTCCGGCTTTTTAAGCAACTCCTTTACAATTTGAAATTGTTTTGCTTTCGCCTTTTCGACTTCATACTGAAAACGCTCTGGAATGATCGGCAACGCTTCTAGTTTCCATCGTTTCCACTCAGGGCGATACCGCTCAGGAGGAGCCAGCTGCAAAAGATGGCCCACCGCCCACGTCATATACGCTCCTTTTGGAAAGAGTTCGTTTGGCAAAATTTCAATATAGCCTTGGCGTTTTTTCGTTTGAAAAATCGATGCCAACGTTGCACCTTGATCCGGTTTTTCAGCAATAATAACTTTCATGCTTCTTTCTCCTTCACGAGTTGGTTTCCTAAAGAGTAATCATTTGATTTTTGAACATACTACCTTATATAGCGGAAAAAACAGGAAAGGAAGTTGTGAAAAATGAAACGAATTGTCTATACGTTGCTCATCCTATTAATGATCGTTCCGGTCAATATAAAAGCAGCCGAAGTCGGCACGAACCCAAAGTATACTTGGAATCTAAATGATATTTATTCATCGCTAGATATGTTCAACAAAGACCTCAACAAAGCCGCTAAAATGATACCGCTACTATCATCCTACCAAGGAAAGCTGAATAGTGAAAGCAATATAGCCAAACTATTTGCATTGCAAGAAAAAATAGCAAGAACGCTCGAGAAACTTTCCCTTTACGCCCATCTCAAACAAGATTTAAACATTGAAGATCAAACGGCAGCCAACTTAAAAGCAAAAGTGGAAACAGTCGCATCCAATTACGCATCGGCAACGTCATTTATCGAACCAGAAATTTTGTCGCTGCCTAAAAACAAATTAGTCAAGTTTCAAAAAAGCAAACGTTTAAAAGGGTATGCTCGCTATTTTGAAGAACTGCTTGAACAAAAAAAACACACGCTTTCAAAAAAAGAAGAACAGCTGCTTGCGAAGCTCTCCCCAATTACAAGTGATGCTGAAAACATTTACAACAACGCTTCGCGCGGTGATTATACCCCGCCTACCATGAAAACGGCGAATGGAAAAACGATACAACTCACGGAAGGAAACTATTTAAAAGCGCTTGAAAACCCAAATCGGGCGTATCGCAAGCAAGCATTCCAAACGTTTTTTAAAAGTTATGAGGTCATCCAAAACACGTCTGCCGCGACTTTATACGCTTCTGTCAAAGCGGATGAATTGTATGCAAAAGCACGGAAGTACAAGTCCAGGCTTGATGCAGCGTTGTCTGCCGACGATGTTCCGAAAAAAGTATTCACAAATCTCATTGCTATAACGAATAAGCATTTACCATCGTTTCATCGCTATGTTGAACTGCGAAAAAACGTGCTGAAGGTCGATCGCATCCATAGTTACGACATGTATGTTCCACTTGTTCCCGAAACGGTTGCCAATCAAATGAAATTTCCGATTGACAAAGCTCAATCAACGATTCTGAAAGGGTTAAAACCGCTCGGAAATGACTATGTAAAACAGGTTCAAGACGCGTTTAATCATCGCTGGCTTGACGTATATCCGCGCCCGAAAAAATATACAGGCGGATACAATACAGCCGCATATGATACCCATCCATATATTTTATTGAACTATGATCATTCATTGGACGGGATGTTGACAATCGCTCATGAGATCGGCCATGCGATGAACTCGGTTTATACAAACCAAAAACAACCGTACCGCTACTCGGGCCAATCGATATTTACAGCGGAAGTCGCTTCTACCGCCAACGAATGGTTGATGCTCGACTATTTAACCAATCAAGCTAAAACAGATGAGGAAAAACTATACCTACTCAATCAACAAATCGATCAAATACGCGGTGCATTATATACGCAAGTGATGTATTCAGAATTCGAACAAGCCATTCACGATCGAGTGCGACAAAGCGGCAGCTTAACCGCTGAAGAGTTAAATAGCCTTTGGCTTCGTTTACTAAAAAAATATTATGGTCCTGCTTACGCTGTTGATCCTGAAGCTGCGCTTGGTTGGCTGCGCATCCCTCATTTCTATGACGCTTTTTACGTATATAAATACGCAACATCGCTGGCAGCATCGTTTGAGCTTGTAAAGCAGATGAAGGAAGATCGTACCGGTGCAGCCACAAAGCGCTATTTACAGTTTTTAAGCGCCGGTACATCCGATGACCCGATTGAATTACTGAAAAAAGCAGGAGTGGATATGACATCATCAAAACCACTCGACAATCTTTTCACGTATTTCGATTCACTTGTTCGCGAAATGGAACAAATTTTACGCAAGCAAGGAAAGTTATAAAAAAGCAAAAGGATGTCCCGAAAGTATTCGCATAACGCTCGCTTTCGGGGCTTCTTTTTGTCGAAAAAACCAAGAAAACGGTTCCCTTTTTAATTTAGAATTTTATAATAACAGTGTCGAAACTACCAGTTGCAAGGAAATATATTTAAATTAAGTTAAAATACGTATTATAAATCAAAAATAGTAATTTGGAATAAATTATGTAAAAATGAAGTACATCTTTCGGTAAAGAACCTTAAAAGGAAAAAATGGTAATTATTTCACATGTATACAAAACCTTTTTAAGGTAAAATTTGTTATGATACTCTTATAAATCATGGGGAATATGGAATAATGAACAAGAAAGTACTCAAATTCCTTATAAGCTTTACGTTTGTTTTAAGTTTATTTGGAAATACAATAGGAGTAGAGAAAGTTAATGCTTGCTATCCCGCGTATAAATGCATGTCTAATGCAGTCATTCCTAAAAATATACCCTAATTTATGAGAGCAAAGACAGGAGAAAAGGCATTTTGATTGGTGGAGTGGTACTTGGAGCAACTGGATTCATTGGTACTCCTGCAGCTGTTTTCTCTTTTGTTACAGGGACATATTCAGCTTACAAAGAGACATACAAGTCCTACTTGTCCTTTAGGATGTATATTAAAAAAAGTGATAAGAAAGGATATAGATTTAAGGTTAAGACCGTATTCTATAAGGACACAAACTTTAAAGGAAAGACTAAAACAGTTTATAGTTATGAGGAATAAGGAGTGAGGATGATGACTAAGTATTATGTGTTTCATTTTTTAACACATTCACCGAGAAGTCTCCCACCTCTAAATGGAATGTAGGTGGGAGATGAATCGGGCGTTTTGGCTTTTCTAAACAGAACGTATGTGCTATAATCGTCTTAGCCAAAATGCAGAGAAAGGGAGGAATGACGATGCTCCGCGGTCAAAAAGTCGCCTTTCGTGCCTCCAAGAGGGATCTCGAACGGCTGGTGGCCTGCAATCGGGAGTCGGCCCGCGTCTGGAATGAGTGCCTCCGGCTCGCGAAAGAATACTTCCTTCAACACGGCCGCCGCATCTCGAAAAGCGAGCTGCAAAAGCACACGAAAGGTCGCTTCCATCTTCACAGCCAGTCGATCCAAGCCGTTTGCCACAAGTATCTCTTCGCGCGCCAATCAGCCCAAGCCGCCATTCAAAAAGGACTTCACCACGCTCGCTACCCATACAAACAAAAGAAATTTTTCAACACGAAATGGGCGAAAGATGGGTTCAAAGTGTACGAAAATGGAACCATTGCGTTATCGATGGGTATCCATGATGGAACAAGAGAAGAACCGATCCTCGTCCATGTCTCCCACTTACCCAAAGGAACGATCAAAGAAATCGAATGTTGTTATAACCATGGTTGGTATTTAGCCATCACCTACGACGACGGTCAAGAAGCAAAAGCGTATCAACCAGGCCGTTCAGCCGGTGTCGATCTCGGTGAAATTCATACGATCGGCGCCTTTTGTGAAAACGGCCAAGCCCTCTTGATTACAGGGAGAAAGGTGCGTTCGCTTCATCGACTCCGAAACAAGAAACTCGCCGAAATTCAACGACGACAAGCCAAATGCCAAAAAGGCTCCCGTCGATGGAAGAAATACGAACGAGCCAAACGATATCTCTTATCCAAATCGGAACGCCAGCTGCGGGATGCGCTTCATAAAACGACGAAGCAATTCGTCGACTGGTGCCTCGCTCAATCCGTGTCGGACGTATACATCGGAAACGTCGAAGGAATCCAACGAAACACGAGAAAGAAAAAGAAAGTCCACCGGAAGCAAGCACAAAAACTCTCGAATTGGTCCTTCGGGAAAGTCAAGCAATATCTCGCTTATAAATTAGCCCAACAAGGTATTCGTTTGAAAGAAGTCGACGAATCGTACACGAGTCAGACATGTCCTGTCTG
>NZ_JHVN01000015.1 GCF_000620165.1 Anoxybacillus tepidamans PS2
CAGTTTCGCACCATGTTGGAGTACAAAGCGAAATGGTACGGGAAACAAGTGGTGACCATATCGAGAACATTTGCTTCTTCCCAACTCTGTTCGTGCTGTGGCTACCAACACAAAGACGTGAAACATCTGAGCCTTCGTGAATGGAGATGCCCATCTTGTGGAACCCATCACGATCGGGATCAGAACGCGAGTATCAATATTCTAAAAGAAGGACTGCGCTTGTTGTCGTGTTAGACAACGGAACCGTTGGGACGACGGGGATCGCCTACTAAGAGAACCGAAGGAGGCTTCGGTGTTCGTAGGAATCTCCCACTTTGAAACAAAGTGAAAGTGGGAGTAGTTCAATAGCCATAAAAAGGTATTTGTAGTATGTATTCACTTTTCGCATACTAATGGATAAGAGGGCTTTATTTGACGGGAAAACGATCGGTAAAGTAAAATAATTATTAGTATAAACATATTTTCAAATATGTTATACGACAATTAACGGAGGGTTTGTGAATGTTTTTTCATCCGATGGATTTTTTAATTATTATTGCGTTCGGCATTTCCTTATGGGCGCAATTTAAGGTGTCGGGAAATTTCGAAAAGTGGTCGAAAGTGTCGGCATCTTCCGGACTGACAGGTGCGGAAGTAGCGAGAATGATTTTAGACCGCAACGGACTTTACCATGTCCCTGTGGAAGTAGTGCCGGGAAGATTAACCGATCATTATGACCCGATTTCGCGGACTGTGCGTTTATCAGAACCAGTTTACTATGGCCGTTCGATCGCTTCGATTTCAGTGGCGGCACATGAAGTGGGGCATGCTGTGCAGCACAAACAATCATACGGGGCATTAGTGCTTCGCCACCGCATGTTTCCAATCGTTAATTTCACGTCGGGAGCTGCACCGATTTTGTTGTTGGTAGGATTTATTCTTCAGCAACTTTCGCTTATTGGCCTTGGCATTATTTTCTTTTCATTTGCGGTCGCGTTTCAATTAATTACGCTTCCTGTGGAATTTAACGCAAGTTCAAGAGCGAAAAAATTTATGCTTGCTGAAGGCATCATTTACCGCGATGAAGAACGCGGCGTGAATAAAGTGCTCGGAGCAGCCGCGCTGACCTATGTCGCAGCCGCGCTCATTTCTGTGCTCGAATTGACAAAATATATCCTTATTTTTGCACAAAGCAGCGATGAAGATTAAAATACAATCCGTTTTGTAGGAGGTGTAATCCGCATGCGAACTACGCATGCGGAAACCAATTGGACATATTTAGTTTATTGATTGTAGCATTATTAATTGCAATTACAGGCTTTTTCGTCGCCTCAGAATTTGCCATTGTCAAAGTGCGCGCCTCAAGAATTGACCAACTAATTGGTGAGGGAAATCGGCGGGCTTTGGCTGCGAAAAGAGTCATTTCAAATCTTGACGAGTATCTATCGGCTAACCAGCTGGGGATTACAATTACATCTTTAGGATTAGGTTGGTTAGGGGAGCCAACGGTTGAGAGAATGCTCTTTCCACTGTTTGAGCGATTGAATTTATCCGAATCTCTTGCTCATGTGTTGTCATTTGTCATTGCCTTTGCGAGCATCACGTTTTTACATGTGGTTGTTGGAGAATTGGCGCCGAAGACGCTTGCGATTCAAAAAGCCGAAGCAATTACACTATTTACAGCCAAACCGCTGATTTTATTTTATCGGATCATGTATCCATTTATTTGGCTGCTAAATACATCCGCTCGTATAGTAACTAGCCTGTTTGGTCTAAAACCCGCTTCAGAACACGAACTGGCTCATTCCCAGGAAGAGTTGCGGCTCATTTTATCAGAGAGCTATAAAAGTGGGGAAATTAATCAGTCTGAGTATAAATACGTCAACAACATTTTTCGCTTTGACGATCGGGTAGCTAAAGAAATTATGGTGCCCCGCAAAGAAATTGTGGCGCTTGATATCAATCATTCTGTAAAAGAAAATTTGGAGATCATTAAAGAAGAAAAATATACACGCTATCCGGTGATTGATGGGGACAAGGATCATGTTCTTGGTTTGATTAACGTCAAAGAAGTATTTACTGATCTCGTGACCAATCGATCTGAAGAAAAAGAGTTGAAAGATTATATTCGCCCGATTATTCAAGTGATTGAATCGATTGCGATTCATGATTTGCTAGTAAAAATGCAAAAAGAACGGATTCATATGGCTATTTTAGTTGACGAATATGGCGGTACATCCGGGCTTGTGACCGTCGAGGATATTCTCGAAGAAATCGTTGGTGAAATCCAAGACGAGTTCGATATTGATGAGACGCCGATGATTCAAAAAATTGACGATACGCGTACTATGATCGATGGAAAAGTGCTCATTAGCGAAATAAATGATTTATTTGGCCTGTCAATTGACGATAGTGACGTCGACACGATCGGTGGTTGGATTTTGACGGAGCATTACGATATTAAAGTAGGGGAATGTATAGACGTTGATGGCTATTCTTTAAAAGTTCTTGAGATGGATGGACATCATGTGAAGACAATCGAAGCAACGAAAAAAGAGCCGTACGGAGAAAATAAGACGGTGAATGAAGATGAAGGGGCGCAGTTCCATTATTGATATTGAAAACGGACAAGGCAGTTATTCAACTGCCTTGTTTTTTATTGCCAAAGAGCACCCGGAAACCACCCGTCTCTGCAAGGAGCAATGCATGTAATCGGCTCGCGCGTAAACGGATGCGGGAAGGTAAGCTTGAGTGCATGAAGCGCCTGTCTTGACCATTGCCCTAGGCTTCCCCCATATAAAACATCGCCGACTAAAGGATGGCCAATGTAGCTCATATGAACACGAATTTGATGTGTACGCCCCGTATCTAATGTCAGTTCGACAAGCGATGTTTGCTCTTTATGATAGGTGTCAAGCACCCGATAGTGGGTCACAGCGGCCATTCCTGTTTGCGACACTCTTCTTCTCGTTGGATGGTGGCGATCACGCCCTATTGGCGCTTCAATTGTCCCGCTTTTTTTCTTTAAGATGCCATGCACAAGGGCAACATACGTCCGTTTGATTTGCCGCTGTTCTAGCATACGATCTAATATGGCTCCCGCTAGCGCATGTTTGGCAAATAAAATGGCTCCCGATGTGTCTCGATCTAGGCGGTGGATGTGCCGCGCTTTTGTGAAGATCCCTTCCGTTTGAAGATATAATGTAACCGCATTTGCTAGCGTATCTGTTTGCTGGGGATCCGTTGGATGGACATCAACTCCAGGTTCTTTGTTGATGACAAGGAGATGCTCATCCTCCCATAAAATTTCGAGTTCCCGATAATTTGGTTGAATGTCTGTTTGTTCCGGTTTGTATAGCCATAATTGCAGGCGATCATTTGGGTGGAGAGGCGTTTGCCACGAAACCATTTGACCGTTTAGTTTGACGCCCTTTTCCATTCGAAGTTGGTGCAGCCATTTCTTCGGAGCGCCCCAAGTCATTTTTAATAAAGACTCGATCGTTTGTCCTTGCCATTCGGAAGGAACGGTAAATTCGAGCCATTCTCCTTTTTTAGCCGTCAACACGCTATTTCACCTTCATTTTTCAGTAAATTTTTCAGCGACGGTGGAAAGAATTTCTACCGCCATCGATTTATAAGGTATGATAAACTCATAGTATCGCTGAATGATGATGTAATGCAAGAAGAGAATGATTGCCGAAAAGGGGTATGGAGCATTGAGAATTGTATATGCAGCCACCAAAGAGCAGGAGGAATATATCGAGAATTTAATCCGTTATTTTTATAGCCATGTATTTCCTCGCTATTTTGATGATGATCAAATTAAGCAATTTGAATATTTACAAGTTCTATCTTTGTCGAATAATGATTATAATGGCACAATGCGGGAAGCGCTGCAAATGATTTCATCGTTGCAATCGTTGCTTACAATTATCGAATGCATAGAAGTAAATGGAGTGAATGAAGAATATCGGCACATGTTTGAGCGGAATGTCCGGTTGCTTGAGCAACATGGGATTCTATTTCCTTTTACGATTGACCAGTTTCAAAAGAAGCGTCCATTTATTTTTAGTATGTATTCTCCACCGTCAAATGATTGGGTCATGTAAAAAGGACTCTTTCATGAGAGCCCTTTTTACTTAATAGATTCAAACCAATCACGAAAAACGTTTTTCTCACGGTATCCATCAATCCGTTTCACTTCTTTTCCGTTTTCAAAATGGACAATGGTCGGTGTTCCATCGATATGGTACTTGTCCCAACCATCTTCAAACTCAAGCAAGTTGAACAGTTTTAAATCAATTCCCATTTTTTTTGCCATCGGAACGACAATCGGTGTTGTTCTTTTACAATGCGGACAAGTAGGGCTATAAAAATAGACAGTGACCGTTTCGTGATTGGCAAGTTTTTTTGCTAATTCATCCGGCAAAATGATATTTTTATAGTTAGGATCGTCCAACTGAGCAACGGTCGCCGGATTTAACTCCGCTTTTTTGTAAGGATTGTTGGCTGCTTTTTCTTTTTGTTGATAAGACGTGATCCAAGAGATGGCTAAAAACAAAGCGATAATAACGGTTCCGAAAATAATGATTTTCTTCAACTGCGATTCCCTTCCTTTAACGTCTTCATAATAAGAACGCTTAATATACTAATCATACAGAAAGCCGTTAATGCGAGAAACGGAATAGTAATAAACCCAAGCCAATTAATGTAATCGCCTGTGCATGGAATACGTCCGCAAGCAATCGCATGCTCTTGAAAGAAAGGCACTTTTTGCAACAAATAGTGATAAAGAGAGATCATTCCGCCGATAATCGATAGGACTAAACTATAGCGCGCGATTTCATACTCTTTGCGGATGGCTGCCAATCCTAAAATAATGACTTGCGGATACATAAAAATGCGCTGAAACCAGCAAAGGTCGCATGGAATGAATTTCATGATTTCAGAAAAATAAAGGCTCCCCAATGTAGCTATGAGAGAGACACCCCATGCACCGAGCAACAAGTTCTCAAGCTTCTTTTCTGTTCCTGCCATAAATAGCTACTCCCTAAAATATTATTGTTATTATTACTCATTATAGTTGAGGGGAAGAATTTTGTAAAATTTATAGGCATGTATGGTAGATTGTAGTAAAATATAAATGTGAAATCGTTTTCATATAAAATGATAGGAGTGAAATCATGGAGCGCAAGTGGTGGAAAGAGGCGGTTGTGTATCAAATTTACCCGCGTAGTTTTAAGGATGCTAACGGCGATGGAATTGGCGACCTCCGCGGCATTATTTCGAAGCTGGATTATTTGAAAGAGTTGGGCATCGATGTCGTGTGGCTTTCTCCTGTTTATCAATCGCCAAATGACGATAATGGCTACGATATTAGCGACTACCGGGCGATTATGGATGAGTTTGGAACGATGGAAGATTGGGAAGAACTGCTTGCGGAAATGCATAAGCGCGGCATTAAGCTAGTGATGGACTTGGTTGTCAACCACACATCCGATGAGCATCCATGGTTTATCGAATCAAGAAAATCGAAAGACAATCCTTACCGTGATTACTATATTTGGCGCCCCGGAAAAGATGGAAAAGAGCCGAACAATTGGGAGGCGTGTTTTAGCGGTTCAGTATGGGAGTATGACGAAGCGACCGGTGAATATTATTTGCATCTATTCTCGAAAAAGCAACCGGATTTGAACTGGGAAAACCCGAAAGTGCGTCAAGAAGTATATGATATGATGAGGTTTTGGCTTGAAAAAGGCGTTGATGGATTTCGCATGGATGTTATTAATATGATCTCGAAAGTGCCAGGATTGCCGGATGGAGAAGTGCAAGAAGGCAAAAAATATGCGTCAGGTTCCCGCTATTTTATGAATGGTCCGCGCGTGCACGAGTTTTTGCAAGAGATGAATCGGGAAGTGTTGTCCCGTTACGATATTATGACTGTTGGTGAAACACCAGGGGTGACGCCAAAAGAAGGCATTTTATACACAGATCCGTCCCGCAATGAACTCAATATGGTGTTTCAATTCGAGCACGTCGATTTAGATTCAGGGCCGGGTGGAAAATGGGACATTCAGCCGTGGACGTTGGCTGATTTGAAAAAGACGATGACGAAATGGCAGAAGGAATTGGAAGGAAAAGGATGGAACAGCCTTTATTTAAATAACCATGACCAACCTCGAGCGGTATCACGATTTGGAGATGACAGCCAATATCGCGTCGAATCTGCAAAAATGCTCGGCACATTTCTTCATATGATGCAAGGAACGCCGTACATTTATCAAGGGGAAGAACTCGGTATGACCAATGTAAAATTCCCTTCAATTGATGATTATCGCGATATTGAAACGTTGAATATGTATAAAGAGCAGGTTGAGGAGTATGGTGAGAATCCGCAAAGGATATTGGAAAAAATTTATTATAAAGGCCGTGACAACGCTCGCACGCCGATGCAGTGGGACGACAGCGAACATGCCGGATTTACGACGGGAACCCCATGGATTCAAGTCAATCCGAATTATAAAGAAATTAACGCCAAAGCAGCGATGGACGATCCAAATTCTGTTTTCCACTATTACAAAAAACTGATTCAGCTTCGCAAGCAGCATGACATCATTGTGTATGGAACATATGACTTAATTTTAGAAGATGATCCATTGATTTATGCTTATACGCGCACGCTTGGAAACGAAAAATTAGTGGTAATTACAAACTTTTCAAGCGAGACACCAATTTTCCGCCTTCCGAAGGAGATTGTATACAATACAAAAGAACTGCTTATTAGCAACTACAATGTCCATGAAAACGAAGATCTCCGCGAAATCCGCTTGCGCCCATGGGAAGCGCGCGTTTATAAAATACAATAAGTGTGCTCATTGGCGATCTTGATATAGATCGCCTTTTTATTTTTTTACCGGCAAATTGAAATATGCAAACATTATTTTCTATATATATGTCCGCAAAAAATGGTGAAAATAATCGGTGAAAGGAGAGGATGACATTGAATAAACAAACTGTTGAAAGCATTATGACGACAAACGTGGCGACTATTTCTCCAAACCAGACTGTTCAGGAAGCAGCTCAGTTGATGAGCCAAAAAAATATCGGTGCTCTTCCAGTAGTCGAAAATGGTCAAGTAAGAGGAATGATTACTGACCGTGACATTACGCTTCGGACAACAGCAGAAGGAAAAAATGCTTCTGTTCCAGTTTCGCAAATCATGTCGACAAACATTGTGACAGGAACACCAAATATGAGTGTTCAGGAAGCAGCAAATGTCATGGCACAGCATCAAATTCGCCGCCTTCCAATCGTCGAAAACAATCAGCTCCGCGGTATTGTGGCTTTAGGTGATATTGCGACAAATCACCAATATGATCAAGCTGCGGAACAAGCGCTTACAAACATTTCTGAACCTTCTCAACCACAAGCTTAACAAAAGAGGCTGTTCTAAAGGGTCGTTCAATCGATCTTTTGGGGACAGCCTCTTTCTTTTTCTATTTACGATCCTTGAAATACGAGTTCCCCTTAATTCTCCGCTTTGCTGCAGAATAAGAGAGCGAATTGGCGAATAGCAGCAACACAATGCACTTGACAAATCATTGAATTTATGAAACATTTGTGTTTGCTTTTATTTATTATTCTTTAAGCGGCATATGACGAAAGGGAATCAACGCTTACGAATTTCGACATATTGGAGTTTTCAGCATGATTTGATAGTCAATAATCTAACTTTTGCTTTTTTGATGAAAAGGAATATTGTACCATAGCGGCGAATACAGAAAATAAGGGAATCTAATTTGGAGGGATACACATTGAATTGGAGAGAGAAGTACGAACAATGGATGGCATATGAACATTTGGATGCAGAAATAAAGATGATGCTTCAGCAAAAAAACGATGATGATAAATGGTTAGAGGATTGTTTTTACAAAAATTTAGAATTCGGTACAGGAGGCATGCGAGGGGAAATCGGCCCCGGCACGAACCGGATGAACATATATACGGTGCGCAAAGCGTCAGAAGGATTAGCGCGATACATAGAATCATTTGGTGAAGAGGCGAAAAAGCAAGGGGTTGTAATCGCTTACGATTCGCGGCATAAATCGCCTGAATTTGCGATGGAGGCAGCTAAAACGCTTGCTACTCACGGGATTCAAACGTATGTGTTTAACGAGCTGCGCCCAACACCGGAGCTTTCGTTTGCTGTTCGTTATTTAAATGCGTTTTCCGGCATTGTCGTCACTGCAAGCCACAACCCTCCTGAATATAACGGTTATAAAGTATACGGTCGAGACGGTGGACAACTTCCTCCAGACACTGCGGATGAGGTCATTCGTTATGTCAATGGGGTAGAAAATGAACTGGAGATTGAAGTAGAGGAAGAAATGACCCTAAAACAGCAAGGGCTCATTCAAATAATTGGTGAAGAGGTAGATCGTGCGTATATTGAAAAATTAAAGACCATTTCGCTCAATCCGCAACTTTCGAAAGAAGTGGATGTAAAAGTTGTGTTTACACCGCTTCATGGAACGGCTAATAAACCAGTGCGGCGCGCTCTTGAGGCGCTTGGTTACAAGCATGTAAAGATTGTTAAAGAACAAGAATTGCCTGACCCGAACTTTTCAACGGTGAAGTCGCCTAATCCGGAAGAACACGCTGCGTTTGAACGAGCCATTCAACTAGGTAAAGAAATTGATGCGGATTTGCTCATCGCTACTGACCCGGATGCGGATCGTCTTGGGATTGCAGTAAAAAATGAAGACGGTGAATATGTAGTATTAACTGGAAACCAAACCGGGGGGTTATTGCTTCATTATATCCTCTCGCAAAAGAAGGAAAAAGGAATCCTTCCAGACAACGGGGTTATGCTCAAAACAATTGTCACGTCGGAATTTGGCCATGATATTGCTGCCTCATTCGGTGTTGATACGGTCAATACGTTAACAGGCTTTAAATTTATTGGCGAAAAAATTAAAGAGTACGAACAAACGGGACAATATAAATTCCAATTTGGGTATGAAGAAAGCTACGGTTATTTAATTGGAGATTTCGCGCGCGACAAGGACGCGATTCAGGCGGCTGTATTGGCGGTAGAAGTATGTGCTTTTTACAAAAAACAAGGCATGTCATTGTATGAAGGTCTAATGCAGTTATTTGACCAGTACGGTTACTATCGCGAAGGATTGCAGTCGCTAACACTTAAAGGAAAAGAAGGGGCGGAACAAATTCAATCGCTTCTTGCGGCGTTCCGTAAACAGCCACCAATCGAAATGGCAGGCAAAAAAATCGTCATGATCGAAGATTACAAAACAAGCGAGCGGGTGGATACTGTCACTGGCGAGAAGACGATCATTACTCTTCCAAAATCAAATGTATTAAAATATGTTTTAGAAGATGGCTCATGGTTTTGCCTTCGCCCGTCCGGCACGGAACCGAAAGCAAAAGTATATTTCGGAGTTAAAGGCCGTTCTTTAACAGAGAGTAAAACTCAGCTAGAACAGCTATCTGAAGCGGTCATGAAGCGCGTTCATGCATGCTTAAATGCGACAGCCCAACGCTTTTAAAAACAAACACCGTAGTCGCTTGTTTCTGAATGCAATGACATGTCGTTTCATCTATGAATAAATGCATAGAAAGTTAAAGAACCCCTTATTCTTCATGTAGTCAAGTTGTATTTTGCAGAAAGGATGTTTATCGTGCTAAAGGATCAAGTAGCAATTATAACAGGTGCTTCACGCGGAATCGGAAAAGAAATCGCTTTTCAACTCGCTGAACAAGGCGTTAAGCTGGCGCTTGTAGGAAGTTCGGCAGATATCCACCAAACGGGCTCGGAATTAAAACAACGAGGATTTCAACATGTAGAAACATTTCAAGCTGATGTAGCGAATGAACAACAGATGAATGAAGTAGTGGCGCAGACGCTTGAATCATTTGGTCAGATCGATATACTTGTAAATAATGCGGGTATCGGCTTTTTTAAGCCGGTTGATGAAACATCGATCGAAGAGTGGAAAAAAGTGTTCGAAGTGAACGTCCAAGGGGTATTTATCGGAGCGAAGGCGGTATTGCCACATATGAAGGAGCGCAAATCGGGAACGATTATTACGATTTCGTCAGATGTAGGGCGCTATACCATTCCTAACGGCGCTGCTTATACGGCGACAAAATATGCCGTTCAAGGCTTTTCTGGCTCTCTTGCGCAAGAAGTAAGAGAATATGGCATCCGCGTTGGCACCATTAATCCAGGCATGGTGGACACATATTTCGCTAACTCGGTGCAAGGCGCTCCGGAAAAACAAAATTGGCTAAGGGTCGATGACATTGCCAAAGCGGTCGTTTATATGGCGAGCGCTCCGAAACATATGCTCATTGACGAAATTGTCCTTCATCCTCTTATTCAAACGTATCCGATTGCATAATATAAGAAAAAGGCAATGCCGTTTTCGGCGTTGTCTTTTTCTATATGGATTAGGAAGGAGAACTTTATGCCTAACGAGAAAGCACATATTCATGAGCTGCGAACGTTAAAGACGATTGCCGAAACGTTAAACGAAGCCAATGATCTACAAGAAATGTTACATACTGTTTTAAAACAACTGATGGATGTCACAGGACTAGAATGCGGCTGGATCTTTTTGATTGACGAAAAAGGAGCCTATTCTTTAGCGGCCGATTATGAATTACCTCCAGCTTTGATGCGGGAAAACAAAAAGCCGATGTGCGAGGGCGATTGCTGGTGCATAGACCGTTACCATGACGGACGGCTGCAGCGTGCAGCGAATATTATTGAATGCAAACGATTAGAAGATGCCATTGCTGAAAAATGGGGAGAGACAAAAGGGATTACCCATCATGCAACGATTCCTTTGCGCGCAGGTGAAGAGAAATTTGGGCTATTAAATGTGGCATCGCCTCATAAAAATTATTTTTCAGACGAAGAACTCGCTCTATTGGAATCGGTCGCTTACCAAATCGGCACTGCGATTAAACGCATCAAACTTGTTGAAAATGAACAGAAACTTGCCTTATTGGCGGAGCGAAACCGACTAGCGCGCGATTTGCACGATTCGGTCAGCCAACTGCTTTTTTCATTGCTTTTAACAGCGCGCGGGGCAAAAGAAATGGCAACAGAAGACAACATAAAAGGAGCGCTAAGCGATATGCAACAGCTAGCGCAAGAGGCGCTTCATGAGATGCGCGCGCTCATCTGGCAGCTGCGTCCGCAAGGTTTAGAAAACGGGGTTGCCAGCGCTTTAATGAACTATGGCAAAATGCTCGGTTTAAGCGTTAAGGTTGATATTAAAGGAGTGCTTGATCTACCGAGCGATGTGGAAGAGTGTTTATGGCGAGTCGGGCAGGAAGCGCTAAACAACTGCAAAAAGCATGCGGGCGTTTCCGATGTGGCCATTCTGATTTCGGCGCAAAAAGAGCGGGTGAGATTGAAAATTAGCGACAAAGGATACGGATTTCATTATACAGGCGAAGAAACATTGTCGCTTGGATTAAAAAGTATGAAGGAACGAATTGAGACAGTCGGCGGCATATTCAGCGTTAAAAGCGCCATTGGAAAAGGAACGACAGTAGAAGTATCGATTCCGTTAAGGAAGGGGAGGAAGGTATGAGCATTAAAGTGTTAATTGTCGATGATCACCATGTAGTGAGAAGAGGGTTGATGTTTTTTTTAAAAACGCAGAAAGATATTCAAATTATCGGTGAGGCAACAAACGGCGAAGAAGCGGTACGACTTGTCAATGAGCGTCGACCTGATGTTGTTATTATGGACCTCGTCATGCCTGTGATGGATGGAGTGGAGGCAACCAAAAAAATTAAGGAAACATCGCCCGATACGAAAGTTCTCATTTTAACAAGTTTCTCTGATCAAGATCATGTCATCCCGGCCATTCGTGCTGGCGCCTCTGGATACCAATTAAAAGATATTGAACCTGATCAGCTTGTTGCAGTGATTCGCTCCATACATCGGGGAGAAAGCCAGCTCCATCCAAAGGTCGCTTCCCATGTGATGACCCATTTATATCAAGGCGAAAAAAAGGAAGAACAATTGCTAGAGGAGCTGACAAAAAGGGAGAAGGAAGTGTTAGCTGAAATCGCTAAAGGAAAAAGCAATAAAGAAATCGCTGCTTCTTTGATGATTACAGAAAAAACGGTAAAGACACATGTATCGAATATTTTAGCTAAATTGAACCTTGCCGATCGCACGCAAGCAGCCCTCTATGCAGTTAAACATCTCGGACTTTAGTCGTAGGTTTGTTTCTGGCTATTTACGTAGGAAAAATCAGTTTTTTTGTCGATTTGTAAACAGTTTGTGTGGCTTACACTATAAATAGAACAATGAACGAGGAGAGATAAAAATGAAAATGGTCGTCATTAATGGAAGTCCGCGTAAATCAGGGAGAACGGGAATTGTTGCTAGATATATCGCAGCTAAGTATAGTGCCGCGTTAATTGATTTAAGCGATCAACCATTGCCGCTTTACAATGGAGAAGAAAGCCAAGGGTTTTTGCCGGCGGTTCAGCATTTGCGCCAACTGATTCAACAAGCTGACGGGGTGATCCTTTGTTCTCCCGAGTATCATAATGCAATGAGCGGCGCTTTAAAAAATGCGCTTGATTTTCTAGGCAGCAGCCAATTTGAGCACAAACCAGTCGCATTGATTGCCGTCGGCGGCGGTGGAAAGGGCGGTATTAACGCTCTGAACAATATGCGCACTGTTATGCGCGGTGTGTACGCCAACGCCATTCCGAGACAGTTGGTGTTGGAGCCATCGAGTTTTGCTGAAGGGAACGTAACCGTAGAGACAGCCGAGCAGGTTGACGCGGTGATAGCAGAATTAAAGCGCTATATGAATGCGGCGAAATGGCTGAAAACGCAACATGAATAGCCTTTATCGGGATCATCGGTTGCACAAGTTATTAATTGCCAACACGCTGTCATCGGTTGGCACAGGAATCACGATGACCGCCGTTCCTTGGCTAATGATCCAAAAGAATGGCGGTGAAACAATATTAGGATATATAACAACGATTATGACAGTTATAATGTTTGTGCTTACTCCATATATCGGTATGTGGATCGACCGCTTTTCCCGAAAATCTATTCTGCTTTTTGGAGAAGCAATTGGATTAACGATTACTGCTTTGTTTGTTTTTATAGGAATGATAGGAGAGTATCAAATATGGCATTTAACGATACTGTTTGCGAGCGGTTCATTGTATTACTTTCTTTTTTATCCGACTTTATTTGCCTTTAATCAAGAATTGTTTAGCCGTAAACAGTACAAGGCGCTAAATGGCGTTATGGAAATTCAAGGGCAGCTGGCAACCGTTGTGTCCGGAGGAATGGCGAGCGTGATGATCGAAAAGATACCGTTCGTCTGGATTTTATCGTTTGATATGCTGACTTATATAGCGGCATTTTTATGCATCCTTCTCATTCCGTACGAACGCTCAGTTAGGAGAGAGAGCCATGTTTCATTTAAGGAGAAGATGTTAGAAGGATATCGGTACATGAAGCAACGTCCATCATTATTTTGGTTTTTTCTTGCTTCCTTGATGCCGTTTATCACGGTCATGATGACGAATTATCTTCATCCGATCTATATTGCTGATGTACTGAAAGAAGATGGATCGGTCTATGGGATTCAAAGCATGGTGTACGGACTCGGAGCGGCTTTGGCGGGATTTGTAGTGCCGATCTTAATGAAACGGATGAGCACAGAGGCAACGGTCGTGTTAAATGTAGGCATTTGTGCATTTGCCATCAGCATGTTCCTTCTGTTTGAACAAACGAGCATTTTTTATATATTAGTGGTGCTGACGGCATTCGGCAACGCAGGGGCTAGAGTTGCGCGCAGTTCGTTGATGATGGAGAGAATTCCGAATGATAAAATTGGCCGAGTGGACAGTTTGTTCCGCACGTTAGGGTTTATGATCCGTTCACTGTTGATAAGTGTGTTTACAGGAGCGGTTTCGGCGCAGCACATTCTTTTTCCATATGCGGTATTAAGTGTGCTATTAGTCGTTTCGACATTGATTGTGCTAAAGTTCTCTTCGTTTATGAAAAAAGAACACAATATATCAGGTACATTGTAAAAGGAAGGGGGAAATCCCTTCCTTTTTTGTCTTTAGTAATATGCAGGTTCGGCTTCAGTTTCTAAATCGCTTGTTTCTAAAGCGTGGTCAATATAACGCAATAGCGCAGTAAGCCGCCGCTCGATTACCGAATAATCATGCTCAAAATTATAGGCGTGAAGGAAATGCTCAATTTTTTTTGAAAGTAAATCGTCTTGAGTGCGTACCATTAAAATAAGGAGATTATCCCACTCAGACCGGTGTGTATAATACAATGCTCGATCGTAATCAATTGTGTTCAATGTTCTTTCCTCCTTCATTGAGGAGTCATTGTTAGTTTATGAAAGGCCGTGTATTTCTTGCGCTGTAAATGTTACGCGATTAGCCAAAAAATAAATTATAAACGAAAATGGGTTAAATGTGCGAATGAAAATGTTGCAATTTTGTGACAAAAATATTATCCTTAAAGAAAGGGGATGATAAGGATGAATGCACGGCACGAAGGTAAAGCAATTACACAAATGTGCAAAATGATTGCTTCTGTTGGATTGATTGTTGGATTTTCTTTATTTTTGCTGAGCTTCATCGCAGACGGTTACAACAAAGACTTTTTCTTAACGATCATTAGTTTAGGGATTATGGGAGCCTCGATGTTTATGTTTGGTTTTGGAACATTTATGGGGATTTTAACAGATACTTTTCAAAAAGCAGAAACGAATTCTTAGATGCGGCTTTTTCTAATTATAAAAGGTGTCCTTAATGGGACACCTTTTCATTTCATTGGACGCGCTCTTTTTTTGTCCGATAATAGTAAATAGCCCCTCCTATTATTACAAACAAAACAATCAATAAAACGAGGTATGTACTATAGTGTTCGACATAATGTTTAATTATTTTCCAGTCATTACCTAATTTCTGCCCGAGCGTAATAAACGTAAATACCCAAAAAAAGGCGCCGCTGTAAGCATAGAGAGCGAATTTTTTGAAGCGATATTCGTTGATTCCGGCAAGAAATGCGGACACGTGCCTGACACCAGGAATAAAATAGCCAATAAACAAAACGAATGGCCCCATTTTCGAGAAAAGGATTTTTGTTTGTTCAATTCGTTTTTCCGTAATATGAATCTTCGGTCCAAATTTATGTAAAAAAGGGAGACCTAAACGGATGCCTAGATAATAGCTAATGGAAATGCCCAAAAGCGCCCCGATTAGGCTGCATAACAACGCGAGAGAATATGACATCATTGCTGTGGAAACGTTATATCCGGTATATGTTAATAGCACTTCATCGGGAACAGGAAGCCCAATAATTCCGCCTGCTAAAGCAATCATGATGCCAATATAGCCAAAATGTTCAATAAAGTGATGCAAATGCTGCTCCATTTAACCACCGCACTTTGATTTTCAAGTTAAGCTTCTCCCCCATTATAAACGATTTATTGGGTCAAAAGAAATAGCTTCATAAGCCTTTAAAATAAGAACAGGAAATGGTGAATGCCCTTTACAAGAAGCTGGCGCTTGAGGCGTCAGCTTCTTGGTTGTTCAAGGGCTAAAATGGAAAAACGAAGCGCATGTTCGATCTCATCTGTCATCGCCCGGAAGAAAACATCGCGAACCTTCATGTCTTTCGTCGATAAATAAACGTTCCGGTAACTTTCATATGCTTCGAATTCATCTTCTCTCGCTATCTTCAACCCTTCAGCAAACGATGAGAACGTTTTTTGTTCCGCTTGATAAACAGGCTGAGCCCCAAACAATGAAGTATATAGGTTGATAAATTGCCGCAGGTGAGTTTGTTCATCCTCAAGAGCGTGGGCGATGTAGGAACGTTCTTCGTTTGTTCTGGCCATCTGCATAAGCTGGTTATAAAACTGGATTGCCGTCGCTTCTCCTTTGATGGCGTTCAACAAATCGCTCGCTAACTTTCGAATGCTGCCTGGCTTCGCTTGTTCGCGGTTGTAATGTGGATATGGGTAATAGTACATGAGTTCTTTCCTCCTTCCGATTTATGATATGTGCGGAGGAAAGAACGAGTGTATTATTTTTCTTCTTTTCCCAGTTGTTCGAAGGATGGCGTTTTTCCGTGCGGCGGGTTTTGTGCTTGCTTCCGCACCGTCCATTGCCGTTCCTTTTGCCGTTTTGATTGCGTCATCGAGATCACCTCCTTGTATGATGTTATTTTTGATGTTTTCCATATGCATATTCATTGAGCCAATAGCAAATATTATAATCGTTACCAATCGAAAAGGAGGACATCGTGATGGACGTAAGACGAGCGCGAGAAATCGCCGCTTCTCCAGTTATGGCTAATGTCACTTACAACGGCGAGCGCATTTATATTGAACAAGTGGATGAACAAAGCGAAATGGCGGTTATTTATCCGCTAGGAAATCCAAGCAATAAGCAACGAGTGGCCGTATCAAGCCTGCAGGAACGTTAAAAACCCCCATTATTTCAAAAACACCACATGGATGTGGTGTTTTTTTCATTCTGTGCCACTGAGATCACCGCAATGGAAAGATTCGCATCTCTTCGCTTGTGCTGTTTCAGTTATATTTAGATTTTGATGAGCAAAGAACCGCTTTTGGAAATACATTCGGCAATGTTGATCGTAATGTAAAGGAGGAAAAATCGTACATGTTCAAGTATTTTTAGATGGAAAGAGAGGATAAGGTGTAGAAAATTTTTTGTAAAATTTTTAAATAATTGTATAAAAAAACTATAAAACCTACCGATATATCATGGTGAGAGAATCAATTTGATATAAGAGGTAGGTGGGATGAATATGTCTTTTTTTAAGTCCATAGGCAAAATGGTGAACAAGGCGAGTCACTATGTAGAGAAAAAAGTGGAAAGCACAGCCAAACACGTGACCAGTGACTTGAAAAAGGCAGAGAAGACCGTGCATCAAGCGGTACATAAAGTTGAAAAGAGAGTCGAACACGCGGCGAAAGAAGTAAAGAGAGATGTGGTGCACATCAGCCACAAAGCGAAAGAAGCGTTTCATCAAGCAGAAAAGAAAGCAGAACAAGTGGTCAAACATGCAACGCACAATGTGAAAAAGCCGAGAAGGCCGTGCATCAAGCGGTGCATAGGGTTGAAAAGAGAGTTGAACACGCGGCCAAAGAAGTAAAGAGAGATGTGGTGCACATCAGCCACAAAGCGAAAGAAGCGTTTCGTCAAGCAGAAAAGAAAGCAGAACAAGTGGTCAAACATGCAACGCACAATGTGAAAAAAGCCGAGAAGGTCGTGCATCAAGCGGTGCATAAGGTTGAAAAGAGAGTTGAACACGCGGCCAAAGAAGTAGTGAAAGATGCGGTGCATATCGGCCATAAAGCAAAGGAAGTATTTCAGCATGCAGAAAAGAAAGCGGAACAAGCTGTACAGCATGTGGCTCACGATGTAAAAAAAGCCGAGAAGGCGATCCATCAAGCGGCTCATCAAATGGAGCACAAAATCGGACAAGAAATCAAAACTTTGGAGAAAACCGCTTATCGTGGCGCACACAAAATAGAACAGAAAGCAGAGCATATCGCGAAACAGACCGTTCATGATATAATACATGCAGGACAAAAAGTCGAACAAACGGCTCGGCAAATAGCGAAGAACGCAGAAAAATCATGGCATGGATTTACGAAACATCCCATTGAAAGCACAGTGGAGTTTGTGAGAGGAGCGGGAGATGCGGCTTTACAAGACGTGACATACAATATGGCACACCGTCCTTATAACAGTCCGCATCCTGTCGCCTACGAATGGGGACAAATGACGGGACACGCTGTATCGACTGTAGCCGGGGCAATCGAAACAGCCGGGTTCACCGCTTTAGGACCCACCACTAGATATATATAGCCTTGTTTGCTATTTTGTTTTCGAGAGTCTACACAAAATATATCAAAACTTCCGCATCTCAGTTGTATTTCGAGGTTCACGCTGTCATAATAGCCCCCTTGTCGCCCATGGATTGGGACAAATGACGGGACACGCTGTATCGACTGTAGCCGGGGCAATCGAAACAGTCGGGTTCACCGCTTTAGAAGCAGGCGGCATCGCCCTTAGCAGCACGGGAGTAGGAGCGGCGGTCGGAGCCCCAGCCACTGCCATCGCTGTTGCCGGAGCCACTCATGGAGCCACTTTAGCGACAACAGGAAGCTCCCACTTCGTCCAACACGCGAAAGAACTGTACCAGCGAATGAGCCGGAGCGAAGGGGTTTCTGAAAAAGCGTCTAAGGAAATAGAGAATGTTAAATATGGTGAACAATATACAAGGGTTAATTGTAAAAAAACCTTAAAGCCAAATGTAGAGTACACAACAAAAGAAGGATATAGATATACCACTGATGATAGGGGACGTATTTCTAGTGTTGAAGCTAAATTAGAGTTAGGAAAAGCCAACCGAAATTCGTACGCTCAAAAAGTAGTAGGAAGGGAAGATAGACTACCAAATGATGAAGGTGGTCATTTAATAGCAAGTATATTTAAAGGGTCTGGCGATATTGATAACTTAGTACCTATGAATGCTACACTAAATAGGAGTGAGTATAAAACTCTAGAGAATACATGGAAAAAAGCTTTAGAAGAGGGGAAAGAGGTAATGATTAAAGTGAAGCCTATATATGAGGGGCAATCGGTTAGACCGAAAGAATTTAAAATCGACTACTCCATAAATGGTAAAAAATATTCGGAGAGACTAATTAACTATTCAGGAGGTAAGTAAGATGGAAACGTATAAAATGGAATATATATACCAACAAATTGCAGATATATTAGTTAATATGATTCCTGAGGCATGGAGAAAAATCCTGTTATACGCCGAATTTAGAGAAGGCTATAAAAAAATTTTTTTCTATTATTATCCAGAAGAAGAAGGAGAGCCGGTATATAGCCTTGATATAGCAGATTTATTTAATGTCGATGAGAATGAATTTGATAGGTTAGAAAATGAATTGTATAGCTGTTTTTCTAGATTAAGAGAAGAATTCAAAGAACAAGAGCAAGAACCATGGACGAATTTAACTTACATTTTGGATAACACAGGCCGAATGAAAATCAACTATGGATATGACGATCTTTCAGAAATGAGTCCCGTGGAAAAACAAGAAAAGTGGGAAAATGAATATTTAAATTAATTTGCAGAAGCATCGGAAATGTAGTAACTATTCTTGACGATTAGTCCTAGAAAGCATACGAATGCGGTCACATGGCTAGAATAGAATTTCTGTCAAAGTGCGCACACCCGGATTTTTGTTCCGGGCTTTTTTCTTTGCGTTGATGTTGCCTAGCTATTTTATATTTGACTTTTTTAATTTTAAAACTACAATATGTAGTATAAACTACACACTGTAGTTTTGATGTAGGGAGGAGAATATAGTGACGAAAATCAATCATTTTAAAATCAATGAGGAAGGTTTGGAACGTTTCTTTGGAGCGCTGGAAGCAAAAATTATGAACTACATTTGGGCATCGGGGGAAGTCACCGCCAAAGACGTGCAGCAGCACATCAGCCTAGAAAAGCCGATTTCGGCGAATGCGGTGATGACGGTGATGAATAGGCTCGTCGATAAAGGGCATCTTCACAAAGAAACGAGAGGGCGAATTTCGTATTTTACTGCGGTGCAAACGAAAGAGCAATTTTTATCCGAACAAACGAAATCGGTCACTTACGGTTTAATTGAGGAGTTTGGCGGATTGGCGGTAGCGCATATGGTTGATGCGATTCGCGATTTAGATCCGTCCTTACTGCAAAAGCTGGAGGAGAAATTAAACGAGGCGAAAAGAAGGAATAGATCATGAGTTTGAAAAACAAGTCGAGAGCGGCATTGATAGTGATTTTTCTATTTGGAGCATTTACGCTCGCAGAAATGGCGATATTTCTATTCCATCATCTCCACAGGATTATACGAGATTGGTTTATCCCTGATCATTTCATGGCGGTGGACGGTGGCATTTTCGTTCTTGGCACGGTGATCAGTGCATTTTTTATCTTTGTATTTGTCAAAACGGTTTGGCTCATTGCAAAGCAGATTCGGCTTTCTAGTAAATGGTATACAACATTTTTATTGCTAAAGGATGAGATCAGCACTGAAAGCCTCAACGTAAAATATCCAGAATTCAATAATCGAATTTTAGTGATAGAAAGTAGCGAGTTTATCGCGCTGACGATCGGATTTATCAAGCCAAAAATCGTGATATCCACGTTTGTCGCGAAACGTTTTTCAGATGAGGAGCTACGTGCCATATTGCTTCACGAACAATTTCATTTGCTGCATCGGGACCCACTTAAACTCATGCTTGTTAAGATAGTTTCGGATCAAGTCGGTTATGTTCCGCTGCTCAAGCGTCTAGCCCAATATTATAACATTTCGCGCGAGCTGCTTGCAGACGGCTATGCAATGAGAAGAGGGAAGAATAACACTGCGATCGGTGCGGTATTGTTAAAAGTAGCGAAAATGGGGGAAGGCGGATCATTTAGCGAAGGGGCTGCGCATTTTGCCCAGTCTTCCATTAATTATCGTATTTTGCAAATGATCGATCCCAATAAGTCTATTTCGATTCCTATTGTTACAAAAAAGTCATTTGTCCTTTCAGTCGTTTTGTTATTGATTAATTTTTATGCTTTTGCAGCATGTTTCGCAGACCAAACATTTTGCCACAAATTTTTGATGTAGAAAGGATGGAAGCGGAGAATGAAAAAAGGAATCATGTTAGCCTTTTTAACCACTTTGCTGGCAGTAAGCGGGTGCGGCAAGACGAATAGTAGCCATGAACATCAACATATGAACCACGAAAACATGGAACAAAGTACAAATCATGAAGGAATGCATCATGAAACAGAAGGAACAAAAAATGTAGTTACACAAATCGCTTGGAAATTTGCGGATACATCTTTAAAAAGCCACGAACCGACGAAATTAACCATTCAAGTGAGCGATAAAGGCGGAAAGCCTATTCAAAATTTTGAGATTCAGCATGAAAAGCTAATGCATCTTATTGTAGTCAGTGAAGATTTATCTTATTTTGAGCACTTGCATCCTGAATACAAAGGGAACGGATCGTTTACAACTGCCATTACCTTTCCTTCCGGGGGAAAATATAAGCTGTATGCCGATTATGTTCCAAAAGGAGGAAGCAAAGTCGTCAAAAATTACACGGTTGAAGTTCAAGGGGCAAAGGCGAAAACTGTAGCGCTGAAGCCGGATAAAAATTTAACAAAAGTGGTAGCAGGCAAGGAAATCACATTATCTTTTGACAAGTTGAAAGCGGGGCGTGAGGCGACGCTGACATTTCATTTTAAAGATAAAAAGACGGGCAAGTCGATTACGAATTTACAGCCGTACTTGGGCGCTGTCGGACATGTTGTTATTATTCGCGAGCATAGTTACGACTACTTGCATGTTCATCCAATGGACGAGCAAGCAAAAGGCCCTGATGCTGTGTTTATGGTTCAATTCCCGAAGAACGGCATTTATCAAATTTGGGCACAGTTTCAACACGAAGGCAATGTGATCACTGTTCCTTTTACGGTGAAAGTATCGTAAATGCTATGCTCTCCCCTTGAGCTCTTTGCCTCATAAACGAGCCGTTAGCACGTATCAAATCCCCTTTTCTTTCATACATTGAGGTAAGAGGAAAAGGGGGGAATGTGAATGAAACCGGATGATTTAAAGGCGCTGGAGCGTGCGATCGCGGAGATTACGGAAATTGCTGAAGGGTTTGGGTTGGACTTTTATCCAATGCGCTATGAGATTTGTCCCGCCGACATCATCTATACGTTCGGTGCATACGGCATGCCGACGAGATTTTCCCATTGGAGCTTTGGGAAGCAGTTTTATAAAATGAAGCTTCAATATGATCTAGGTTTAAGTAAAATTTATGAGCTTGTCATTAATTCGGATCCGTGCTATGCGTTCTTATTGGATTCGAATTCATTAATTCAAAATAAGCTGATTGTGGCCCATGTGTTAGCACATAGCGACTTTTTCAAAAACAATGTTCGTTTCAGCAACACGAAGCGCGATATGGTGGAAAGCATGGCGGCGACGGCGGAGCGGGTTAAACATTATGAGCATCAATACGGCAAGTTGGAAGTGGAAAAATTTTTAGATGCGGTGCTTGCGATTCAGGAGCATATCGACCCGTCATTGCTTCGGCCGAAGTTGTCGTGGACGCTTGAAGACACGGAAGCGTACGAAGAGGAAGAGCCAGCGAAACCAACTCCGTATGACGATTTATGGACGCTTGATAAACAGAACAAGTCGACGACGCCGCCGCGCAAAAAACGGCGGAAGTTCCCGCCGCAGCCGGAGAAGGATATACTATTGTTCATCGAAGAGTACAGCCGTGAACTCGAAGATTGGCAACGCGATATTTTAACGATGATGCGCGAAGAAATGCTCTATTTTTGGCCGCAGCTTGAAACAAAAATCATGAACGAAGGCTGGGCTTCGTATTGGCATCAGCGCATTTTACGGGAGATGGATTTGACGAGCGACGAGGCGATTGAGTTCGCGAAGCTGAATGCAGGCGTCGTGCAGCCGTCGCGCACAAGCATTAATCCATATTATTTAGGTCTGAAAATCTTTGAAGATATTGAAGAACGGTGGAACAATCCGACGGAAGAGATGAAGCGGGCAGGCGTTAAGCCGGGCTCGGGCCGGGAGAAAATTTTCGAAGTGAGGGAACTAGATTCTGATATTTCGTTCCTTCGCAATTACTTAACGAAAGAACTTGTGATGCGCGAAGACATGTACTTGTTCCAAAAACAAGGAAAAGACTACAAAATTGTCGATAAAGATTGGGAGCATATCCGCGATCAACTTGTCAGCATGCGCGTCAATGGCGGCTTTCCATATATTACCGTCAATGACGGGGACTACATGCGAAACGGCGAACTGTATTTGAAACATTGGTACGAAGGCATTGAACTCGACCTCAAATATTTAGAAAAAGTGCTTCCATACATTCACCAACTATGGGGGCGCACCGTCCACATGGAAACGGTCATCGAAAACAAGCCGGTACTGTTCACATACGATGGCAAAACGGTGCATCGGAAGTATATATAAAAAGGGCTGCTGATTATTAGCAGCTCTTTTTATATATCGATGACACTCATGAAACTTTGGGTATTGTTATTTATCTCGGAAAATTGCTTCCGGCTTTTTGGAGAACGAATGAAGTGACACATGTGTTTTACACGGAGGAAGTGCAGCGCAAAGCGGAGCAACAGCTTGAAGCACACGAGAACATTCGCATCATCAAAATGAGGGTGCAAGATTGCCTTGAGAAAATCGAAAACAACGAAATCCACGATTCTGAACTTTGCTTTGCCGTGCTGCATGCGATGTTGAAAGGATATGTATGAAAAAACTCAGTTTCACAAAAACTAGGCAACTTTTTCAAAACGCTTTCGTCTAATTGAGATGAAAGCGTTTTGTTATACTTGCGGGAGGGATGGGATGAAAAAATGGCTATTCGCTATTCTGTTATTGAGCGTTTTTGGTTTCGGCTATTGGATTATTAAAGAGTCTAAGCCTCCTGCGCCTCGGATTACAGTGGGAGCTACAAACATTCCTACAGCACAAGGCACCTACTGTTGGACAGGTTTGTTTAACGGTATGTGTGTCGATATGAGTTCACCTATTGATATCATTCGCCACGAACGACTCCAACCCGTTGTGGTTTCTCCAGGGGCCGAATTGCGCATCGGCTTTCGGCGTGAACCGATCAAAGGAACGCTGGGGGTTCGTCAATGGATGAGAGAGGATGAAGCAGAAGACGTGAACTTAGTTGGAAATATGTTTAAAGCCCCTGAAACAAAGGGAATTTATATTTACGATGTATATGCAAGCTGGGAAAAAGGCGACGCGAGCCACGTTTTTGTGATTCAAGTAAAATAAACTATGGATGAGGAGGAGAGATTTCATGAAAAAATTGTTTTTAGCATTGGCCGTGTTCGCATTATTAAGCGGCTGCCAAGAAAAAGTGGAAGTTGTCAAACACAGCGATGCAAAAGCGGTTGAACAAACGAAAAACAAAGCGCAGCGCCCATGGAAAGAAAGCCCATTGTTTCAGTCGGGAAGCTATACGATGCTCGGCGAAAACGGGCGACTCGGCTTTATTTATGACGACAGTGAAACGATGAAGTTTTACCCGAACAAACCGCAAAAATATATGTGGCATTTTTGGGGAAAAGACGAAGAATTTGATGGCGACTTGAAAGTGATGGCAACGCACGAGAAGGATGGCAAGCAAGTGACGGTTCTAAAAGGAGTGCCGTTTGCGGGCCCCCATAACGGAGCGGATCGCCATGTTCCTTCTACTATGTCTTTGCCTGAAAGCGGCATGTGGCGATTAGATGCGTATATCGGCGACAAGCTGTTTGGCAGCGTGTATATCAAAGTGTATGAATAAAACCGCTAGCATGGTCGTGCCGGCGGTTTTCGTGTTTTGATAAAATAAGCTATGAGGAAATGATAGATGAAAGGGGCTGTACCATGGGCAACATTGCAAGAACGCCGAATCCTCCGTACTATGCGGTGATTTTTACTTCAGAGCGAACAGAAGGAGACAACGGATACGGAGAAATGGCGAAGGAAATGGTTCAATTAGCTTCCGAACAGCCAGGATTTTTAGGAGCCGAAAGCGTTCGGGATCAAAACGGAGTCGGAATTACCGTTTCTTATTGGGACTCGCTTGAAGCGATTAAAAATTGGAAAGAGCATGCGCGACACCAACTTGCGCAAGAAAAAGGAAAAAAGGAGTGGTATAAGAGATTTTCGACAAGAATTTGTAAAGTGGAGCACGATTATTTTTTTGAGAGGGAATCATGATGCATAATAAGAATAGCCGCTAAAAACTTATGAAACGAAGGTATACTATATGTTCCAAAGCTTCTATCTTCTGAAACCGAGAGTCACCAAATCCGATATTTTTTATAAAGTGTATGTGATGGAGGAGGCAATTTATTTTTTTAAAATCGCCGGCCAACTGTATAATTGGAATGCATATGAAAAACAACTTCCATTGCTGCTTGAAATTTTATGTTGGAAGTGGTTTAAAAAGGCTGAAAAAAAGCGGGCTTTGTTAGAGTCGGAATACGATTACAAAGTAAAGCATCAACAAATTAATAATTTGATGCGAAAAAAGCCGAACTTTTTCATTCGCATAGAGGAAATCAAAGAAATAACGATTCAAGGAGAAGCGACAATCCACACAGGTTTTGCCGACAACGGCACGGTCGTTTTGACCTTAGCCAACGGGGAAAGACATAAATTTATTATTCCGAAAAGTGTTGCGCGCGCTGCGATCGAAACAGCTTTAAAAGACATGCATCCGCAATTGCCTGTTCGCGTTTCGCAAGGAATGTTAGCGGGGGAAGATGATGAAGCGATCGATCCAGCCGTGAAAAGATCGCTTCGAAAACGAATCAAAGCGCTGCTGTTCGGAGGATACGAGCCATTTCTGGACGTGAATGAGAAACTCACGTTATGGGGGAAAACATTGAATATTCTTTGGCTTCTTTTATTGATGGTTTCGATCATAGCGTCGTACTTTTCCGTTTATTTGTTAAGAAGTATACCGGTGATCATATTAGGGATTGTCGGAATCGCCATTATATTTCGGAAAGAGTTTGGCAAGCAGCGGTATGTTCAATTCGTAATCGCCATCTTGATTATGTCAGTGTTTCGTGAATGGACTGATTTTCCATTTTATTTACAACGTGATTATAAAGTAGCCGAAGGGATTCCAAGTACGCTGGAATTCCACTCTCCTCGGCGAAGAGCAAGCTATTGGGAAGTGGTAATAGACAACAAAGAATTTGTGATACAGCAAAATCTGAATGAGAAGCTCGCTGGTCGCTGGTTTGTCATTCATTATTTGCCGTACTCAAAATTTGTTTTGAAATATAGCGTCTTGACAAAGAATGAAACCGAGAAAAAAGCGCAAAGGATGCAAGAGCAACACTAGTTTAGCGGTATACGAACAAAAATGGGGCTTAGGGTGTGCAGTGACAAAAATAGTCACCGTCTCGAAGGTGAATCTGGTGCTTTCGAGAAGGTGACTATCCTTGTTCAGTTTACAGCAATGTTCCAACATATACTCCCGCTAAGAAAATGCTTAAAATTAATATAAAATGAAGCAACAACCACGCCCAATTTCCGTAGCGGAACGCTTTTATGTGAATCGGTTTTCTTAAGTGGGGAGGAATGAGTCGGCCGCCGACATATTCAAAAATAAGGAGATAAATCCACCAGGCGGCGTACGAATCGAATGTATCCCAAAACTTTTCGTACTGAATAATTTTCGTATATTCCTCAAGCAGTTTTTCCGCGGTGACGCCGAGATGGACCATTCCCCAATAAAACGGTATTTTCCACGCCCATCTTCTTGGACTGTATCGAACTCCTAGTAAAACGTAGTAAGGGAAGGTTGTTAATAAGGCGGTAAATGGAATTGTTAGAGCGCCGTTTAAAGGAGTGACGGGAAATTTATAAAAATCGAGGGCTAAAAACAATATGCATACAATATTGGCCGACACTCCGCTAATTAAGTAAAGAAGTCCATATTTCCGCCAATCTAGTTTAATGATAAAATAAGAGCCGAAAATACTTCCTACAATGGCAACAGCCGTTACTATATATTCTAGTTCGTGCCGGATCAGCAAAGACACTTTATATCCTCACCTTATCAATGTAAAAATGAAGCATTATTATCTATTCCCTATAAAAAATAAGCAGTTTGATATACATAACTATTATTTGCGAATCAAAATGTGGTTATTCCTTTTTATGTAAAATAACGAGAAAATGAACCTCTACCACCTACACTTCGTCAAGAGATGGGAGACTTCTCGGTAGATATATTAAAAATATGACATTAATTAACATCTTTTTTACAAATACTAAGTATTGAAGTGTGCAATGGCGTTGGTAGGAAAGGGTATATAAAATGGAGGGAAATTTATGAATCATGTCACTGTATATACGACAACGACATGTTCTTACTGTGTCAAGCTAAAAAATTTTTTACGAGAGCAAGGGATTCCATTTACTGAAGTGAATGTACAGCGCGACCGGGCCGCAGCAAGAAAGCTCGTAGCGAAAACAAACCATATGGGCGTTCCGCAGACAGAAATTAACGGCCAATGGGTGTTCGGGTTTGATCCTGACGCGATTATGTCGCTTATTAAACAATAAAACGAGACAGAACAACATCTGATGTCGTGTAATTGGGTTGGAATAACGGGGGCAAACAGTCGTCTATATACCTAATATAGTATATAATTGAAGGTATACATGCTATAATGTAGAGTAAGCAACGTTGCTTGGATAGATGCGATAATCATGACCGCTGAAACGGTAAAAGAGGTGTATGAAATGGAATATAATAAAGAAATTAAAAACCGTCTTAAGCGAATTGAGGGGCAAGTAAAAGGAATCATTGCCATGATGGAACAAGGCAAAGACTGCAAAAGCGTTGTTTCCCAACTGGCTGCGGCTAGAAATGCGATCGATCGAGCGATGGCTGTTATCGTAAGTACAAATTTAGAGCATTGCATTAGAGAAAACATTGAAAAAGGGGAACAAACAGAACAACTGGTAAAGGAGGCAGTCGAGCTTTTAGTGAAAAGCCGTTAAAACAAGCCAGCGTCAACTCTTAAAGTAAGGGTTGACAATTTTTTTGTATTTTAATAATATACATATACAGGTATATGTAATAAAACAAGGAGGTGTATTCATGAATATTGCTAAAATTGTTGATGCGAAAGGATTATCATGCCCAATGCCGCTTGTAAAAACAAAAAAGGCGATTGACGGGCTTGCTTCAGGTCAAGTGTTGGAAGTGCAAACAACCGACAAAGGTGCGAAAAGCGATTTATCCGCATGGGCACAAGCCAGTGGCCATAAGTTAATCGACATGAAAGAGGGAAACGGCGTCTTTACGTTTTGGATTGAAAAAGCCTAAATTTTTTTATTAATAAATATACCTATACGGGTATATAGAAAGGAGGCAGCTTAATGTCCAGAGGAAAGAAGAAAACAACCATCATTTTATTCAGCGGGGATTACGACAAGGCGATGGCGGCCTACATTATTGCCAACGGCGCGGCGGCGTATGACCATGAAGTGACGATTTTCCATACGTTTTGGGGTCTTAACGCCCTAAGAAAAGAAGAACATGTGCCTGTACAAAAAGGATTTTTAGAAAAAATGTTTGCGAAAATGATGCCGCGCGGGGCGGATAAAATGGGGCTTTCGCGAATGAACTTCGCGGGAGTCGGTCCGAAACTGATTAAGCATGTAATCGAAAAGCATAACGCCATGCCACTTCCAGACCTCATTGAGATGGCGAAAGAACAAGGAGTCAAACTTGTCGCCTGTCAGATGACGGTCGATTTGTTGGGGCTCAAACAAGAAGAATTGATTGATGGCATTGAATTTGCTGGAGTGGCGGCCTACTTGGCGGATGCTTCAGAAGGTAATGTGAACTTGTTTATATAAGGTGAGTGTTATGACTGGAACCATTGTTAACGTATTGCTGTTTCTGCTCATCGGGTGGCTTCTTGCTGGACGCCTTCTCCCAGCCAAAGGTGTGTGGATGATTACAACAAATGAATTGAAAAAAGAATTAGGAAAAAGAAATGTACAATATATAGATGTTCGAACACCAATGGAATTTAATGCGAATCATATTCGCGGGTTTAAAAATATCCCGCTTTACGAACTGAAAAAGCGGATTCATGAATTATCCAAAGACAAGGAAATTATTGTGATTTGCCAAAGCGGTATGAGAAGCACGAAAGCAGGCAAGTTATTGAAAAAACTCGGATTTAAACAAGTTACAAACGTCGTAGGCGGCATGAGCGCTTGGATGTAACGGAGGGAAGAATGATGAAAGAAATCACGGCAAAAGAAGTGGAGCAGCTGCTTCATGGCGAGCATCGCCTCGGCATCATTGATGTGCGCGAAGTAGAGGAAGTGAAAGCGGGAATGATTCCGGGGGCGGTGAACATTCCGCTAAGCCTTCTTGAATTCCGCATGAATGAATTGCCAAAAGACAAAGAATACATTGTTGTTTGCAGCTCAGGGGGAAGAAGCGCACGAGCAGTGCAATTTTTAGAAAGCTACGGATACAATGTGACGAATATGACAGGCGGCATGTTGGCGTGGGAAGGTCCTGTCGATTAAGTGAAGGAGGAAAGAAAAAATGATTCAAGCAAATATGACAGTTGATGCAAAAGGACTTTCATGTCCGATGCCGATTGTAAGAACAAAAAAGGCGATCAATGAATTGCAACCAGGGCAAGTGTTAGAAGTCGAGGCGACCGATAAAGGGTCGAAAGCCGACATTAAAGCGTGGGCGGAAAGCACAGGACATCAATACCTCGGAACGATTGAAGAGGGGAACGTGTTAAAACATTACATTCGCAAAGCAAGTGAAAACGAGGCAAAAGAAGAGCTGGAATTTCCAAACGTCGTCTCGAATGAGGAACTGCTCATAAAGTTAAATGAAGCAGGTGTCATGATTTTAGATGTTCGTGAACAAGCAGAGTATGCATTTGGACATATTCCAGGGGCGATTTCGATTCCGCTCGGCGAATTGGAACAACGGATGGAGGAGTTATCAAAAGAACATCATATTTACGTTGTGTGCCGCACAGGCAGCCGCAGCGATTTGGCGGCACGGAAGTTGGCGGAACAAGGATTTGCGAATGTGTGGAACGTGATGCCGGGCATGTCGCAATGGACCGGGCCACTGCAAAAAGAGTTGCCTTAAGTGAAGGGGTTTTTCTGGATTTTAAAATACTAATGGGGGTATAGTCGCTGTGAAACAAATGACAGTCAAAGAGTTAACAAGCAAAGTGTTAAACAAAGAAAGCGTTTTTATCTTTGATGTGCGCAATGAAAGCGATTTTCACGATTGGAAAATTGAAGGGGAAAATTTCGAATACTTAAATGTGCCATATTTCGAACTAATCGATGGAATTGAGGCGGTAGCCGATCGTATGCCGAAAGACAAAGATGTAGTCGTTGTTTGCGCCAAAGGTGGTTCAGCCACGTTTGTCGCCGAGCAGCTTGAGGAAGCCGGCTTCGGCAATGTCTATACGCTTGTTGATGGCATGAAAGCATGGAGCGAGCACCTTCACAAAGCAAAAGTATATGAAGACGAAAAAATGAAGGTATATCAATTCATCCGCATCGGAAAAGGCTGCTTATCCTATATGGTGATTTCAGGGAATGAAGCGCTTGTTGTGGATCCTTCTCGCTTTGTCGATGTGTATGAGAATGTCGCGAATGAAGAAGGCGTCAAAATTACGCATATCGTCGACTCGCACTTGCATGCGGACCATATTTCTGGAGGAAGGGAGTTGGCAAAGCATACAAGAGCAAAATACTATCTCATGAAGAGCGAAGGGGCGGTGTATGACTTTGAACCGCTAGAAGCGCACGATACCATCGAGTTTGAACGAGTTCAATTAGAAGTATTGGCGGTAAAAACACCGGGCCATACGCCGGGAAGCGTCTCCTTCTTTGTAAACAACCAGCTTCTTTTCTCAGGTGATACCATTTTCGTCGGCGGCTTAGGACGTCCGGACTTAGGCGGAAAAGCAGCGGAGTGGGCGGTCGATTTATACAATACGGTGTATGAGAAAGTTGCGGCGATCGCCGACGATGTCATCGTGTTGCCAGGGCACTATGCAAGTTTAGATGACGAAATGAACAACGAAGGTTATATCGGCGACACACTTGGCAACATCCGCGCCCGCAACGAAATGATGCAAAATAAATCGCAAGAAGAATTTATCGAAATGGTCGTCCAAAACGCCAACAGTGAAACTCCTCCAAACTTTGAAGATATTGTGGCCATTAACCGCGGCTTAAAAACCGCAGACGCGGAGCAAAAGCAAGAACTCGAAATCGGACCGAACCGTTGTGCACTTCATCATACGCATTAAAAATAAAAACAGCGAATCAGGGGGGGACGCATAATGCCCCCCTCGGTTTTTCACCAAAGGGGGATTTTATAACATGGAAGTCACACTTAATTATATCATCGTCATTTTTCTCATCGGCTTTATCGGTTCTTTTATTTCCGGAATGGTCGGAATTGGCGGTTCGATTATTAAATATCCGATGTTGCTTTATCTTCCGCCGTTATTTGGCCTTGCGGCGTTTAGCGCACACCAAGTGGCCGGTGTGAGCGCGGTGCAAGTATTTTTCGCGACAATCGGCGGCGTCTGGGCGTACCGAAAGGGCGGCTATCTTAATAAAAAACTCATTCTTTATATGGGGATTAGTATTTTAGCTGGTAGTTTCATTGGCGGATATGGATCGAAACTAATGACAGAATCAAGCATTAATCTTATTTACGGCATTCTTGCTGCATTAGCAGCGATTATGATGTTCGTTCCGAAAAAAGGTATTGATGATATTCCGCTAGATAAGGTAACGTTCAATCAATGGCTTGCTGCGATTCTTGCATTTGTCGTCGGTGTCGGTTCGGGAATCGTTGGCGCGGCTGGTGCGTTTCTTTTAGTGCCGATTATGCTTGTTGTGCTCAAAATCCCAACGAGAATGACGATCGCTTCTTCGCTGGCGATTACGTTCATCTCTTCGATTGGATCAACGTTTGGCAAAATCGCAACAGGCCAAGTCCAGTTTGTTCCGGCGTTAATCATGGTGGTGGCAAGTATTCTCGCCTCTCCGCTAGGAGCAAAGGCGGGACAAAAAATGAATACGAAAGTGCTCCAAGTCATTTTAGCTATCTTAATTTTAGCGACAGCTATTAAAATTTGGGTCGACATTTTATAAAAAAAGGTGTTTACGCCTGCTTTTTTTCTGGTAAAACAGGAATATATGTTCTTATTTACGCTAGATGGGGAGGATGTTAATGATTCAACGCATTGCGACAGTCGCGCTTTATGTTGAGGATCAACAAAAAGCAAAACAGTTTTGGACGGAAAAAGTCGGGTTTGAAGTGGTGGCGGAACACCCAATGGGGTCGAACGCGTTTTGGCTCGAAGTAGCTCCAAAAGGTGCACAAACCGCTCTTGTTCTTTATCCAAAAGCGATGATGAACGACTGGGACAAAAAGAAGCCTTCTATCGTTTTTGAGTGCGATAATGTCATGAGCACATATGAAACAATGAAAGCGAACGGGGTCGAATTTTTAGCAGAGCCGCAACAAATGCCGTGGGGCACATTTGTACAATTCAAAGACGAAGATGGAAACGAATTTGTGCTAAAAGAAGCAGCACAACAGCCTGCCTAAGTGAAGGCAGGCTTTGTCCGTTTTCTATTACAGCGTTTTTGGCGCAAGCAATTCTGCGATATCGTTTTCAAAGTCCAACGGCGTTTCGTGCGGCTCATATCGCCGAATAACGCGGTCGTTGGCATCAATTAAAAACTTTGTAAAATTCCATTTAATTTCATCTCCAGCGAGCCACTCCGGCGCTTTGTCCAAAATCATCAATTTTAGCAATTTTGCCATTGAATTCGTTTCATCGAACCCTTGAAACGGCGCTTGTTGCTTTAGGTATTGGAACAGCGGGTGCGCATGCGGTCCGTTCACGTCCATTTTAGCGAAAATCGGAAACGTCACACCATAATTCAATTGGCAAAAGGAGACGGCTTCTTCGTTGCTGCCCGGCTCTTGCTCGCCAAATTGATTGCAAGGAAAACCGAGAATTTCCAAGCCGTTTGGTTGATATTTTTCGTACAGTTTTTGTAAATCTTGAAATTGCGGCGTGAAACGGCATTGGCTGGCCGTGTTCACAATCAAAAGTGTTTTTCCTTTATAATTGGACAGTGAAATGCTCTCTCCGTTTGCTTTTTTTACGTCAAATTGATAAATCGACATTTTTATCACCTACATTTTCTATTATTTTATATTAATTATTATTTAATATTTATGATAAAATGTAAAATTATTTGCTCGAAACACTTGCGAATTTATCTTGAAATAAAATATCATGAAATAAAAACAAATAAAAAAGGAGCATGTATTCATGAAATATCAAATTCATCCGCAAGCGGAAATTGGCCATATTCATTTGATTGTGACAAAGCTCGATCGTTCGCTTCGTTTTTATACGGAGGTCATAGGGTTTCAAGTGTTAGAGCAAGAAGAAAAGAGGGCGGTGTTAACGACCGATGGAACAACGCCGCTTGTTGTGCTTGAAGAAAAGGAGGAGGCGGTGAGAAAGCCGCCTCGGACAACCGGGTTGTATCATTTTGCGATTTTAGTTCCCGATCGCGCAAGCCTCGCCCGGGCGCTTCTCCATCTATTGCAAACACGCTATCCGCTTCACGGTGCTTCCGACCATCAATTTAGCGAAGCGGTGTATTTGGCTGATCCGGATGGAAACGGCATTGAAATTTATGCTGACAGACCGAGAGACGAGTGGGAGAAGACGGAACGCGGCGAGTATAAAGGGACGACTGTGCCTCTTGATGTAGAGGGATTGTTGGCGGAGGCAGGCGGCGTTCCTTGGATGGGTCTTCCGGCGGAAACGAAAATCGGCCATGTCCATTTGCATGTGGCGGATCTTCAAGAAGCGGAGAAGTTTTACCATCAAGGGTTAGGGTTTGAAATCGCCATTCGAATGGGGAACCATGCGCTGTTTGTAGGAGCGGGCGGGTACCATCACCATATTGGCCTTAACACATGGGCTGGGGTCGGCGCGCCACAGCCGCCGGATAACGCTGTCGGTTTGCATATGTTTTCCATCAACCTACCGAATGAAGAAGAATTGGCGAAAATCATTGAGCGATTGGAAGGGATTGGCGTATCAGTCAAGTGCCAAGAAAAAGCAGTGGTTGCAGTCGATCAATCAGGCCACCGCATTCAGCTCAAAGTGAAGGAATAACTACTCTTTTAACAAGTTTCCCACCTCTCAGCGAAGTGTAGGTGGGAGACTTCATGAAGTTGTGATATCTGAATAGATGCCGCATTTTTCAACCTCAGCCAACAATCATTCAAGTCATTTACCAGTCCACTTATCCGAATCTAATGAGTCAAATCATGAAGAAGCTTTCTCTCTTCGCACATCGTATGACTTGTTTCAACGAATTCACGATACCAAATAAAGACAAGCAATATCGTTCCATTCATCGTTTTGGATATTTTGAGTGAACGCCAATCGTGAGTAATGGGCGAATGAAACCGACGTTGTGCAATTCATTGGCGAAGACGTGTCCATTTCTTTAGTGATGATGCGATGGTACGCCTTTGAATCCGTTGTATGAAACCACTATTCATAAAAGCGTTTCGTCATTTCTTATGCAAACGTATCATCGAGGAAATATTCCATTCAACGTATTTTGGGAGACACAGTGAGTAGGTTGCTGTATAGGATTTGCATAAAAGAAACAAGTGAAGCTCTGCAAATGGTGAAGCAGGTAGCCATGACCGCAGCGGAGTGAAATAAATTCAATTTTGTCTAACTGAACCGTTGTACATGTTATCCTATACGATTCGGTCTAAGCGTGGTATAAAATTTGTCTATATTCTACACGACACAGGTGCGAAATATAATTTTTTACTCGTGGTGCTAGTTGAATCCTAACGCTCAACTAGCCCAAGCGTGACAAGTGAATACACCAACAAGATGCCATCGAGTGCTACCTCAAACCCAACAATCGAATGGGCACGAATGTCTGTGATACGATACGGGTCGACGAGGACAGAGAACACCGTTTCCACCACTTTACGTTTTTGTTGGAGCCATTTCTCCCATGATTCAGATGGGCGGAGTTTCTGATTTTTGCGAGATGGAGTTCAAAAGGCGATTTGGTATTCTTCATACAACTTTTTTTGCCATTCACTACTGATGAATCCTTTGTCCCCCAAGTTATAGGGGTGAGGAACTTGAGTCATGGCGATTTCCGCTGCGGTTCGATCGTGGCACGTGACAGGATGCTTCCGTTACCCCATATCCCATAGGGAGCCCTTGAAGTGCTCTTGCATGTGAATTCTCCTTTTCAATGTTTAATCGCACTTTCATTTTAAGGAGATCCTCATGCAAGGGCTATTTTTATGCTTGTCTGATTTTATCTAGCACCACGGGTATAGTTTTTATAAAATTTATCTCATATGGTATTTATTTATAATATATGGTATAATTTTTTAAAAAATAAAAAGAGGTGAAAAAAATGAAAAAAGTCATTTATTGTCTAATTTTTTCACTATTTTGTGTATTCCCTTTTACAGCATTGGCAGCTGGTAATCAAGAGATGACTGGGGCTGTTAATGAACAATTCAAAAAAAGTCTTACCTATTACAAAGATCATTCAGCGCAAATACTTGATAGTATAACCACGTCTACTGAAGTTGGGGAAGGGGGGGCAAAGCAAGTTAAAAACATTAAAGTAGTATTGGCGGAAGGAAAAGAAGTTAGAGATAGCATTTTCTACTTTGACACAAAACAAATTTACTATTATGACTTAGATGCGCAAAAAATTATTGATGCTGGAACGGTCCAAAAAAATACAGAAATAAAAAAATTTGAGAAAAAATACAAAAACGAAGTTGGTAAAGACATTAATCCTTTCTCACTCCTTATTTTTATGATTGCGCTCTTTTCTACCATCATTCTCCCTCTAATTTTTGCAGCTTTATCCAATAAGAACTCTTCGTCATACAAATTGCAGTTAGAGCAAGTTAGTGTCGGGACATACAAAAATTAAAACAATAAGCTGGCGGGGAACGCCAGCTTATTGTTTTATGTGGAAGAAGAGATTCTCTTATTTTTAAATTAGCAACCGCAATTACAGAGTTGTACAGAAGAGCACTGTTCACCAGTTCTTGAATCTTTATATACCCCTAAAGTTGCTTGGAATCCATAAGTGGCACAACGGTTATCTGTACTGCACCATTTGTAAAAATAAGTAGATGTGCAAGGAACATAATTAGGAGAAATTAATCCGAATAAAAACTTACTCATTAATAATCCTTCCTTTCCTCGTAGAAATTTAACTATTAATTAGAAGAGAATCTCTTCTTAAAAACAACAGATCTAATTCGTAAACATCTGGGGTTATAAACTCGATTTTTCCTTGTTGATTTAAAATGATGAAAGCGGGATAGTAAGGGATTTGAAATTCATCAATTAAGTCGTTGTTGTATTGAAAAACCGATAAATGAGGATCTACTAAATCTAAATATTCGATTAACTTATCACTGCTTTCGTTAATTAAAATTTGTAAAGAAACTTTTAGATTTCTGTAAGTGAGAATATTCCAAAATTCTTCGAAGTGTTCTATACAGTGTGGACAGTTGCTGTTTAAAATTACAACAATATTTAAATATTTAGGATGGATTTCAAAAAAAGCTGTTTCCCCTTTTTTTCCTTTTAATTGATAACCAACTAAATTCTTGGAATAATTAATTTTTTTATAATTCAATATCGGTGCTGAATTTTTTGAATCCATGTTTGTGATAGTTTGTAAAGCTCTCAATGAATACGAAATAGACAAAATAAGAAATAAAATATAGGATATTACATTTAACAAAACTCTCCCCTCACATTAAAAGAAATATAATTTGATTTTTTTTATATTTCTGATAATATATTAGTAAATATATACATTAATGTCAATATGAAATAAAGGAGGTTTTATTTATATTTTATGACATTAAATTATATATTTAATGCTTATTGGTATAAATGTAGATTTAACCTAATAATATTGATTTTATTGAATTTTATTAATTCTATGATTCCTATAGTTAGCATTTATCTATTTCAAAAGCTTATAAGTGAAATTATGACCTTTATACAAAATCCTAATTCAGCAAGAGCGTTAATGGTTATTTTTAGTTTGCAAATTATAAGCAATATAATCCCTTTTGTCTTCAATCACCTTCTAAACATTAATAATCAGATTATTGAAAATAAAATATCTCTTGAAACGACTTCATTGATTCTAAAGAAAGTAAAGAACTTAGATTATCTCAATTTTGAAAGCCCTTCCTTTTACGATAGTTTTCAAAGAGTTTCAAGTAACACAAACAATATCGTTGAATCAGTAAATCACTTAATACTTCTTATTAGTCATATAATCAGCGCTATATCAGTATTAGCATACTTGCTAACTATTAACTGGATAATTGTTTTTATAATTGCTTTGGGTGTTATACCTTATACTTTGATGTCTATAAAATTTAACGAAAAAAACTTTAATTTGATTAATCGGCTCATGCCGATAACTAGAAAAGAACAGTATTTTGTAAATTTGTTGATTAATCGAGGCACTTTAAAAGAGATTATGCTGTTTAATGCTTTTGATTTTTTAAAAAGTAAATGGAAAAAAGAGTTTTTAGTACTATCAGAAAAGAAACTGAATTTTATAAAAAACAAATCTAAAATGCTGTTTTCTACAGAACTAATAATTTTATTAACCTTTAGTCTAGCTGGTTTGGTGATTATTTCTGATTTTAAAAATTCAAACATGGCAGCAGATTTAGTTGCTGCTATCCAATCTATACAACTTTTTCAGACAAGTTTAAATAACATTGCCAAAAGTTATTCTGATTTTAAAGGGACTTTAATTTTTATTGAGGACTATATGAATTTTATACGTATAAATAATCTGGCAAATAGTAGAGAATTAACAAAGATAGAAAAGCTATATAGTTTGGAAATAAGAAATCTTTATTTCAAGTATCCAAATAATCATTTAGAAACATTAAAAGGAATAAGTTTTAAGATTAATAATGGCAAGAAAATAGCTATAGTAGGCGATAACGGAAGTGGTAAAACAACACTTATAAAGTGCATAACAGGATTATATTTAAATGAAAATTTACCTATTTTTATAAATGGAATTCCGATTAAAGACATAGATATCGAGAGTTTGCGAGAACGAATGTCTGTTTTATTCCAAGATTTTATATCCTATGAATTAACAGTAAGGGAAAATATCGGTATAAGTAGAATTGGTGATATGGATGACAATACTAAACTTCAAAACGTAGCTAAAAAAGTTAATTTATTAGAGGTAATTAATGGATTAAATAATCAGTTTGACTCTCTACTTGGTAGGTACTTTGAAGGTGGAAACGAACTGTCGGGGGGACAATGGCAAAAAATAGCTCTAGGTAGAGCTCTATTTCGAGAAAGTGACTTAATAATTTTAGATGAACCTACAGCAGCTCTTGACCCTATATCGGAAAAAGAAATTTTGGAAGAAATATTAAATGAATGTGAAAAGTCTATCATTATAGTTACTCACAGGTTAGGGATTGCCAGCCTAGCGGACGAAATTTTAGTTATGAAAAATGGACAAGTTGTCGAAAGAGGTACTCACGATGAACTTCTTTCTATTAACGGGGAATATAAAAAAATGTACGATTCTCAAGCACATTGGTATAGCTTCCAGAGAGGAGTGCTAAGATGAATTTTAATGACTCTATGTTTGCGGATTTTTTATTAACCTTGATCCTATTAGTTTTTTTATATTCCTTAATAAGTAAGATTATTCATAAAAGTAAGTACAAACATATATTGAGGAATTATGGTATTAAAAATAATAACCTGATAAAAATTGTCTACTTTTTTATAGTGTTAAGTGAGGGGTTCATTACGATCTCATTATTTTTGTCAGGCGTCACTATTTATAGTTTGGTAACTATATCTTTGCTACTCACTATCTTTTCAGTATTTGTATTGATTAACCTTTTTAAGGGGAACAAAAACTTTTCGTGTGGATGTGGTGGGATTTTAGAAAATGAAAGACTCTCTTACTGGATGGTGCTAAGAAATGTAGTAATTATTTTGATTGCTTTAATTTTCTTTAAAACTAAACACTCCGTTAACTACCTTACAGTTCAAAATTTGGTATTATTTTTCATTGGAAATATATTTTTAATATATATTCAAATTTTAAAAGAACTAAAAAAAATAAATGAAATCATGCGTTTTATTTTTAAGTATATATAGAAAGGATGGTTATTTATGCTCTCAAATACTCTGCTTTTTTTAGTGCTATTGTTATTGCTTTTTCAATCATATATAATTTATTCTATTATTAAACTTGTGAGAACTTTCTTAGCTGAAATTAGAGCAGTAAAAGGAATTCAATTTGGAAGCCTACAGAATGGGGATAAGGCGCCACTCTTTAGAACTTTAGATTATAGGGGTAGAAAAATTATCTTAAAAGAAATATTAAAGCAAAAAAAAGCCTTATTATTATTTATTAGTAGTACATGCCCAACATGTAAAAGGGTGTTGAAAGAGTTAAACACCATTGGAAATCAAAGTAGCTTTAGAATCCTGTTAATAAACAATGATGAAAGTAATAATGATGAATATATTTTAGAAAACATTAATGAATCAATACTATATATTAAAGCCCCATATCTTTTCAATACATATAAAATTAATATTACACCTTATTTATATTTGATAAATCAATCAGAAGAAATTGAGATTAGTATGGAAATTAAGAATGTCAAGGAGTTACGTCCTATCCTAATTAATGAAAATTTCAAAGCAACTATATAAAAGTCAAAAATATTAATCGGTAAACCAAAATGGTTTTATTTACTTTTTTTGTTATATATTAGTAAAGGGGCAAAAGTCTCTACAAATGGGAAGTCTCTGCTTCCCTATTGCCTCCTTTACTTATTTTGTAGTATACTTACTTGAACATAGAGGTATACAGCTTCTGTCTCGTTTTTTGGTTTTCACAGAAAATGTTTGCGCTATGGCATAGAAGATCTAGCTATATTGAAAGTTTTCTAGGGTTCCGTGGTTAATAGAAAAACCAGTCTGCGACCGAGAGAAAACGCACAGCCGCGTCTGTGTACACGGAGGGACAAAAGCCCGGGAGGAATATCATGACGATATTTCTGTCGCGGCTTTTTTATTTTGTATTGAGTGGGAGGAGTGAAGATATATGTCGTGGGTTTATTTAATGATCGCTGGCATTTTCGAAGTCGTATGGGCCATTTCGTTAAAATATGCAAACGGATTTACAAAGCTTGTCCCATCTCTTATCACGTTAAGCGGGATGGGGGTGAGCTTCTATTTCTTGGCGCTGGCGACGAAAACGCTGCCGATCGGAACAGCGTATGCGGTGTGGACGGGCATTGGCGCGGCAGGGGCGGTTATCATGGGCATGATTGTGTTCCATGAACCTGTCAACGCGCCTAGGCTCATTTTTTTGTTAATGATTCTTATCGGCCTAGTCGGGTTAAAGTTAACATCAGGACATTAAAAAGGCAGGGGAATTCCCTGCTTTTACTGCACAATGTTTATTTTCCAGTCAGCATCTTTATATAAAACGGTTGCTGATTTAATAGTCAAAGTCAGTGAAGATGGAGCTTTATCCATTCCTTCTATTTCTAGCCTGCTTTTGATGTGGTACATCATCGTGTCAGGATTGTAGCGGGCGTCGGTGACAAGCAACGGGTCTTTCGTATGGAGGATGTACTGTTTTTGCTGACTGTCGCTTACTCCTAAATCAATCGTTTCGGCTGTTGTTTCTTCCATGTCGAGCACACCGACTCGTTCACCCTTTTGATTTTTCTCCCATTTGAAATTACGGATCGTTATATTATTGTCTTTATAGGAAAGTGAAACAGGATGTTTTTTTAATTTGGCAAGATCAATTGTCACCGCTTTGTTTGGAAATTCGATTCTTTTAATGCCGCGAAATGCAAATGTCAGTTTTTCTCCCTTCGACAAAGGAAGGAATGAATAGTTCCATTGAATCGGTGTTGTTGTGCGCGGATCGTACGAATTTGTTTCGATGAAAAGCGGTCGCTTCGGATCATTAGCGCTTGATGATTCGGTGGTCGCGACGACGTTCCCTTTGCTGTCAAGGATGTCGAACACAGGGCGATAGAAGTACGATCCGTTGCCATCTGAGTATTCACGCTGCATTTTGTTTCGCTGCATGCCAGTTTCGGTCCATTTCGTTTCAATGTGGACGGCCGTTAAAGTAGGAGAATGCACGATATTTTGCAGCGTAATAGAAATCCCGTCCTTGGTCGTGTATCGTTGATGAATCGGCACATTTTTTGTGGCGGTGGCGCTTTTTTCAATGTGAATCGGTACCTTCAAATTCCATTTTCCTTGCACAATCCCAATTTTATTCAGACGAATATTGGCAAAAAGTTGCTTCGCATTCTTGTCGGCATCAAGAAGAAACATTAAATCGGCATAATGTTCGTGTGGAAAGACGCTTTGAATGTATTGGGTTACATCCTTCCCTTCCTTTGTCATATAGTTGATGCTTCGCGATACGATGTTTCCGTCTTCATCTGTAATGTAAAACGTGTTGAAGTCTTTAACAAAATACTCAGTTCTCCCGAGTAGCTGCTGTTCGCTATTAAACAAAATCGTCGGGTCGATATATCCGCCGTTTTCTTTTTCAAGGCTATATGTCAAAATGAGACGGTTCGCATCCGCCATAACCTCTTTAACTTTTAGTGTAATGCCCTGGTCTGTGACCGCTGCGTTTGTTTTTTCGGAAAACCCTTGTTTCGCTGCGGCTTGTAGTCCGTTGTCAAGTTCAGGACGTGTGAAGAACGATTGAATATACGCCGCAAAGGTAGGAGAAATGTATGTACCTGCGGAAACGCCAACAGCCAACGTTACTGCGGCTGCGGTTGTCCATTGCCGCCATTTCGACCGGTTTGACAAGCAGGAGGGTTTCTCTTCCATCTTGTAAGGTAGTTCCTTGGCAAACGAAAAGATGCTTTCGGGAACTTTAATATGATCGAGTGATGTTTTCACTTCTTGTTTAAACAAATCGTCATGTTTCATCGCAATTCCTCCTTCTGTTCTTTTTGATAATATTGATAAAGCAGGCTGCGCGCTTGAAACAGGCGCGATTTGACCGTTCCTTCTTTGATATTGAGAAGTTCAGCAATTTCACTAATTTTTAGATCGAAATAATAGTGGAGGACGATCACCATGCGATATTTCATATCGAGCTTTAGAATACAGGTCGCTAAGTCATTTTCGCCTTCTTTATGAATTAATTCATCAATGGGCAAGTCGCGGCGGTCAGGCAAAAAAGCCAGAACACCTGTAATATCCGCGTGATGTTTTTCTTTTCCGTTTTTTCTGGCAAGATCAATAGCCCGGTGAACAACCAGCCGATGAAACCATGCGGCAAAATGGCGAATCTCTCTGTTTTCTTTGATGGAATGATACGTTTCCAACAAACTGTTCTGCACAGCGTCTTCCGCGTCGTAGTGAGAGCGCAAAATAGCAAAGGCTATACGATATGCTTTTTCTAAATAGGGAGAAACGAGCTCGTAAAACGCCTCTTTTGAGCCGTTCCTGCATTTAAGTAAAAGTTCATCATCATTGTTCATATAATCATCCTTTCCTTTCTAAAAATGGTATCTATTATATAGGCGAGAAATAAGAAAAGAAGGTTCAGTTTTTGCATAAAAATAGGCCGCCGTCCGTGTCGGCGGCAACCTATTCATATTTGCTATATTGTTATCTCGCGCGCAATCGCCGCAGTGTTTGATTTGGCGTTTCCATTTTGACATCCGATAACAGGAAAATGCTGCTTAAAATAATGATTAATCCGACGATCATGCCGAAAGTAATTTTTTCATGTAAAAATATCATTCCCCATATGACACCGAATCCAGGAACGAGAAATGTAACGCTCAACGTTTTTGTCGGTCCGACGCTAGCGAGAAGATAGAAATAAAACAAGTAGGCGATGGCGGTGCAGAAAACGGCCAGTGCTATTACAGAGAACACGACTATTGGCGATATCGCTTTTATTGAAGTGTGGCTGGCCGCGAAAGGAAGCAATACAAGCGCCGCGCCTAGCTGTTGCCCAATAGCTAATGATAGCGAGGAGACGCCGACAAATGCTTTTTTAGCGTAAACGCCCGCACATCCATACGCTAATGCCGCTAAAATTGAGAATAATGCGGAAAGGATGGTTTCTAAGGAAAAAGGAAGCGGGCTCCACCCGACTAAAATTGATACTCCGAATGTTCCCATGAAGATCGCAATCCATTTTTTTAGTGTTAGTGGCTCTTGCAAAAAAACAAGCGAAGCGAGAGCGGTAAATAAAGGTGTTGTGGAATTTAAAATCGCTGCCATTGAGGCGCTAATATGCAAAGTAGCCGTAGCAATCAAGGTGAACGGAAGTGCCGCATTGAGCGCACCGATAACGAGAAATTCCTTCCAGTATTTCCTTATATCCACCGTCTTTTTGAACAGCCAAGCATATAATAGCAAAACGATACCAGCTATAAGTACACGCAGTTCTATAGTAAGCACAGGTCCGATCGCTGGGGCGGCGATGCGCATAAACAAAAAGGAAGCGCCCCAAAGAGCGGCAAGAAAAAATAGAGCGGCTAATTGTTTCGTATTCATTTACATTCTCTCCTAATACAAACCAGTCTTTTTTTGGATTATAACATAACTTTGGCAAGGATTTTTATAAAATAATCTTGAAAGTTTCTGATTATATAAATGACGGGTAAAACAAATTGTGAAATGAAATATAGTGCAACGGATCTTGACAGCAAGAAAAAGATCGAATATCATAAAATTGTAATTATATATGGAAATGTGTGTAAAAGGGGAGTAGCTTTTACAGCAAAGTCGTCAGTTCAGGGTTGTACGCCCTCGGCTTTGTTGGCAACAATGACGTTGTTAGCAAGACCTTTGCCAATATGGTAAAGGTCTTTTTGTATGCAAGGCCTTTACCAAAACGGTAAAGGTCTTTTTTATTACTGCGGAAAGGAGGGAGACGATGGGGAAGGTATGGAAGCAGGCGAGACTGCTTTTGAAAATTCGTCGTTTAATCCCGTTTATCATTGAGTTTTTTCGTTCGCATGAAGTGGCATTTTTTCAAAAAGCAATATATATGCTCGGCATCATTGGATATTTTCTTTTTCCGTTTGATCTCGTTCCCGACTGGATTGGGATTTTTGGTCTAGCCGATGATATTACAATATTGATGCTGATTTTGCAAAAAATGATAAAGGATGCACCGGATCATTTAAAACAGAAGTATGGAATGTAAGGAGGAATTTTGTAGATGGAACTGTTTACATTGGATTTTTGGTCGGCACTTTTATCGATTGTTATTATTGACTTGGTGCTAGCGGGAGATAACGCGATTGTGATTGGGCTGGCGGCGCGGAATTTGCCGAAGCATCAGCAAAAGCAAACGATTATATGGGGAACGGTCGGAGCAATTGTTATTCGCATTTTAGCGACGCTAGCGGTTGTATGGCTGTTAAAAATTCCGGGACTTCTCCTTGTCGGCGGCATTTTGCTTATTTGGATCGCTTATAAGTTGCTCGTTGAAGAAAAAGGTCATGAAGTGGAAGCAGGAAAAAGTATGTGGGAAGCGATTCGCACGATTATTATTGCCGATGCGCTCATGGGATTGGACAACGTTTTAGCCGTTGCTGGGGCTGCCCATGGAAGCTTTTTATTGGTTGTTTTAGGATTGCTTATTTCCGTTCCGGTTGTCGTATGGGGAAGCACGTTGATTTTAAAATGGGTGGAACGGTTCCCAATCATTATTACAATTGGTGCAGGAGTGCTTGCGTGGACAGCTGGGAAAATGATTGTGGATGAACCGTTGATCAAAGGGTATTTTGCTAATCCAATCGTAAAGTACGGATTTGAGATTCTTATCGTCGCAGGCGTCATCCTTGCTGGAACACTAAAAAAGTCCAAAGAACATAAAGGGGAAGCAAAAGCCGCCAACGGGTGATTGGCGGCTTTTGCGTTAGAGTTCATCAAATCCATTATCAATATTCACTTTTGTATATTGGCGTGATTTTTGTTCAAAAAAGTCGGACTTTCCAAGATCCACTTCTTCATATGCTTTAATCCAAGGAAGCGGATTTGTTCGATAGCCATCGAAAGGACGCTCAAAGCCAAGTTGATGGCAGCGGACATTGGCATAAAATTTAATGTAGTCATGTAAATCATCGATATGGATGCCATCGATATCGTTCCCGATAATGTAGTTGGCCCATTCAATTTCTAACTCAGCAGCTTGAATAAACGTTTGCTGTACGAAAGAAGCAAGTTCCGGCGTATTATATTCCGGATATTCGCGCAGCACTTCTTGAAATATTTTCGCGAATAAGTCCACATGGATGTGCTCATCGCGATTAATGTAGTTAATCATTGTGCTTGTTGCGACCATTTTTTGATTGCGCGCCAAATTGTAAAAGAAGGCGAATCCGGAATAGAAAAATAGACCTTCTAAAATGACATCATAGACAATCGATTTTAATAAATTTTCCGCGTTTGGCTGTTCGGCAAATTGTTTGTAGCCGTTTGTGACAAAATCATTTCGTTTCCGCAAAATCGGTTCGTTCCGCCAAAACTCAAATACTTCGTCTTGTTTCTGTTTTGGCACAAGGCTTGAAAGCACGTAAGAATACGAATGGTTGTGAATCACTTCTTGTTGAGCCAGCATAATCATGAGCGCATTGATGCTTGAATCGGTAATGTAATCAGCCACCTTTCCGGCGTAATCCGTTTGAATGCTGTCGAGCAGCGCGAGAAGGCCGATAATTTTCAAAAAGGCGTCCTGCTCGCGCGCCGTTAGCAGCGGAAATTGTTTTACGTCTTGTGACATATTGATTTCAAACGGTGTCCAAAAGTTGGCGAGCATCCGTTTATATTTAGCATAGGCCCAAGGGTAGGCGATATCATCCCAATTTAAAACGTTCGAACATTTACCGTTAATGATGCCGGTGGAACGGTTGGGCGCTTCCGGGTCCATCATCGCTCTTTTTGTTAATGTATCAGGCATTGATTTTTCCTCCTTAACTTGCGCATGATTCGCATTCTTCAATAGTACTTGATGTAGAACGAACGTAGTACGTTGTTTTTAATCCCGACTTCCAAGCGGCGAGATGAAGATCTAAAAGCTCCTTCGCCTTGATCGTATTCATTACATAGAAGTTAAAGGAGATGGATTGATCGATATGACGCTGCCGCACGGCATTTTGTTTAATGCTCCAATGTTGATCGATATGGTACGCCGATTTATAATACCACGTCGTCTTTTCATTCAAATCCGGTACGGTAACAGGAATCTTATAGTCTTTTTTCTCTTCAGCGTACATTTTCAAAAAGGTTGGATCGATGCTCGCGGTGCTTCCAGCGATGATCGCCGTTGAAGCATTTGGAGCGACCGCCATTACATAACCGTTGCGCATACCGTATTGGGCTACCTTTTGCCTTAGTTCGATCCAACGCTCAGCATCATACCCGCGCTTTTCAAAATACGCCCCCGTCTGCCAATCGGAGCCTGTGAATGCAGGGTAACTGCCTTTTTCTTTAGCCAATTCTACGCTTGCTTCAATTGCTAAATAAGCGATTTTTTCATAGAGCTTGTCTGCATACTGAACCGCTTCTTCCGATTCCCAGCGAATGCCTTGTAAAGCGAGTAAATGATGCCATCCGAATGTGCCGAGCCCGACCGCGCGATATTTTCGATTCGTCAACTGTGCTTGTAAAACGGGGATGTTATTTAAATCGATTACATTGTCGAGCATGCGCATTTGAATGGGAATGAGCCGTTCAAGCACATGATCTGTGACGGCGCGTGCAAGATTGATAGAAGACAAGTTGCAGACGACAAAGTCGCCAGGGATTTTTTCAATAATAATTTTTCCGTCTTTCGTATATTGCGTTTCGACGATCGTAGGGCTTTGATTTTGGGCGATTTCTGTGCAAAGGTTGCTGCAATAAATCATGCCGAGGTGAGCGTTTGGATTTTTTCGATTGACCTCGTCGCGATAAAACATAAATGGCGTGCCCGCTTCCAACTGACTGCGCATGATGCTTTTCATAATTTCAATAGCCGGCACTTTTTCTTTCGGTAGGCGCTCTTCGTGGACACATTCCCAATATTTTTCGCGGAAGCTGCCGGTTCCTTTTTCTTCATCATAAAAATCTTCAAGGCTGAATCCCATGACTTTCCGCACTTCATGAGGGTCAAATAAATACCAATCTCCCCGTGCTTCTACCTGCTCCATAAATAAGTCAGGAATGCAGACGCCAGTAAATAAATCATGCGTTCTCATCCGTTCATCGCCGTTATTTAGTTTCGCATCTAAAAAAGCAAAAATATCTTTATGCCATACATCCAAATAAACAGAAATCGCTCCTTTTCGCTGTCCTAACTGGTCGACGCTAACAGCGGTATTATTGAGCTGCTTCATCCATGGAATGACACCGGATGAAACGCCTTTAAAACCTCTAATGTCGCTGCCGCGGCTGCGAATCTTGCCGAGGTACACCCCGATTCCGCCTCCAGCTTTTGAAAGGTTCGCGATATCTGTGTTGCTATCATAAATTCCTTGCAAGCTATCATCGATTGTATCGATAAAGCAGCTGGACAATTGTCCGTAACTTTTTCCAGCATTCGCTAAAGTAGGAGTGGCGACGGTCATATACAAGTTACTTAGTGCCCAATAGGCTTCTTTAATGAGAGAGAAGCGCCGTGCTTTCGGCTCTTTAGCCATTAAGGTCATTGCAATGATTAAAAATCGCTCTTGCGGCAGCTCATAAATATGGCGGTCGTAATCCCGCGCAAGATAGCGGTCAGCAAGCGTACGAAGACCAATATATGTAAATAGTTTGTCCTTTTCTGGATCGATCAGTGTTCCAAGCGCTATCATCTCTTCTTTTGAGTAGTCAGCAAGCAATGAATGATTATAAATTCCTTGAGACACAAGAGCGGCAATCAATTCGTAAAAGTTCCCGTAGCGCTGCTCTGGGGCGTATCCTCGTTGTTTCGCTGCTTCAATGTATAATTTCTGCAAGTAAATCCGAGCACAGACAAACGTCCAATCCGGTTCAGTTTCACTAATAAGCGAAAGTCCTTCAAGGATTAAATCATTTGCTATTTGTTCGAATGAATTTGCATGTTTGTTTTTGATGATGCGAACGACACGTTCGATATATCGATCTGTTTGTAAATCTGGAAAATCGTTCGTAACATCGTGAATCCAAGCAACGAGTTGTTCTTGCGAAAATGTTTGAAATGTAGACAGCATGATAGTCTCCTCCTCATCCCAATAAAAAAATCCACTCTCGGTCGAGTGGATGAAACGACAGTATAAAAAGAGTAGAGAACGCCCTTCTTAAACCATCGTTTCATCTTCTCCATCCCCGAAGAATGTGAAACGAAACAAGCAAGGCAGGTCTCCTGACTTGTGCTTCCTTCTACTTTGGATCCTTCCCGTATACGCGCCGTGCCAGCTTTCGCATACAGTGGAAACTCCATTTCGTCCACACATACAGTTGCGGGGGCAGTTCTGGATTTGCACCAGATTCCCTATTAAGTCCAGATGGACACCGTTGCTTGCGGTTTGATTATTCACTATATGTAGATGTGAAAGGTGTTAAAGGTACAACATATTGTATATTTTATTGCTGGTCCCATCATATAATAAATCAATGGAAAATTCAACTATATTTTTTAGCCGCAAACGAAAACGCGCTTTTATGGGCGCGTTTACTTTCCAGATAAATGCAACTTCACAAGAATTGATTTGATCAATAAGCCAACTAGTACACCAGGAATGACAGATAAAATTGGGAGCCAAATAGGTCCAAAAAAAATGCCAAAAATAGTGACATGAGTCGAATAGATAAGCCCGACGGTGACAAAATAGGCGGAAAAAACAAATGGGAGAAAAGCGTAAGGGGATTGGCCTCCTCCCGCATCTTTGTAAGCATCCCACATTGCAAAAAAATATAGACATGGATAAAACATAAGCCACTGAAAATCAATAATTTTAATTGCTTCTATATTTTTTCCTAAAAAACTGAGCCGGATTGCTTCGTTGAACTTCGATTGTACGTTTACGATAAACTCCAGCAAAATAAATATCGTTCCTTTGAAGTATTTTTTGTTTAGAAGTTGCCCAAACCCTGGTAAAGCAATACTCCATAATAACCGTTCAATCGCTTTCACTTTTTCTTAACCCTTTACTAATGGATTTTGTTTGATGGATGCTGGCTATACCGATAAAGCTGTATATGGAAAGGGTTCCGTCCCTATCTTGTTTTTATCATCCCCCTTTTTACATTTTGTATAATTACATTTTTTGCAAATTAGAGCATTTTATACTTTTATAAAATAGCTATGTAAAAAAATGGAACTAATACATGTTAGTTGTTTATTTCAACATGTTATGTTTTATTTTATTCATGTTGGGATAGTGGTTATCTAACTTTTCTGAATAATTAGTATAATTGATTTGAATATGTGACAAAAGGGGGAAAGAAGATTGAAAGCGCTTAAATCAATTTTGCTGTGGGGGCTTATTTCTGTCCTTGGCGCTGTTGGATTTGCAGTGCTGGCTTTGCACCGCGGTGAAACGATTAATGCTATTTGGCTCATCGTAGCAGCGGTGTGCTCATATGCAGTGGCTTATCGTTTTTATAGTAAGTTTATTGCACAGAAAGTATTCCAATTGGATGATAATCGAAAAACGCCAGCGGAAGTGTTTAATGATGGAAAGGATTATGTCCCAACGAACAAGTGGGTGTTGTTTGGGCATCATTTTGCGGCGATTGCCGGTGCAGGTCCGCTCGTTGGCCCGATTTTAGCTGCACAAATGGGATATTTGCCGGGAACGCTTTGGATTGTTGTCGGCGTTGTGTTGGCAGGAGCGGTCCAAGATTTTGTGATCTTATTTGCTTCGATGCGCCGAAACGGAAAATCATTAGGTGAAATGATTAAAGAGGAAATTGGTTCCTTTACAGGTCTTATTTCTATGCTTGGTATTTTAGGAATTATGATTATTTTATTAGCTGTTTTGGCGCTAGTTGTTGTGAAGGCGCTTGTTGGAAGCCCTTGGGGAATGTTTACAATCGCAGCTACGATTCCGATTGCGATTTTGATGGGGGTTTATATGCGCTACATTCGCCCGGGACGAGTAGGAGAAGCGTCACTAATCGGTTTTATTTTATTGATCGTTTCGCTCATTAGCGGCCAATATGTAGCGGAAAATCCGACATTGGCAAATATGTTTACATTCAAAGGCGAAACGATTGCATTGTTAATGATCGCTTACGGATTTATCGCTTCCGCGTTGCCTGTTTGGCTGTTGCTTGCGCCACGTGATTATTTAAGCACGTTTTTAAAGATTGGAACGATCGTTGGCTTGGCGTTAGGCATTCTTGTCGTTGCTCCTGATTTGCAAATGCCAGCGCTGACGAAGTTTGTCGATGGCACGGGGCCTGTATTTGCAGGAAACTTATTCCCATTCCTATTTATTACAATTGCATGTGGAGCTGTTTCAGGATTCCACTCTTTAGTGTCTTCAGGAACGACGCCGAAAATGATCGAGTTGGAAAGCCATTCTCGGCCGATTGGATATGGCGCGATGTTAATGGAGTCGTTTGTCGCGGTGATGGCGCTTGTCGCCGCTTGCGTACTGACGCCTGGAGCGTATTTTGCGATCAACAGTCCGCCGGCTGTGATCGGTCAAGATGTTGTGCAAGCAGCGAACACGGTTTCTTCTTGGGGCTTTACAGTCACTCCGGATATGTTGACACAGTTAGCGAAAGACGTAGGCGAGCAAACGATTTTATCGCGGACAGGTGGAGCGCCAACATTAGCGATCGGTATGGCCTTTATTCTTGCCAAAGTAATCGGCGGAAAAACATTAATGGCGTTTTGGTATCACTTTGCTATTTTGTTTGAAGCGCTGTTCATTTTAACGACGATCGACGCAGGAACACGTGTTGGCCGTTTCATGATTCAAGATATTTTAGGGCATATTTACAAGCCGCTTGGCAAAACAGATTCTTTGCCATCCAATATTATCGCGACAACACTTTGCGTGTTCGGATGGGGATATTTCTTGTACCAAGGAGTTATTGATCCGCTCGGTGGAATCAATACGCTCTGGCCATTATTCGGTATTGCGAACCAAATGCTTGCGGGTATCGCCTTATTGCTAGGTACTACTGTTCTATTTAAAATGGGTAAAAAGGCATATGCTTGGGTGACATTAGTGCCGACAACATGGATTTTAGTCGTGACGATGACTGCTGGATATCAAAAGCTATTCCATGAAAATCCGAAAATTGGATTTTTGGCGCATGCCAAAGTGTTTAAAGATGCGTTAAACCAAGGAAAAATTATAGCTCCGGCGACAACGGAAGCGCAGATGCATCAAATTATTACAAACGATTATGTCGATGCGACATTATGTGCAATTTTCATGCTTGTCGTGTTAGCGGTGTTGATTTCGTCTGTAAACTTGTGGATTAAAGTGTTAAGCAATAAATCGACACCATTAAAAGAAGCACCTTATATCCCGCGTGATGGAGGAAATGAGGTTAAACACTATGCATAAGCTTTTTTCATCAGTGCAGAAGTACCGGAGGCAATTTCTTGATTTGCTTGTGGGTGTACCAAATTACGAACGTTATGTGGAGCATATGAAAACACATCATCCTGGAGAACCAATTAAATCGCGAAAAGAATTTTTCTGTGAAGCACAAGAGGCAAGATATAACGGCAAGGGCGGAAAAGTTTCGCGTTGTTGTTGAGAAAGGGGAGACTCGAGTCTCCCTTTTGTATTAGCGCGAGCGGGATGTTTTTGTTACCGATGATTCATTGTGTGCAACCATCTCATTGGCGATTTCAGGATTGATGGCAGCCTTTGAGCTTTGCGGTCCCGTTTTTGTTTCTTTATTTTTCTTTTTCATAATAATTTCCCTCCATATAACGCGATTCGTTAATTAATATGTGTTGTTTCAATTGATTTCATGAGGGAGGAATGGCGGATGCGTGTATTAGTGGTTGGAGCCGGTGCAGTAGGCGGTTATTTTGGCGGAAGATTGCTTGAGAAAGGAGAAGACGTAACGTTTCTTGTTCGTGAGCGGAGAAAAAAGCAATTGGAAGAGCGAGGACTTGTGATTCAGAGCGTTCATGGCGATGCGCAGTTAACACCGAAGACCCTAATTGCAGGAGAAAGAGCGGGGCGGTTTGACCTTGTGATCTTGTCGAACAAGGCATATCATTTACAAGAGGCAATTCGCGATGTCAAGCCATATGTCGAAGAAGGAACTATCATTTTGCCGTTGCTAAATGGGATGGCCCATATGGAGCTTCTTTGGCGGGAGTTTGGAAAGGAAAATGTGTTAGGGGGTCTTTGTTTTATAGAAACGACATTAGATGAGGAAGGATCAATTATTCAAACGAGTCCCGTACATGATGTAAAATTTGGCGAATGGTCAGGTGCTGTGACGGAGCGGGTACAAAGACTTGAGCAATTATTTTCGAACTGCAATGCACGATTTCACTTGAGTGAGCGTATTGTGACAGATATGTGGCATAAATATTTGTTTATCGCGGCTATGTCTGGGGTTACAACATTGTTCCGAGCACCGATCGGATTAGTGTTGTCGGGAGAGTACGGACAAGAAATCGTCTTATCCTTGTTAAAGGAAATCGGGGGGATTATGAGAGCGCACGGCGCACCGATTGCGGAAGATATTGAAGAAAGACAGTGGGCACAAATGAGGGAAATGTCGCCGGAAACAAAATCATCGATGCTGCGGGATATGGAGAAAGGACAAATGGTCGAAGCCGATCATTTGCAAGGGCATTTGCTTGAAATTGCAAAATACCACCAAATCGATGCACCGTTGCTCAAGGCGGTTTACCATCATTTGGAGTTATACGAACAGCAGAAGGGCTAGAAAATTTCTAGCCTTTTTTCCTTGAAATTTCCACAACGAATACTTATTTTTTCAAGAAGTATATTGTATATTAACATCGTATAATGTAAGGTAATATTGGAATTGTATACCGGTGAAAAGAGGAGGATACAGCATTGAAAAAAGCATGGTGGAAAGAAGGGGTTGCCTATCAAATTTATCCGCGAAGCTTTATGGATGCTAATGGAGACGGAGTAGGGGATTTGCGCGGGATTATTTCAAAATTGGATTATTTGCGCGACCTTGGAATCGATATCATATGGATTTGTCCGATCTATAAATCGCCGAACGCTGATAATGGATATGATATTAGCGATTATCACGCGATTGCGGAAGAGTTCGGTACGATGGCGGACTTTGATGAATTGTTGGCAGAGGCGCACAACCGCGGCATGAAAGTTATTTTAGACCTTGTGATCAACCATACGAGCGACGAACATCCGTGGTTTATCGAGTCGCGTTCGTCGAAAGACAACCCGAAGCGCGATTGGTATATTTGGCGCGACGGCAAAAATGGCAAGGAGCCAAACAACTGGGAGAGCATTTTTGGCGGATCGGCTTGGGAATACGATGCGAAGACGGATCAATATTATTTGCATGTTTTTGCAACGAAACAACCAGATTTAAACTGGGAAAATGAAGAAGTGCGTCGCGCGTTGTATGAAATGATTAATTGGTGGCTTGATAAAGGAATTGACGGTTTTCGTGTTGATGCGATTTCGCATATTAAAAAGAAGCCAGGGCTTCCGGATCTGCCGAATCCGAAAGGACTTGATTATGTTCCATCGTTCGATGCGCATATGAATCAAGAAGGGATTATGGAGTATTTAAAAGAGTTGAAAATGCAAACGTTTGCGCATTATGATATTATGACAGTCGGAGAAGCAAACGGGGTAAAAGTAGAACAAGCGGAAGAATGGGTTGGAGAAGAGCACGGCATTTTCAATATGATTTTTCAGTTCGAACATTTAGGCTTGTGGGAAAAAGGAATAGGCGGCACAGTCGATGTCCGGCAGTTGAAACGAACGTTAACGAAGTGGCAGAAAGGTTTGGAAAATCGAGGCTGGAACGCTTTGTTTTTGGAAAATCACGATCAGCCTCGTTCTGTTTCGACATGGGGCAACGACAAAGAGTATCTCGTCGAAAGCGCAAAGGCGTTAGGGGCTCTCTATTTTTTAATGCAAGGAACTCCCTTTATTTATCAGGGGCAAGAAATCGGCATGACGAATGTCCGTTTCCAAACGATTGATGAATACGACGACATCGCAATGAAAAACTTTTATCGTATTGAGCGGGAAAAAGGGCGGCCGCATGAGGAAATTATGGAGGTTATTTGGAAAAAAGGCCGCGACAATTCGCGCACACCGATGCAATGGTCCGCAGAAGCGAATGCTGGTTTTACGACCGGAACGCCATGGATGGGCATTAACGAAAATTACAAAGATGTTAATGTGGAGAAGCAAACGCAAGATGCTAACTCTATTCTTAATTTCTATAAAAAAATGATCCGTCTTCGCAAAGAAAACGAAATTTTTATTTATGGGACGTACGATCTCATTTTAGAACGAGACAAAGCGATTTACGCTTATACACGAACGCTGGGGAACGAAAAAGCGGTCATTATCGTCAATTTGAGCGATCAGCCTACTCTTTATCGCTATGATGCAATTAAGCTCTCTTCAAGCCATTTAGTTCTACAAAATTATGAAGTGAAGCCGCATAAAAACGCCACGCGATTTAAATTGAAACCATATGAGGCGCGCGTATATTTGTTGAAGTAGTGGCGATATAAAAGAGGGATTTTCTGTCTGTTTACCGAACTTATTAAAAAGGAGGGATAAAAAGATGGATAAAATTCGTTATCCGATTGGAACATTTGAAAAGCCAGCATCTTTTCAAGAAGAAGATTTAAAAAAATGGATTGATGATATTCGCCAACTACCGAACGGGCTGCGTGAAGCCGTCAGCGGATTAAATGCAGAACAGCTAAACACGTCGTATCGCGAAGGTGGCTGGACAGTGGCACAAGTCGTCCATCATTTGGCGGACGCGAGCATGAATGCATTTTTGCGCACGAAATGGACTCTTACCGAGAACGTTCCTTCCATTAGACCGTTTGATGAAAACGCCTGGGCGGAAACGATCGATGCTCGTTCGTTGTCAGTCGATTTCTCTCTTCGTTTGCTTGAAGGAATTCATGGAAGATGGGCGCAGTTGCTTGAATCACTAGCAATGGAAGACTTCCAAAAAACATTTTACCATGAAGGAACAAAAGCAACGGTAGATTTGTATACTCTTGTAGCGATGTACGCATGGCACGGGAAACATCATACAGCGCATATACAACAGCTGCGATCGAGAATGGGCTGGTAAAAGATAACGGACATCGATCTCGATGTCCGTTATTTGCGTGAATAGACTTCGTAAATGGCAAATTTTAAATAGTCGCCTTCTTCGGCCGCAAGCAGTTTCGGATGATCGTAACCAGCTCCGCTCCAATGCACTTGGCGCAAAATTTTTTTCGCATCGAACGCCGCCTCTTCAATCATCGCTTGAAACATGTCGGCGTGAACATGGTATGAGCAGCTTGCCGTGACAAAAAATCCTCCGTCTTTTACAAGCTTCAAGCCGTTTAAGTTAATATCTTTATAGCCAGCTAACGCTTTCGGAACGGCATGGGCCGATTTTGCGAATGCAGGCGGATCAACGATCACAACATCCCAACGTTTTCCGTCATGAACGGCTTCGCGCAAATAGTCGAACGCATTGGCGACGACGAAATCGACATTTGTAAAGCCGTTCAATGCGGCATTTCGCTTTGCTGTTTCAATGGCATGTTCAGAAATATCAACGGCCGTAACGTGCTTCGCCCCATACAAGCAAGCGTTCAGCATGAACGAACCTGTGTGAGTGAAGCAGTCGAGAACAGTGGTATTGGCATCGATGAGCGGTTTAATGGCAGCGCGATTTTGCCGCTGATCGAAGAAAAATCCCGTTTTTTGTCCGTTTTCGATATCAACAATATATTTGACGCCGTTTTCTTCAATCACAACTTCTGTGTCGCACTCGCCGTACCAAAATCCTTTTTCCTGTTCAAGGCCTTCTAACTCGCGGACGTATACGTCATTGCGCAAGTAGATCGCTTTTGGCTGAAAGACTTCAAGCAGCCCTTTTAAAATCCACTCTTTTCGTCTTTCCATTCCGAGTGAGAGAATCTGTACAACAAGCACGTCTTCATATTTATCGACAATAAGGCCTGGCAAAAAATCGGCTTCGCCGTAAATGGCGCGGCAAGATCGGACGCCCGGAATCATTCGCTCGCGATATGTCCACGCTTTGCGAATGCGGTCAATAAAAAATAGTTCATTTAATTCCTCTTCTTTATGTTGAGTTAGTACGCGCACAATCATTTGTGACTTCGGGTTGATATATCCTTTTGCTAAAAAGTAATTTTGATGGTTATATACATCGACGAAATCGCCTGGGGCAAAATCTCCTTCAATGTAATCGACTTCGCTTTGGAAAATCCAAGGATGGCCTTGTTCTAATCGCTTTTTACGCTTCCGTTTCAAAACAACTTTTGCCACGTTCTTCACTCCATTAAATATAGTTATTTGCCTTTTCTATCATACAGAATTGGCAGAAAGGAAGCAATGTTGCTAATGCTGTAGAAGCAGAGGAGGACTATTTTTGCGAATAAGGAATAATAATAAAAAATAGATGACAGAAAAGAGGGATTTGTTGTGATTCTAGTGACGACGGACTACATACCGGGAAAGCAAATAAAAGAGTATAAAGGATTCGTTAAAGGGAATACGGTGCAATCGAAGCATATCGGCAAAGATTTCATGGCAGGACTGAAAACGATTGTTGGCGGAGAGATTAAGGGGTATACAGAGATGATGGAAGAGGCGAGAAATATTGCGATTGAGCGCATGGTTGAGGAAGCGAGGCAAATGGGAGCAAATGCGATCGTGGGAGTCAAACTGGCGACAGCAGCCATTATGGCGAATACGGCAGAAATTTTGGCATATGGAACAGCGGTAGTAGTAGAAGAAACGTGAAATGACTTGACAACTAGATGAACAGTGATATGATAAACTTGAACAATCACATATTGCTGTTCCTATCATCCACTAGGGGGGCCTATAGATAGGCTGAGATCAAAGTGTGCCTTTGAGACCCTTAGAACCTGATCTGGATTATGCCAGCGTAGGGAAGTGGAAGTGGCGTGTTTGTTTTATGGATGTACACCACTTTCTTTGCGCTTGCAAAAGAAAGTGGTTTTTTATTTTGCCGAACATGCAGAGCACGGGGCCGTCTTTGCGTGCGGTACACAAGGGGGAGGATACAATGTCATTTTCACAGTTGCTGCGAAAAGCAGTGGATCCTATTTGGGAAGCGAGCTTTCACCATCCGTTCGTTAGGGAGCTTGGCGAGGGAACGCTCGATCTTTCATGTTTTCGTTACTATGTTTTGCAAGATTCATATTATTTAAGTCATTTTGCGAAAGTGCAGGCGCTCGGAGCGGCGAAGGCCCCTGATTTAGAAACGACGGCGCGCATGGCGCATCACGCGCAAAATACGCAACAAGCAGAATTGGCGTTGCATGAAAAATTTGCAAAACAGCTTGGGATTACGGAAGCGGAAAAGACTTCGTTTATTCCAGCGCCGACGGCGTATGCCTATACGTCCCATTTATATCGCGCCGCATATGAAGGGCATCTTGGGGATATTATCGCCGCTATTTTACCTTGTTACTGGCTTTACTATGAGATTGGCGAGCGATTGAAAGATTGCAAGCCTGAAGAGCCGATTTATCAAGAATGGATTGCCGCTTACGGATCGGAATGGTTTCGTCAGCTAGTTGAAGAGCAAATTAATCGATTAGACGCGATCGCAGAAAGCGTCACTGACACTGACCGGAAGCGAATGGAACAGCATTTTATCATTAGTAGCCAATATGAATATTCGTTTTGGGAAATGGCTTACCGCTTAGAAACATGGCCAATTCAAAGAAAGGAGACTACAGAGAATGCAAGCATCTAAAGGGTTGAAATTAGCCGATATTTTAATCACTGTTGTTATTTCAATTGTGTTCGGAATTGTCTACAAACTATGGGGACCGTTTTACTATTTTGTGAAACCGTTTGGCCTTCATATTGATCAGTTGGTTTACGGAATGTGGTTTATTGCGGCGACCGTGGCGTTTCTTATTATTCGTAAGCCAGGGGTGGCTTTATTGGCGGAAATTGCTGCTTCCTCTGGTGAGTTTATTGCTGGTTCCGAGTGGGGCCTTGAAGTGTTGATTTATGGTGTCGTACAAGGTTTACTTGCTGAAATTGTATTTGCTGCGTTCCGCTATAAGCGGTTTGATGTGTTGGTTGTCTCGTTAGCGGCGATCGGTTCAACGATTGGTTCACTCGTTATGGATTTTTATAAAGGATACATCGAAGCGTTGGCGCCTTGGAATTTGGCATTGTTCCTTCTTGCTCGATTTGTTGGGGCGGTTCTAATTTCTGGTGTGTTTGCTTCTTCATTAGTAAAAGCGCTTGAAGCAACAGGTGTGACGCAAATGGTTCGTTCCGCTTCTAAGGAAGACTATGAGCAGCTGAACCGTTAAAGGGTGAACTCGAAATATGGAATATGTAACCTTTGTTGAACAGCTACGTTTGAAGTTTCCAGGAAAAGAAACGTTGCTATTTAAGGATTTATCTTTGTTTTTTAAAAAAGGAGAAAAAGTGTTGTTACTAGGTCCATCGGGTTGTGGGAAATCGACGCTATTGCAAGTTCTTTCGGGGTTGATTCCGCATTCGGTGGACATCCCTATGAAAGCAAAGCATATCCAAATTCCCGACAACTGGGGATTTGTGTTTCAAGATCCTGATTCGCAATTTTGCATGCCGTTTGCGGACGAAGAAATTGCTTTTGCGCTAGAAAATATAGGGGTGCCGCGCGAACAGATGACAGCGCGCATCAATGAGCTGCTGCAGCTTGTCGGTTTACCTATCTCTCCTCATACAAATATTCATACGTTGTCTGGCGGGATGAAACAGCGATTGGCCCTTGCTTCCGTTCTTGCGCTTGAGCCCGATGTGTTGTTTCTTGATGAGCCGACGGCCATGATTGATGATGAAGGAACGGAAATGATCTGGCGCACTGTTAAGCAAATTGCCCATGATAAAACAGTCATTATTGTGGAACACAAAATTGAGCATGTGCTAGATTTTGTCGATCGCATCATTTTGTTTAACGATGCTGGTGAAATCGTTGCCGATGGCGAGGCCAATTTGATCTTCAGACATTATAAGGAAACGATTGCTTCGCAAGGAATTTGGTACCCGGGAGTATGGGACGACTATTGCCAAAAGCGGAAATGGGGCAAACCGTCACCAAAACAAAAGGAAATGATTCGATTGGCGGATTTTCAAGGGTATCGCAATAAAAAGGCAGCCATTCGTGTGGATGAGGCAAGTGTTTACGAAGGAGAATGGATTGCTGTAACTGGAAAAAACGGCGCAGGAAAGAGTACACTACTGCATGCGTTAATGAAGCTCATTCCGACCGATGGGGAGTACGAAATCGAGGGGGAGGCGCTGCAACAAACAAAGCAGATTGCCCGCCGTGCTGCGTTCGTCTTTCAAAATCCTGAATTTCAATTTGTGACGAATTCCGTATGGGAAGAGGTGGCGTATTCCCTTCGTCTCGCTAAGAGAAGTGATGAAGAGATTCATTCAACAGTAGAGAAATTATTGAAAACGTTTCATTTAGAGGCACAGAAAGATCAGCATCCGTATCAACTGTCGGTAGGACAAAAACGCCGATTGAGCGTGGCCGCGTCGATTATAGGGGGACAGAAATTATTATTGTTGGATGAGCCGACGTTCGGCCAAGATGCGAAAAATACGTTTGCTTTATTAGAGCTTCTCGATTCGTACCGCGAAAAAGGGACAGCGATTATTATGGTTACGCATGATGAACGAATTGTGCAGCAATTTGCGACGCGAAGATGGGTGATTGACAATGGTCGCCTCGTGCTTGATGAGCCAGTGGCGCGGACAATAAATGAAGCTTTAATGTCTGTTTAAGGAGGGGGAACCGTGAGATTGGAGATTGGCTATCGTGAGACGTGGCTTCATCGCATCAATCCGAGTTTAAAGTTGCTTGTGATGCTAGCCATTTTTATTGCTGTTTTATTTGTGCACAATCCGAATGTGCTGGCCAACTTGGCGGTTGCCCTATTGCTCCTGTTTTTCATTTGTACCGGCTATCCGTTGAAATATTTGTTGCTTTTCTTTTTGCCGTTTCTCGTCATCTTTGTTTCGACCGCTTCTTCGATGACCTTATTTGGCGAAGGAAAAACGACATGGTTCCAATGGGGGCTTATTCATATTACGGAAGAAAGTTTTTTGCGGGGAATGCACCTTGGGTTTCGGGCGTTAACTTTTGCCCTTTTAGGATTAATTTTTTCGCTGACGACAAGGCCTGTGTATCTATTTTACTCGCTTATGCAGCAGTTAAAGCTTAAACCAAAGTACGCTTATAGTTTTCTTGCTGGAATTCGTTTGATTCCAATTATATTAGAGGAATTTCAAACGGTGCAGAACGCTTTAAAAGTGCGGGGAGCAGCCCAAGTAGGCATCTTTGAAAAAATCAAGAGATATGCTATTCCTCTTTTATCGCAGAGCATTCGCCGCGCACAGCGCATTGCGGTTGCCATGGAGGCCAAACGATTTTCAAGCGGAATGGCCCGAACATTTTACTACGAGATTAGCTTTAGCAAATATGATATTGTTTTTATTTTTTCGATGGCTGGAATCATCGTGTTGGCGTATTGCGTCGGGACTATTTTGCCGTATGTTCCGGTAGTCGACGTGCGTTAGTAGGGGGAACAATGATGAAAAAGCAGTTATATGCGATTTCGACAGGAAAGCAGCCATCTGAGCAGCTGGCGGCGATCGCCTCACATATTCATCCGTATGTTGATGCAATTCATATACGCGAAAAAACAAAGACAGCAAAAGAACTTTTTGAATTAGTTGAAAGGTTTTTAGACTCTGGGGTGCCGGCGGAAAAAATTATTATCAATGATCGCGCGGATGTTGCTGCCGCCTGCGGAGTCAAAGGGGTGCAACTTGCTTACCATAGCTTGTCGGCGAAAGCGGTAAAAAAAGCGTTTCCGTCGCTTGTTGTTGGTTGTTCTGTTCATTCGCTGCAAGAGGCGATCGAAGCAGAACAAAACGGCGCGGATTACTGTATATACGGCCATGTGTTTCCGACAGAGTGCAAAGCGAAAATGCCGCCAAGGGGAATTGAAAAGTTAGCGCAAATTACAGCAGCTGTTTCGATCCCGGTGATTGCGATCGGCGGCATTCGCCTCGATAATGTTTCGCAAGTATGGGAAGCGGGAGCGCATGGAATTGCGGTCATGTCAGGAATATTTTTGGCCGAGAATCCGCTTGTTCAAGCGAAACGCTATGCGATGATGACGTCTATGCAAAACAGGGAGAGGGATGAACATGAATGGCCGTCACTATGATGTTGCCATTATTGGCGGAGGAATTATTGGGGGATCGATTGCCTTTGAACTAGCGAAGCGCCGCATGAAAGTTGTCGTATTGGAAAAAGATCGGGCGGTGAGCCAAGCATCAAGCGCAGCGGCAGGGATGCTCGGTGCGCAATCGGAATTTTCAAGCGAAAACCCGCTCGTTCCGATGGCGCTTAAAAGTCGTTCCATGTTTCCGAAGCTGGCTGAAGAATTAAAGGAGCTTACGGGAATTGATATTGGTTATATAGAAAAAGGGATGCTGAAAGTGGCAACGACGGACGAGGAACGAATGGCGCTGAAGCAACAATATGAATTTTGGACAAAAATCGGGCAACCTGTACAGTGGCTATCTCCTGACGAGCTTCGTCAACATGAGCCAAATGTCAATCAGTCGCTATTAGGAGTCATGTATATTCCACGCGATGGGCAAATTAGTGCACCGCATTTATCGCAAGCTTTTGTTCAAGCTTCAATGATTCATGGGGCAGAGTGGTATGAGTTTACCGAAGTCATTGATATAAAGAGGGAAGAAGATTCATATAAACTTCTCACTAACCAAGGTATCATTCGGGCTGAGGCGGTTGTGGCAGCCGCAGGCGCGTGGACGGGGCTGTTTTTAGAAAAAACAGGATGCCCGCTCCCGATGTTTCCTGTCAAAGGAGAATGCCTGCTTGTAAAAACAGCGAAACCGCTCATTCAAGCGACTATATTTGCCAAAAATGGCTGCTATATCGTTCCGAAAAAAGGAAATAGGCTGCTCATCGGGGCTACCTCCACACCAAATACCTTTGATAAAAAAGTGACAGTCCATGGGATATCAAGCTTACTTGAGAGAGCTATGCAATTGGTTCAAGGTGTTGGTGGAGCGGAATGGGAGAGAACGTGGGCCGGAATTAGGCCGCAGACGGGCGATGGCTTGCCTTATATCGGCGAACATCCACATTATAGAAATATGTGGATAGCCACAGGCCATTATCGAAACGGAATCCTATTAAGCCCGATTACGGGGATTCTCATGGCTGATTTAATTGAAAGAAGAGATCATAGAGAGATTGACTTGTCTCCTTTTTCGGTGAAAAGACATAACGGTGCGACGTGCACAACATAGAGGTGGAAGAGAAATGGAACTTATTATTAACGGCGAAGTGATTCGAGTGCCGGAACATGTTCAAACAGTAGACGGGCTGCTTGCTCATTTTCAATTAAATCATAAAATCGCGATTGTCGAACTAAATGGAAATATTATCCAAAAACAAGAATATCAAGCGACTGCGCTATGCAACGGAGATCGCGTAGAAATCGTTCATTTTGTAGGAGGCGGATGATCATGTTAAAAATAGGACCTTATGAATTTCAATCACGGCTTTTATTAGGAACAGGGAAATATCCGAATTTTGATATTCAAAGAAAGGCGGTAGAAGTATCCGAAGCGGAAATTTTAACGTTCGCTGTGCGCCGGATGAACATTTTTGAACCGAATCAGCCGAATTTTCTTGAACAGTTGGACTTGACGAAGTATAAGCTGCTGCCAAACACAGCAGGGGCGAAAACAGCAGAGGAAGCGGTGCGAATTGCCAAACTGGCAAAGGCATCTGGGCTATGTGATATGGTAAAAGTAGAAGTGATCGGCTGCGACAAAACGTTGCTTCCAGACCCTGTCGAGACGCTTAAGGCGACAGAGATGCTATTAGCAGAAGGATTTATCGTACTTCCGTATACATCAGATGATGTCGTGCTCGCAAAGCGTCTTCAGGAGCTTGGGTGTCACGCGATTATGCCAGGCGCTTCGCCGATCGGATCGGGCCAAGGGATTATCAATCCGCTAAACTTGAGCTTTATTATTGAACAGGCGACTGTTCCTGTTATTGTGGATGCGGGAGTTGGCAGCCCTGCTGATGCGGCGCTCGCGATGGAATTAGGAGCGGACGGTGTTTTACTGAATACGGCGGTCGCCCAAGCGGCTGATCCAGTGAAAATGGCAAAGGCGATGAGTCTTGCCATTGAAGCGGGACGCCTTGGATACGAAGCGGGAAGAATTCCAAAAAAACGTTATGCAACTGCAAGTAGTCCAATGGAAGGAATGAGTGTTGTTTGAGCGAGCGGTATTCCCGTCAGGAATTGTTTGCGCCTATCGGAAAAGAAGGACAAGCAAAAATTTCTGCGAAACATGTGCTTATTATCGGAGCGGGAGCTTTAGGAACAGGAAATGCGGAGGCACTTGTGCGCGCGGGAGTCGGAAAACTGACAATTGTCGATCGCGATTATGTGGAGTGGAGCAATTTGCAACGACAGCAACTGTACAGCGAGGACGACGCACAAAAGCGTCTTCCGAAGGCGGTGGCTGCCAAGCAACGGCTTGATCGGGTCAACTCCGAAGTTGTGATTGAAGCGATTGTCAGTGATGCAAACGTTGAAGAATTGGAGAATATTGTACAAAAAACAAAGCCGGATATCATCATTGATGCAACGGATAATTTTGAAACGCGCATGATCATTAATGATGTGGCGTGCAAATACCGCATTCCATGGATTTACGGTGCGTGCGTCGGGAGCTACGGGATTAGCTATGCATTTCTTCCTGGAAAAACGCCGTGCTTCAACTGTTTGCTAGAAACGGTGCCGATTGGTGGTTTGACGTGTGATACGGCCGGAATTATTAGCCCGGCGGTGCAAATGGTGGTCGCTTATCAGGTGGCGGAAGCGCTGAAGCTTCTTGTTGAAGATGAACAGTCGCTTCGCGGCAAGCTTGTTTCGTTCGATTTATGGAGCAATCAGCATAGCGCCATTCGCGTCGATCAAGTAAAAAAAGAAGATTGCCCGTCGTGCGGAACGAACGCGACCTACCCGTACTTGTCATATGAGATGCAAACGAAAACGGCTGTTTTATGCGGCCGAAATTCTGTGCAAATTCGGCCAGCAATGAAGAAAGAATACGACTTGCAGCAATTGGCTGATTTATTTGCGAATCAGGGACTTCCAATTGAAATCAATCCATACCTTGTATCAGTTGCAATTGGTGAGCAGCGCCTCGTCGTATTTCGCGACGGAAGAGCTCTCATTCATGGGACAAAGGATATACAGGAAGCGAAAACGATTTACCATCGTTACTTAGGGTAGCATCGCCTCTGGTTTGACCAGAGGCTTTTACATTTTTTGCGACGAACAAAGGAAAGGACGATGCTAACTGTTATAGGGAAAACATCGGTGAGTTTCAGCTATTTGATTCGCAGCAATTGCAGCAATGAGTTCATAGTTTTTGTCTGATGATGTTTAGGCTGTAGGCATTTTGAGAAAAATTTGATATGATAATACATATCATCAAAATGGATAATAATAACAAAGAAATGGTTTAGGAGTGTGAATATTCCTTGGGAGAATTGCCTCTGAGCCTTCTTATTTTACTTCTTTTCATGATCGTGTTGTCAGCTTTCTTTTCTTCGGCAGAAACAGCATTTTCTTCGCTTAACAAAACACGTTTTAAACACGATATTAGCCAAAATGGGAACAAGAGCCATCGTGCGCTCTATATTGTCGAGCGTTTAGACCATGTGTTAGTCACGATCATTGTGGTGAAATATATCGCGAATATTTCTGCTGTTCTCATTGCAGCAAAAATGATGATTTCATTGCTTGGGGAAAATACGGGATTTGTTGTTAGTGCGGTCGGGATGACGATCCTCCTTTTAATATTCGGAGAAATTTTGCCGAAATCAATTGCAAAAGAGCATGCGGAATCAATGGCTCTTAAGTATTCAGGCGTAATATACGTATTTATAAAAATGCTGTTTCCTATTACGCTGTTGTTTGCGACACTAAAAGGGAAGTTGACGAAATGGCTGACGCATGGAATTGTTGCTCCATCAGTCACGGAGGAAGAAATTAAAGAAATGATTGATTTAAGTGAAGAAGAAGGAATTATTGATAATAAAGAAAAAGAGCTTGTCCATCGTTCGCTCGATTTCGATGATATACTCGTAGGAGAAATTTTCACGCCGCGCATTGATATGGTCGCGGTCGAAGTGAATCAGCCGATCGAAAAAATCCGCGATATTTTTTTAGAGGAGCGCTATTCGCGTATTCCGGTATATGAAGACGATATTGATCACGTTATCGGGATTTTGTCAGAGAGCGACTTTTTTAGCCAACTTGTCCAACAAAAGGACGTGAACATCCGCGAACTGCTGCGCAAACCACTTTTCGTTGTCGAGTCAATGAAAATTTCCGATTTGCTGCCTGCTTTGCAAAAAAGCAAAGTGCATATGGCTATTGTTGTTGATGAATTTGGTGGAACAGCGGGGCTAGTGACATTAGAAGACATTATTGAGCAAATTGTTGGAGAAATATGGGATGAACATGATGAAGCTATTAAGGTTGTTCATAAAATTGACGAGTATAGTTACGAATTAAATGCGGAGCTGCCGCTCGATGAATTTTGTGAACTAATGGAGATTGAAGAGCCGGAAAGTTCATCTCACACGCTTGGAGGATGGGTATTCGAGATGTTTGAGCGCGTTCCAAATGTCGGTGAAACGTTGCAATACGGTCCTTTTACCTTAACGGTTCGCCAAGTAGAAAATCGAAGAATTCGCAAGGTGCTTGTATCGCTGAACGAGCCAATTGCAGAGAATGTATAAGGAGCAATGTCAGCTCCTTTTTTATTTGACATCTCCCTCTATTTCATTTATGATGACATATGTTATAAAACCAATGGGAATAATGGGGGTTTATTAAAATGAAGAAGCTTTTAAGCGCATGCTTGTTAGGTATTGTTTTATTGGTTGCCGGCTGCGGCAAGCAAGAGGCTAATGAGCAAACCAAGAAAACAGGTGATTTATTGACGAATATAAAAAAAGAAGGGGAACTTCGCATCGGCACAGAAGGAACGTACCCGCCGTTTACATTCCATGATAAGAATGGAAAATTAACAGGGTTTGATGTAGAAATCGCAACTGAAGTAGCAAAACGCCTAGGTGTTAAACCTGTTTTTATGGAAACACAGTGGGATGCCATGTTTGCAGGATTAGACGCGAAGCGATTTGATATGATCGCTAACCAGGTCGGTATCCGTCCGGACCGTCAGAAAAAATATGATTTCTCGATTCCGTATACGACGTCATCAGCTGTATTAGTTGTTCGCAAAGATAACAATCAAATTTCCGGATTTGAGAATATTAAAGGGCTAAAAGCTGCACAATCGATGACAAGCAATTTTGCTGATTTGGCGCGTTCTTACGGTGCGGAAATTGTTGGCGTAGAAGGCTTTAACCAAGCAATTGAACTGTTGAGCTCGAAACGTGTTGATGTGACAATTAACGATAAGTTATCAGTTCTTGATTTCCTGAAGCAAAAACCAAACGCCCCAATTAAAATTGTGGCTGCTCATAAAGATGCTTCACAAAGCGGTTTGATGTTCCGCAAAGGAAATGATTCCTTAGTGAAAGCTGTTAACAAGGCTTTACAAGATATGATGAAAGACGGAACGTACGCAAAAATTTCTGAGAAATGGTTTGGTCAAGATGTATCTAAATAACATTGTGATCGATCCCGAACGGATGGAGCGATTGACGACGATTGCAAAAAGCTCTCTTCTTCCTTTATTGAAGGGAGCTTTATATAATACGATTCCATTAACGCTATTGTCATTTGCGTTCGGTTTATTGCTTGCAGTTTTAACAGCTCTTGCCCGCATTTCAGGAGTCAAATTGTTTGAAGTAGTAGCTAGGGTATACGTGTCAGCGATTCGCGGCACTCCATTGCTTGTGCAGTTGTTTATTATTTTTTACGGATTGCCGAATTTAGGAGTCACGATCGATCCATTTCCAGCTGCTGTTATCGGCTTCTCGTTAAATGTTGGCGCTTATGCTTCAGAAATTATCCGCGCTGCGATTTTATCGGTGCCAAAAGGGCAATGGGAAGCGGCCTATTCGCTCGGAATGAATTACGTTCAAGCATTAAAGAGGATTGTGTTTCCACAAGCGGCCCGCGTGTCGGTTCCACCTTTATCGAATACGTTTATTAGTTTAGTGAAAGATACGTCGCTTGCTTCTCTTATTCTTGTGGCCGAAATGTTTCGCAAGGCGCAGGAAATCGCTTCGACCAACTATGAATTTCTTTTGTTATATACAGAAGCGGCGCTCATCTATTGGGTGATCTGTTTTGTGCTATCAATCGTTCAAGATCGGATTGAAAAACGGTTAAACCGCTACATTGCTCGGTAAGGGGATAGAAATGATGATTTCTGTGAACGGACTGTATAAACAATTTGGCGCAATTGAGGTATTAAAAGGAATTGATATGACTGTTGAGAAAGGAAAAGTAGTTGTCATTATCGGTCCTTCCGGATCTGGAAAAACAACGTTATTGCGCTGCTTAAATGTGTTAGAAAAGCCGACGAAGGGGAAAATCAAAATCGGCGAAAAAAAGCTCGATTTCGACAACCCGGTAGGACAAAAGGATATTCATGCATTTCGGCGTTTAACAGGAATGGTATTTCAAAATTATCAATTATTCCCGCACATGACGGCGATCGAAAATGTGATGGAAGGTCCGATCACGGTGAAAAAAGAAGATAAAGCGAGCGCACGACAAAAGGCGATGTTGCTGCTTGAAAAAGTCGGCTTAGCGGACAAAGCGAACCATTATCCGTTTGAACTGTCCGGCGGGCAGCAGCAACGTGTCGGCATTGCTAGAGCGCTCGCGATGGAACCGGAAGTTATGCTGTTTGACGAGCCAACATCGGCGCTTGACCCGGAATTGGTAGGGGAAGTATTAAAAGTAATGAAAGATTTAGCGAATGAAGGAATGACAATGATTGTTGTTACACACGAGATGAGGTTTGCGAAGGAAGCAGCGGATGAGATTATTTTTATGGATCAAGGAATGATCGTTGAACGCGGCACACCGCAACAACTATTTACACAGCCGAAAGAGGAGCGCACAAAACAATTCTTACAACTTATTCAGTAAATGAAGAAGCCCCAAGCGAAACGCTTGGGGCTTTTGCCATGTATATGCAGTTTTTATCGAGTAAATTGACCACCAAGTTGTTGTTGAGCCATAGCAACTAAACGTTTTGTGATTTCTCCACCAACAGAACCGTTTGCACGAGAAGTTGTGTCAGCGCCAAGATTTACGCCAAATTCTTGTGCAATTTCATACTTCATTTGTTCGATTGCGCGTTCTGCACCAGGAACCAACACTTGATTAGAATTGTTGTTACGTGCCATTTTTCACCATCTCCTTATTTAGATTTTAATGGTTGGGTTGGCTGGATTTGCACCAGCTCGCATGCTTTGAAAGCATGCTGCCAATCTTGGCTAAACCCAATGTTGTAGTAGTACTACTAGTTTGAAACGTTTTTTGATTATTATTCTTTATTTATTAATAGTAATTTTTGGTATTTTATATTTGGAATGATTAGGGAATATTGAAGGTAAGGGAGTTTTTCAACAGGAGGCTGCGCACATGAATGTTTGCCCGCTTTGTAACGGATTGAGAGCGCTTTACTTTTTTTGCCCTCATTGCCGAACAGAATTGGAGGATCAGGGAAAAGTTACTGATTATTTCGGTCCTTATAGCCCGTATATGGAGATAGATAGGATGAAACAAGTGGACGGATACGAAACAACGTGGAGAAACCACGAATGTGTCCATCTGTTTTATTGTCCATATTGCGGTGAAGAGGAAGTGAGGTTTATAAAAGAATAGTCCCGACCGAAGAAAGGTCGGGAACTATTAATATATATTAAAAAGGGGAGAGGTAACTTATTTTTCATTATTAGAACGAATGCGTTTTTCTGTTTCAATATCAAAGAAGTGTGCTTTATTCATATCTAAGGCGAGATCAATTCGCTCACCTGGTCTAATTTCTGTACGAGCATCAATGCGAGCGACAATTTCTTGTCCGCTAATTTGTGAATAAATCATTGTTTCGGCCCCAAGCAGTTCAGCGACCTCGACGTGAGCAGTGATTTTCGTGTTTTGAGAGGCTTCAATAAAGACAGGTTCGTCATGAAAATCTTCTGGGCGAATACCGAGCACCACTTCTTTGCCTACATATCCTTGCTCACGAAGCACTTTCATTTTACCCTCAGGAACACCGATTGTGACATCACCAATTACAAACTTCCCATCTTGCAATGTTCCTTTTAGAAAGTTCATAGCTGGTGAGCCGATAAAGCCGCCGACGAAAATATTTTCCGGCTTTTCATATACTTCCTTTGGTGTGCCCACTTGCTGAATAACGCCATCTTTCATGACAACGAGGCGAGTGGCCATCGTCATCGCTTCAGTTTGATCGTGTGTAACGTAAATTGTCGTTGTTCCTAAACGTTGGTGTAATTTAGCGATTTCAGAGCGCATTTGAACGCGAAGTTTTGCATCAAGGTTCGAAAGTGGTTCGTCCATCAAGAACACCTTAGCGTCACGAACAATGGCACGACCTAAAGCTACACGCTGCCGCTGTCCGCCGGATAAAGCTTTTGGTTTGCGGTCTAAATATTGTTCAAGTCCAAGAATGCGGGCTGCTTCGCGCACGCGACGGTCGATTTCGTCTTTCGGGAATTTGCGTAATTTTAATCCGAACGCCATGTTATCATAAACACTCATATGCGGATAAAGAGCATAGTTTTGGAATACCATAGCGATGTCGCGATCTTTTGGAGCCACATCGTTCATCCGTTTTCCGTCAATGTACAAATCACCTTTTGAGATTTCTTCAAGGCCTGCGATCATTCGAAGGGTGGTTGATTTTCCGCACCCAGACGGTCCGACAAAGACGATAAACTCTTTGTCTTGGATATGTAGGTTAAAATCTTTTACAGCTGTTACATTATTATCATAAATTTTATAAATGTGCTCTAAACGCAGTTCAGCCATTTTGACACCCCCGTGAGATCGATTTTATTTGTTTTTATCATAAGTAAAATAACGACAAGCGTAAATGGACAGGATGCACAAAAAATAAAAGCGATTTCAGGCATTTTTACAAATTCAATGTTTTTTGTATTCATTTGCCAAAATCGCTAAATATACAGCGGCCGCTCCTTTGAAATGTTTAATATCAATTCCCGTTTTTTCAATAAATTTATCGATCCGATATTGCAAGCTATTGCGATGCATATACAGCTTTTTAGCCGCGAGTGAAACATTTAAGTTGCATTGTAAAAATATTTTGACCACTTCAAGAAGTTCGGTGTCTATTTTTTTTATGAAGGAAAGAGATTGTTGAATCGTTTCTAGCTGCGGATGCTGATCGATGAATACAAGCGGCAATACGTCCGCGATCGTATAGATTGTTTGCGTCGGGATGTGCGTTTGCGCTAAGTGAAAATATTGCTTTTCCGCATAGAAACGGTGGTATAGCCCCGCTTCGTATGGGTGGGTTTGCCCAATGAACAGGTGGAGGGTAATATAAAAATCGCTTGATAACGCATCGATCATTTCATGGAAGGGCAGATCTGTTTCCGTTTCTTCCGCTCTTCTTTCTACGATAATGCCCCGCTGGTTATGTTCCCAAACAATAACCACTTTCTCCTGAAACAGTCCTTCAATGGCCTCCTGAAAATCGGTTTTGTCTACTGTCGTTTGCTTCATGTGAAATTGAATAAATCGATAGTAAGGAGAAGGGGTGGAAAGAAGGGGGAGCTGCGCATGATCTCCATTTACTAAAAAACGGTGCCAAGCTAGTTCCTCTTCTGTGAGTAGCCGATCGCGTCCAGAAAGAGGAATCAAAAAAATTGATAATAACTGCTTTTCCCGATCTGTTAAAGCTTCCTTTAAAATGCCGATTTGCTTTCCATCGTTTGTGCAAAACCATTCGTAGTCATCCATTTTTTCTGCTTGCTGATCAATGAGCATCGCGTTTTTAAAATGTGCCTTTAGTTGTTCGAGCATTGCGCCAAGTTCCTTTCCTACATAGTAAAGTAATACATTTATTATACAAAAAAACCGACTTTCTCTGGAAAGAGAAAATCGGTTTTTATTTTTATTGCATTTCATGAGGCGGTTCTTCCTCAACGAAGTCATGGGCTTCTTCTATGTTGGTTGCCTCATAGCGGGCATGAACGATTCCTCCTGCCATGCCTTCGTTGATCATGCGATCGATATCCATGTAATATTTATCCCGTCCTTCGTGGCAAGAATCTTTGCATGTTTTATCATCCATCGCTGTTCTCCTCCTTATGCTTGTTAATTTTATTTTGTCATAAGCGGCTGAGTTCATTCATATGTATGGAGAAAGATGGACAAGCAGTAGGAGGGAGAGTATGTTTTATATAGTTGAAGAGGCAGTTCGTGCAATACTTGTGACCGGACAGTTGATTAAAATGCTAGAAGAGCGAGTCGATGAACAGTGGAGATGCCCGATAACCTTATATATACAAGAAGAGCAAAAGCAGTATAGCATATGGGAATATATTTATTTTTTAACTAGTGGAAAGCCTTACGACAGATCACTAAAAGTGAAACATGAGGCAAAGACGACGGAGGAATTGGTTTTGCTGCTATGTTTTTATGAACTGCAGAAAGCAAGCATATACAGAAAACTGTCTGAAATACTGTCCGGAGCGCAAAAATATGCGGCGGAACAAGCGCTAGCGCAAGCTCTCAAAAATAGTCGTTTCCTTTGGCAGTTGCGGCGGGTTGTCAAAGGTCAGGCAGCGTTATAAATACTTTTCCCCGCTTTAACTCGTTTGCGATTTTATTGGACAAGGGGTATAATGAAAAATCAGGCAAACGAGTAATATCTAAAGCGGAGGAAAGGGAATGAAGACCGTTTTATATTTTTTGTTTACGATTGCGGTAGGGGCAATTATCGGTGGAGTGACCAATGCCCTCGCAATTAAAATGCTATTTCGTCCGTATAAGCCGATTTATGTATACGGAAAGCGACTCCCATTTACGCCGGGATTGATTCCAAAACGCCGTGAAGAACTGGCGCATCAGCTTGGGAAAATGGTTGTGGAGCACTTATTAACACCGCAAGGTATCCGCAAGAAGTTAATGGATCAAGAGTTTATCAGCAGTGCAGTAAATTGGGTACAACAGTTTGCAGAAAAATGGATGGATGACGAGAAGACGATTCATGAATGGATGCAATACTTTGGAATCAAGGAGCCGAAGAAATGGATCGGCGCAAAAGCAGTTGATTGGGTAGACCAAGAGTATGAGCAGTGGATGAGACAGATAAGAACAAAGAAAATAAATGAAGTTCTCCCGCAAGAAGTACGCTCAAAGATGGAAGAGGGCTGCAAAGATATGGCTGGATATATCGCTGATCGGGCGCTTGATTATTTTCAAAGCGAAGAAGGAAAGAAGCGCATTGGCAAAATGATCGATGAATTCTTTGTCGGGCGCGGGATGCTTGGCGGCATGCTGCAAATGTTTCTTGGCAATGTCAATTTGGTCGATAAAGTGCAGCCTGAAATCATCAAATTTTTAAGCCATCAAGGAACGAGAGACATGCTTGCTCAGCTTTTATTGAAAGAATGGAATAAACTAGAGAATTCTCCGTTTGCAAAAATAGAGGAGATTGTTGGAAGAGAGCGAATTCGCCAAACGATCCGGCAATTTGTTGCCGGGATGGTAGAAATGAATGAAATATTCGATAGGAAAGTGGCCGATATGATTGCCCCATATCGAACACAAATAATTGACGGGTGGGTGCCAAAGGCAGTCTCTAAAGCTGGAGAATGGGTATGCAGTCAAGTCGAGACATTGATCGAACGCTTACAAATAGCTGATATCGTTCGTGGTGAGGTAGAAACGTTCTCTGTTGAGCGTCTTGAAGAAATGATTTTATTGATTTCGCAGCGCGAATTTAAAATGATTACATATTTAGGAGCGCTGCTCGGCGGCATCATTGGCATTTTTCAAGCAATGGCTGGGCTTTGGATATAGTTCATTGGCATATCGCCTTTGTTAAAGCATATGTTAGTAACGGCAAGTAATTTTTCATATATAGGAGGCTTCCTTATGTCCAACTCATTGTATGCGCTCGCTCAGCAATTAGAACAGGCGATTCGTACAAGCGAAGATTTTCAACAGCTGAAGCGGGCGTACGAGGCGGTGCGCCGCGATGAAACAGCTTATCGAATGTTTACAAACTTCCGCCAATTGCAGATGCAATTGCATGAAAAACAATTTACCGGTTCGGCGATTTCGTCAGAGGAGGTAGAGCAAGCGCAAAAAGCAATGGCCATTGCCCAGCAAAATGAAAAATTATCGGCTCTTATGGCGCTCGAACAGCGAATGAGCATGATGATTGCAGATATTAACCAAATTGCGATGCGACCGCTCGAAGAATTGTATCGCTCATTTACGGAATAATAGTAGAACACTCAATTGAGTGTTCTTTTTTCATGCCAATTGTCATAGCTATGTGATAGGGAAGAGCGACAACATAGAAAAGGGGGAGGCAGCTTTGTCCTATAAATTGCTTGCACTGAATATTGATGGAACCATTTTAAAAAATAACGGCCGCCTGCAAAAAGAAACAAAAGAAGCGGTTGAATTTGTCAAAAAAAAGGGAGTCTATGTCACGTTAATGACAGGAAGAAATTTATTGTCGGCTCGCAAAATTGCAAAGGCGCTTAAGTTAGATAGCATGATTATCGCATTTCAAGGGGCAATGATCGGAAAATCGCTCGACGAAAAACTATATGAAGCCGTCATTCCGGAAGAGAGAACGTTCAATATCGTTCAAGTATTAGAGAATTATTCATGCAATGTTCGACTCATGCATGAACGGTATTCTCTTGGCAACCGCAAAAAAGTGCAAAAACAGCTAGTTGTAAGAACGGTGCTATCTTCTGGGGACCCGTTCTTCTATCCGACACAGTTTGTTGATTCATTAAGTGATATATTGCGCGATGAACCGTTGGCGGTACCGAAAATAGATGTATATTTTGCTAATGAAGAAGAGAAAAAAGAGGTCATGACCCTTTTGCATCAAGCGTTTCCGACCATTGATATAATAGAGCAGCCGAATGGAAAAATTGAAATTGTGCCAAGCGGTGTTTCCAAACTAGCAGGACTAAAACGACTTGGTCACGTTCTAGGAATTTCATTGAAGGAAATGGTTGTTATCGGAGATGGCATCGATGATATACAAGCGATTGAAGCGGCAGGATTGGGGGTCGCAATGGGGAACGCACCGGCACAGGTAAAGAAGGCTGCAGATTGGGTAACGCGCTCAAACGAGCAGCTGGGGGTTGCGTATATGGTGAAAGAACATTTCCGAAAACAGCAACGTCTGGAGTTTTTGCGCAAATTGAGAACGAAGCAGTGACAGAAAGCTGGGATTGGCGAATCCCGGCTTTTTAGTTTCCGGAAATAATCGTCTCTTGACGAGCGCAAATGGCCTTCTGTAAACTTAAATAAGTTTGACGTAGAAGGGTGATATCGTTTGCGTATTCAAATTCATGGACTGCATAGTGTCGAACAGTTTCAGCGTCCTCTTGAAGTGATTACGGGACTGTTTTTCGAAGAGTATGAACTGTCGTTTGACCCTGCTTCGGCCGCCGATGTGATCGTCACGTTCTCACTGCATGGAGAGGAAATGGGAGCAGTGAGCGGAAGAATCGTTGAAATGGCAAATGGCCGTGAGTGGAAATCCGACTATCAAATTGATTTGCGTCCATACAAAGATGAAAAGGCGCGTTTCAAACAATGGAAAAATGCCGTTGTTCACGTATATTTAACGCTTTTTCAAGAATATACAGGACTTGTGCAGCAGTGGGGAATTTTAACAGGGGTACGCCCTGTTAAATTGCTTCATCAAAAACTGCGCTCAGGCTTATCTCAAGAGGAAGCGCATCGTCAGCTTCGCGAAGACTATTTAGTAGCGGAAGAGAAAATTCAATTGATGCAAAAGATTGTCGATCGCCAATTAACGGTCGTTCCCGATCTGTACGACTTATCCCATGAAGTGAGCATTTATATCGGCATTCCGTTTTGCCCGACGAAGTGCGCATATTGCACGTTTCCAGCGTACGCAATCAATGGGCGCCAAGGCTCGGTCGATTCGTTTTTGGCGGGCCTCCATTACGAAATGAAGGAAGTCGGCCGCTTTTTAAAAGAACGCGGCGTCAATATTACGACGATTTATTACGGTGGCGGCACGCCGACGAGCATCACGGCGGAAGAAATGGATCGGTTATACGAAGAAATGTATGAATCGTTTCCGAATATGGAGCGCGTGCGGGAAATTACAGTGGAAGCGGGGCGTCCAGATACGATTACTCCGGAAAAGCTCGATGTATTGAAAAAGTGGAACATTGACCGCATCAGCATTAACCCGCAATCGTACATTCAAGAAACGTTAAAAGCCATCGGCCGCCATCATACGGTCGAAGAGACGATCGAAAAATTCCATTTGGCGCGGCAAATGGGCATGAACAATATCAACATGGATTTAATCATCGGCCTTCCGGGCGAAGGCATCGAGGAGTTTAACTATACGCTTGAACAAACGGAAAAGCTGCTGCCGGAGTCGCTCACCGTTCATACGCTTTCATTCAAGCGCGCGTCCGAGATGACGAAAAACAAAGAAAAATATAAAGTGGCGGGGCGTGACGAGATTAGCGCCATGATGAAAAACGCCGAACAATGGACAAAGCAGCACGGCTATGTTCCATACTACTTATATCGCCAGAAAAACATTCTCGGAAATTTAGAAAACGTCGGGTATGCATTGCCGGGGCAAGAAAGCATCTATAATATTATGATTATGGAAGAGCAGCAATCGATCATCGGCCTCGGCTGCGGCGCCTCCAGCAAATTCGTCCATCCGAAAACGCGGGCGATTACCCGCTTTGCCAACCCGAAAGAACCGAAAGTGTACAACGAAAACTTCGTACACTATACAGAAGAAAAATTGAAGATGATGGACGAGTTATTTCGGTAAAAATAAAAATCCCCGATAGCCTTTGGCGCTCGGGGGTTTTCTCGTTACCGGTGGAACAAAATCAATTTTCCGCTCGATGTCGTGCAGCGGTGTGTTTTATCGTAACAATTATGTTCGCGCAATTTTTGTTCGCCAATTTTTTTTGCTTCTTCTTCGTTGGCTGCTTCAAATGTTTCGTTCAATAGCGTCTCTCCGTTTTTATCAAATGCAGTTAATGTGAATGTCGGCATTTCGTCTCCCCCTTTGCTGAATGACAATTCATCATTAGTATTCGCTTATTTAAAAAAAATTCCTTCTAAATTATGAAACTTTCTGATAGGATAAACACGTATAACATATGGAAATTTTATCTTTTATTTGAAAAAATGGGGGAGTGAGAATGAGTTTACGTTTAGAGCAAGTGACAAAACGGTTTGGACATGTAACCGCTGTGGATCATGTGACCTTAAGCATCCCCGAAGGAGAAATGTTTGGATTTCTTGGAGCGAACGGTGCAGGAAAAACAACGACGTTTCGAATGATTTTAGGATTGCTTGAACCGACGGAAGGAACGATTACATGGCGCAATAAACCTATTAATTATAATAGAAGCCATATTATCGGCTACTTGCCGGAAGAACGCGGCTTGTATCCGAAGCTGAAAGTAAAAGACCAGTTAATCTATTTAGGAAGGCTGCGCGGGCTTGATAAGCAAACGATCATCAAGGAAATGAAAGATTGGCTGGAGCGTTTCAAAGTGCCGGAATATGCAGAAAAGCGAGTGGAGGAACTGTCGAAAGGGAACCAGCAAAAAATTCAGTTTATTGCAGCGGTGTTGCATAAACCGGAGTTGTTGATTTTGGATGAACCGTTCAGCGGCCTTGATCCTATCAATGTAGAATTGCTAAAGGAAGCGGTGCGTGATTTAAAAAATAACGGAACGACCATCGTTTTTTCCAGCCATCGCATGGAGCACGTCGAAGAATTGTGCGAACATCTTTGCATTATGCATCGCGGCAAACCGGTTGTTCATGGAGCATTAAAAGAAATTAAGCGGTCATTCGGTAAAAAAAATATCATCATTCATGCTGATTTTCCGCTTGATGAACTCAGTCAATTTCCGGGTGTAGTGAAGGCGAAACCGACAGCGGAAGGCATTCATTTGCAAATTGAACGCGAAGAAGTGTCACAGCACATTCTCGCCCATATCGCGGGTAAAGGATTTGTCCGCAAATTCGCGCTTGAAGAGCCATCTTTAAATGATATTTTTATTGAAAAAGTAGGTGCGGCATATGAATAAATTTTGGATTGTCCTTTCGCATACGTACGTGACAAAACTAAAGGCAAAGCCGTTTATCATTACAACGATTATAACGAGTTTGCTTATGCTTGCGGTCACTAACTTAAACGATATCATTGAGTTTTTCAGCAAGGACAAAACGAAAATTGTCGGCGTCATTGATCAAACCGGGACGCTTTACAAGCCATTTGAAGCGCAGCTTGCGCAGAGGGGAGAAAAAGATATTCGCCTGCGTCCGTTTCAAGGTTCTGAAACGGACGCAAAACAGCGAGTACAACGCGGCAAGTTGGATGCGCTTTTAGTTCTTGCTTATGATGATCAACAATTGCCGAAAGCGACCTATTATGCGAATACGATCGCTGACAGCGATATACCGAAAAAAATGGAGCAGGCGCTGCAGCAAGTGAAAACTGCGCTCGCCACTGCCAAAATTGGTTTAAAACAAGAACAAATTGCCCAGTTGTATGAGCCTGTCTCATTTCATAAAATTCCGTTGGAGAAAAACGCCAAAACAGAAGAGGAGCTAGATCAAGCTCGCGGGCTTGTATATGCACTCGTATTTGCGATGTACATGTTTGTTCTTATGTATGGTTCAATGATTGCATCAGAGGTAGCGACTGAAAAATCATCGCGTGTCATGGAAATTTTAATTTCAAGCGTTCCGCCGGTGCAGCAAATGTTTGGTAAAATTTTAGGAGTAGCGCTTTTAAGCTTAACGCAATTTGCCATTTTATTTACACTCGGCTTTGCATCGCTCGAGCGAAACGGAAAAGAACTGTTGAAGTTTTTAGGATTGGGAAATATCCCTGTTTCTACGCTAGTATACGCGATTGTCTTTTTCTTGCTTGGCTACTTTTTATATGCGACATTGTTTGCTGTGCTCGGATCGATGGTCAGTCGCGTCGAGGATGTGCAAACGATGATTACTCCGGTTACAATGCTTGTTGTTGCAGCGTTTTTTATCGCCGTGTTCGGCTTGAACGCTCCTGAATCCTCATTTATTACGATTACTTCGTTTATTCCGTTTTTTGCGCCGATGATTATGTTTTTGCGCGTCGGCATGCTGAACGTTCCGATTTGGGAAGTTGCCTTAAGCCTTGCGCTTCTGATCGGGACCATTGGTTTCTTCGCATTTTTAGGATCGAAAATTTACCGCGGCGGTGTGCTAATGTATGGAAAATCGACATCGCTGAAAGATATGAAAAAAGCGCTCGAATTAACGAAAAAATAAGATCTTGCATAGGCAAGGTCTTATTTTTTGCCAGCATCGAAGTGTGCTATACTAAACGTTAGGCAAGCAAGGAAACGGAGGAGAAAATGTTGCTAAAGGGAATTGCGCATTACGAGGTGGGGGAACAAGTTGATATCTATTTGCTGATCAAATCGGTTACTAAAGGAATCGCAAGCAACGGCAAGCCGTTTTTAACGCTGATTTTGCAAGATAAAACAGGAGAAATTGAGGCGAAGCTGTGGGATGCTTCTTTAGAAGATGAAAATGTATATGTGCCGGAAAGCATCGTCAAAGTATTTGGCGATATTAACAATTACCGGGGGCGCACACAATTAAAGATTCGCAATATTCGCCCGGCCGGTCAAAACGATCCGGTACGCGTGGCCGATTTTCTGGAAGTGGCGCCGATGAATCGGGATGACATGATGGAAAAGCTGACCCAGTATATTTTTGAAATGAAAAATCCCAATATTCAGCGCATCACGAGACATTTATTAAAAAAATATGAAAGCAAGTTTTTAGAATATCCAGCCGCGACCAAAAATCATCATGAATTTATCTCGGGCCTTGCCTATCATGTTGTTTCAATGCTTGATTTGGCCAAAGCGATCGCGCAATTGTATCCGTCACTCGACCGCGATTTGTTATATGCGGGCGTCATTTTACACGATCTTGGCAAAGTAATTGAGTTATCGGGACCAATTTCCACAACGTATACGTTGGAAGGAAATTTGCTTGGCCATATTTCTATTATGGTTAGCGAAATTAGCAAAGCTGCGGAGCATCTAGGCATTGCCGGCGAAGAGGTTGTTATTTTGCAGCATATGGTATTAAGCCACCATGGAAAAGCGGAATGGGGGAGCCCGAAGCCGCCAATGGTCAAAGAAGCGGAAATCCTTCATTATATTGACAATTTAGACGCAAAAATGAACATGATTGACCGCGCGTTAGAAAAGGTGAAACCAGGGGAATTTACCGAGCGGATTTTTGCGCTCGACAATCGTTCGTTTTACAAACCGACGTTTCATCAGTAAAAAAGCGGAAGGCAGTTGTGAAGAGCAACTGCCTTCTTTTTATGAATAAAAACGAATAGGTGCTCATATAGTGGAAATGAGACAAGCTTATTGAACGGGGGGAACGTGTATGTTGTCGTTGCCATGGTGGATTTATGTAGTGGTGGCAGGAATTGTTTTCAGCGGCTATATGACGGTCAGAACGGCTGCGCAAGAGAGAAAAATCGATGAAGAATTTATTGAAAAAGAGGGGGAAATTTATATGGAGCGCATTCGTGAAGAAAGAAGGCGTCGGCAGCAACAATCCTTGTGAATATGCAAGGATTTTATTTTTTTATGAATTTATTGAATTTTATCTTTATTTTTTTACTTTTCATGTTAGGATAATAAGTAACTGTTATTCACTAAAGAAATAAAGCGGGGGGATTGGAACATGAAAAGGGCATATAACTTTAACGCAGGTCCGTCTGCTTTGCCGCTTTCGGTACTGCAAAAAGCGCAGCGGGAATTGCTTGATTTTCAGGATACAGGGATGTCGGTGATGGAGTTAAGCCATCGCAGCAAAGAATACGATGAAGTGCATAACCGGGCAAAGCAATTATTAAAAGAGCTCATGAACATTCCTGATACGCACGATGTGCTCTTTCTGCAAGGCGGGGCGAGTTTGCAGTTTTCCATGGTGCCGATGAATTTGCTCACTTCTGGACAAACTGGCAACTATGTGCTAACAGGCGCTTGGTCTGAAAAAGCGCTAAAAGAGGCGAAAAAGGTCGGAAATACCCATGTAGCGGCATCAAGCAAAGGAGCGAATTATACGCATATTCCGGCGCTACAGGATATTCAGCTTTCTGAAAATGCTGCTTATTTACATATTACTTCTAATAATACAATTTTCGGAACGCAATGGCACGAGTTTCCTAACCTTTCTGTTGATTTAGTAGCTGATATGTCGAGCGATATTTTAAGCCGGGAAGTGGATGTCAGTCAATTTGCTTTAATTTATGCTGGGGCGCAAAAAAATTTAGGTCCATCAGGCGTAACGGTTGTTATCATAAGAAACGATTTGCTTGAGCGCATTCCAGAGAATTTGCCGACGATGCTCGATTATCGCACGTATAGCACAAGCAATTCACTATACAATACGCCGCCAACGTTTGCGATTTATATGCTCTCACTTGTGCTTGAATGGGTAAAAGAACAAGGTGGAGTGAGAATTATTGAAAAGCGCAATCGTGAAAAGGCATCTATCATTTATGATGCAATTGATAGGAGCGGCGGTTTTTACACACCTCATGCCGAAAAAGGAAGCCGTTCGTTTATGAATGTTACGTTCACACTGCCGAATGAACAAATAACGAAGCAGTTTTTAGCAAAGGCAAAAACGGAAGGATTTGTCGGTCTTGCTGGACACCGCTCGGTAGGAGGATGCCGAGCATCGATTTACAATGCCGTTCCGTTTGAAGCGTGCGAAGCGTTAGCGCAGTTTATGAGAGAGTTTCAAAATCAATATGTTTGAAAATTCTTCTTCACTTTTACGCGATAAAGTAGTATAATGTGACAAAGATTCTTGCGGCAGGCAAGAGAGCACTGTCGAAGAGTCGTGAGAATAGTTGAGATGAGGAGAGATGAGCATGAATGCAAAAACACTTGTTTTCGTAGCGCTGTTTATCGGGATTGGAGCGGCGCTGCATGCGGCCGTTCCCGGTTTTTTCTTCGGCATGAAGCCCGATATGATGCTAACCATGATGTTTTTGGCCATTATACTATTTCCTAATAAAAAAGTAGTGGGCCTAACTGGAATCGCTACAGGCATCATTTCCGGCATAACGACAAATTTCCCCGGAGGATTATTGCCAAATCTTATTGAGAAACCAATGACGGCATTTATATTTTTTCTGCTCATGCTGTTATCAAAAAAACAAACTTCGAAGATTGCTGCATTGTTAACAGCGATCGGTACAGTTGCTTCAGGTACCGTCTTTTTACTTGCTGCGCTATTTGTTGTTGGGCTTCCGGGAGGCGCTGCTTTTTCGAGTTTGTTGGTTGCTGTTGTGTTGCCGACCGCCGTCGTGAACGCGATTGTGATGCTCGTTTTGCATCCAATTGTTTTATCCTTTTTTAGACGGACAAACATCGCAACCGAAGTGTGAGAATCAAGCAACAAAAAACTCGACCAGCACGGTCGGGTTTTTTGCTATCGAAAATAGTGGAGCAGCCAAGCGATGAGAAAGAAAAGAAATGCCCCTAAAATATATAGCATCATTTTGTTTTTCAACACTTTTTTTGGCGGATACATTTTCGCTTTATACAGAGAAAGAAATGCTGCAATCGCGAGGCATAGAAAAACAAAACTGACTGCATAAAAAAAGGATATTGTATACGCCATTATATCCTCCTCCTATGTTTTCACTATATGTTTTTTCTTCTTTTGCTATGAATGTAGGGTAGGAAAAATGTTTTATTTAAAAATTCTAACATTTGCATCTTTATTAATTTTTATTTTACTGGCATAATAGAAAATAAAATAATAATGGTGAGGGAAGAGTGGGTGGAACGATGAGAAACGGAGAGCAACATTATTCTATAAAAGAGGCAATGCTATTTAGTCAACGGATTGCTCAATTGAGCAAGGCGCTTTGGAAATCAATCGAGAAAGATTGGCAGCAGTGGATTAAACCGTTTGATTTAAATATTAATGAACATCATATTTTATGGATCGCCTACCATTTTAAAGGGGCCTCTATTTCGGAAATTGCAAAATTCGGTGTGATGCACGTATCAACGGCGTTTAACTTTTCGAAAAAGTTAGAAGAACGCGGGTTATTGTCTTTTTCAAAGAAACAAGATGATAAAAGAAACACATATATTGAATTAACGGAAAAAGGGGAAGAGGTATTGCTGAAATTAATGGAGACGTACGATCCAAAACAAAACGCTGTATTTAATGGAGCATTGCCTTTGCGCGAATTGTACGGTAAATTTCCAGAAATTTTAGAAATGATGTGCATCATTCGCAACATTTACGGAGATGATTTCATGGAAATTTTTGAAAAATCTTTTGAGAATATTAAGGCCGACTTTGTTGAAAAAGACGGGAAGCTTGTAAAGAAAGTGGAGGAGAAGGCTGAGGAAGTAACAAGCCAATCATGATGAATGAATGGTCTTTATTAGCTTTTTAAATTCTTTCATAAGAGGCGTAAACATTTGCTGTTTTAATAGCGCATCTACCGTTTTCTCAAGCGGAAGGCGAGGATTAAGCATTCCAGCAAAATGAAGCAAAAGCGGAGTGAAAATCGTCAGCCCTTCCGCTTTTTGTTTTTCATATTCTTCGCTCAATTTTTCACAAAGAGCGATCACCTCTTCTACTTCCTCTTTTGTTAAATCGGAAGCAATAACAAGATAATGAAATGGTTTATTCTCTTCATCCACCATTTCTAATAATAGAGACCGATGATATTCTAATTTGGCGATACGCTCTTCCATACAATGCCCTCCTCATGTCTATTTTATCCAAGTTGTGCAAAATAACCAATAACAAGTTTTGATTTAACACATTCACCGAGAAGTCTCCCACCTCTAAGCGAAGTGTAGGTGGGGGATGAATCGGATGTTTTTCTTTCTAAAACAGAACGTATGTGCTATAATCATCTTAACCAAGCTGTAGGGAAAGGAAGGAATCTCGATGCTCCGCGGTCAAAAAATCGCCTTTCGTGCCTCCAAAAAGGATCTCGAACGGCTGGGGGCCTGCAACCGGGAGTCGGCACGCGTCTGGAATGAGTGCCTCCGGCTCGCCAAAGACTACTTCCTTCAACACGGTCGCCGCATCTCGAAAAGCGAGCTGCAAAAGCAAACAAAAGGCCGCTTCCATCTTCACAGCCAGTCGATCCAAGCCGTTTGCCACAAGTATCTCTTCGTAAGACAATCGGCACACGCCGCCATTCAAAAAGGACTTCATCATGCCCGCTACCCATACAAACAAAAGAAATTCTTCAACACCAAATGGGCGAAAGATGGGTTCAAAGTGTACGAAAATGGAACCATTGCCTTATCCATGGGCATCCATGATGGAAAGAGAGAAGAACCGATCCTCGTCCATGTCTCCCATTTGTCGAAAGGAACGATCAAGGAAATCGAATGTTGTTATAACCACGGTTGGTATTTGGCCATCACCTACGAGGACGGTCAAGAAGCAAAATCGTATCAACCGGGCCGTTCGGTCGGTGTCGATCTCGGTGAAATTCATACGATCGGTGCCTTTTGTGAAAACGGTCAAGCCCTCTTGATTACAGGGAGAAAGGTGCGCTCGCTTCATCGGCTGCGAAACAAGAAATTGGCTGACATTCAACGACGGCAATCCAAATGCCAAAAAGGCTCCCGAAGGTGGAAGAAGTACGAACGAGCGAAACGATACCTCTTATCCAAATCCGAACGCCAGCTGCGGGATGCGCTTCATAAAACGACGAAGCAATTCGTCGACTGGTGCCTCGCTCAATCCGTGTCGGATGTATACCTCGGAAACGTCGAAGGAGTCGAGCGACACACGAGAAAGAAAAAGAAAGTCCACCGGAAGCAAGCACAAAAACTCTCGAATTGGTCCTTCGGGAAAGTCAAGCAATATCTCGCTTATAAATTAGCCCAACAAGGTATTCGT
>NZ_JHVN01000016.1 GCF_000620165.1 Anoxybacillus tepidamans PS2
TTGTGGCAAACGGCTTGGATCGACTGGCTGTGAAGATGGAAGCGGCCTTTCGTGTGCTTTTGCAGTTCGCTTTTTGAAATGCGGCGGCCGTGTTGAAGGAAGTATTCTTTCGATAGCCGAAGACACTCATTCCAAACGCGGGCTGACTCTCGGTTGCAGGTCCACAGCCGTTCGAGATCCTTCTTGGAGGCACGAAAGGCGACTTTTTGACCGCGAAGCATCGGGATTCCTCCTTTCGTTACAACTTGTCTAAGGTAATTATAGAACATAAATTCTGTTTAGAAAAGCAAAAACGCCCGATTCATCTTCCACCTACACTTCGTTTAGAGGTGGGAGATTTCTTGGTGAATGTGTTAAAATGGAAAAAGTAAAGGAGGGTGTTCCATGCCGAAAGTGCGGACTCAAGATTTAATCGAGAAATTTCAATTAGAGTTGATTAGCGGGGCGGAAGGGGTGCATCGCCCGATTACAACGAGCGATTTGTCGCGGCCCGGCATTGAGATGGCCGGCTATTTTGCTTATTATCCGGCGGAGCGAATTCAATTGTTAGGAAAAACAGAGCTGTCTTTTTTCGAAAAATTAAATCCAAGGGAAAAGAAAATTCGAATGGAGAAGCTTTGCACGGATATTACTCCCGGCATTATCGTTTCGCGCGGGTTGGATGTGCCGCAAGAATTAATTGAGGCATCCGAACGTCATTCAGTTCCTGTGATGCGCTCGACAATGAAAACAACGCGACTTTCAAGCCGGCTTACCAACTTTTTAGAAAGTAAATTGGCACCGACGACGGCTGTACATGGCGTACTGGTCGATGTATACGGAGTCGGGGTGTTAATCACCGGTAAAAGCGGCGTTGGAAAAAGCGAAACGGCCCTTGAGTTGGTGAAGCGAGGGCATCGGCTCGTGGCAGATGACTGTGTGGAAATTCGCCAAGAAGATGAAGGGGTTCTCGTCGGCAGCGCTCCGGAGTTGATTGAACATCTATTGGAAATTCGCGGTCTAGGGATTATTAATATGATGACGTTATTTGGTGCCGGTGCGGTTCGAACGCATAAACGCATCTCACTAGTGGTTGATTTGGAATTATGGGATCCGAATAAGCAATATGATCGCCTCGGTCTTGAAGAAGAAAAAGTAAAAATCATTGATACAGAAGTGACAAGGCTGACCATTCCAGTGCGTCCGGGCCGAAACTTGGCAGTCATTATTGAAGTGGCGGCGATGAACTTCCGGTTGAAGCGAATGGGAGTGAACGCAGCCGAGGAGTTCTCTGCCCGATTAACTGATGCAATTGAAGATGGAGAGCATGATTACGAATAAGAAAGGGGGACAAAGAGATTGTTGAATGCAGCGATTCAGCCATTAGATAGAGTATTTTTGCATCTAGGTCCCATTACGATTTATTGGTATGGGGTGATTATCGGAACAGGAGTGTTGCTTGGATTATGGGTGGCGACGCGTGAAGCCGTCAGGCGCGGGCTAGCGAAGGAAACGTTTGTCGACCTTGTGTTGCTGGCTGTGCCGATTGCCATTGTTTGTGCGCGTACATATTATGTCATTTTTGAATGGGATTATTATTCACAACATGTTTCCGAAATCCCACGGATTTGGGAAGGAGGTCTAGCCATTCACGGCGGGCTGATCGGCGCGATTATTACAGGCATCATTTTTGCGAAGCGGCGGGGGTTGTCGTTTTGGAAATTAGCAGATATTGCGGCGCCAAGCATTATTTTAGGGCAGGCGATCGGCCGATGGGGAAATTTTATGAACCAAGAGGCGCACGGGGGACCAGTAACGCGGCAATTCCTTGAAAACTTGCATCTGCCAGATTTTATTATCAATCAAATGTATATTGATGGTCAATATTACCATCCGACGTTTTTATATGAATCGATTTGGGATTTTATTGGATTTTTGCTGCTTTTGGCGCTTCGTCGCGTCAATTTGCGCCGCGGTGAGCTATTTTTAAGCTATTTAATTTGGTATTCAATCGGCCGCTTTTTTATCGAAGGCATGCGAACGGATAGCTTAATGTTGACCGCGCATCTTCGCATGGCGCAAGTAGTGTCGATCACGTTGATTTTGCTTGCGGTTGTTTTATGGGTGACAAGGAGATTTAGAGGAATGGCCGAGGAGCGTTATTTAGATTAGAAAAGGGGAGAGAAGATTGGGAGAAACGATCAAAAAGGGATTGGTGGTCGGAGTTAAAACGACGTGGACGCTCGGGAAAATTATTTTTCCTGTCACTTTAATTGTTTCTATGTTGCAGCATACCCCTATTTTGCAATGGCTCATTCATTTTGTTACTCCGTTGATGAAATGGATCGGGCTTCCAGGCGATGCGGCGATTCCGCTTGTGCTTGGAAATTTCTTAAATTTATATGCCGGCATCGGAGCGATTTTAACGCTTCATCTAACAGTGAAGGAAGTGTTAATTTTAGCGGTGATGCTTTCATTTTCGCACAATTTGCTTGTGGAAGTGACCGTCGCAGGACGGGTCGGGGTTAACGTCGTATTAGCTGTCGCTGTTCGGGTCGCTTTAGCAATCATTGCTGCCATTTTGATTCATCTCATGTGGCAGGGCGGGAATGAAATGGCCCAATATGGCATGATTTCTAATTCCCCTGAACAGATTACAGGGTGGGGGGCGGTTATGATTGCCGGCATTCAAAAAGCGCTTGTCGGTATTGCCCAATTAGCGATGATCGTTATTCCTTTAATGATAGGGATTCAAGTTTTAAAAGATTTAAAATGGCTTGATACGTTTTCCCGCTGGATGGCTCCAGTGACTAAGCTGCTCGGGATGAAAGAAAATACATCAATGACGCTAGCGGCAGGGCTTTTGTTTGGGCTGGCATATGGCGCGGGCGTCATGATTCAAGCAGTCAAAGAAGACGGTGTGTCGAAACGGGATGTCACGTTAGCGTTTCTATTTTTGTCAGCCTGCCATGCTGTGGTGGAAGATACGTTGCTGTTCGTGCCGCTCGGCATCCCGGTATGGCCGCTTCTAATGATTCGCCTTGTGACTGCTATCGTATTGACGATTGTTATTGGGTTGATTTGGAGATATGCTGTGCAAACAAGAAGAAAGGAAGCTGCATGATGAAAATTCGCACGATTTTATTTGATTTAGACGGCACATTAATCGATACAAATGAACTGATTATTCAATCCTTTTTACATACGTTAGAAACGTATTATCCCGGAAAATATAAGCGGGAAGACGTCTTGCCGTTTATCGGTCCGCCTCTTTATGACACATTTGCAGCATTAGATGAAACGCGGACGGAAGAAATGATTGCCACGTATCGCGCCTTCAACTATGCAAAGCACGATGAGCTTGTCAAAGAGTACGAAACGGTATACGAAACGATTGAGGCGTTATATAAAAATGGGTTTCAATTAGGCGTTGTTACGACGAAAATCAATGCGACAGCGATTATGGGATTGAAGCGGACAAAACTGGATCCGTTTTTCCGCTGCGTTGTTGGCCTTGATGATGTGAAAAATGCGAAGCCGCATCCAGAACCGATTTTTAAGGCGCTTGAACTGTTAAATTCGAAGCCGGAAGAAACGTTGATGGTCGGAGATAATTATCACGATATTTTAGCAGGAAAACAGGCGGGAACAAAAACCGCCGGGGTCGCATGGGCGATTAAAGGACGGGAATATTTAGAGAAATATGAACCAGATTTTATGTTAGAAAAAATGAGCGACTTGTTGACCATTTTAGGAGAGTGATAACTGTAAATAAAGTAGTGATCAAATATCCTTAAATGCGGTAAAACATAGACATGAAACAGTATAAGCCAAAAGAATTTGCACAATGACTAAATGTGTCTGTAAAAACATTGCAAAGATGAGACAATGAAGGCTTACCGAAACCCCAAAGGGAGGGGCTATTATACAGAGGAGCAATACCGTGAATACATGGGGATTCCCAAGAAAAATAAAGTAGGGAAGACCGTTATATACGCTAGAGTATCGAATTGAAATCAAAACGATGATTTAGACAATTAAATTGAATTTCTTAAGACCTATGCAAATACCAATGGCTTTATTGTTGGTGAAATGATGACAGACGTGGGCAGTGGGTTAAATTATAACAGGAAACAGTGGAATCGATTGATTGAAGAATGTATCAACGGCCATATTTCTACCATTGTGATTGCTCACAAGGATCGGTTTGTTCGTTTTGGATATGAGTGGTTTGAACGGTTTCTTCATAAACTGAATGTAAAAATCATGGTCGTTCATAATGAGAAACTGTCGCCACAAGAGGAGTTGATTCAAGACCTCATTTCGATTATTCATGTGTTCAGTTGTAGGGTTTATGGTTTGAGAAAATACGAAAATAAGATAAGGAAAGAGGAATTATGAAGAAGGTTTATTTTGTTGAAATGAAGCCTAAAACTGAACAAATCGTGAAAATTCACAAAACGATGGGTGTCTGTCGATATGTATACAATTTGTATCTCTCGAAGAACAAAGAAGTGTACGAAAATGAAAACCGATTCATGAGTGGGTATGAGTTCAGTAAATGGCTTAACAACGTACACACGAAACAGCAGGATCAATGGATTAAGGAAGTATCGAGTAAAGCCGTTAAGAAATCCATCATGAATGCGGAAAAGGCATTTAAGAACTTTTTCAAAGGGAAGTCTGGCTTTCCTCAATACAAAAAGAAAAAGAATGAAGATGTCAAATGCTATTTTCCGAAAAACAATAAGACGGACTGGACCATTGAGCGCCATCGTATCAAAATTCCGACCCTTGGTTGGATAAGGCTCAAAGAATACGGGTACATCCCGAAGAATGCGGTGGTGAAAAGTGGCACGGTATCCAAGCGAGCAGGAAGGTACTTTGTTTCTGTTCTTTGTGAAGTGGAAGAGGAAAAACCAGCGATCCAACTCCATAACACAGGGTTAGGTATCGACCTAGGAATCAAGGAGTTTTCTGTATGTAGCGATGGTCGGGTATACAAAAATATCAACAAGACTCAAAAGGTCAGACGTTTGGAAAAAAGATTAAGGCGAGAGCAACGCTCCCTCTCTCGCAAGTACGAACATTTACGAAAGAGAGGTGAAAACCCTGCTACTAAAGAAGCGAATATAGATAAGAATATTTTTAGAGTGCAAAAGCTGCATGCTCGGTTGGCGAATATTCGTCTTGAATACGTCAAATCCATTGTCAACGACGTGGTGAAAACCAAGCCGCGTTATGTGGCGATTGAGGATTTAAATGTAAAAGGGATGATGAAAAACCGCCACCTATCCAAAGCCATTGCCCGACAATGTTTTTATACATTCAAGAAGTGGTTAATTTATCAATGCAAAAAATACGACATTGAGGTCAGGATCGTCGATCGGTATTATCCATCTTCGAAGATTTGCTCCTGTTGTGGACAGGTGAAAAAAGACCTTAAATTATCGGAACGAATCTACCGATGCGACGGTTGTGGGCATACGATGGATAGGGATTTCAATGCGGCGATCAACCTTTTACATGCGAAAGACTATGTCGTTCTCACTTAAAGGGAATGACGTGGGTGTACCGATGGCTAGTCGGGAATTTACGCCTGTGGAGAGCTATACCAAACGAGAGTAGCTTTTTAGCGAAATCGGGCTCGCAGAAGCAGGAACACTCTAAAAATATAGCTTTGTCTATATTTTTAGTAGCAGTGGAGTAAAGCGTGAGACGGACGACAAAATACCCGGTAACAGGGGCGAACTCTCTTTGGCAAATCTATAAAACAGTCTCATTTTGGAAAGTATTAAAAAATGTCATTTTTATTCAAATCGGACGCTATACGCCGTTTATGCCGCTCAAAAATTGGTTGTACCGCACATTTTTACGCATGGAAATCGGAGAAAAAACGGCGCTGGCGTTCATGGTGATGCCTGATATTATGTTCCCGGAAAAAATTAAGATTGGCCGCAATTCGATTATTGGCTATAATACAACCATTTTAGCGCACGAATATTTAATCGATGAGTATCGGCTTGGCGATGTGAGGATCGGCAATGAAGTGATGATCGGGGCGAACTCGACGATTTTGCCGGGAGTGGAGATCGGCGACCGGGCGATTGTAGCTGCCGGCACAATGGTGCACAAAGATGTCCCCGCAGGAGCGTTCGTTGCAGGCAACCCGATGCGAATTGTTTATACAAAAGAAGAAATGGAGAGACGTAACAAGCATTCTAACAGGTAGCAGTTAGAATGCTATTTTTTTAGGTGTGTTGATGATCCAATAAAAACCAATTGACATGGCTTGATTCTTAGCTTTTCTGCCGTAGTCGGCAAGCGAATGGCTTGCCGACTGGGCATGCATATGGCATGCCCTCCTCGAACAACGAACGCTAGCGGACAAATGCATTTGCCCGCTAGCGTTCTTGTTCGAGGGAAGAGGCAGAAAAGCTTGTGTCTAGCTATATCATTCCGTATTTTTAGTAAAATAATGGATCATCAACACTTGTGCTATTTTTTTATAGTTGACGGCTGCAAAAATCAGGAGTAAACTACAAATAACTTCACTTCTCTACCATATTAGCAAACTAAAGTATTTTGCGAAGGACGTGGTGACATGTCAAAGTTGTTCATGTTTGAAAAACCGCTCGGCATGCGCGATACATTGCCGTTTTTATATAAAGTTAAAAAACGTGTTCGAGAAGCGATGACAAACGAAATTGAACAGTGGGGCTATGAGTTTATTGAAACACCGACATTGGAATATTACGAAACGGTCGGATCGGCTTCAGCCATTGCTGATCATCAATTGTTTAAGCTGCTCGATCAACAAGGGCATACGCTAGTTTTAAGGCCTGACATGACCGCGCCGATTGCCCGATTAGCAGCGTCGAGGCTCTATCAAAATGGCAATCCGCTGCGCCTTGCATATCACGCTAATGTGTTTCGCGCCCAACAGCGTGAAGGGGGCCGCCCGGCAGAGTTTGAGCAAATTGGTGTTGAGTGCATCGGGGATCGGACGGTAACGGCTGATGCCGAAGTGATTCGTCTGATGATTACGGCGCTTGAACAGACTGGATTGCAGCGGTTTACAGTGGCAGTCGGCCACATCGGCTATGTGAACGCTTTGTTTTTAGAGATTTTAGGGAATGAAGAGCGCGCGAATGTGCTGCGCCGCTTTTTGTATGAAAAAAATTATGTCGGTTACCGCAATCATGTGCGATCGCTGCCGCTTTCATCGATTGATCAGCAGCGCCTTCTTGCCCTTCTTGATTTGCGCGGGGACGAAACGGTGCTTGGAAGCGCCCGCGAGCTTGTGCATAGCGAACGAGGAGCGCATGCAATAGAGGAACTCGGAGAACTGTGGGCGGCTCTTCGCTTATTCGGTCTTGCCGATTCAGTGAAATTAGATATGACGCTCATTAGCCATATGAACTACTATACAGGGATTTTGTTCGAAGTATATGCCGACGGCGTCGGGTTTCCGCTTGGAAACGGCGGCCGCTATGATGAGTTGCTCGAGAAATTTTCATGTAAAGCGCCCGCGACAGGTTTTGGCATCCGTCTCGATCGTTTAATTGAGGCGCTGAAAGATACAAGAATAGAAGAAGATATTGAATGCATTATTTTTAGCCAAGAGCGATTTGCAGAAGCGATCGAACTAGCGAATGAAAAGCGGCGTGAAGGACGGAAAGTGGTGCTGCAACATATTGTGGGAATTCAAGATATTGATGCTTACAGCAAAAAGTATAAAAGTGTGACGTATTTACTTGGCCGAAACGGAAAGGAGTGAGAGTGATGTTAACGATTGCGATGCCGAAGGGACGTATTTTCGAGGAAGCGCTGGAGCTCATGCGCAAGGCCGGATACGCGCTTCCGCCGGAGTTTGCCGAGTCGCGCAAACTGATGATTGATGTGCCGGAGGAACGAATGCGCTTCATTCTCGCCAAACCGATGGATGTTGTCACGTATGTGGAGCACGGTGTCGCCGATCTAGGGATTGCCGGAAAGGATGTGCTGCTGGAGGAAGAAAGGGATGTATATGAACTATTAGATTTGCACATTAGCAAGTGCCACTTGGCTGTTGCTGGTCTTCCAAATAGTCGTTTTCATGATATCGCTCCGCGGGTGGCGACAAAATACCCGAACATTGCTTCGAGCTATTTTCGCGAGCAAGGAGAGCAGGTAGAAATCATTACGTTAAATGGATCGATTGAGCTCGCTCCGCTCATCGGTTTGGCCGACCGCATTGTCGATATTGTATCTACCGGGCGCACGCTGAAAGAAAATGGTTTAATCGAGTTTGAAAAAATTGCCGATGTCACATCGCGTTTAATTGTCAATCCAGTGAGCTACCGTATGAAAGACCGGGACATCGATGAAATGGTCGAGCGGTTATCTGCGGTCATTACGGAATGAGGGGGATGAACATGAAAATTGAACGGGTAACAGGGAAGCTCTCATTGCGGCGAACGATTGAGACAGGAACCGAAGAACAAAGACGGATCGTTCAAGATATTATCCAACACGTCCGCACGCAAGGCGATGAGGCATTAAAAATGTATACAGAACAATTTGATCAAGTTACATTGGATACGTTGCTTGTATCGCCAGAGGAAGTAGAAGCGGCTTATCAGGAGATCGGCGAGGAGATGCTTTCGATCCTCCGCGAAGCGGCAGCTAATATCCGTGAGTATCATGAACGGCAAAAGCGCGAATCATGGATCATGACAAAGGAAGATGGAACCATTCTCGGACAAAAAATCACCCCGCTTGATGCGGTCGGTTTATACGTTCCGGGAGGTACCGCCGCTTACCCGTCTTCCGTGCTCATGAACGTGATTCCTGCCCAAGTTGCGGGCGTCAAACGCATTGTAATCGTGTCTCCTCCCAACAAGCAGGGGACGCTGCCGGCGGGTGTATTAGTCGCGGCTTCTGAATTAGGGGTGCGTGAAATATACAAAGTGGGCGGCGCCCAAGCGATCGCGGCGCTTGCTTACGGGACGGAAACGATTCAACCTGTCGATAAAATTTTTGGCCCGGGAAACATTTACGTCGCGCTAGCAAAACGGGAAGTGTTCGGCCAGGTCGCGATTGATATGATCGCCGGACCGAGCGAAATTGTGGTGCTCGCGGATGAAAGTGCCAAAGCGAACGAGGTCGCCGCCGATTTGTTGTCGCAAGCCGAACATGATGAACGAGCCTCAAGCATCCTTGTAACTCCTTCGATGAAACTGGCGTTGGAAGTAGCAAGCGAGGTAAAGAAACAGCTTGAACAGCTGCCGCGCAAAGAGATTGCTGCTATCGCGATTGAACGGCATGGAGCGATTTATGTAACCGAGACGTTGGCTGAAGCAGTGGAGGTAGTCAATGAACTCGCGCCGGAGCACTTAGAAATCATGACAAGCAAACCGATGAATCTTCTTGGGCAAATTCGCCATGCCGGAGCCATTTTCTTAGGTCGTTTCAGCTCAGAGCCTGTCGGTGATTATTTTGCCGGCCCGAACCACGTGCTTCCGACAAATGGCACTGCTCGTTTTTCCAGCGGCTTGAATGTCGAGGAGTTTGTGAAAAAATCAAGTATTATTTTCTACAGTGATCAAGCGTTACAAGAGCACGGCAAGAAAATCGCGGCGCTAGCAAGACTCGAAGGTCTAGAAGCCCATGCGCGCGCGATCGAAGAACGGTTTAAATAATTAAGGAGGAAGGCTGCATGAGAAAGGCGCGCATTTTGCGAACAACTAACGAAACGGACATTCAATTGGAACTAGTGATTGACGGCGAGGGAAAGGCAGAGCTAGAAACGGGGGTGCCGTTTTTAACGCATATGCTCGATCTCTTTGCGAAGCACGGCCAATTTGATTTACAAGTTAACGCCAAAGGCGATACTGAAATCGATGACCATCATACGACAGAGGATATCGGGATTTGTTTAGGGCAAGCGCTCCGCGAAGCGCTTGGCGATAAAAGGGGGATTAAGCGCTATGGCAATGCGTTCGTGCCGATGGATGAAGCGCTGGCGCAAGTTGTCATTGATCTAAGCAACCGGCCGCACTTTGAGTTCCGCGGCGAATTTCCAAGCCAAAAAGTCGGAACGTTTGATGTGGAGTTGGTGCATGAGTTTTTATGGAAGTTGGCATTGGAGGCGCGCATGAACTTACATGTCATCGTTCATTACGGCCGCAATACGCATCATATGATTGAAGCCGTGTTTAAAGCGTTAGGACGAGCGTTAGATGAGGCGACGATGATCGATCCGCGCGTCAAAGGAGTTCCATCAACGAAAGGAATGTTGTAAATGATCGGGATTATTGATTACGGCATGGGCAACTTGTACAGCGTCAGCAAGGCATTAGAACGATTAAACTATGAATATGTCATTTCGGGCGACCCGCAGCAGCTCAAAGAAGCGAAAGGCCTTATTTTGCCGGGAGTCGGTTCTTTTAAAGATGCAATGCACATCTTGAATGAAACCGGACTATCCGATTTTATTCGCGCAGCGGTGAACGAAGGAACGCCACTGCTCGGAATTTGCCTTGGGATGCAGCTTTTGTTTGAGAAAAGCGCGGAAAACGGCTGGACGGAAGGGCTAAAATTATTAAAAGGCCGCGTCGTCCGTTTTCCGGGAACGACCGCAAGCGGTGAAACGTACAAGGTGCCGCATATGGGTTGGAATCGCCTGCAGTTTCGCTATCCGTCCCCGCTTTTAGAGCATATTGAAGAAGGATATGTGTATTTTGTTCATTCATACTATGTCGATACGAAGGATGAAACGGTTGTGTTGGCAAGCAGCATGTACGATGTAGAAGTTCCGGCTGTTGTTGGCAAAGGCAATGTGTTTGGCACGCAATTTCATCCGGAAAAAAGCAGTGAGATCGGTATGAAAATATTGCAAAATTATGCGGACATCGTAGAGGGAAAGGGGAACGATTGATGACGGCGTTTACGATTTATCCGGCGATTGACATGCGCGGCGGCAAATGCGTTCGCCTGTTACAAGGCGATTATAATAAGGAAACGGTATATGGCGACTCACCATTAGAAATGGCGCGGCTCTTTTTCGAACAAGGAGCCGAGTGGATCCATATGGTCGACCTCGATGGGGCGAAGGAAGGACGCCGTGTCAATGACCGTTTTGTGCTTGAAGTCGTCCGACATTTAAACGTGAATGTACAAATTGGCGGGGGCATTCGAACAGAAGAAGACGTAGCTTACTATCTAGAGAACGGGGTAGCTCGCGTCATTTTAGGCAGCGCTGCCATTTCCAATCCATCGTTTGTCAAAAAGATGCTGGCGACCTACGGCGAGCGCATTGCCATCGGGATTGATGCGAAAAACGGTTTTGTGGCGACGGAAGGGTGGCTGAATACATCGAACGTCAAGGCAACGGAACTTGGCAAGGAGCTGGCGGACGCAGGGGCGAAAACGTTCATTTTTACCGATATTGCGACGGATGGAATGCTGTCGGGGCCAAATGTTCAGGCGGTAGTAGATATGGCGCGGGCAACTAGACAGCGGGTAATCGCCTCGGGGGGAGTTAGTTCTCTTAGTGATTTACAGGCGCTAAAACAGTTCGCTGCCGACGGAGTCGCTGGGGCGATTGTCGGAAAAGCGCTATATACAAAACAATTTACTGTTGTTGAAGCGTTAAAGGCGGTGCAAGACGAATGATTACAAAGCGCATTATTCCTTGTCTTGATGTGAAAGACGGCCGCGTGGTGAAAGGAGTGCAATTCGTGCAGCTGCGGGATGCGGGCGATCCGGTGGAGCTAGCCAAGTTTTACGACGAACAAGGAGCGGATGAGCTCGTGTTTTTAGATATTTCGGCTTCTCATGAGGGACGCAAAACGATGGTTGAAGTCGTTGAGAAGGTCGCATCGCAGCTTGCGATTCCGTTTACGGTTGGCGGCGGCATCAATTCATTAGAAGATATGAAAAGAATTCTGCGTGCCGGCGCAGACAAAGTGTCTTTAAATACAGCAGCGGTCAACAATCCTGAACTTATTAATGAAGGGGCTGCTTTTTTCGGTTCGCAATGTATTGTCGTTGCGATCGATGCGAAATATGACGAGGCCATTCATTCATGGCGCGTCTATACACATGGCGGACGCCAAGCAACCGATTTAGAAGTCGTTGAATGGGCACAAGAAGCGGTGAAGCGCGGAGCGGGAGAAATTTTATTAACAAGCATGGATTGTGATGGCGGGAAAAATGGCTTTAACATCGAGCTCACAAGAAAGGTCAGCGAAGCGGTGTCCGTCCCTGTCATTGCCTCTGGAGGAGCAGGAAAGGCGGAGCATTTTGCGGAGGCGTTCTTTGATGGAAAAGCGGATGCCGCTCTAGCCGCTTCCATCTTCCATTATAAAGAGACGTCTGTAAAAGAAGTAAAGGCATATTTGAAAGAGAGAGGAGTCCACGTAAGATGAACCTCCCGAGCATTAAATTTGATGAAAAAGGGCTTGTTCCCGCCATCGTTCAAGATGTACAAAGCAAAGAAGTATTGACGCTCGCTTATATGAACGAAGAATCGTTAAAAAAATCGCTAGAAACAGGCGAAACATGGTTTTATAGCCGCTCCCGTCAAAAATTATGGCATAAAGGGGAAACATCCGGACATGTGCAGCGCATTGTCGAAATGCGCTATGATTGTGATCAAGATGCTCTTCTTGTGCTTGTAGAGCCCCAAGGTCCCGCTTGCCATACCGGAAGCTACTCTTGTTTTTCTAAAAGAATCAATGGCGAAGCAGTTAGCCTGTCAAGCGACCGTTTTGCGATTATTAATCTGCTTGAACAGATTATCGCTGAGAGAGAAGCAGAGCGTCCAGAAGGAGCGTATACGACGTATTTGTTCGAAAAAGGGGTCGACAAAATTTTGAAGAAAGTGGGAGAAGAAGCAGCCGAAGTCATTATTGCCGCTAAAAATCGCAATGCGGAAGAACTAAAATGGGAAGTGGCGGATTTGGTCTATCATTTGCTTGTTCTATTGCGTGAACAAAAACTGCCGCTCGATGCGGTGCTTAATGTATTAACGAAACGTCATACAGAGAAAAAGTAACAAAAAGCTTGGCTCATGATCGTGCTAGATCGCGAGCCAGCTTTTTTATTTTTCCGAGAAGCATTCCTGTTTTACGAAAGAATGTGTTATACTTCTTTTCGACGAATTCAACACAATATGGAGGATTAGATGGGGAAACGATTAAAATCCAAACGGTCAGCAGCGAAAATTATTCCGTTTATACAGAATGGAGATTATTATTTTAAAAAAGGATTGGGCGCCTATCGTCGCCGTGATTTATATAAAGCGAAAAAATATTTGGAGCGGGCGGTGCATCTAAATTCGCGCGAAACGATGTTCGCCTGCCAGCTTGCTGTCGTATTGGCGGAGTTAGGAGAATATCAGGCTTCGAACAATTTATTTTTGAAGATTATTCATGAACTAGATCCTGACATGAATGAATGCTTTTATTTTTTAGCAAACAACTACGCGCATCTCGGCTTGTTTCGCGAGGCGATGAATTACGCGCAAACATATTTAGAGCGTGAACCGGACGGAAGCTTTGCGGAAGATGTTGAAGATTTAATCGACTTGTTAAGTATTGAACACGATGATGACGAGCTTGGGAATCAAGATGATTTAATTATAAAGCAAGAAAGAGCGCGTTCATTGCTAGAAAAAGGGGAGTTTTTGGCCGCTGTGGGCGTGCTTCAAACGATCATCGCCGATTACCCTGAATTTTGGTCGGCTTACAATAATTTAGCTTTAGCCTATTTTTATTTAGGCAACGCTGAAAAAGCTAAAAGCATCATCGATGAGGTGCTCGAAAAGAACCCTGGAAATTTACACGCGCTCTGCAATCGGCTTGTATTTTCGCACTATTTGCATGACGAAGAAAATGTCCACCGTTTGTCAGATGAACTGGCATGCGTTCATCCTATTCTTCTTGAGCACCGCTACAAATTAGGAGCTACCTTTGCGCTTGTCGGACGATTTGACCTCGCCTTCAAATGGCTGCGTCATTTATATAAAATTCGTTTTGACGGAGATTTCTTGTTTTATTATTGGTTGTCTTACTCGGCTTATTATACGGGACATGAGCAGCTTGCAAAAACGGCATGGGAGAAAGTAGTAGAGTTGAATCCCGATAAGCGGGGACAGGAACCTTGGAGAGACGCTATTGATGAAAAAATAGAGCGTTGGATGACTAGCGCAAATATTGCTGAGGTGCTGTACGGGCTCTATATGATGAGCAAATCTCTTAACCTTGATGAGTTAAAAGCTTACAGCAATATAAAAGAGCGCTTGATGGATCATCTACTTGTTCGGCAGTTTTCCGATTATGTTTTTTTGCCCGCACACACAGCGGTGCCACCGTATATAGCGGATGGATATTCTGTAATGGATGAATTATGGGCGAAAAATTGGTCGACGGATGAGACGATGTATATCGCGTGGTTTCAAGTATTTGCAAACGCATTTGAAACGACCAACGAATTTTCAAATTATAAAGCATGGGCGGCGGCTACGGAATATGTATGGAGGCAGAAGAAGGGCGAACGAACTACGCAAAGGGCAATGGCTGAAAAATACGGCATTTCTCTATCTACAGTGCAAAAATATGCGAAAAGAGTGCGAAAGTGGCTGCCGTGAGCAAATTAATAGACGTTTCCGAACGGGTTATATAGGATAAAAGTAAGGAAATAATAAACAAGTCAGCAGAACTTAAAGGAGTGGGTGTAGTGTCAGAAGAAAAAATTTATGATGTGATCATTATCGGGGCTGGTCCTGCCGGGATGACGGCAGCTGTCTATACATCCCGTGCCAATATGTCGACACTCATGATTGAACGCGGAGTTCCGGGCGGTCAAATGGCCAATACAGAGGATGTTGAAAATTATCCAGGATATGAGCATATTTTAGGGCCAGAATTGGCGACGAAAATGTTTGAACATGCGAAAAAGTTCGGAGCCGAGTACGCTTACGGCGATGTGAAAGAAATAATAGATGGAGAAGAGTACAAAACGATTGTTGTCGGCAATAAGCAATATAAGGCGCGCGCGATTATTATTGCAACAGGGGCGGAATACAAAAAACTCGGAGTCCCAGGCGAAGCAGAATTAAGCGGTCGCGGTGTTTCATATTGCGCTGTTTGCGACGGGGCCTTTTTCAAAGGAAAAGATCTTGTGGTGGTCGGCGGCGGAGATTCAGCAGTCGAAGAAGGAGTGTATTTAACTCGTTTTGCTAATAAGGTAACGATTGTTCATCGCCGCGATAAGTTGCGGGCGCAAAAAATTTTGCAAGACCGCGCATTCGCCAATGAGAAAATTGATTTTATTTGGAATCATACAGTGAAGCAAATCAATGAAAAAGATGGAAAAGTCGGTGGCGTTACGCTGGTGAACACACAAACAGGGGAAGAACAGGAATTTGCTTGCGATGGTGTCTTTATTTATATTGGGATGCTGCCTCTTTCGAAGCCATTTGCCAACCTCGGCATTACAAATGAAAGCGGCTATATTGAGACAAATGAGCGCATGGAGACGAAAGTGCCAGGCATTTTTGCCGCCGGAGATGTTCGCGAAAAGTCGCTCCGCCAGATCGTGACGGCAACAGGCGACGGCAGCATTGCTGCGCAAAGCGCCCAGCATTATGTCGAAGAGTTAAAAGAAGCATTAAAAGTGAAATAATCATTTAACATAAACGTAACCGATGTTTAACTCGATTGTAACACGGCTGAAATAATTTTCCTTTATGATAAAGGTAAGTAATTGACCCCCTTTTATATAAATCCATTTTAAGCGCACGGGTATCTTCCCCGTGCTTCTTTTTTGGCATTTTTCACTTTTTCAAGCAAGAGCCTGTTGACGATATCCAACTAGCACCATATTCGCAGAAATAGTATAATAAAGTAAATTGTACTCAAGTGATGTTGAGGTGAGCGTGTTGCAACGCGTAACAAATTGTGTCTTATTAAAAGATGGAAATGTATTGTTATTACAAAAGCCGCGACGCGGTTGGTGGGTCGCTCCCGGCGGCAAAATGGAACAAGGAGAAACAATTAGAGAAGCATGCGTTCGCGAATACCGTGAGGAAACAGGAATTTATTTGAAAAATCCTGACCTCAAAGGCGTGTTTACAATTCTAATTAAAGATGGGGAACAAATCGTTTCTGAGTGGATGATGTTTACATTTCTTGCTACTGAGTTCGATGGGGAGCATGTTTCGCATTCTGAAGAGGGGACGCTCCAGTGGCACCCTGTGGAAACGATTCGCGAACTTCCGATGGCGCCGGGGGATTATCATATTTTGGACTATGTGCTGAAAGGTTCCGGTTTAATGTACGGTACGTTTGTATATACAGAAGATTTTCAGCTGCTTTCTTATCGATTAGACCCAAGTTGAGGGGAGAGAATGAGAATGAGCACAGGCTCAATAAGCGACATTCAAATGGTCATCATTACCGGTATGTCAGGAGCGGGCAAAACGGTAGCGATTCAAAGTTTTGAAGATTTAGGATTTTTTTGTGTTGACAATCTTCCGCCAACGTTGCTTCCAAAATTTTTGGAGTTAATGAAAGAATCCGGGAATAAGATGAATAAAGTAGCACTTGTGATGGATTTAAGGAGCCGCGACTTTTTTGATAGTTTGTTTGCTGCGCTAGATGATTTAGCCGAACGTTCATGGGTAACGCCGCAAATTTTATTTCTTGACGCGAAAGATTCCACTTTGGTGGCGCGCTATAAGGAAACGCGGCGCACTCATCCGCTCGCTCCGAACGGATTGCCGCTTGAGGGCATTCGATTAGAGAGAGAGTTGTTGGAGGAACTAAAAGGAAGAGCGCAAATCATTTACGATACATCCGACTTAAAGCCAAGGGAATTACGTGAAAAGATTTTGCAGCAATTTTCTTCTCATGCGCATCAAACATTTACTGTAAATGTTGTTTCGTTTGGCTTTAAGTACGGGCTGCCTATTGACGCGGATTTAGTATTTGATGTAAGATTTTTGCCAAATCCGCATTATATCGAACATATGCGCCCGAAGACGGGACTTGATGAAGAAGTATCTTCCTACGTTCTCAAGTGGAACGAAACGCAAAAATTTCTTGAAAAAGTGATCGATTTATTGACTTTTATGCTGCCGCATTATAAACGTGAAGGAAAAAGCCAACTGGTGATCGCGATCGGTTGCACGGGCGGACAGCACCGTTCTGTGGCGCTTGCCGAATATATTGCTAACCATTTTTCCGCCGACTATAAAACGCACGTTTCCCATCGCGATATGGGAAAAAGAAAGGAAAAGCATTCATGAGTGCGAAACTATATCCGAAGATCGTGATCATTGGCGGCGGAACGGGACTGCCCGTATTGCTCAGAGGGCTAAAGCAATATGCTGTTGACATTACGGCGATTGTGACTGTTGCGGATGATGGAGGCAGCTCAGGAAGGCTTCGCGATGAGCTCGATATTCCTCCGCCCGGTGACATTCGCAACGTATTGGCGGCCTTGTCGGATGTCGAACCGCTGATTGTTGAACTGTTTCAGCACCGATTTGAAAATGGAAACGGTTTATCGGGACATTCGGTAGGCAATTTAATTTTAGCGGCGATGACATCGATTACAGGGGATTTCGTGAAGGCGATTCGTGAAATGAGTAAAGTGCTGAACGTGCGCGGCAAAGTGCTTCCAGCAGCCAATAAAAGCGTTGTCCTTCATGCAGAAATGGAAGATGGGACGATTGTTTCTGGAGAATCAAAAATTCCTTATTCGGGAAAAAAAATTAAAAAGGTATTTTTAACTCCAGAGCAAATCGAGCCGCTTGAAGAAGCACTGCATGAAATTCGTTGCGCTGATTTAATTGTCATCGGACCAGGGAGTTTGTATACAAGCATTTTACCTAACCTATTAGTCCCGAAAATCGGTCAGGAAGTGTGTGGGGCCAAAGCGAAAAAAATTTATATATGCAATGTCATGACCCAGGCAGGAGAAACATTACATTACACAGCGAGCGATCATGTGAAAGCGCTGTATGACCATATGGAATGTGCGTTTTTGGACATGATTCTCGTCAATAGTGGGCACATTCCTAAGGATATTCAGCAGCGTTATGCGGAAGAGCTGTCAGAGCCAGTCAAAGAAGATGTTGAAAAATTAGAAGAATTGGGATTGACGGTGATTCGCGAGCATATTGTAAGTTATGAAGACCGCGTTATTCGTCATGACACAAAAAAAGTAGCGGCATTGCTCGTTTCACTTTTAAAAACGCGTTAGGACCGCACCTCCTTATATTTTTCTAAAACGCTGAATCATGGAGGTGAGAATGTTGTCGTTTGCATCGGAAACAAAAAAAGAATTAACGAATTTAGAAGTCAAGCCTTGCTGCTTAAAAGCAGAACTGTCTGCCTTGTTGCGCATGAATGGCTCCCTTTCCTTTTCAAACCGCAAGCTCACGGTGGATGTGCAAACGGAAAATGCTGCAATTGCCAGGCGCATTTATACGCTGATGAAGAAAGGATATACAGTTGGCGTTGAGCTGCTTGTGCGCAAAAAAATGCGCTTAAAGAAAAATAACGTATACATTGTCCGGGTAGTAGAAGGTGCCCGCGAATTGCTAGAGGATTTAAAAATTTTGGAAGGATCTTTTTCATTCATTCGAGTCATTTTGCCGGAGCTTGTCAAGAAAAAATGCTGCAAGCGTTCCTACCTGCGCGGCGCATTCCTCGCCGGCGGGTCGGTCAATAACCCGGAAACGTCCTCGTACCATTTAGAAATTTTTTCGCTTTATAAAGAACATAACGATTCGTTATGTGAATTAATGAACAGCCATTTTCTGCTGCATGCGAAAACGCTGGAACGAAAAAAAGGATTTATTACGTATTTAAAAGAAGCGGAAAAAATTTCGGAGTTTCTCAATATTATTGGCGCCCATCAAGCGCTGCTCCGTTTCGAGGACGTTCGCATCGTTCGCGATATGAGAAATTCGGTGAACCGTCTTGTCAATTGCGAAACGGCCAATCTCAATAAAACGATTGGAGCCGCCATTCGTCAGGTGGAAAACATTCGCTACATTGATGAGACGATCGGGCTCGGCGCACTTCCTGACAAGTTGCGGGAAATTGCTGAGTTGCGCGTCACCTACCAAGATGTCACATTAAAAGAACTAGGGGAAATGGTATCCGGAGGGAAAATTAGTAAATCGGGCATTAATCATCGGTTGCGGAAAATCGATGAAATTGCTGAAAAGCTACGGGCGGGCCAACCCGTAGACTTTCATAAATCACTTTAGGAGAAGGGGAGAAGAAACATGGTGGAGAAGCAAGTGAAAGTATTGTTGAAAACCGGTTTGCAAGCGCGTCCTGCCGCATTGTTTGTTCAGGAAGCGAACCGCTTTTCTTCGGATATTTACCTTGAAAAAGACGGCAAAAAAGTGAATGCTAAAAGTATTATGGGTTTGATGAGTTTGGCGGTCAGCTCTGGTTCGGATATTACTTTGATCGCTGACGGCCCGGACGAGAAAGAGGCACTCGAAGCGTTAGCGAAATATATACAAAATGAGGCTTGATTAAAAAGGCTGTTCTCGAAAAGAGAACAGCCTTTTTGATTACTTCTCGTCAACGCGCGTTAAAACGCGGTCGATCAATCCGTATTCTTTTGCTTTTTCCGCCGTCATAAAGTTATCGCGGTCTGTATCGCGCTCGATCACTTCAATTGGCTGGCCCGTATTTTCAGAAAGAATGCGGTTTAATTTATCGCGTAAGAATAAGATGCGTTTTGCAGCGATTTCAATTTCTGTCGCTTGACCTTGTACGCCGCCAAGAGGTTGGTGAATCATAATTTCACTGTTTGGCAATGCAAACCGTTTTCCTTTAGCACCTGCTGCAAGCAGGAATGCCCCCATCGATGCAGCCATGCCGATGCAAATAGTGGATACATCCGGCTTAATAAACTGCATCGTATCATAAATCGCCATTCCAGCTGTAATCGAACCACCTGGGCTGTTAATGTAAAGTGAAATATCTTTTTCCGGGTCTTCAGCGGCTAAAAATAAAAGCTGAGAAACAATCGAATTGGCTACATGGTCGTCAATCGCGCTTCCTAAAATAATAATGCGGTCTTTAAGTAAGCGGGAGTAAATGTCGTATGCGCGTTCTCCGCGACTCGTCTGCTCAATGACCGTAGGAATTAAATTCATGAAGTTTCCTCCTTTACCAATCGGTTAAAATCCTATGTATTCTTATGATACATAATTGGTCAATGAAGGTCAAACAAAAAGCGTTGATCCTTCTTGTACATTATTATTCGTCTTTTCCTTCGCTCATCCCTTTTTTTCAGCATATCCGCTTTTCTACTTTTTAAACACTTCTCTTCCCGATTATAAAAACAGCTTTTAACATATCCACGGATTCATCTCCTACCTCTAAACGAGAGTGTAGGTGGGAAAGGTTCATTATTACAGAAGGAATTTTATGGTGTGAAGGCGAATTTCTATTAGTAAGCAAATGTTACTCATTGTAAATATGGCTAAATCGCATTGGATAAGCCTTTTTTAACATAATCCACCGAGAAGTCTCCCACCTCTGAACGGAGTGTAGGTGGGGGAGGTTCACAGGAACAGCAAAAAAGCGACATTCTTCTCTGATCCGACTTGCTATATCGGTTTATATCCTAACTTTAAAGGGATGTCATGGGGGTAAAACTTAAAAAATATTACTCGAAAATGATTTTATGTAAAAAATGGTAATTAAAATTCAGAATGGTGAGTAATATTTTTTGGAGGTTTTAGCGTTGCTCTGAAAGTCATATTTTTTGTGGAGGGGAGAAGAATTGAAAAAAGTTATGACTTTCCGCCTTTTATCTTTACTCGTTGTTTTGATGTTATGGTTTTCAGCTGTTCCTTTTACCCAAAAAGCATTGGCAGCCAGTTATAATAGTTATATGCCGGATCCAACAAAGATTTTACGCTATGCCTACTATGAAGGAACTAGCATTAAAGAGTTTAGCCATGTTCAAAATCAGCAATATATATGGAAAGAGATCTACTCTTATGGCGAGACAGATCATACGTCTACTGAAACGTATCGAGAAGATCAACACGGTCTTGTATATGACGACGGCTATTCTGTTTTGAAACTTGTTTATCCGCTTCAACTAGGAAAAACTTGGTCTTATGTCAATGGCAACGGAAAGAAAATTACTTGTACAGTTGTCGCGTTAAATAAAACGGTGAAAACCAAGGCGGGCACATTTCAAAATGTCGTTGAGGTCAAAGAAAGCGATGGAAGGCATCGATATTACGCAAAGAATTTAGGCTTGATCAAATCGGAAAACCCTTCGCTCGTTTATGGCGACCCGGAATATGTAGAATTAATTTCGATCAAGAAAAAAGTATCCGTAATGTGGGGAACAGAGGAATTAAAAAGAGGGCAAATCGGGAGAATTACTATTGTCAAGCCGATTAATTTATGGAAAAGGGACAAAACAAATCAATTACACTTTGTAAGAGTGTTAAAGCCAGGCGAACGATATCGTGTATATACGTATGATCATCGCTATGGAGGTCAGTATGGTGTAGGCGGCGGGTATTATATTACAAAAATACCTTCACATATTAAATATGAAACCCCATCAAAACGGTTGTTAGAGATGGTTAAAAAGTTATATTCAGAATAAAAAAGCTAAGAGATATATGCCAGAAGAGTCAAAGTATTTTATGGAGCAGCTGTGGCCATAAGGGGCTGCAGCTGCTTCACTTTATCTGTATTTTCACAGAGGATGGGTTTTGTTTACAGCGTTTGTAACTGGGAGGCGTGTTATAGCCAATGAGTGAATACTTTGGGCGCCCATTCCAATGCAATGTTAATAAACCAGGAAAATTATAGGAATGTATGAAAATTATTTTTCTCTTGCAAAAACAACCCCTATTCACTATAATTGAATGTGCAACTGAAAATTTTGCCCTCGTAGTGTAGTGGATAGCACGAGAGATTCCGGTTCTCTTAGCGTGGGTTCGAATCCTGCCGAGGGCGTAAAAAAAGACCTGTCATCATTTGGTGACAGGTCTTTTTTTGCCGATTGGCTGAATATATATCAAAACAATCAATCGTTTGCAGAGAAGTGCGAAAAAATTTATTTCCATATACGTTTTCAATGTCTTGATGTACAATAATGAAGAAGGGGGCGTGAGATCATGAGAGCGGAGCTGTTTCAAGAGCAACGCTTGCACCTCTCGTTGACAAAAGAACTCACTCAAGCGATTGAGTTATTGCAATATTCTACGCTGGAACTGCGTTCTTTTTTATATGAGCAGTCATTAGAGAATCCTTTTATTGAAATTAGGGATCATAAACCAATTGGCACTCATAAACAACCGTGGAACGGAGAAAAGAAAAACTGGATTGAGAATATCGGAAAATCGTCAGAAACGTTAGCAACCCATTTAAAAGCACAGCTTCATACGATTTCTTTGTCCCCGAAAAAACGGCACGTTCTTCATTATTTAATTGCCTCCCTTGACGACGATGGCTATTTGCGGATTGATATGAAAGAAACCGCTATATTGTTAGCGCTATCAGAAGAAGAGTTGGAAGAGTGCGTGCAGCTTTTGCAGTCGCTTGAACCAGCGGGAGTGGGGGCACGCAGCCTGCAGGAATGCTTATTGCTGCAGCTTGAGCGGTTGCCTGTGCGGTATGAACTCGCTGAGCAGATCGTCGCCCATCATTTTGCAGCGTTTGCTGAAAAAGCTTGGAAGGCGTTGGCGAAGCAACTGCGGGTTAAAGTGTCCGATTTACAGAATGTTTGGGATTTCATTCGCACGCTCGAGCCGCGGCCAGGCAGCCACTATGCAGGGGAAGAACCGCATTTCATTGTGCCAGATGTAGTTGTCACGCAGCGCGAAGGCAAAATTTACGTGCTGTTGAACGATGATGTTCTTCCTGAGGTCGTTTGGAATCATGCTTACGAGAAAAAAGTCACAAACGAACATGATGATCAAACAGAATCATTTATTAAAGAAAAGTACCGCCAGTTTATATGGCTGGCCAAAAGCTTAGAACAACGAAAACAGACGTTAGTCCATGTCGTAAAAGAAATGATGGAGCGACAAAAGCAATGCCTGCAAGAAGGATTGGCTGCCCTAAAGCCCTTGACGATGCGTGACATTGCAGAGGCTTTGAATATCCATGAATCGACGGTCAGCCGTGCGGTAAAAAACAAATACGTTCAAACGCCATTTGGCACAGTTGAACTTCGCCATTTTTTTACGAACTCTCTTTCTTCATCAAATAATGAAGAAGAAGCGTCAGCAGCAAAAACGAAAGCGCTTATTAAACAGTTGATCGATGGCGAAGATAAACGCGCTCCTCTGTCAGATCAGGCGATTGCCGATTTGCTAGGCAAAGAGCACGGGATCGCCATTTCACGGAGAACTGTAACGAAATATCGGGAACAACTTCATATTCCATCGTCGGCGAAAAGAAAACGGTATTAGGATGTGAACGTGATGATTGTACAGCTTTATTCCAAAATCGACTGTCCTTTATGCGAAAAAGCAAAATTCATTCTATCAGAACTACAAAGTGAGTTAGCATTTGAGATTGAAGAGATTGATATTTATCAAGATGACGCGCTGCTGGAGAAATATCAGCTTATGATTCCTGTCGTTTCCGTTGAGGGGGAGGAACTCGCCTACGGGCTTATTCAAAAAGATTTTGTAAGAAAGCGTTTACTTGAACGAATGTACCGTTGAACATCCATGCTACTCCTGTTACAATAAAGATGAGGGCAGGAGTAATTTTTTTTACGCGAGCGGGACAAAATATGTCATAGCGGGACGTAAAATGTCCATATACTATGAACAAGGGGAAGGGAACGAAATTGCAACTATTGATTGATGCACAAAAAAAATTATTGCCTGATCTTCTTGAATTAATGCAAAAACGTTATCAAATTTTGCAGTACGTTCGGTTAATGCAGCCGATTGGAAGAAGGGCGCTCTCTAGCAGCGTTGGCATCAGCGAACGCGTTCTTCGAGCGGAAGTGCAATTTTTAAAAGAACAAAACTTACTTACGATCAGTTCAGCCGGTATGTACATCACGCCGGAAGGAGATGAACTGCTGCGGATTCTCGAAGACGTAATGAAGGAAGTGTTAGGTTTAAAGGATTTAGAAAAGAAAATAAAGAGCATACTTCCTGTTGAAGATTGTATTGTTGTCGCCGGTGATAGTGATCTTTCTCCTTGGGTTAAAAAAGAAATGGGAAGAGCTTGTGTAGCGTGCATGAAAGAAAGATTGGCGAGTCAAAACATTGTCGCGGTCACAGGTGGAACAACGCTTGCGGCAGTTGCAGATATGATGACTCCAGATTTGAAGGCGCACGAGCTATTATTTGTCCCTGCCCGCGGTGGTTTAGGTGAACATGTCGAAAACCAAGCGAACACGATTTGCGCTAAGATGGCGGAAAAAACGATGGGAAATTATCGCCTTCTTCATGTACCAGATCATTTAAGCAACGAGACATACCAGTCGCTTATTGAGGAACCGACCGTGAAAGAAGTGCTTCAGCTTATTAAATCATCGCATATGGTCGTACATGGAATTGGAGAGGCTATTACAATGGCAAAGCGCCGCAAAACGTGCGAAGAAGACATGGAGAAAATCAGAGAAGGTCATGCGGTCGCTGAAGCGTTTGGTTATTACTTTAATGAAGAGGGCCAAGTTGTCCATAAAGTGCAGACGATTGGCATTCAATTAGAAGATATTCAACATGCTCAACATGTGATTGCGGTCGCTGGCGGTGCCTCAAAAGCGAAGGCAATTAGGGCGTATATGAAACAGGCCCCTCGTTCGATTTTAATCACGGACGAAGGAGCAGCAAAAGCGTTAGTAAGGGAGTCACATCCCCTAACATAAACATTTATTAAAGGAGGAGCTACAAATGGCTGTAAAAATTGGTATTAACGGTTTCGGTCGCATCGGTCGTAACGTATTTCGCGCAGCATTAAAAAACCCTAACATCGAGGTGGTTGCTGTTAACGACTTAACAGATGCTAAAACATTAGCACACCTTTTAAAATATGATTCTGTTCATGGCACATTAGACGCGGAAGTGTCTGTCAACGGCAACAATCTTGTAGTGAACGGAAAAGAAATTGTGGTAAAAGCAGAGCGCGACCCAGCACAATTAGCATGGGGCGAACTAGGCGTGGATATCGTGGTAGAATCAACAGGACGATTCACAAAACGCGAAGATGCAGCGAAGCATTTAGAAGCAGGTGCGAAAAAAGTCATTATTTCCGCACCAGCAACAAATGAAGACATTACAATCGTCATGGGAGTCAATCAAGATAAATACGATCCAGCAAGCCATCACGTTATTTCCAACGCTTCTTGTACGACAAACTGTTTGGCGCCGTTTGCAAAAGTATTGCATGAAAAATTTGGGATTGTTCGCGGCATGATGACAACGGTTCACGCGTACACAAACGATCAACAAATCCTTGATTTACCGCATAAAGATTTGCGTCGTGCTCGCGCGGCAGCGGAATCGATTATTCCAACAAGCACAGGTGCGGCAAAAGCAGTTGCTCTTGTGTTGCCAGAATTAAAAGGAAAATTGAACGGCATGGCTATGCGCGTTCCAGTATCTAACGTGTCGGTCGTAGACCTTGTCGCAGAGCTTGAGAAAGAAGTAACAGTAGAAGAAGTGAACGCGGCGCTTAAAGCGGCGGCTGAGGGGGAACTAAAAGGCATCCTCGCTTACAATGAAGAACCGCTTGTGTCTCGTGATTACAATGGAAATCCAGCATCATCAACGATTGACGCTCTTTCTACCATGGTCATGGAAGGAAAAATGGTTAAAGTGGTCTCCTGGTATGATAATGAAACAGGCTACTCAAACCGTGTAGTCGACCTTGCTCAATATATTGCATCAAAAGGTTTATAATTCATTTGTCTTTCACGCTCAATCAAGTCTATAATAGTGAAATGGAGAGGGGAGCGGGGGAAATCCCCACTCCCTTTCGCATGCCAAAACACGATTAAAGGAGGCCGTTTTGCCATGAACAAAAAAACCGTCCGTGACATCGATGTGAAAGGAAAACGGGTCTTTTGCCGCGTCGATTTTAACGTGCCGATGCAAGATGGCAAAGTGACAGACGACACGCGTATTCGCGCTGCTTTGCCGACGATTCAATATTTGTCGGAGCAAGGAGCGAAAGTGATTTTAGCGAGCCATCTTGGCCGTCCAAAGGGAAAAGTCGTCGAAGAAATGCGTTTAAATGCCGTAGCAGAGCGTTTAAGCGAACTTCTAGGTAAAAAAGTCATCAAAACAGACGAAGCATATGGTGATGCGGTAAAAGCGGCAATTAATGAAATGAATGAAGGCGATGTATTGCTGCTTGAAAATGTGCGCTTCTATCCAGGAGAAGAAAAAAATGATCCTGAGTTAGCGAAGGCGTTTGCCGAGTTGGCAGACATATATGTCAACGATGCATTTGGAGCAGCTCACCGCGCTCATGCATCAACGGAAGGAATCGCACACTACTTGCCAGCAGTGGCGGGCTTTTTAATGGAAAAAGAAATTGAGGTGTTAGGAAAAGCTCTTTCCAACCCAGACCGTCCATTCACGGCGATTATTGGCGGAGCGAAAGTGAAGGACAAAATTGGCGTGATTGACAACTTGCTTGAGAAGGTGGACAACCTTATTATCGGCGGCGGCCTTGCTTACACGTTTGTGAAAGCGTTAGGTCACGAAATCGGCCAATCGTTGCTTGAAGAAGACAAGATTGAGCTAGCCAAATCGTTTATGGAAAAAGCGAAAGAAAAAGGCGTGAACTTCTATATGCCGGTTGATGCGGTAGTAGCGGACGCTTTTTCCAGCGATGCCAACACAAAAATTGTCAATATTGACGAAATTCCAAGCGATTGGCAAGGTCTTGATATCGGTCCAAAAACGCGCGAATTGTACCGCGATGTGATTTTAAAATCAAAGCTTGTCATTTGGAACGGACCGATGGGTGTATTTGAGATGGATGCGTTTGCGGAAGGAACAAAAGCGGTGGCTCAAGCGCTAGCTGATGCGAAAGATACATATACAGTCATCGGTGGCGGTGATTCGGCAGCGGCTGTTGAGAAATTTGGGTTAGCAGAACACATGGACCATATCTCAACGGGCGGTGGAGCGTCGCTTGAATTTATGGAAGGCAAACAGCTTCCAGGCGTTGTTGCTTTGAATGATAAATAAGTAGGAAGGGGTAAAGCGATGCGTAAGCCGATTATTGCGGGAAACTGGAAAATGCATAAAACACTTTCGGAAGCGATCAGCTTCGCGGAAGAGGTAAAAGGAATGGTTCCTGCTTCTGAGCGGGTCGATTCCGTTGTATGTGCCCCGGCGTTATTTTTAGAGCGGCTTGTGGAGGCGGCCAAAGGCACGAATTTAAAAATTGGTGCTCAAAATATGCATTTTGCGGAAAGCGGAGCGTTTACGGGAGAAATCAGCCCAGTGGCGCTTAAAGATCTTGGTGTGGAGTATGTGATTATCGGCCATTCAGAACGCCGCGAAATGTTTGCGGAAACAGATGAGACGGTCAACAAAAAAGTGCTCGCAGCTTTTAAACACGGGCTCATTCCGATCGTTTGCTGCGGGGAAACGCTTGAGGAGCGCGAAGCAGGCCAAACAAATGAAATCGTCGGAACCCAAGTGGAAAAGGCGCTTCAGGGCCTCGCTGACGAACAGGTGAAGCAAGTGGTGATCGCTTATGAACCGATTTGGGCGATCGGCACAGGCAAATCGTCGACAGCGGAAGATGCGAACGAAGTGTGCGGTCATATTCGCGCGGTAATTGCTCAGAAATTCTCTCAGGAGGCGGCCGAAGCGGTGCGCATTCAATACGGTGGCAGTGTGAAGCCGGATAATATTCAGCAATTTTTAGCGCAGGAGCATATTGACGGGGCATTAGTCGGCGGCGCTAGCTTAGAGCCACAATCGTTTTTACAACTAGTGGAGGCCGGAAACAATGAGTAAACAACCTGTTGCGTTAATTATTTTAGATGGGTTTGCGCTTCGTGAGGAAACGTTCGGCAATGCGGTTGCGCAGGCAAAAAAACCGAATTTCGACCGCTATTGGAATGAATATCCTCATGCTACGTTAACGGCATGCGGCGAAGCGGTCGGTCTTCCGGAAGGACAAATGGGGAACTCGGAAGTCGGCCATTTGAATATTGGGGCAGGCCGGATTGTATACCAAAGTTTAACTCGTGTCAACATCGCGATTCGCGAAGGCGAATTTGAACGCAATGAAACGTTTTTAGCGGCGATGAACCATGTCAAAGAAAAAGGTACGAATTTGCATATTTTCGGCCTTCTTTCCGACGGCGGTGTGCACAGCCACATCAACCACTTATACGCGCTATTAAAATTAGCGGCAAAAGAAGGCGTGAAAAACGTCTATATTCACGGCTTTTTAGATGGGCGTGACGTCGGACCACAAACGGCGAAAACGTATATCCAACAGCTAAACGAACAAATCAAGCAAATCGGTGTTGGCGAAATTGCGACGATTTCCGGCCGCTATTATTCAATGGACCGCGACAAGCGGTGGGAGCGCGTCGAAAAAGCATACCGCGCGATGGTATACGGTGAAGGGCCGACGTATCGGGATGCCTTATCGTGCGTTGATGATTCGTATGCGCACGGCATTTACGACGAGTTCGTGTTGCCGTCCGTGATCGTGCGTGAAGATGGAACGCCGGTGGCGACTATTAAAGACGACGATGCGGTTATTTTCTATAATTTCCGTCCTGACCGGGCGATTCAAATTTCGAACACATTTACAAATGACGATTTCCGCGCCTTTGATCGCGGGCCGAAACATCCGAAAAATTTGTTTTTCGTATGCTTAACTCATTTCAGCGAGACGGTTAAAGGGTATGTGGCGTTTAAGACAACGAACTTGGACAATACGCTCGGTGAAGTGTTGTCGCAAAACGGCTTGAAGCAGCTTCGTATCGCGGAAACGGAAAAATATCCGCACGTCACGTTCTTTATGAGCGGCGGACGGGAAGAAAAATTCCCTGGCGAAGACCGAATTTTAATTGATTCGCCGAAGGTGGCGACATATGACTTAAAACCGGAAATGAGCGCTTATGAGGTAACGGATGCGCTGCTGAAAGAAATTGCTGCGGACAAATACGATGCGATCATTTTAAACTATGCAAATCCAGATATGGTCGGTCATTCTGGGAAACTAGAACCGACGATTCGAGCTGTGGAAGCGGTAGACGAATGCTTAGGAAAAGTCGTCGATGCGATCATTGCTAAAGGCGGCGTGGCGATTATTACAGCGGACCATGGCAATTCCGATGAAGTGCTGAATCCAGATGGCAGCCCGAATACAGCGCATACGACGAACCCAGTTCCGGTCATTGTGACGAAAAAAGGAATTGAGCTGCGCGAAGGCGGCATTTTAGGCGATTTAGCGCCAACAATGTTAGATTTATTAGGATTAGAACAACCTAAAGAAATGACAGGAAAAACATTAATTGTAAAATAACAAGAAGGAGAGATTGATGATGCCAATTATTGTTGATGTATATGCTCGCGAAGTATTAGACTCGCGCGGGAACCCGACAGTAGAAGTAGAAGTGTATACAGAATCCGGTGCGTTCGGTCGTGCATTAGTGCCAAGCGGCGCTTCAACTGGTGAGTATGAAGCAGTAGAACTGCGCGATGGCGACAAAAACCGTTATCTTGGCAAAGGTGTATTAAAAGCGGTAGAAAATGTGAATGAAGTGATTGCTCCAGCGATTATCGGCTTCGATGTAACAGACCAAGTCGGCATCGACAAAACGTTAATTGAGTTGGACGGCACGGAAAATAAAGGGAAATTGGGCGCAAACGCGATTTTAGGCGTTTCTATGGCAGTAGCACGCGCGGCAGCTGACTATTTAGAAATTCCTTTATATCAATACCTTGGCGGGTTTAACGCAAAAACATTGCCAGTGCCAATGATGAACATTTTAAATGGCGGCGCTCATGCGGACAACAACGTTGACATCCAAGAGTTTATGATTATGCCTGTAGGCGCGCCAACGTTCCGTGAAGCGCTTCGCATGGGCACGGAAATTTTCCATAGCCTAAAGGCAGTATTAAAAGCGAAAGGCTACAATACAGCGGTTGGCGACGAGGGTGGATTTGCGCCGAACTTGAAATCGAACGAAGAAGCGCTGCAAACGATCATTGAAGCGATCGAAAAAGCAGGATACAAACCAGGCGAAGAAGTGATGCTTGCCATGGACGTGGCATCCTCTGAGCTTTACAACAAAGAAGACGGCAAATACCATTTAGCAGGCGAAGGCGTTGTGAAAACGTCAGAAGAAATGGTCGTTTGGTATGAAGAGCTTGTGGCGAAATATCCAATCATTTCGATCGAAGACGGTTTAGATGAAAACGACTGGGCCGGCCATAAATTATTAACGGAGCGCCTTGGCAAAAAAGTACAGCTTGTCGGTGACGACTTATTCGTAACGAACACGAAAAAATTAGCGCAAGGCATCGAACAAGGTGTCGGTAACGCGATTTTAATTAAAGTGAACCAAATCGGTACATTAACAGAAACGTTCGAAGCGATTGAAATGGCAAAACGCGCGGGCTATACAGCGGTGATCTCCCACCGTTCTGGCGAAACAGAGGACAGCACAATTGCTGATATCGCGGTGGCAACAAACGCGGGCCAAATTAAAACTGGTGCTCCATCACGCACAGACCGCGTAGCGAAATACAACCAGCTGCTTCGCATTGAAGACCAATTGGGCGATACAGCTGTATATGAAGGAATCAAGTCTTTCTACAACTTAAAGAAATAATGATGATCGTCAAAAAGACCTAACCGATCAAGTCGGTTAGGTCTTTTTATTGAAGATAAGGGAGTCTTTCCTAATACTGATTGCCGGCATATAATGAGAATAGGCAGCGTGAAAACACAGTCCCGGTTGGTAGTCCGGGCGCACCGGCACAGGTGTCAGTAACCTTCCCCTCCTTGGGATGTCCATCGCTGTCAGCAATTTTTAAAGGAGGGACCTTTCATGAAACTGACCGTTTTTTACGATGGGCAATTCTGGATTGGAGTTGTAGAGCAGAGGGAAAAAGAAGAATTGAGAGCGGTGCGTTACGTATTTGGCTCTGAACCGAAGCTTGAGGAAGTTCTAACGTTTGTCAACGGTCCAATGCTATCATTGCTAGAAAAATCCCGAGCAACAACGTTGGTGCCGCATGCGGAGCAAAAGACGAAAAACCCGAAGCGATTGCAGCGCGAGGCGGCAAAGGAAATGAAACAACGACCGCTTTCAACTTATGCGCAAACAGCAATCCAACTGGAATTAGAACATCGTAAAAAGGAAAGAAAGGTGTTGCGTAAAGAACAGCGCGAAGCTCTTATGCAGCGCAAATGGGAATTAAAGCGCTTAAAAGCAAAAGCGAGACATCGTGGAAGGTAATATGTAGGGAGGCGACCCAAAGTTGTTTGAGGGTTGTTTCCTTATTTTGTATGTAAAAATGTTCTTAACAACACGACATTGATAAGATTGTGTGTATTTCTATAATCCATATACAATCCAACACTTCCGGGCAATTTTTATATGTCGATCCATTTCTCTTCTTTATCGTTGTGAAGACGCACGGTTTTGTGGGAACAAAAGTTGCAGCCTCTTTGCCTTTACTTTCTTATCTTCGTAGAAATTAGTCTGCTGTGATGCAACCATTTGTTTCAATGCGACAAATACCTTTTTTCTGCATCGGTATTCGGGCTAGAGACATGCTGAGGCGGGCAGTCATGCGTTTTCTTAACTGTTGGCATTGTACAAATTTGCTTATATATGCTAAAATAAAAGCATTGTGACGTGCGTTGTTGGAGGTGTCAGACGTGCATGCGTTTCTTGTGACATTGTTAGTCATTGTTTCGATCGGCATGATTGTCGTGGTGTTATTGCAATCGGGCCGAAGCGCCGGCTTATCGGGCGCAATTACAGGCGGCGCCGAGCAGTTATTCGGCAAGCAAAAAGCTCGTGGACTAGACGCGGTATTGCACCGCATTACGGTCGTTTTAGCTGTTTTATTTTTTGTTTTAGCCATTGCCGTAACGTATTTTCAACTGTAAACTTGGAAAAAGGGGGCGGTCCATTGAAAGGGGACTGCCTTTTCTGTTGGGAAAAAAAGAAAGGGGATATATATGATGAAAATTGTTTCACCAAAACCGTTCACATTTGAAGCAGGGGAGCGGGCTGTGTTATTGCTTCACGGATTTACTGGGAACTCCTCAGATGTCAGAATGTTAGGCCGTTTTCTTGAATCAAAAGGATACACGTGCCATGCACCCATTTATAAAGGACACGGCGTGCCACCGGAAGAGCTTGTTCATACCGGGCCAGAAGACTGGTGGCAGGATGTAATGAACGCTTACGAATTTTTAAAACAAAAGGGCTATGAAAAAATTGCGGTTGTCGGGTTGTCGCTTGGAGGCGTATTTTCCTTAAAATTAGGTTACACTGTACCTGTAGTCGGCATCGTTCCAATGTGCGCGCCGATGTATATTAAAAGCGAAGAGACGATGTACGAAGGCGTATTAGACTATGCGCGGGAATATAAAAAGCGGGAAGGAAAAACGCAGGAGCAAATCGAAAAAGAAATGGAAGAGTTTCGGAAAACGCCAATGAAAACGTTGAAAGCATTGCAGCAATTAATTGCCGATGTGCGCGACCATATTGATCTAATTTATGCGCCAACATTTGTCGTTCAAGCGCGACATGATGACATGATTAATACCGATAGTGCAAATATTATTTATAACGGCGTCGAATCTCCGGTCAAAAAAATCAAATGGTATGAAGAATCCGGCCATGTGATCACGCTCGACAAAGAAAAGGATCAGCTGCATGAGGACATTTATGAGTTTTTAGAATCATTGGATTGGTAATCCTCGAAAGGAGGAAGGATGATGGAACAATTAAGAGAACGGCTGCTTGTGTTTATGCGCGATGAGGCGTATAAACCGCTGACCGTTCAGGAGCTGGAAGCGGCGTTTGAAATTACGGACGCTGCCGATTTTAAAGAGCTTGTGAAAGCGCTTGTCGCATTGGAAGAAGACGGTCTTGTTGTACGCACAAGAAGCAACCGGTATGGTGTGCCGGAAAAAATGAATTTAATTCGCGGCAAAGTCACTGGGCATTCCAAAGGCTTTGCGTTTGTCGTCCCGGAAGATCCGACGCTTGATGATATTTTTATTCCGCCTTCCGAACTGAAAAACGCCATGCATGGGGACACGGTGCTTGTTCGCGTGAGCTCGCAAGCATCGGGAGCGCGGAAGGAAGGAACGATTGTCCGGATTATCGAACGCGGCGTCACCGAAATCGTCGGAACGTATACAGAAAGCAAAAATTTTGGCTTTGTCATTCCGGATGACAAAAAAATTGTCAATGATATTTTTATTCCGAAGCATGCGGCCAACGGCGCGGTAGAAGGCCATAAGGTCGTCGTTCGTCTGACGACATACCCTGAAGGAAGAATCAGCGCCGAGGGTGAAGTCATTAAAATTTTAGGGCATAAAAACGATCCAGGCGTCGATATTTTATCGATTATTCATAAGCATCGCCTGCCGCTGCAGTTTCCGGAAGATGTGATCGCCCATGCGAACAGCGTTCCCGATACGATTTCGGAAGAAGATTTGAAAGGCCGACGCGACTTGCGCAATGAAATGATTGTGACGATCGACGGAGCCGACGCGAAAGACTTGGACGATGCGGTCACGGTGACGAAACTCGCCAACGGCCATTACAAATTGGGCGTACATATCGCCGATGTCAGCCATTACGTGACAGAAGGCTCGCCGATTGACCGTGAAGCATACGAGCGCGGTACGAGCGTCTATCTGGTCGACCGCGTCATTCCAATGATTCCGCACCGCCTGTCCAACGGCATTTGCTCGCTCAATCCGAAAGTCGACCGTCTGACGCTATCGTGTGAAATGGAAATTGACGAGCGCGGCAACATCGTCAGCCACGAAATTTTCCAAAGCGTCATTCGCACAACGGAACGTATGACATATTCAGACGTAAATAAAATTCTCGTCGACAAGGATGAAGAGCTGCGCCAAAAATACGAGCCGCTTGTGCCGATGTTCGAGCTCATGGCGGAGTTGGCTGACATTTTACGCAATAAGCGAATGCAGCGCGGCGCGATCGATTTTGATTTTAAAGAAGCGAAAGTGCTTGTTGACGATGACGGAAAGCCGTACGATGTCATTTTGCGCGAGCGGTCCGTTGCGGAACGCTTGATTGAAGAGTTTATGCTTGCTGCTAACGAAACGGTGGCTGAGCATTTCCATTGGATGAACGTGCCGTTTATGTACCGCGTCCATGAAGACCCGAAGCCGGAAAAATTACAGCGCTTTCTTGAATTTATTACGAATTTCGGCTATGTCGTCAAAGGGACCGGCAACCAAATTCATCCGCGTGCGCTGCAAGAAATTTTAGAAGCGGTGCGCGGCGAACCGGAAGAGATGGTCGTATCGACGGTGATGCTTCGCTCGATGAAGCAAGCCCGCTACGATGCGGAAAGCTTAGGCCACTATGGGCTGTCCACCGAATTTTATACGCATTTCACATCGCCGATTCGCCGCTATCCGGATTTAATTGTTCACCGCCTGATTCGCACGTATTTAATTAATGGAAAGATAGATAATCAAACCCAGCAAAAATGGGCGGAACAACTGCCGGACATCGCCGAGCATGCTTCCAACATGGAGCGGCGTGCGGTTGAAGCCGAACGCGAAACAGATGACTTAAAGAAAACCGAGTTTATGGAAGACAAAATCGGCATGGAGTTCGATGGCATCATCAGCTCCGTCACGAACTTCGGCTTGTTCGTGGAACTGCCAAACACGATCGAAGGATTGGTGCACGTCAGCTATTTAACGGATGACTATTACCGTTATGACGAACACCACTATGCAATGATCGGCGAACGAACGGGGAAAGTGTATCGCATTGGCGATGAAATCACGGTGCGCGTGATTAACGTCAACAAAGAAGAGCGCATCGTCGATTTTGAAATCGTCGGCATGAAAGGGCGCCGCCGCACGGAAGCGAAAGCCGCCCCGGTTGTTATTAAGGGGAAAAAAGAGGACCGAAAAAGAAAACGAGAAGACGAGTGGTCGACGAAAAAGCCGAAAAAGAAAAAGTTTTATGAGGACGCGCCAAAGGCGAAAAAGAAGAAAAAGAAAAAACGTTAACGAAAGGAAAGCCTCTTTTCAAAATGAGAGGCTTTTCCTTCCTTCTTTTTTTTGATACAATCATATTTGTCTTTAAAAGGGGAGGAAGAGCGCAATGCCAAAAGGTGAAGGAAAACTCATTGCTCAAAATAAAAAAGCGCATCACGATTATTTTATTGAAGAAACGTATGAAGCCGGCCTCGTTCTGCAAGGAACGGAAATCAAGTCGATTCGCGCCGGAAAGGTAAATTTAAAAGACTCGTTTGCGAAAGTGGAAAAGGGCGAAGTGTTCATCCATAACATGCATATTAGCCCGTACGAGCAAGGAAACCGCTACAACCACGATCCATTGCGCACAAGAAAGCTTCTTCTTCACCGCCGTGAAATTAACAAGCTGATTGGCTATATTAAAGAAGAAGGCTACACGCTTGTTCCTTTGAAATTGTACATTAAAGACGGATTTGCGAAGCTGTTGCTTGGCGTCGGCAAAGGAAAGAAGAAATATGACAAGCGCGAAGATATGAAAAAGAAAGAAGCAAAGCGGGAAATCGAGCGCGCTTTCCGCGAACGTCAAAAGATGTAACAACACAAAAATTTACAATTGAAAACGCAATTACGTATGCTATAATAATAAGTGTCATTGCCAGTTCATCATGCTTAAGCTCTTTCGTACATCGTTCTTGTTTTCATACGGGGACGTTACGGATTCGACAGGGATAGATCGAGCTTAAGCTGCGAGCCGAGGGGATCGTCCTCGTAAAAACGTCACCTAAATATAACTGGCAAAGAAAACTACGCTTTAGCTGCTTAATAATTGCGGCTAGCTCCTCCCGCCATCGCCCATGTGGTCGGGTCAGGGGTTCATAACGAGTGGGATACGCCCAAGTCCGCCGTCTGAGGACGCGGGAAGAGACCAATCAGACTAGCTGCTTGGAGGCCTGTCGGTAGGCGGAAGATGCAGCGAAGCTCAAATATACCGACTACGCTCGTAGACGCTTAAGTGGCGATATCTTTGGACGTGGGTTCGACTCCCACCGTCTCCACCATACATAAGTAAGACGGTAAAAAGCATAAATGATGACGTAAAGCATAAAATTTCCGTTTGGAAACTTTATGCTTTATTTTTTTAGAAAATTTTATGTGGGGAATAAAAGGAGAAATTATTTGCTAAATTAGGTCTGTAAAACTTCTCTCTTACCTTCAAATAAAAGGTTTTATGGTTGGTTGTGAACTACTCACCACTTAGCTAAAGCTTGAAGTGGGAGCTTCTCAGTTCCACGACGAAAGCCGCCTTTCGTCTCCCTGAGCGTGACTTCGGGTCGTTCCAACCCTAGATGTCCGACAATTCGGAGTTCTTTTGTACCTTGGATATTTTACGCCTGGAAGGATCAGCTTGGTTTTCGCATTTTATTTTCTCCATGCAACCTCCTATATCCAGTTATGAAAGAACGGCATAGGTTTATTTTACCACAGGGTCGAACAATTGAACAGGCAAAAGCCTGTCCTTGTCCGAAGTGGATTCATCTCCCACTTTCATCAAGCTTCGCAAGATTTAGAAGTGGGAGACTTCTTGACTGAAGAATGTTAAAAAATGTAAAATGAAACTAATTTTTTCGATAGAAAGGGCAATATGACCCGTATAAGCAATGAGCCTTCCTACCTACACTCCGTTGAGAGGTGGGAGCCTTCGCGTTAAATAAGTTAACATTGTTATAAGGAAAATGTGATTTTCAATAACATTAATGTCAGGTTCTAAAAGACACCAATTAGTCAATGTATATTTTGTCAAATTCCCACTCACCATTTTGTTATATTTCCTCTACATCAATCCTTTAGTTAAGTACAGTTGTTTACACAAATAGAGTTTCTTCCGACAAACCATATTTGCTGGTGTATCCCAATGTAAAAAGCAGATTCTTGAATTTAGCTAGTACAGCATCCACGAAATACGATCATTCGAGAATACAATAATGTGATTAAAAAATGGTATATGAGGATCAATTCTTTACCGAATAAGACAATGCAATATGTCAAAAATAAAATTGACAGGACACCAATTGGTGTCATATAATAAAGACACCAATTGGTGTCCTATTTATAAGGAGGGGGGATTTTGAAAGAGAAAAATCAAGTGCGAGATGTTTATGTAGCCATTGCTGATCCAACAAGACGTAAATTGCTACGTTTGTTGGCAGATGCGGAAGAGTTACCTCTTTATGAATTAACCGCTCAATTTCAAATGGGTCGTACTGCGGTTTCTAAACATTTGGCTATCCTTAAAGAGGCTGGTCTAGTTGCTGATCGTAAAGTTGGTAGGGAAACAAGGTATCGACTAAATGCAGCTCCCCTACAGGAAATTAAAGATTGGGTATCCTTTTACGAGAAATTTTGGAATGAAAAAGTGGCCGTTTTAAAAAATTTATTATCGGAGGAATAAATAATGGCAGATGTATCATTAGATTTTCAGTTTACAAGTTCAATCGATAAGGTGTGGAACGCATTAACAGATTCGAATATCCTTGCAAAATGGATAATGGAAAATAACTTTAAACCAATCGTAGGGCATAAATGTCAATTCCGAAATGAGCAGTGGAACTTAGTTGTAGATTGTGAAGTATTAGTAGTAGACGAGCCTTATAAGTTATCTTACACGTGGGTAGGCGGTCCGATAAAGACTATAGTTACATGGACGTTGAAGGAAGAGAATGGAATAACCTATTTACACCTTGAACAAACGGGATTCGAAAAAGAAGATCAAGCGTTCAATGGTGCGAAATATGGTTGGGCGAAAATGGGAGAGGAACTTAAAAAAGTGTTAGCGGAAATGTAAGACCAAATTTTAGTTTAGCACATTGAGCAAACGAGCTGGTAAGAGTAAACAGCACCGTATAAGACCGAGCTTAATTTGTTGACGAGAAGACGGCTTATGAATTGACTAGGAAGCTTGCTGGCCTTGCCTTTAGCGAAGTTTTAGCAGAAGCAAAGAATTTTGCCTATATTGGGTTGATATGAGACAGCGAAACAGCTTAGTTTTTGGTGAAATGCGGATTTCTGTTGTAGGGAAATAAAGAGATAAATGGAGGGATGGAAATGTCCTATATCGTTGATTTTAAAAATGTGTCTACGATTGGTTTAGATTCTTCACCTGTAGCGGAAGCGCTTGCTGGTTTACGCGCTAATGAAGCCCGTTACTTTATGAACAAATACAAGCATGAATTTACGGTTGTACCGGCTAGCGAAAGCCAAGAGACTCTCGATTATGTGAACCGAATTTTGAAAGAAGAACGTGATATTGAGTTTGCGGCCAAACCTTTAGAAACGTCGCGTTTTCAAGTGGAAAATATCAAAATTGCCTACGTCTTTTATGAAGATGGTCTTGTGGTCAATGTCATGTATACGGTTGACGACCCTAAGAAGCGGGCCGTTGGCTTCAAGCTTTCTGAGGGAATGGAGGTACCAAAAGAGTTAGAAGGAAAGTTTAAATTTGCTAGGCAGAAATCTAAAATAGCTGGAACCATTCGGGGTTCGTTTTTTGTAATTAAAGGAGAATATTAAAGTAAACAAGTAAGTGAGGAATCCGACCATTTTTTATATTTGTTCATTCTTTTTCTTTACTCGCTAGAAAATCTAAAAGCTTCAGTTGCCCTCGATCCGACAATATTACCACTTGGTATTACGTCAAGAACACGGACACGTTAAACGGAGAAAAGTAGCCTGAGTTTAGCTATTTTTTCTGTTTAACGTGTCCGTTTTGTTGAAAGCGCACTAAAATCTAACTCCCTTTTTTTCCACATCACTCATTCCCGCTTTTTATTTGTCAATAAGGACCAGAATCCCCCTTATCTCCTCGAAAATAAGACCGAATTCGTAGTTCTTTTTAACTAAAAATGGATATAATTACACTTTTTGTTGAATCATGCACCGTCATATGATACGTATAGGGAAGGATGGAGAAGAATGGAAAGGAATTGGTGCAGTTGAGAAGGCGTTGGCAAGCGTTATTATTATCGGCAATGGTACTGATGGGAGGATGCAGCATGGATGCAAATAAAGAACAGCCAAAGAAATGGCCAAATACGGCGGCGTTTCAAGACGAGTATACTCGTAAGTTTATGGCATCGACGAAGGAAGTAAAGGACGGGTACTATTTGTTCAAATCGAAAACAGGCGGCTATACGATGTGGTTTCCGAAGAATGCTACCATGTCAAAGCTGTTTTACGAAAAGCATGAGAAATACTTTGAGTCATTACGTTTTGGAGAGAGTGATAAAGTAAATAATATAGCTTATTCCACCCAAATAGTATATGAAAACAAGAAGATAACAGATTCTATTGGTGTGAACCTCGAGTTACTATCTGAATCTACTAATTATAAAGGGGAATTTAAGAAGTTATATGGTAAGGATATGACAGTTTATTTTGCAAAACAAGAGTATTTACTCTCTGATAAAAAAAGTAAAGTTCATCGTTTTATTGGTTACCTAAAATCCAATCATAGCCATCAAGCTGTCGAGTTTTATTATGCAGTATCATGTCTAGATAAGAAAGAGGTATGTAGAATCGATTTAGAAAAAGAGGAGAAAAAGGCCAAAATGTTAATGCAATCGGTTCGATTTTTAAATTAAGAAATTAGAGAGGGGGAAATTTGTGTTAAATAATGAAGAAGTATTAAATACAAATATATTACGTGCAAGAATTATGAGTTTAGAATATCAAAATGTTAGCATTCATGAAATTAAACGAATTTATATTGAAGAGACTGGAAAAGAACCACCTGCTCATATTGCTATTTATTCCTCTGATGATTTTAAAGATTCAGGGCAATTAGATTCTGGGTTTGATGGAACAATTATTCATTTTTATGACGCAAAACAAGGGATCAATCAACAGTATACAATTACGCGGGGAAGCGAGGCTCGAGAAAAAGATACGTGGAAACCGTTTGATTGGCTCTATAATGTGTTTGGAATTTTCACAGGGAAAAATGTTAGCCAATACAGAGATGCATCTAGATTTGATAGATTAGTTACCAAAAAGATCAATGCGAATCTAAAAAAATGGAATAATAAAATTCCGCTAAAGAAAATTGGGCTTGGTCATTCACTAGGTGGAAACTTAAATGCTACGATACAAATCACTGATAAAAGGTATGAAAAGGTATATGTTATTAATGATGCTCCATCTAATATTTACCAGCTAATCACTATTGATAAAAATTTTTCTGAGGAATTATCGTTAAGGTTTAATATAGATCTTAATAATGATCAAGACATCTACTCCATCCCCCCTGCGGAGTTGAAGGCGTTTGCGGAGGAATATTATAAAAAACGTGTGGATGAACATTCGATCCACCATTTGACCGCTCAGGAGGATATGCTGTATGCGGTGAGCGGGGTTCGGGGGTTTATCAATATTGGCAGCCGTGAAATCATTGATACGAACAGCCAGTTTACGAGCATCAAAAGTTTAGTAGGGAAAATACCGGACGGAGATGTGCAGGCGATTCAATTGTATTTGTCGCAATACACCGATGTGTACAACGAAAAGGGATTCGACGGGGTCGTGCAGGCGATGACCGGGGTCGATCTCGAGTGGCTGGAGTCACTTGAACAATATGGTGTGGGCGATTATGTATGGAACGCGGCGGATATGGTGGAGAAAGCAGACCATATGTTGGATGAGATGAAAGTGAAAATTCCCGAGCTTTTGAAGCATGTAACGATTTTGTATCGGAATTTAAATGCGATTCTTCAAGCATTCGTCGATTCCGGCTTTATGACGATGGAGCAAAAAGAGGCGATTTTGCAGGAAGTGAAACACATTCAGCAAGATGTCGATGCGCTCGAGCAGCTTCTGCACGACCTGCGGGACGACGGTGTTTGGTTGGTGCTCAGGGGTCCTTTAGCATGGAGCGATCCGTTCGTTTGGACGAAACTATTAACGACATTCAAAAACATCCAACGCTATATTATGGATATCATCGCGCGGCTTCAAGCGATCGACCGGCACGCTGCCTCGGCGCAGCAAGCGGCGGTCACAAGCGTCCATGCCCATATGCTGTATGAGGTCATCAACGCCCTCGCCCGTTCGAAAGGGAGAGCGTATGATGAGTACGGGAATATGATTCTGATCAAACGGGTTGGGACAGAAGAAATTCGCCTGAATCTGTCCTCGGCGGTGCGTATCTATCAGAAGGGCTTGCGTATGTTGGAAGAAAAGGAAGCCGTGCTGCGCGATATGAAACAGCGCTATGTGCAGGAGTATGTTGAAGATTTTGAGATGCGAAAGCGCAACCTTATGAGGAACATCGAGAACATGGAACAAAATCCGGGCGCCTACCAGCATTTGTTGGGCTCTTTTACATATGATGCGCAACAAGTGTACGTGCTGCGCTGCATCGAGGTGCACGAGTCGATTCCACCGATGGATCCGCTCATTCCTGATCTGTTTGAAGGGATGTTTGCGTACTACGAATGGGAGATTGCGAAAGGGAAGGAACTCATCGCCAGTGTGAAACAGTCGTTTGAGCAATTTTTTGAGAAAGATGAGCAGTTAGCCAAAATCTTTGACTTGCGATATGAGTAAAGAGGGATGTTAAGCATGGGACAACTGAATATGTTTTACCATTTTGACATAGAGCAGGATTTGATGTACAAAGCGACAGGGTTTGTTCAATTGTTAAATCGAATGAGCGAATGGGACGGAGAATTAGTTCAGTTAGTTCATCACGAAATGCAATACGGCAGAGGGCAAATTGTCGATCGAACGAATGAAGCGATCGAGCAGTATCAAAAAATGAATCAGTCCCATCATGAATTGCATAAAAATTTTATGAATACGGCAGCGTTGCGTTATACGAATATGATTAATGATATGAGGGGACAGTATATCACTTTATATTACGATGTAATTGTTCGTAACAAGAATAAAGACTAAAGATGTTTATGTTGACTAATTTAACAACAAGTTCTTACTGAGAGGGCAGGGGAAGTAATTTTTTGATGTTCAATAACCAATAAATTGAAATTATTCATAAAAAAGTATTTTGGCATGAAATGTTCAAGTAGTGACCTGGCCGTTACGATATGCTGCCACTGCTGTAAAAGAGGATAGATAGTCATAATTCTTTTTACCTATTACCTTTTTAGCCTTTACTGGTGGTAATGAGAAAGAAGGGGTAATTAAATAATAATATTTATAAATAAATGGTATTATATACTTATTTTTTCATAAATTCCTATATATCGTTGACTTACAATTATTACCTTAGTTAAAATATTGAGGGAAAATATGGTTAAAGGGGGGAAACTCATGTCAGGCGTTATTCGTTTAACACCGGAAGAATTGCGCGGTGTCGCAAGACAATATAATGCAGAGAGTTCTAATGTCACAGAATTGATTTCAAGATTAGACCAAATGAGCCATATGCTGCAAGGAATTTGGGAAGGTGCTTCTAGTGAAGCATTTATTCAACAATATCAAGAATTACGCCCATCATTTGAAAAAATGGCTGTACTATTAAACGATGTCGCACAGCAATTACACAACTCTGCGACTATTTTGGAAGAAACAGATCAACAAATCGCCAGCCAAATCCGTGGATGAAAAGCGGCACACTGAGAAAAAAGCGCTACAAATCTTACGAAAGATTATGGCGCTTTTTTCTATATGGGAGGCATATGTTATGTACATTCAGGTTACTATCGATCTCAGGCATTATACAGAAGATGCATTTGACCTTCGCTTATCCAATTTTTATTCGATCAAAAAAATGATTGATATTGTTTGGCAGTTAAAAAACATATCAACGCCGCCGCGAGAGGGATACTGGGTGCGGATCGAAAATAAAAAAATGGTCCGTCCAGGCTATTTTACGCTTAAAGACAGTGGGATTACAGATGGAGACCGCATTGTAATTTTGTAGCCATCGAGAAAGGGAAAAGGAGCATTATTTTGTTATGGAAGAGAAAAAGACTTATTTGGAAGCACAAATTGACGCTGTAATGACGAAAGATCAGCATTACACGATTGTCTTTCAGCGTGCGAAATTAAAAATGCAGCATCCGCTAGAATTACAGATTATAAGAGAGGCAGATTCTTATTTACTGCGTGATATTGATGTGTCGGAGGACGAAGTAAAGATTACTATTAATCCGCCCGAATCGTTCTCTCCGTTCTCAGCTGTACGGAAAAAATCGCTGCTTTCCCGGCTAAGAGCGGCCTATCAGCTTGTTACGAAAGTGAAAAATCACTCTCTTCGCCGCTTTATCTTGATTATATGTCCGGAGAACCTTGTATTTAATCATGCATTGGAACCTTTCTTTCTGCATGTTGGAATAAAGGAGAGTCTGCCGCCGTATGAACCCGATGAAATGCGGATTCTCAAAGAAGTAAAAGCAACCGTGTTAACGCTTGTGGATGGACAGTATCGTTTTGAAGAATATATGAAATTTCACGAAACATTAAAATGTTCTAGTGCCGCTAAGGAAATATTACAGGCGGAACACCTAGATGCGCTTTTATCGATTTTAGAGCGCCAGATGGACGAAGAAGAAGCAAAAGAACGAGCATCAATGCATATTCCAAAACGAAAATGGAAGATGCAAAGGTATATTTTCTTTTCGACAGTTGGTGTATTAGTTCCTGCTATTATTTATACGTTTTATTCATTCTTTTTTTTGCAGCCTAAGCAAGAAGCCTATATCGAGAGCGCAGAACTCTTTTTGGGGAACAAGTACAGCGATGTCATTACTGTATTAGAAGATTATCCTCCAGAAAAAATGCCGTATGTTGTACAGTATGAGCTGGCCTCTTCCTATGTGATGACGGAGTCGCTGACTGAAGAACAGAGGAAAATGGTATTAAACAACATTACACTAAAAACAGATCCGCAGTATTTGTTGTATTGGATTTATATAGGGCGAGGAAGAAGCGAAGATGCACTTCAGTTGGCGAGAACTATGGAAGATAGGGATTTAGTTGTATACGGTCTATTAAAATATCGCGAGCAAATTAAGGGGGACGAAGAATTATCAGGAGACGAAAAACAGCAAAAAATAGACGCCATTGACAAAGAAATCGAGGAATATGAAAGAGAAATGAAAGAGAAAGAACAGCAGCTAGGGGAAGAAGGACAAGGAAAAACGGGCGAGCAGCCGTCTCCAGCCGAGCAGCCGACAACTTCATCTCCGGATTTGACAACGCCACAACAACAATCTAATCAACCAGCGTCTAATGGTACATCACCTGCTTCTAATAGCAAGCAATCAAACAACAAGGAAACGAAAAAATAGTAGAAAAACGTAGCCGCAAGCATCATAGGAGAGGATTATATGAGTCAATTGTGGATTTTTTATGAGAGTAATTGCCAATTGTTTCCGCTGACAGGACAAGAAGACTATATTTCTATTGGAAATCAGCTTGAACATCATATTACCATTCCATCTTTTTTATTTCGTAATGGATATATCAGCATACAAAAACAAACAGATGCTTCCGTTATGGCCGTGTTTCAAGGGGGGCAACCAATCGGAAAGTTGGAGCCAGAGCATCCCGTTACCGTAGACGATCATGGACAAAAGATGACCATTGTGTGGGTTCATGAAGAAGCGAAGAAGCACATTTATTATGTTGGACATAAAACGGAACTGCTTGTTTCAGACGATCCGCAAGCTGATATCCAGACGGCAACAGCAACCGTGTCGTTTGTGAGGCAGCAGGGACAGTGGTTTGCCATCCCGAAAAATGGATCGTCATTGTTTCTTAATGGAACGAAAATATCGGATGCTGCTCCGTTACAAAACGGTGATCTTCTCTTATGTCCATATGTACAATTTGTTTTTTTAGAAAATGACTTACTGGAGATTACAAGCAGTCAAGAAATGATCACCTCATTGACCGAAACATTGCCGCCCATTTCTGAAATGAAAAAAAAATATCCGGTGTATCATCGCACACCGCGCATGATTTACGAACTGCCGACTGATAAAGTGAACATTTCATTCCCAAGCCAAGAAGGAGATAGCGACCAACGCGGCTTATGGCTAATGATTTTACCTCCATTTATGATGCTGCTTGTCATGGGAGTCATCGCTTTAATCCAGCCGCGAGGCATCTTTATTCTCATTTCGCTTGTGATGTTCGTAACGACGATTGTGACATCGACCGCGCAATATATTCGGGAAAAAAGAATGCGCAGAACAAGGAAAGAGAAGAGGCGGCGCATTTATACGACCTACTTGGAGCAAAAACGCGAAGAGCTTCAAGCTTTGTCCGAACAACAAAAAAACGTACTATATTATCACTTTCCATCCTTTGAAAGCATGAAATCACTTGTCGCACAAATTAGCGACCGCATTTGGGAGCGAACGATAGAGAGCGCAGACTTTCTTCATCTGCGAATTGGAGCCGCGGATGTACCGTCTACATACGAAGTATCGGTAAGTATGGGAGATTTGGCCAACCGAGAAATCGATGATTTATTAGAGCAAGCGCAACAAATGGCCCGTGTTTATCGGACGGTAAAAAATGTACCGCTTCCGATTGATTTATCAAGCGGGGCCATCGGAATGGTGGGGAAAACTTCGATTGTCAATCACGAAATTCAGCAGCTTGTAGGGCAAATAGCCTTTTTCCATAGTTATCATGATGTGCGGTTTGTGGCAATTTTTGCAGAGAAAGATTATAAGCAGTGGGAATGGATGAAATGGCTTCCGCACTTCCAATTGCCTAACTCGTTCGCCAAAGGGTTTATATACAATGAACAAACACGCGATCAGCTGTTGTCATCTATTTATGAAATGCTTCGGGAGCGCGATTTGGACGAGGAAAAAGAGAAAAAGCGGTTTTCTCCGCATTTTGTATTTATCGTGGCCGACCGTTCGTTAATCGCGGAACATGTCATTTTGGAGTATTTAGAGGAAAAGAATGAGCAAGTCGGCATCTCCGTTATTTTTGCTTCGGAGACGAAGGAAAGTTTAACGGAAAATATCCATACGCTTGTTCGATATATCAACGAGCGCGAGGGAGAGATTTTAATTCAGCACCGAAAAGCGGCACATATCCCATTTATGCTTGATGAGCACTCATTTGAAGGAAACGAGCCATTTGCGCGAATGCTCCGTTCGTTGGACCATCAAAAAGGCATGAACAACTCGATACCGGAAAAAGTAACATTTTTAGAAATGCTGCAAACGAGCAATGTCAAAGAATTGAATATCGAGAAAAATTGGTTTGCACAGCAAACGTCCCGATCTCTTGCCGTGCCGATCGGATTAAAAGGAAGAAAAGATGTCGTCGAGTTGAACTTGCATGAAAAAGCGCACGGTCCGCACGGTTTGATCGCCGGAACGACGGGATCGGGGAAAAGTGAGCTGCTGCAAACGTACATTTTGTCGCTGGCTGTGCACTTCCACCCGCACGAAGTCGCCTTTTTAATTATCGACTACAAAGGAGGCGGAATGGCGCAACCGTTTAAAAATGTGCCGCATTTGCTCGGTACGATTACGAATATCCACGGCAGCAAAAACTTTAGCGCCCGGGCACTCGCGTCTATCAACAGCGAATTGAAAAAACGGCAGCGCCTGTTTGACCGTTATGAAGTCAACCACATTAATGACTATATGGAATTATACAAGCAAGGAAAGGCAGAACAGCCTTTGCCGCATTTATTTTTAATTGCGGATGAGTTTGCCGAGCTGAAGAGCGAAGAACCAGATTTTATCCGCGAATTAGTGAGCGCCGCCCGCATTGGCCGGAGTTTGGGCGTCCATCTTATTTTGGCAACACAAAAGCCGCGGGGCGTAATCGACGAGCAAATTTGGAGCAATGCCCGCTTCCGCATTAGTTTAAAAGTGCAAGATGCAAGCGATAGTAAAGAAATATTAAAAAATGGCGATGCTGCGGCGATTACAGTGACGGGGCGCGCCTACCTTCAAGTGGGGAATAACGAAGTATACGAACTGTTTCAATCAGCATGGAGCGGTGCGCCGTATATGGAAGAGGGAGTGGAGGCAGAAGACGATATTTATATCGTGACTGATTTAGGGCTCGTTCCTGTCTCCAATGTCACCGCGGATAGGAAACAGAGCCGCAAAAAGCCAAAAACGGAAATTGAAATGGTTGTAGAGCAAATTATTGAAACACAAAAGCAATTAAACATCGAAAAATTGCCAAGTCCATGGCTGCCGCCGCTTGCCTCGCGATTGCCGCGCGTAACCTCGCTTGCAGCCGATACGGTGAATTTTCCGATCGGCTTAAAAGACGAGCCGGAACTGCAAAGCCAATCCGATTATTTCTATCAATGGATGGAAGACGGAAATATCGGCATTTTCGGTTCGGCAGGATACGGAAAATCGACGACGATGATGACGTTGCTGTTAAGTTTTGCGGCCGCATACAGCCCAACGCAGCTTCATTATTACATTTTCGACTTCGGAAACAATGCTTTATTGCCGCTGCGCCAATTGCCGCATACGGCCGATTATTTCCGATTTGATGATGAAAAGAAAATCGAAAAGTTTATTAAATTTATGAAAGAAGAAATGGAGCGGCGAAAGCAACGGTTTATGGAAAAGGAAGTAAGTACGATTAAGTTGTATAATGCGCTGTCTGAGGAAAAGCTTCCTATTATTATTGTGGCGCTAGACAATTTTGACCTTGTGAAAGAGGAAATGCCTGACTTTGAAACGCAGTTGATTCAATATGCCCGAGACGGACAGTCACTTGGAATCTTTTTAATGCTGACAGCGACGAGGGTTAACGGAATTCGCCCGCCGCTTATGAACAATTTAAAAACAAAAATTGTTCATTACTTCATTGACAGTTCGGAAAAATTTTCGTTAATCGGGCGAACGCCGTATGATGTCGAGCCGATTCCAGGGAGGGCGCTTGTGAAAAAGGATCAAGCAGTATTAACGCAAATGTATCTTCCGGCCGAAGGAGAAGATGATATGGCGGTGCTTGAAAATGTAAAAAAAGAAATTGAAAGGTTGAGAGAAAAATATACAGACGTGCCGAAACCAGAACCGATTCCGATGCTTCCATCGCGCCTTCCGTTTGCGGTCTTTGCGAACATGTATGTTAAAAATCGGGCATCTGGATTCATCCATATCGGGCTCGATGAACAATCCGTTCGTCCGGTTGCCGTCAATATGCGGACTGACCCGCATTGCTTGATCGTCGGACAATCGAGAAAAGGGAAAACGAATGTGTTAAAAGTCATTTTAGAAGCGTTGCTTGTGCAAAAACCTGAAAGCATTGGACTGTTTGATGGGATTGATCGCGGACTTGTTTCATACGCTAGTCGAGATGGCATCACTTATATAGAAGCGAAAGAGGGAATGCTGCAATGGCTTAATGAAGCAGATGGTCTGTTGCAAAACCGGGAGGCTGTGTATTTAAAAGCGGTGAACGAAGGAAAGATTGCAGAGCAAACGTGGCCGCCGATTGTATTTATGGCCGACAGTCTCTCTCGTCTTCAGCAGGCGACCGACAGCCTCATCCAAGATCGAATCGCCAAAATGATGAAACGATATAGCCATCTTGGATTCCATGTCATCATCGCAGGAAATGCAAACGAATTTGTGAAAGGTTTTGACGCATTAACGGCCGAACTGAAACAAATTCGCCAAGCGATTTTAGTAACAAAAAAATCAGAGCAAAGCTTATTTGTGCTGCCTTTTACAAGAAACGAACAAGAAATTGAACCGGGATTTGGCTATTTTGTCGTAAGTGGAAAAGAATGCAAAATCCAAATTCCAAAAGTCGAATAAAGGGATCAGGTGAATGGACATGAGCGGAAAGTGGAAAATCGCAAAATTAATCGGATTAATCGTATTTATTGTTATCCTTCCCGTGCTGTTCTTTGCTTTCATCGGGCATAATCCGATGAAAGCCACAGAAAAAGCCACTAACAATATCGCAGTCGTTAACGAAGATACGGGAGCGGAATACAACAAAAAAACATATTTATTTGGCAAAGAGATCGTCCCAGCGCTTGATGACCACTCCGATTATCATTGGTTCGTGGTGAATCGCGGCCAGGCGGAAAATGGACTAAAAAACAACGAGTACGATGCGGTGATTTATTTGCCATCAGATTTTTCGAGGAACATCTTATCATTTAATGAAAAAAAGCCGCTGAAAGCGATGGTGCAATATAAAATCCAGCCGAATTTGGATGCGAAAAATAGAGAACGGGTGCAAAAAGAGCTAGAAGCATCTAAAAATACGATCAACCAAAAAATGTCCACTCTGTATTGGAGCTACGTGGCGCAAGAGGTAGAAGCGATTCGCAAGAAGTTTAACAATATCGTGGAAAAGGAAATTGCCTTTCAAAATGCGATGTATTCTTTCTATACTCCTAGCTCTTCGAAACTAACAAAAGAGATTGAAAACCAGAAAAACATGCTGAAGCAGCTGCTGGCGGCTTCAAAAAATGCCGAAGATTCATCTACAGGCACATTGCAAGGATTAGAGCAGGCAGAAAAGGAAATCGATTCTTTTATTGAAAGCATTCGACAATATAAAGAATATCAACAGCGGCAAAATGAGGTCGTTCAAGAAGGAATTTATCAATACGAGGCTGCGCTAGGCGAGGGAATGAGCTCCATGCTCGAACAACCGTGGAATGTGAAGCCGGAGTTTCAGCTTCAAGGGCAAAATCTGCTCGAATCCGTCTCGACATTGCGCAGCACAGTAGCGCAGAGCCGCACATCGCTAGCGAGCTTCAATGAACAACTGGAAAAATCGACAGCTTATGAACAATTTCAACAGCTGTTGGCCATGCAGAAAGACTTAGTTTATCAATATAAAAAGGAAATCGACACGAAAACGCTCGATCAATTGCAGCAGCAGCTCATTCCGCTGCGGCAAAAGCTGCAATCGCCGTCTTCAGAGCAAGCAAGCGCGAACACAGCATCGATCGAAGCGCCGCCGCCGGCGGATACGAAACTATTGGACGCCCTCGAAAAGCAAGTGGCCAACTTAAAAACAGAGCTGCAAACAGTCAAACCGCAAAGTCCGCAAGAAAATTGGAACAATGTTGAAGGTTCAATCAGCCAGCTTGAAGCGGAAATGCAAAAGGCAAAAGAAGAGTGGCAGCAGCAGTTGGCGCTCCAACAACAATGGAAGCAAAAATACACAGAGTTAACAAAGCAGCTGAATGAGCAGCCAAACGAAGAAGCTGGAAAAGCGATAGAGGCCATCGTGCAGCAAATCAATGCGAAAGAACAAGCGATTCTTGCCCTGCCGTCATTACCGGAAAGCCGAAAACAAACCTTATCGTCCAATTTTCAAGGAACGATTCAAAATCGAAATGCAACGGATCTGCTTGCTTATTTTGCTTGGCTGTCGGTTTTTGAAGACGCGGTACAGCAGGCGGGCAGCTTCGATGAAGGAGTGGTGGACCAGCTTCTTGCGAATTGGAGTGAAAAAGATGCGATCTTCCGCATGTTATCGGATGTGCATAGCGAAGCCCCTTATTTTTATCAGTTGCAAAAAAACTTAACGTCTTCGCTAAAAGATGCGGAAGCGGCAGAAGCGAATGCCCAATCGTTTGTTGAAGCGACGCTTGGGTATATACAAGAATACGATGAAAATGTGCAAAAAGTGCAGGAGGGGATTACAAACCAGCTGCAGGCGCTAAACGATGCGGCCAACGCGGTGACAATGCAGCTGCAAGAGGCAGTGAACGAAGGAGAGCAGGCTGAATCCATATTAGGAGACAACGATGGAGAATTTGTCGTTGCGATGCAGCAAAACACGATGCAGGATGTAAAGCAAATCTCGGATCTTGTGACCTCGATTTCTGAAGGCCAAGACCGCATTACTGACTATACAAATGAATTGCAAGAAAAAGTGGGGGCGGTTCAAGCGAAGGCGGACGAATTAAACGGAAAATGGGCCGCGAATGTTAATGCGTCGAAGCAAATGAGAAACGATGCATATCGTCTTTTAAACAACACGATGGTGGATCAGCAGGCGAATGGCTACGTCTACGATTATTTAACAAATCCTGTGCAAATGAGCGGTGACATGCCGGAGGAAAAAACGACATATACGCCGCCGGTTGTGATGTTTATCATCATTTTACTATGCGGCATGCTCATTGGCTTTTTCCTTCACTATTATTCAAATGTTCCGTTCATGATGCAGCTTGCATTACTCATAATGCTGAATTTAATTGTCGGTTTAATTATCGATATATATGGTTTGAAAATTTATCCGATGCAAGACGTGCGCGCCATCAAATGGAGTGTGTTTACGATCGTTTTGTTATTCTTATGCTCTTCGATGGTTCGATTGGCGTTTTTTATCGGACCGTTTACCGGTTGGATTCTCGGAAGCGGGCTTGTGCTTTTCTTCATCACTCCACTGCTAGATTTAGTGCTGCCAAACTTTAATTTGGAACATCCGATTTCGAAAGCCTATGTGTCGATTCAATACGGCGACCAGCAAAGTTTTTATTCGACCGTGATACCGATAGGAATCGTCTCATTGCTTATGGCAGTCGTTCCGTTTTTGAAACATCGCCTCACTATCCAGCAAGAGGAGGCGGGGACGTATGAAGGGTAAGGGGCGTTTTTGGTTCCCTTTCCTTCTTGCCCTATTGTTTTTGACGGCAGCGGCAAACGATGCACAAGCAGAGGAATGGCCGGCGGTGGAACCGAACCGATATGAGAAGCAACAAACCGAATTGCGTACGGACTATATTCGCGAGCAGTCGCTTTTAAACGAGAAAAAAGAGCTGCCAAAAGAACAGCTGCCATTGACATTTCAGCGACCGGCGTCTTCCGCTTTGGAGCGGACAAAAGCGCAGTTGTTTTTATCGCCGGAACGGGAAACGAATACGATCGCGACGAAAGCAGAAAAGCTAAAGCTGTTTTCGTCAGCGAAGGAGATGGCCGCTTCGTCTCGCCTGCCATTGGATGAGGAGGAAGAGACTGATTCATCCAGCTTGCTTTGGCTGTTTGGAGTTCTCGTTTTCGGGCTGATTACGGCGATTTTTGTGATTATCGTTCCACGGATAAAACAATTTGTCCGCTAACTCTTAAGTATTCAATGGAGGGACGATGTAAAGTTTTTATTTGAAACAGCGGGAATAGCTTGATATTGGCCATTATTTCGCCATTTTAACGGGGGAGGGAATACAAGTGTCATCGATGGTAGATTCGATTGAAAAGGAAATGAAGCGGAGGGCTTACGAAGCAGCGATTGCCATTTTGCAATCTTACCAAGGGCAAGTGCATGAAGCGATGGAAGAATTTCAAGGTGGCATTCGCGGCTTTTATCGCGCCAACGATGAATATATTCCGTACTGGCAAGGGGAGGCGCGGGAAGCGTATGAGTGGGTCTATGCCGATTTAAGACAAATCGAGACGCGGATTGAGGCGACGGCGGATGAATTGGTCGATGAAATCAGCAGGGAAATCGCCCGTCTTCGTCGAATGATAGAGGAGTTGTGATCAAATGATTCGGTTGAAACCTGATGAGTTGGAAACGGTCGCGAAGCACATTCCCGATGCCGAAGACGCTTGCGAGCGGGCGCGGACGACGCTGTCATGGGAGCCCTCTTCCCTTGCGATGGACCTCCCCGGCGTCAGCACGCCCGCAATCGAAGCGCTGCGGGACGAACTCGTTCATTGGCTGAAGCGTTATGAAGACAAACTGAACGAAGCTGAAGAACTTCTGTATCGCACCGCCGCCGCGATGCGCCAAGCGGACCAGACGCTCGCCGACAACATGAGGGAATTCGGTTTAGAGCTTCTCGGATGGTATGACGTGCAGCGCGTGTTCGGCGAGTACGACCCGATCACCGGCGAGCGCCTGTCGATCGGGGACCGGCTGCTGGCGGGCGGGATGTTGCTGTTATCGATTGTTCCTCCGGCTAAAAGTGCCGGCGTCGCCGGAAAAGCGGCGATCAAGGGGGCCAAGGCGATCGATGCCGCCTCCGCCCTTGCGAAAGTGAAACATGTCGTGCGCTATGATAAAATGAAAGCGATCGGCGACATCGCCTTTCGCCAAACCGTCCGCTCCCCTCTTGCCGAAACGGCCCGCCTGTTCAAAAAGCAATGGGACGAATTAGTCAAAAGCGTCGCCTCCGTTTCATGGCAGCCGGCATATGCGGGAGTGGGGCCGGCGCCTCGGGTGTGGATGAGTGAGGCGAAAGATGCGTCCCTCAACATGATCAAGAAAGTTGAGAAGGAGATAGTTGGAAAGAGAGAGGGGAAAACTCTTCTTCCAGAAGAAGGGAAGGTCGGCACTTATGAAGAGTTAATAGATGCCGGACGTCGTGGGGATAATATTACACCTCATCATATGCCATCCGCAAAATATATCAAAACTAAAGCAGGTATTCATAAAAATGATGGTGTAAGTATGAATATGGAGCATCCACATCCTGGAGTCGGTGGAAGACATCGAAAAACGGCTACTTACGGAATGATTGGTCAGAGGCTTCAGGAATATTTAAACCTATCTCCAAGGGCTGCCCTAGCGCATGACATTTGGGATGCAAGGAGAATATACAAGAACGATGGATTATATACCCGAGAAATTAGACAAAGTTTAAAAGATGTTATTCGAATGAATAAGGATATGTATCCAGATTTATTTAATAAATAAAGGAGGAGCGAAACAATGGATCTTGCTCATGAAACACAAAAACTAATAGATAGTCGTCTACTCAGAACAGAGCAAGAAATACAGCAATTTGAACAAGCAATTGTTAATATTGTGGGCATGAAAAAGGCTGAACATATCAAACATTTGTGTTTAGGGTTTGACGACTCAACAGAGTGCGATGAGGTTATGTTTGGATTAATACATGCGATTGAATCATATGATAAGGTGTTTGGTGCAGAAGAATCCTTGAAAAACTTTGCGGAATCGCTGCCTTCTATGTTGCCTCATGCAAAGGGATGGGTAAAAATCTTGCATAAAAGAATACTCAACGATGCTCCTTCACGCAAAGCATATGCTAAAGTCGTTTCGAAAGTTGATGTTAACGTTAAGAATCTTGTTGTTCAAATTATAAATGAGATCAAGGAGAAAAACCCTGGCCGATTTGAAGCCTCGGCACTAGAGTTTTTATCTAGTATAAAATAACTTATTTAGAACCCTGAAGGCTAGTATAAATGCTTCAGGATTTTTTGAAAGTTCGTCACCATTTGATTTGAAAAGAGCCTAGAGGAGCAGAAATGCGATGAATGAGAAAATAATAAAAATGATCGAAGAGTATGGCGAGGAAAGGGATTTTTTCGGAGGGGCATCAGAGGAGGATATCCGAAATGCTGAAGAAATACTTGGTTTAAAGTTCCCTCAAAGCTATCGCGCTTTTCTAAAAGAGTATGGCTCAGGCGGTATATGTGGGGTTGAAATCTTAGGCATTGAAGGAAATCTTGGAGCCTCTGTAGTAAAGGCAACTGAAAGATGGAGAAAGTTAGGGCTAGATAAGAAACTAATTGTTATCGAAGATTCAGGAGAATTTGTTCGATGTATGTATTCGGCGGATGTTAATGACGAAAGAGTGTATAGTTGGATTAGGGGGGAAAGAACTCTCCGTTCGCTATGATACATTTGATGATTATATGCTAGATATATTTCAAGAAGGAATCAATAACTTGTAGATATAAAGAATAAATAGAAGATTTTGAGCAGAGTTATCTAGTGCCGAATTAACTACTTCGTTATTACCAATATTATTTATGTTCTACATTTTAGGAGTTTTTTGGATTTTGATGTGATGTACGTACAGAATGGCTGAAAAAAGTATATCTATTTAATATTTAACGCGAAGTAGCGTTATGTTGAACAGGTCAATTATGGTCAGAATATGGCTATAGTGACCTGTTTTGTTGTTTTCGTTTTTTTATGGTAATTTGCCACTGTGTTTGTACATGGAACAAGGAACATGGCTGGAATTTCTAGATAAGAGATGCTGGTCACGGGCAAATCACATCAAAGCGCCATTCGCGGAAACCGCCCGCCTGTTCAAGAAGCAATGAGACGAATTAGTCAAAAGCGTCGCCTCCGTTTCATGGCAGCCGGCGTATGCGGGAATGGGGCCGGCGTCTCGGATGTGGATGAGTGAGGTGAAAGATGCGTCCCCCAACATGATAAAATAATTATGCTCAAAAAGTTGTAGGTCGAGAAGACAGATTACCGGATGATCAAGGCGGCCATTTAATCGCAAGTATTTTTAAAGATTTGAGTGATGTCGATAACTTTGTACCGATTAATGGAAATATTCAAGGGGGAATGGAAGAAGCTTAAGAATACTTGGGCAGATGCAATTAAACAAGGTGATGAAGTGAAAGTAAAGATAAAGCCAAATTATAAGGGAGATTCTCACCGTCCAATAAGTTTTGATATTAAGTACAAAATTGGCGATGATGATTGGGAAATTAGGAGATTTGATAATGTACTAGGGGGGAGTTAGATGAATGAAGAAAAATTAGGAATCCTATACCATGAGATAGCAGAAGTTATTGTAGATACTATTCCCGAGGAATGGTCTAAGGTTTATCTATATGGTGAGATTATTGAAGGATCGCAGACTACTTATTTTTATTACTACCCTGAAGGTGGTGATAGACCAATTTACAGTCATGATGTTCCTAAGCTTTTTACAATAAGTGAGTGTAAATACTCAGAGAAATGGCATCAATTGGTCGATCTTATTATGAAGCTCTGGACAGAGTTTAAAGATAACGACCAAGAAGCTTGGACAAATTTCACTTTAACTTTAGAAAGTACAGGAAAATTTAAAATTGATTTTAATTATGATGATCTCTCAGATGCAGACCCACATGAAAGAAAGACTATTTGGAAATATAAGTATCTTGGTATCATACCCAAAAGTAACTTAGGAAAAAAGCATTTAGAAAAATATTTGGAGACGGTGAAAAGAGAGGGAAAATAGTCTCTAAAGGACGTACTACGCAATCGACAAACTAAACACTTGATAAAAATTGAGAGGCTTATTCCCACTTGAACAATGAAAGAGAATTAATAACTGATGAAGACACGAAAATTCAAATTCATCAAGCTGAATGAGTTATCAAAAAAACAAATTTTCGAACTGGAAGAACGAATTGAAACAATCATTGCCGATATGCTTGACCATTATCAAAAGTTTTTTATGCAAAACGGCTATATTTTAGATATGGAATTAGAGAGAATTAATGAAGCGGCCGCCTTGAAAGGTAGCAAAGAACACAGGATGCGAAAAGATCAATGCTTTGAACCCTATTATTATTCCTTTATTTCCTTAGCCGTTAAAGATTCAAGTGGAAAATTAGTTGGTAATGAAGATGACGGTTATTTAATAGAGAACATTCATATTTGGCATGTCAGTAAATCGTTATTTTCAAAGAAAAAGGGATATATAATCAACTTATCGCCTTTCGAAATAAAACAGGAAGTTGAAACAGTTATTAAAGACTTTATGACCGTTTTAAATATAAACATATAAGCAAACAAAGCCGAATGGATGGCAACGTCATCGCCTTAATCGGTTTGAAAGAGGCTAATAATACCTCTCTAAAGTATGACTAGGAATTGAGATTTGTCCCTTTAATGAACCCGGTCACTCAATAAGGTTGTTTTTATCATTAGCGGTGCTGAGTTAAAACAGAGTCCGCTTAGAGATACGAGTAAAGTCCTATTGATAGATGAAAGCCTATCAAGAAGCATAGCTGAAGAAGACGGCTGTTTATTGCGGTGAGAAGAGAGCGTTGTCTCTCGACTCTAATCCCTTGACGAAAAACAAAGCGAAGGAGTAAAATGAAATTACTTTAATGACAGTAAGTACTGACAGTCATCTAGAAGGTGAGAATGGATGGAGAATCGCGATGTGGTGAATAACAAGGAAAAATTAATGCAGGCGGCAATCGATTTGATCGCTGAAAGAGGGTACTATGGGGTGACTACACAAGAGATTGCGGCGGCTGCTGGTTTGAGTGAAAAGACTTTGTTTCGTCATTTTGGAAGCAAGCAAAACTTGTTAGAATCCGCATTTGACTATTATCATTACGCAGCTGAAATGCATGATTTGTTTCAAAACAACCTGAGTTGGGACTTATACGAAGATTTGCTTCTTATTAGCCGCACCTATCACGAGATTATGTTTCGAAACCGAAAAATGGTTAAGATTTCCATTATGGAAGGCCATAATTTGCCGGGCTTTCGGGAAAGAATTCACCAGCATCCGCAGCAATTAAAGAAACTATTGACCGATTACTTTACGGAGATGGAAAAGCAGGGCAAGGTGATTCATACCGACTACGAACAGACAGCTGTTTCTTTTATGCTTATGCATTTCGGCGCGTTTATGAATTATATAGATGCGACGGATACGACAGTGCTGAACGTCTCATTAGATCAAATGATTCAACATAGCGTAGAGTTATGGACTAGGGCTTTATCCCCCTAGTTTTTTTACCCTTACCCATGACAGTAAGTACTGACATTCATGGAATGGGAACGAAATATAACAAATGAAAAGGTGGTCTCACAAATATGAATGCTTCGTTTTCCCGGCAAGAAGGCATGAGGCTGATGCGTGTTGTAATGTTTACGCTAACCTTGTCGTCTATGAGTATTCTGATGTTTAATTTTGTTCTGCCCGAGATCAGCGAGTCTTTTCATTTAACGACAGCTCAAGTCAGCTGGGTTACTTCCGCTTATTCTCTGATTTACGGAATCGGAACCGTGATATATGGAAAGCTGGCGGATCGATACAAATTGAAAAACATCTTGACCGTTGGCTTGCTTGTATTGGCGGCAGGTTCACTTCTTGGCGTGGCGGCTCAATCATTTTCGATGGTTCTGGCCGCTAGGTGTTTACAGGCGTCAGGGGCTGCCGCGATCCCAGCGTCGGCCATGCTGATTCCTTTACGCTATTTTCCTCCTGAACAAAGGGGGTACGCGATGGGAACCGCCTTTGTCGGCTTAGCTTTAGGAAGCGCGCTTGGTCCGGTTGTCTCCGCTTTAATGGTCAGTATCGTCCATTGGCGATGGTTATTTTGTATTCCGCTGCTCCTTTTATTGACTTTGCCGTTTTATCGCAAATACCTTGGCGATGAAGAAGGATCATCAGTAAAAATAGATTGGATCGGGGGATTTTTGCTTGCGGCAGCAGTCACTTTGTTGCTGTTAAGTGTCACGAATGGATCATGGTGGTTGTTGTTAGGGGGGATGATTGGATTAGGGCTGTTCAGCGTGCGTATTTTGACTGCCGATCAACCTTTTGTTCAACCCGGGCTCTTTAAGAATAAACAATATATAAGAAGATTAATAATCGCTTTTATGGTGAGTGGAATCGGCTTTTCCATCTATTTTCTGAGCCCGCTGTTTCTAGCCCAAGTTCATCATCTGCCACCTGGTTGGATCAGTATGGCTATGGTTCCAGCGGCGCTGACAGCCGCCTTGTTAGGACAAAAAGGAGGGAGATTGGCTGATAGAAAAGGCAATACGTATTTGTATTTCATTGCTTCAAGTTTGATAATCATTTGTTTTGCCTTACTCTCTACGTTTATAGGCGTCTCTCCTTTATGGATCGCTTTCTTTCTGGTGATCGGTCAAGTGGGGCAAACATTTATTACGATTGCTATATCCAACGCCGTGTCTACGACCTTGCCAAAGGAGCATTCAGGTGTAGGCATGGGGCTGTTGTCCATGTTAAATTTTATCGCCGGCGGAATGGCATCAGGAGTTTATGGAAAAATCGTCGACCTTGGGGCCGAGGCGGTGTGGAATCCTATCAATATATATAAAAACGGAGCGGTGTACAGCAACCTCTTCTTGGTTCTTGCGGTGATTCATGTCCTTATCCTGATGTTTTATTTAGCAATTGATAAGGAATTGCTGCCTCTAAAAAGTGATGGTATAGAGTAGGCCATATTATGTCTCGCTTTTGAGCTATCAGCAAAAGAGCAGAGTTAAGAACATTTTTAAGGTTATCCTATCATGTAAAGGATAACCTTTTATTATACAGTGAAGTTGTGTGATGGCGAACGATCATAATAAAGGAATGGCCAAGCATAAAGCTTTATTTTTATCTATAAGTTGATGTGCTTGAACAACGGTGCCAACAATCGTCAAGTACCAATATGGCTTTGTATGATGCATACTTCTCATTTTGGCTAAATAAAAGTCAGAGGCAACTCCTTCAGTAACATTGAACTCCTCCACGATAGCCGGTCATGTCTTATAAAAAACACCTGTATTCTCTTCACTATTTTTCAAAATATCCGAAATATCATTTGCGACTTGAATGAATTGGAGAGGCTGCCCTTGAGTGTGCTGCATCGCCCCAGGTCCTCCGATATAAAACTCGATTTGCGGATGGCATTCGGCAAATTCATCAAGCTCTTGAAGCAATTGTTCGTTTTGTTCAAACGGAACTGTCGTAACGGCGGAAAGGACGACTTTTTTTGGATGGAGCCGTTCGACTGCTGACTGAATGGCGACCAAAGAAGGAGACGGTCCAAGCATGACTGTTTTCCAACCGTGCAGCATGCATTCAAGCAAAATAATATGCAGCGGGTTTTCGCGTTTTTCATGCGGCAAGCAAGTGCCGAGCAGAAGCGGCGCGTTTTCATCAACATAAAAATTTCGGCGCAGTTGAACGAGAAAATCGCGCACAACTAAGCTCGCTAACGCTTCTTGATATTCTCCCCAGCGGCCATCGTTCCAGCGCTGCCCGACCTCCCGCAAAAACGGTATGACAACGGAACGGAGAAATGGCTGCAACCCATAGATGTGGTACGCTTGCTGCAAAATCCGGCTCATCTTCGCTTCATTACAGAGTGCACCTTCATTAAGCAAGGAACGGACATGCTCGTTTATCTCCGGATGCATGTATTCGGTTCGTCCGGAGAGAACGGTTGGTTTCAGTCCTCCTGTTTTTTGAAGTTGCATTGCTGCTTGTTTGACTGACTGTCCTTGTTCGACTAAAGATTTTACATATAGAAGAGCATTGACTTCTTCCTGGGTGTAAATGCGATAGCCATTGTCCAACCTTTTCGGGTGAACGATGCCGTATCGTTCTTCCCATTTGCGGATGAGCTGTTTTGAAAGACCTGTAATATGCGCTACTTGCTGAATGTTATATGTCATTTCATTTGTCCGCTCGTTCATAAAAATCATCCTTTAATCTAGAAAATGTATAAAACATCATGGAAAGAGGCGTATACATGTTTTTCCCCAATAAAAATATATAACATGTCCCTGTTTTGGACAATAAAGTTTGGACATACATTTGACACAAAACTACGGAGCGACGTTAAGTTTGTTCTGCTGGAAAAAGGAGTGCAGGTAATTAAAAATCATATATAAATGTTAACCTGTTAAAATATAATGTTGACAAAATACCTCTCTTTCCTACAAAATGAAAATTAAATATTGGATAGGGAGGTAGGAAATGGGGGTTCGTTCTTTAGTTTTGGCGGCTTTTTTTGCTGCGTTAACAGCGATAGGGGGATTTATCAAAATTCCAGTTCCTTATGTTCCGTTTACGCTGCAAATTGTTTCTGTGTATTTGGCGGGCTGTTTATTAGGACCAAGGCTTGGAATGCTAAGCCAGCTTGTGTATGTGTTGATTGGCTTGGCTGGGGTTCCTGTGTTTGCGGAAGGAGGCGGACCGGGTTATATTTTAAAGCCTACATTTGGCTATTTAATAGGCTTTGTTTTAGCAGCCTATGTGAATGGCTGGTTTATTAAAAAATTCAAGTTTGTTAAGGTCCTATTTATTTTTCTTGCAAATTTGGCAAGCCTTCTTGTTGTATATTTGGCGGGCTGCGTTTGGCTATATGCCGCTATGAGATGGATTATTGAGAAGCCTTTGACGGTTTGGCAGACGTTATTATACGGTTTTCTCCTCCCTATACCTGGGGATCTGTTTTTATGTGTGATTTGTTCAATCATTGCGGCACGAGTGCTTGCGCGAATAAATTTTGCCATGGATCAAAAGGAGGTCGTTTCCTAATGGGAAGAGCGATATTTATTACGGGCACAGGAACTGAGATCGGTAAAACGATGGCGACGTCGTTCTTATGTACCGCACTTCGGAAGCTTGGAATGAAAGCAACCGTTTTTAAACCGATCCAGACAGGTCTCGCTGAGCAAAGTGCGCTTTTTGCCGACCAGTACTGGTACGAAGCGGTAATGGGGGAAGAGCGGGAGTCAACTGGAATGTATTATATGGAACCGGCTGTTTCCCCTCACTTGGCTTCTGCGATGACCCACACGATTATTGAACCAGAAAAAATCAAACGTAAAATCAATGAGTTGAAAGCCCAGCATGATGTTGTTCTTGTCGAAGGAGCGGGCGGACTGGCGGTGCCGCTCATCGAAAAAGGCGCTGAATTTTATATGACAAAAGATTTAATCCGAGAGTGTGAGTTGCCGGTTGTCATCGTTTCGTTAGCCGGATTAGGGGCGATTCATCATACACTTACGACTGTCACTTATGCTGAAAAGCACCATATTGACATTGTCGGTTTCGTTTTTAACCATTTCGATTCGGAAAATATCATTCATGTCGATAATGTACGCACCATTCAAAAAATGCTGGATCTGCCTGTCATCGCCAAGCTGCCGACGTTACGACAGCCTAGTAAAGAAAACATCGAGAAGCTGGCAGCCGACTTATTGCGCGATGAAGCGCTGCAAAAGATGTTGTTAGGAGGTTTGTCCATTGAAGTATAGCTATGAGCAGTTAGCGCAGTTTGATAAACAATATGTTTGGCACCCATTTACACAAATGCAATCATATGTGGAAGAAGACCCGCTCATTATTGAAAAGGGAAAAGGAAGTTATCTTTTCGATGTAGAGGGAAAGAGATATTTAGATGGTTACGCGTCTTTATGGGTGAACGTGCACGGGCATAGCGACCCGGAATTAAATGAAGCGCTGCATGAGCAAATTGAAAAAATCTCTCATTCGACGCTTTTAGGCTCTGCGAACGTTCCTTCTATTCTATTAGCGAAGAAGCTTGTTGAAATGTGGGGCGGCCATATATCAAAGGTGTTTTACTCCGACACTGGGGCGGCTGCCGTCGAAATCGCTTTAAAGATGGCCTATCAATATTGGAAAAACATTGATCCTGTTCGCTATCGAGGGAAAAATAAATTTATCTCATTGAAAGAGGCCTATCACGGAGATACGATCGGGGCTGTCAGCGTCGGAGGCATGGACTTGTTCCACCGCATTTTCGAGCCGCTTCTATTTGAAAGAATTGAAGTGCCTGCGCCATATGTGTATCGAATGAGCGAGTATGGAGATGAAGAAGAGATTGTCCGCTACTGTTTAGCCGAGTTGGAACAAACGCTAGAAGAGCGGCATGAAGAAGTAGCCGGCGTGATTGTCGAGCCGCTTGTTCAAGGCGCGGCAGGGATCATCACGCATCCAGCTGGATTTTTAAAAGGAGTTGAAAAACTTTGCCGTCAATACGATGTCCTGCTCATTTGCGATGAAGTGGCGGTCGGATTCGGCAGAACAGGAACGATGTTTGCCTGCGAGCAAGAAGGAGTGCAGCCCGATCTAGTCTGCTTAGGAAAAGGGATTACCGGGGGCTACTTGCCGCTAGCAGCCACATTGACGACGGAACAAATTTATTCGGCTTTTTTAGGGGAGGCACAAGAGAACAAAACCTTCTTTCACGGACATACATATACAGGAAACCAGTTGTCATGTTCCGTAGCTTTGAAAAATATCGAGCTGATTGAGAAAAGAAATCTTATTCCTGAGGTGCAGCGAAAAGCGCGATTGCTTGAAGGGATGCTGCAAAAGCTTTATGAACTTCCAATTGTCGGCGATGTGCGGCAAAAAGGATTGATGGTCGGCATTGAAATCGTCCAAGATCAGAAAACAAAAGAAATTTTTGATCGCTCCAAGCAGTTTGAACATCAAATTATTTTAGAGGCGCGGCGGCGCGGTTTGATTATTCGGCCGCTCGGTCCTGTATTGACGTTTATTCCTGTTTTAGCGATGCCAGAAGAGCAGCTGGAAGAGGCTGTTGACATTATTTTTGATTCAATTGCCGAAATGGTGCATACAAAACAATTGTGAGAACGTCCCCTCTAAGGCAGTTCTATATAAGCTTTAGAGGGGGCGTTCAACATTATGGCGTTGATGCCGTATTTGGATTGATCCAGATTTGCCGAAAATCGGCCCAGCCAAAGGCGTTCATCTTCATTCCCCTTAATAAATTCGGATAACTTCGCTTTTTTAATACGTGGTAATGGAAAATCAGCCACTGCTCTTTTCTGAGTAGGTCCTCAATTTCGTCGATCATTAACTCGCGTTCTTTCTCGTTCATCGCTGCAAATAGATTCAGTTTCGTTTCGATTTTTTTCTTTTGTTGTTTTGTTAGGAAGCGGTAAAGAAAACTGTGGTTGTTTCTGAACATGCTTAAAAACGATACATGGTAATCGATATCAAACACTTCGCTCATTAGAACCATGTCCGCATCGTTTGTTGCTTCTTTGGAGTAATATTGTTTCATAGAAAAAGGATGAACCGACAAGCGAATGCCAATAGTTTCACACCGTTTTTGGAACCATTTGGCATCTTCTTTGCTTTCTTGAAAATCAAGGCAATAAAGTTTTAAGTCTTCGCTGTTGTACGTGCTTTTTTGTAAAAGTTCTTTCGCGGCGGCAAGGGATTTGGGAACGTACAATAATTTGCTTTTTTGCGGAAAAAAGCTGGCCGCCTCTTTGAAGCGCATTCCGCCCAGTTCGGCGATGGCAGCCGATCCATCCATCAGTTGGTGCATCGCTTTTCGAAAATGGACATCATGTTGCGGACCTGGTTTTTGAAAGTTAAATAAAAGATAACGGCAACCAACCTCTTCCTGCGCGATTTCTTGATCGTTTTTCCACGTATATAAATCGGCTGGAAGCTCGTAATTTCTCTGTATTGCCGCTTCTTTTGGCAAAAACCAAAACTGAATCCGATCTAGATGGGCGCGCTCTTTGAAATAGTCGGGAAATGCATCTAACGTTAAGACTTCGTTTGTGTAGTTTTGCATCATAAAAGGCCCGCTGCCAATCAATTTTGTTTCGTTAAAGGGTACATCGTAAGGCATAATCACCATGTTTGCTAAACTTAAATAATGCAAAAATAGCGAATCAGGTCGGTGTAATCGAAACGTCACTATTAAGGGAGAGGGAGAGTCGATTTCTTTCACTGTTTGTAAAAACCATGGACTAGCCATTTCGTTTAGCCGGTTTACTGTGTAAATGACATCTTTAGCTGTCAGGATCCGTCCGTGATGAAAACGCACTCCTTTACGCAAATAAAGTGTCCATGTCTGTTTGTAGCGGTCCGTTTCCCAATAGTGAGCCAGATGTGGTTCAATACGTTTTGTTTCGCCTTTATAAATGACGAGCGTATCAAAAATCTGCCGGATGATGTGGCTTTCTGTCGTTACATAGATAAAAGCCGGGTCTAAAGTTGATAAAGACCTAGATAGAGGGATTTTTAATATTTCTTTATTTTGTTCATTTGCGGAATAACCGAAGCGGGCATACAGCCGATTGGTCAGCTCTTCTTTTATATGTGAAGGAAGTGTTCCCTTTAAAAGATTCATTGCTTCGGGTATTTTTTCATGGTCAAGTAAATCATTAAAATGAGAGATGATCGCATCATATAAATCTTTGTGAAAAGTAAGAATAGAACAACGTCCTCGCCCTTGGCCTCTTTCCCATGTTAAGAAGTTTTTCTCTTCTAGTTTTTTCAAAACAAGCTTCGCATTTTTCTCCGTGCAACATAAAGATTCGGCAACTTGTTTAATGCTTGTCATAAGTTTGTTGTTTTGCTCTTGCTCTGCTTTTGCTAGCCTAAGGCGTATATAATGCTCTATTAATTTCATATACTCACTTCCTTAATAGAAAAGAGGAACTTTTAATTAAAATTTTACCCTTTTTATCCCTTATTTTCCATATAAAATAATTGAAAAAAAGGAGGATAGGAAATGGGATTTTTTTTAATGCACCGAAACATTCAAATCCGGATCATTACTTCATTTTTAACAAGAATCGTAGGAAGCATGGTTTTTCCATTTATGGCGATTTACTTCGCACAAAAACTTGGTGAAACACTCGCAGGAATTCTGCTATTTATTAACGCAATAGTCTCACTGATCACGGGACTTTACGGGGGATATATCGCTGACCGCATTGGGCGTAAAAAGGTATTGTTGTTCGGACAAGGTATGCTTGTGATTTCATTTGCGGTGATGGCGTTGGCGAATTCTAAATGGTTTGATTCCGCGTGGGTAACATTTTGTATGATGACACTAAATAGCGTTGGAAACGGACTGACGAATCCGGCAGCAGAAGCGATGCTGATTGATGTCAGCACGCCGGAGAATCGGAAAATGATGTACAGTATTAACTATTGGGCTACTAATCTATCCATTGCCATTGGCTCTATTATGGGGGGCATGCTGTTTAAAACACATCGTTTTGAGCTGTTCGTGGCATTGACAGTTGTTGCAATCTTAACGTTTTTTCTCATGCTGTTTTTTATGGTTGAGGTGTTTCAAACAAAGCAAATGGCGGAGAAACGGAATGTATTGCTCGACATCGTTGATAACTACAAAAAAATTATGCACGACAAAGCATTTATTCTTTTTTCGCTGGCGACTTTATGTGTGATGTCGATTGAATTTCAATTAAGCAACTATATCGGAATTCGTTTAGAGCGGAAGTTTCAGCCGATCACGGTTCCACTGTTTGGTTTTCCTCCTGTTCACATTGATGGTTTGCGCATGTTAAGTTTTATTTCAACAGAAAATACGATTCTCGTAGTTTGTTTGGCGATGCTGATCGCGAAGTGGATCAAAGGCTTTTCGGAGACAAAAGTTTTATATACAGGGATTTTCATCTATGCAATAGGCTATACACTTTTAGGATTTAGCAATCATATCGCTGTGCTTCTAGTCGCATGTTTCATTTATACAATGGGTGAACTTACTTACGTGCCGGTTAAGCAGTCGACCCTCGCTAGCATTATTAACGCGGATGCGCGCAGTTCTTACATGGCCATTAACGGTTTTGTCTTTCAAATTGCTAGAATTACCGGTTCGCTAGGGGTCATCATTGGTTCGCTGATCGGGTCGTATGGAATGAGTTTCTTGTTTTTCGTTCTAGGCATGTTGAGCATTGTTCTTTTCCGTTCGTCTTTATCGATTTATAAACAGACACATATGGCAAGGGAAAGAATTAGCTAATCGAAGTACTAAAGGGAAAAAACGAAAAGTGCAATCAACGACAAATACAGCCTTCTTGATGTTGTCCGCTGTTTCAATAATGAAATATCACAATAGGGGGATGTTATAAGTTGCTCGAGCTCCTAATTTTATGTTTTATAGCACATAGGACGTAGCGCTTGGCTTATTTCATTGATTTATGGCTTTTCTGCTAAGATCAGCAGAAAAGCCTATTTGTTTTTAACATATTCAATGAAAATTCTCCCACGGCCTAATGAAGTAGGGGTGGGAGAGGTCCATTTCGTAAATTTTATCACGCTATTCTACTACGCCCGAATCGATAATAGTGACGTTTGCCTTGACATCAATATGGAGGGAAGGGTAATTTTTGTAAAAATTTTTGTAGCTAAAATGTCGGTATCGGCTTTTCGTTTCATCGCCAAACCCAATGGGGTCAATATGATAAGATTGCAATTCTCTAATAATTTTGCTCGATTTTTTGACCAATTCTTTTTGAAAAGCTTGTTCAATTCGCTGTTTTGTCGTCTTGCTGTATCGCCCGCGTGAATACTCATGCAAAACACCTTTAATGGAGATACGCACTGTAATATTTGGATGTTCCTTCGGGCCCGAGATAGAAAAATTTCGATCTGTGACAATACTTTTAATGGCAGCGTATTCGTTACGCCCAATCCGAATTGTATGTGTCCCTTCCGTATAGCGATCAACGAGTATTTTAAAATAAAACATTTCATTTTGCCTGATATAATCAACCATTCGATCATTGTCAAATAAAGCGATACCTAAAATTTTCACTTTGTTTCCTTTTCGTTCCATATAAGGTAGAAACGGATCTTTTCCATCTGAATAATAGTCGTATAGAAATTTATGCAAATTGGTTTTTGGGATGTCGCGTTGCTCGATATTTTGTTGAATTAAGTCTGATAAATAAATGCCGTTTCCAAGTTTGCCGTAGTTTCCTTCCAATAACTCGTGAGCCGTTCCCTTGACAACTGCTAAATACACCCGTTCGCCAATACGTGGATCGCGCCGTAGCGTATCCATAATCTCGATCAATCCCTTTTTGGCCAAACGTTCCCCGTATAAGGCGACTTCTAAACTTCCTTTCGCTAATGGATTGGACGATTCATGCTGTAATTCTTCAATCATATCTTTACTCGTTGTTGATGTGGCTGTATATGTTGCGTTTGATATTTTGCCCTTTCCGTAAACAGGAACTAAACCGGTTCCTTTAATTTTATTTTGAGCTACATAATCATATCCCAAGCCTGTAATTGTATTAATATCGTCTAAAATACTTTTGCGCACGCAGCCGCCGGTGACGATGAGAAAGCTGACAAGCAAGAGACTTGCCCATTTGTTCATGCTTTTTTCCTCACTTTATGAAGAATGTGGCTCCAAATAAAAGTCAACGGGATGAATCCGTATAAAAAATAAAAGCCGATACTCCCTAATACATCATTCAACAACTCTATACTGTTCCGGTTTTTCAGTAAACAAGCGGATGTTACACAAATGGCAGCTATCGCTACTAACACGTATTTTTGTCGAATATTGGCTACTTGTTTGACGATTCTTGATGAACACCAAGCGGCTAGGCAAACGTTTGGGAGTATAATGATCGTCCAGTTGGCGATCCCAAGATATTCAAATCGTTCAATAAACGGCATCTCGACAATTTTCCACATAGATAACGTCGCCCAAATATGTTTTTGGAGTTGTTTTTCGCTAAAATAGGCGAAAGTAATCACAGCGATTACCGCATATATAATAGTGGTCGAAAAGACGGAGAAATGCGCCCATTTTTTCGATTGCTCCACATTTTTGATGAACGGGTAATAAACAAGCAACGTCTCGAATCCGAGAATCGTTAACGTCATATCTTTTGCCGCTTTTAAAATACTAAATATGGAATGGTCAAAAATTGGCAATAACATGCGAAAATTGGCGTATTCGAACGTATAGAAGAACGTCAAAATTAAATACGATGGCAAGATGATGCTGAAAAAGCAGACACCGACTACAACTCGAAAGCCGCCTGACACAATATAAATCGTAAGTAGCATGAAGGAAGTGGCAAATACCCATGTTTCCAAGTCAGGGAACATCCACACTTGAATCACCTCAATATAAGTGCGAAGAACTGCCACTACCATCCCTGTATAATAAAGCACTAAAAGAATGCTCAATATGTTGCCAATCCACTTCCCAAACAGCTGTTGATTCGCTTCAACGATACTGCCGTTTGCCTTTTGTAAAATGGAGTACATCATCGCTAAAGAGAGATGGGCGCCGATGCCCGCCAATATAACGGAGATCCAAGCATCATATCCCGCCGATTTGGCAATGACTCGTTGAAATCCTAGTATGCCAATCCCGATTTGCATCGAAGAAATGGTGAAAAAGACGAGAAATGGAGAAATTTTTAATCGTTCAGGAATCGATTGCATGCGGCGGTGCACTCCTCTCTCATTATTCATCAATATCTTTTTTCTTGTTCGCTTTTTTCGCGGAAAAGCGGATCGGCTGCTCAGGCCGCAGCTGCTTCGGGCGTCTTGCTTGTTTTGAAAACGGCAAGCGAATAAGGGCATCTTTTAAATCCGCTATCCTTAAGGGATAGATTGGTTCTAAAAACGGTCTTCCTAAAGAAGTAAGCCGAAGCAAATGGCCCATAAGAAAACAAAAGCAAAAAACAACGCCTAGCAATCCCCAAAGTTCGGCAAACAGCAAAAAAGGGAATCTCATTAAGCGAATAGTATTGCCCATTTTATAAACAGGGGTGGTAAATGAAGCTAGTGCCGCTAAGGCGACAAGAATCAGCAAAACATTGCTTGTCAAGCCTGCCTCTACTGAAGCGGTTCCAATAACGATACCGCCGACGATACCGATCGTCTGGCCGACCTTTGTCGGAAGCCTTGCACCTGCCTCGCGCAACAGTTCAATCGTCAGCTCTAAAAATAATGCCTCTAAAATAGGCGGTAAGGGAATTTCGCGTCGCGACGTAACAAGTGTTCCTAATAAATCCCTTGGAATCATTTCGTAATGATAGTTTAATGCCGCCACGTAAATAGGTGTAATTAATATAGAAAAAGCAACTGAAAATAAACGAATAAGACGAAAGAACGAGGCGATATACCAGTTGAGAAAGTAGTCTTCAAACGATGAAAAAAACTCTACTAGTGTCGTCGGAACAATGAGTGCGTGGGGAGACCCATCGACAATTACAGCAATTTTTCCTTCCGCTAAAATGGAGGCGACGCGATCTGGCCGCTCTGTATCAAGCAATTGTGGAAACGGAGAATTATGGTTGTCTGAAATAATTTGTTCGATATAAGAGCTATCGATAACTTCGTCGAATTCAATATCACTGATTCGTTGCATCACCGTATTCACATTTTCTTCGTCGGCAATCCCTTCAATGTAAAGGACGGCAATGCTCGTTTTTGATAGACTTCCCACTTTCAACATTTTAATCGTTAAGCGATTGGAAGGAATTCTCTTTCGTACAAGATGAAGGTTCGTCTCCAGCGATTCAATGAACGCTTCCTTCGGTCCTACAACACTAAATTCTACTTCTGGAATGGAGATATTGCGGATTACGTTCCGTTGTGCTTTGATTAGAACCCCTTCATTGGCCCATTCGTTTAACTGTATTAATACATATCCTTCATGCAGTTTTTCCTCGATTATAGTAACATTGGACGTCACTATCACATCTTCAACAGGAATCGCTTGTTCAATATCTTTTAATGTCTGAATTGGCGAGTAAAGCAAATAAGATAAAATGTTTTTTTGTACAATTTCAAAGTCGATTAAAGGGAGAATATATGATATCCAAAAATGCTGTTGTGAATGGGGATTTTTTAATACTTGTGTTTCAAAATCCATTGATTGCCCTAATATGCGAAGCAACTCCCACGTTGTACGAGCGGGTCGCTGCTCTTTTCGTTGATTTGGCGTTTTGTCGCGTCTAAATCCTCTAAACATGTTTCTTCCCTCGCTACGGTACAGCATTTTCTATAGTTTGTTTCATTTGGCAAATTTTATTTATAATGAAAGTGAAAAATCTCTAACCGTTGGAGGCGGAACAAATGAATCGATCGTTTATTGAGCAATTTGATGCCCTGCTAGATAAATATACTGAACTCCTGCTTGGTGAAAGCAATGCGGAATTAAAAGAAAAAGTGAAAGTTTGGATTCTTTACTCCCATATTGCAAAATCAATGCCAGCGTTAGGAAAGCACTGGAATGAATTGTATCCAGAGGCAAAGGAACAAGTAAAGGAGATGATGGCAGAAATTAAACAACTGAATGAAGAGAAGCGGAACAAAGCGTAATCTGACTAAAGAGGCTAGTATGAATTTCAAAGAAATTTATGCGGTGCGAGTGTCGTTCAAAACCACATTCGCACCTTTTTTATACTTGGACTTGATTGTGGTGTCTCATGTGGCTCGTTAATGATTTGGGACGGCAATCATTGCAATATAATGTAAGTCATCTAGGATTTGGTTGCTAATCACTTTCGTAAATTTTCACATATTGTATAAATAGAGTGGAGCGTGATATATGACCAACTAGGGCCGTTTTAACATATCTACCGAGAATGATCCCACCTCTCAACGGAGTGTAGGTAGAAGGAGTTCATTAAATTGAAAAATTTAGTTTCGTTCAAAAAGTTCCCAATCGGAAGGCATAAGAATTGCGCATAAACCGAAGTAGTATGCAAGAAGTATACGATGGGCGTAAACGGTACACTAAAGCGAAATGCAGTCCTTAATTTCAGTTGTGTAAGAAATGTGTACGAAAACAGGTAAACATATTAACTTGGGAACAAATATTGCAACAAATAGGCTTTACCAGCGTTTTCAATCTAAGACGATTGGCAAATAACAGGGAAATTGGGAAGGGCGATAATGAAACTTTGCCTGCTTAAACGAATATATATATACATATTTTGATATGCTGCAAACAGGGGTGAAAATGCGTGGAAGGGGTTTATAGCAACGATCAGACGCTCGGTGAGGCGCTGTTCGGTATTTATCAATCCATCATTCATAAGATGGAGCAAAAGAGAAAAGAATTTCCAATGATACATCACCAAGAGAGCCGTGACAACCTAATTGCCTATTTGTACGCAAAAGAAGCGATGGAAGAGTCTTTTATTCGAGCGCTTGAAGATGAAGGGCTCTCATCGCTTTGTGGATATGAATCGCATGTGCTTTCGAGGCTTGAATTATTGCTGCGACATTTGCAACCGTTGCTTTCTGTAGAAGAGGCAGCCAGAAAAATGACGCGTCAGCAAGCGGAGCAGTTAATCGCCGAGCGGGCGAATGCGGCCTTTGGCGAAGCGCGAAATGAACGAAAAACGCGCATTATGGTCACGCTAGATGAACAAATGGCTGATCAGACAGAAATGGTTGAGAAACTGCTGCTATGCGGAATGGATATTGCACGAATTAATTGTGCTCATCATCATCCAGGTGTATGGAAGCAAATCATCGATTGTGTCCGTCAAGCTGAGAGCAACTTGCACACCAAACTGCAATGGGACAAAAAATGCCGTATTTATATGGATTTACCAGGACCGAAAATACGAATTAACAGGATTGTTTGCGGCGAACGTCCGTTAAAACTTTCTGTGCCGAAGGACGAATGTGGCAACGTTATTCAACCGCTCACTGGCTTAGTGTTTGCTGGAGAACTGCCAGTTCTTGATCAACGTGATTTAGCATTTGCGATTGAGGTAGATGCGGGCGAAGAATTTGTTCTAAATAGGGGCGAGGAATTGTCGTTTAAAGATATGCGCGGTCGGCGAAGAACATTAAAAATTACTGAAATCATTAATCCTATGTGTGCGAAGGTGGAGCTGTCAAACACAGCGTACCTTCAAGCTGGAACCGTTTTGCGCCACTGTCGCTATCGACTACTTGCCCAATCGGTAGCACCGATTCCATTTAAAGTTCCGATTCAAAAAGGAACGTCGCTTAAGATCTATTTTCATGAGGCCCATTTACAAGCAGCCGATGCAGATGACGCCATTAAAGTGACGACAACTCTTCCGAGAGCCTTTCATAATGTTCGGCCCGATCATCGTCTTTATATTGATGATGGGAAAATCTTTGCCGTTGTTGAAAATGTAACAACCGAATATGTCGAAGCGAAAGTGGTTGCCACTGGAAAAAAAACGCGAATGCTGAAGGAAGGGGCAGGAATCAACCTTCCGGACTCTTTCATTCACTTAAATGTTTCCTCGCTTACCGACCGTGATTTGGAGTATATTCCATTTATCAGCAAACATGCTGATATTATCGGTCTGTCCTTTGTTCATTCCCCAAAAGACATTGCAAAACTTCATGAAGCTTTATTACAACACGGAGCACAGCACACCACCGTAATCGCAAAAATTGAAACGAGAGCAGCGCTTCATAACCTAGCGCGCATTCTGTTAGAAGGTTTAAAACTTTCCTCATTTGGCGTCATGATTGCCCGCGGGGATTTAGCGATCGAGGTTGGTTTTGAACATATGTCGATCGTGCAACGAGAAATCGTCACGTTATGTCAAGCAGCGCACATTCCTGTTATTTGGGCCACTCAAGTTTTAGAGAATTTGGCTAAAAAAGGGCTGCCTGCCCGCGCGGAAATATCCGATGTTTCGTTAGGAAGACATGCTCAGTGTATTATGCTCAACAAAGGCCCTTATATCGTTGAAGCGGTGGAAATGTTGGCAAAGGTACTAGAAAAGGAAGAAGCTCACCCGAGAAAGAGGGAAGAAATAGCGGCTCATTACATGGCACAATATGGAATGATCTAGTTTTCTTTGTCCCTATTGGTTATAATAAAGGCCAATTAAGCTAGGATAAAGGGGATTAAACCAATGATGGCAAACGACCTTGCTTATAAAATCAAGGAATTACGGGAAGTCCATGTGAATGATATTGTTTTGCATCCAATTTATCGACCGGATGGGTTATTGTTTGTGAAAAAAGACAAAAAATTAACAGAATCTATAATTGGACATTTACAAAGGCATTTTCCTCCTGATTATCCATTGCTAGTGGTCGAATCGGAGGAGAAGCTGCAAGCGTTTCTTAGTTCCAGAGAAGACCATGAAGCTGAACTGTATGAAGTGTTCCAAAAAATGATCGACGTTCATCAAAGTTATATGCATGTTCCATTATCGCTGGAATTATACGATGAACAGTTAGCAAGATGGAATAAAGAAGACGGTAAAGAGGAAGCGTTCGTCAAGCAAATCCATCCGCATACGTTCATACCGATGGCGGGCATTTTTGAGCAAACATTTGATTCTGCAAGGTTGTTAGACAGATTGCAGCAAATTAATGAACAACTAAACAAAATCATTTCAAAAGATGAAAGTATTTTTACATTATTTAGTCGGATATCTCAATATCACGATGTGTTAACGGTGCATAGTGTAAATACAACGTGTATTTCATTAATGATTGGTGTCGCCCTTGAATTAAGCGATGAAGAATTGATTGAATTAGCGATTGCTACATTATTTGCTGATATCGGATTTACCGAAGTACCCAAAGAAGAATTTGTTGATTATTTAAACAGTGGGAAGCGGAATGAAGCATTAATTAAAGAACACTTACGCTTGTCGGTGGAAATCATTTCTCAGTCTCCGTTTTGCCGGCGGAAAGCTATTATGTACGGCATCTTTGATCACCACGAGGAGTATGGGGGAACGGGATTTCCAAATCATAAACAAAAAGACGAGATTCATTTATTTGGGCGCATCATCGCAATCGCCCAACTGTACGACGAGCTTGTCGGCGGGTACGTGAGAGAGGAAAGCAGATTATCAGTTGATGCGATTGAGGAAGTATGGAGACAGGCTGGTTCGAAAATTGACCCGCACATTTTTCGCATTTTTCTTGAAAAGTCCCGCATTTATAAAATCGGGGAGTGGGTGCGTCTATCGAACAACGAGTTAGCGCAAGTCATCGGCTTTAAAGATTATGTACATTATCCAGTTCACCCGATTGTCAGAAAGCATAATGGACAGATATATGATTTTTCCACAAGGTTATAAAGCAGACGAAAAAGGATAGGTGTCCAACAAGCCTATCCTTTTTGCATGCTTGCAAACATCTGAAGACAGGTGCGTTGATTATTCCAATAAAAACAAATTGGCACGCTTAATTCCTAGCTCTTCCTCCCACCTTGAACCTTAAATATTTTGCCGATGTATTCATTTACCCATTCGCAATGTTTATGTTAAAGCTCGATGTTTCTTTACAGTAAAATCATGGATGATCGACGCTCCGTGACATCTTAATTTTTATTTCTGAGAAATGGACGTTCGCCCACTCTCTCCGCGTTTGTCTGACATATGTATGAAGTGTAAAACATTATGGAAAATGAGGAGGAGCATCAACATGCATGAATTCAATGTTCAAGATGAAAGAATTTGGGGACGTCCTTGGGGCTGGGGATTCCGTCCTTGGGGCTGGGGGTTCCGTCCTTGGGGCTGGGGATTCCGTCCTTGGGGAGGAGGATTTTTCGGTGGCCCATTCTTTGGCGGATTTTTAGGCGGATTATTAGGCAGCGCGCTAGTCCCTCCATTTTACGGATACCCATACTATGGTGGATACCCTTTCTACTATTAATTGGCTAGTGTGATTTTGTTGGCGGCAAAGCGCAACGGAATCCCTTTTTCGCCGCGAGAGGAGGATGGAAATGATGCAACAGCATCCGTATGAGACACGTTGGTTTTTCGGTGGCCCGTTTGTTGGCGGTCTCTTGGGCGGTTTGCTCGGAAGTGCGTTAATTTCACCGCTTTACGGGTACCCAAGACCGTTTCCTCCGTACCCTCCATATCCTTACGGCGGTTACTGGTACTAACAAACACCCCCGTACACGCAGTACGGGGGATCATATTTATTGGATACGCTGATTGTATGGGAATTGGTTTGTGTAACCTTGAAACTGTTGGTACGCCTGTTGCAGTTTTTGTTGGTCAGCCGGCTCAATTTTATACCAGCCTTTTTTGAACATTAAGTTGTATAGTTCACGCTGGCAATTTTGCGTTTCGGTAAAAATGTTCAACATATCCTGATACAATTGGTGGTGGCTTGCTTCATGCAAAAATACGCTATAGGAAGTCGTCATATACTTCTCAGTTGCTAATACATCATTTAAAAAATCGCGCTCATTCATTTGCGGCGTTTTTGGTACTTGCGTTTCTTGATTTTGAATAGGCTGCTGATTCATCTGTTCTCCCTCCCATTGTTATTGTAGTGATGTTGTCGATTGATTTGTGCTTTGTAAATGCCTTAAAATTTGTTCATAATGACGCTGGTGCATTTGCCCTGCTCTTTCAATGGCCGCGACCACCTCTGGATCTTGGCATTGTGATGCAAAGAAATGAGCTTTTTTCATAGCAAGCAAGTTCCATGACATCATATCTGTCAAATAGAGGGCATCTTTTGTGGAAATGACTTGTGGCGGTTGCTGCATCGTTGCTTGTTGTTGCATTGATTGCTGTTGCGCTGGTTGTTGTTGCATTTTATGGTCTCCTTTCGTTCTGTTCATGTTGTAACATTGGATTCGGTTGTAGATTGTCCGTTTTATGGCAAATTATACATAGGGCGAATTTTGTCGAAAAAAGATATTTAACAATAGAAAAATGTGTTAAAATCATAATAGACTATATTTGAATGCGTTTTCAGAAATAAGGGGGTAGTATGATGGAGCAGTTGATGCGTGACTTTTTTTTGTTTTTATCAAAAAATAAAACATTAACAAAACTTGCAAAACGATACGGATTACGCTTCGGTGCTTCCCGCTTTGTGGCAGGGGAAACGATTGAGCAGGCGGCTGAAGTGATCAAACAATTAAATAAAAAAGGTCTTGCCGTGACGATCGATTATTTAGGAGAATTTGTCGATAACGAGAGCGAAGCAAATGAAATGGCTGATAATTCGATTGAAGCTATTCGCGCAATTGGGCGTGAAAGATTAAACTCTCAGCTGTCGCTAAAAATGACGTCAATGGGGTTAGACATTTCCGATGAACTTGTTATGCGCAATATGCGCCGGATTTTAGAGGCGGCAAAGGAAAATGGTGTATTTGTCACGATCGATATGGAAGACTACTCACGCTGCCAAAAAACTATTGATATTTTTAAACAATTGAAAAAAGAATACGATAATGTAGGTACCGTATTACAGGCTTATTTGTACCGCACCGAGGATGATATTGAGGATTTAAAGGATTATCATCCTAATTTGCGACTTGTAAAGGGAGCATACAAGGAATCATCGGAAGTCGCATTTCCTGATAAAAAAGACGTTGATGAAAACTTCAAGAAAATTATTAAAATGCATTTGTTAAACGGAAACTATACAGCGGTTGCAACGCATGACGACGCGATTATCGAATATACGAAGCAACTGGTGAAAGAATACAATATTCCAAACGACCAATTCGAGTTTCAAATGTTGTACGGCATCCGTCCGGAGCGCCAAGAACAGCTAGCGCGTGAAGGATATACGATGCGTGTCTATGTACCATACGGAACAGATTGGTACGGCTATTTTATGCGCCGCCTTGCCGAACGTCCAGCCAATGTCGCTTTCGTTCTCAAAGGCATGTTCCGGAAATAAAGGAAAAGGGGTGTCCTGTCGAGAGGGCATCCTTTTTTGTTTATAAAGATTAAGAAAGCATAAAAATTGGCGTGGGCGGCTGAGCTCGCCGCCTTTGCTTTTTAGTGGAATCTAGCTTCGGCGTCTAGCCGCTCTGGCCAAATAACCTTCGCCTTCGGGATGTTTCTCATCCCTCCAGGCGAAGAACATTTGGCATACG
>NZ_JHVN01000017.1 GCF_000620165.1 Anoxybacillus tepidamans PS2
GTGCTGTCCACCTCTTTTAACCAGACCCATTCTTTTTTTAGTTGAGTGAGTTGGGAGGAACAAGTGTGGTACGACCATCCTTTGCCGGTTTCCTTGTACGTTTGATTCCACTGAGCTAAGAAATGATTGAATACCAATCGGCAGCAACCAAATGTTTTCGCCATGAGTATTTGTTGTTCTTTGTTCGGGTAGAGGCGGAATTTGTAGGATTTGTGAATCCTCATGAGGTTCACCTCCCTTTATGGTATACCTATTATACCATGACTGCATTGATCTTTATATCATTTTAGAGCCTTGTCCGAAGGCGATTCCTCTCCCACCTACTCCCGTTCGTTCCTTGAGGTGGGAGTCTTCTCGCCTAAAATGATAAAACACAAGCACCAATTCGCCGTCCTTTTGCACTGTGCCCATATAAAATGGCTTCCGCTCCGGTTTGAGCTGGAGAATAATTCCTAGCGGCAAATTGTTTTCGCCTTCCCACCTTTCAAGAAACGGCACAACATCGTGCTTAAAACGCGAAACGTTGTCATAACGCTTTAATTCAATCATTCCCCTCCCCCTCTTCCATTGAATTTTGTATAATTATACCATAAGAATAAAAGAATGGGATTGCTAATAAAAATTAATCTTCTAATCAAGCAAAGAAGCAAACTATGAGTCTCAATATTTCCGAAGCGATACCAAAACAGGTTGGCACGATCAAAAATACGTATCGGCCACTACAGCAAGGGCGTGCATCGGATGTCGCCGTCGTAAGCAATCATAAAAAAAAGATAATGATTTTGAAAAACTTCCAATTTCCTAATATTATTTATAACTCCGATTGTTACATGAACCTCCCACCTACACGCCGTTTAGAGGCGGGAGACTTCTCGGTGCATATGTTAAAAGAGAGAAACATATACAACGTCAGCCTTTTGCTTATTTTTTATAAGGAGGGAGTAGTTTGGCTGTATTTGTGATTGTGTTATTTTCAACCGTTGTTATATATTCGCTCATCGAATGGGCAGCGAACCGAAAATGGACGCTGCTATGTACCGTTTTTGGCTATGAACGTTATTTCATGATCATTTCGCGTTTAAAAGAAGAAGGCATCAAATACAAAACGAACACCCCTGTTGGAGCGGCCCGCAGCCGCGATGCACAGATCATGTTAAAAGATTATACACAATACGATATTTACGTTCGCAAAGGGCAAGAAGACAAAGCCGCACACGCGCTAGGAAGAAGCGCTATCTGACGAAAACACTGCACATTACCAATAAAAAAACGGTCGCTATCTAACACTCGTGCCGCCTATGCCTCCCGCATTTGTTAATCGAAGCTTTAATGATGCAACCGATCGCACCCCCTAGCGCAGCGCCAAGCATTGGCAGCCAAACGGGACCTAACAACACGCCAAATGGCTTAAATGTTGAAGAATAAATGATGCCGACCGTGCCAAAATAACCGGCGCACACAAATGGGAGAAAGGAAAGAGATTTTTCCTTCTCCCCCGCTTCTTTGTACGCGTCCCATGCCGCCAAAAAATACAAGCAAGGACAAAACATGAACCAATTATAGTCGATCACTTGAACCGCATTCGCTGTATCGCCTAGAAGACTTGATGCAATCGCTGCATTAAAATTTGCTTGTGCATTTAAAGCAAATTGCCCTAAAATAAACACGGCCCCTTTGAAATATTTTCCATCCAACCATTGTCCGGCTCCCGGCATGATGATACTCCATAAAACGATTTCAACTTTGCGAGCCCGATTCTCCATTCTGCGTCCCTTCCCAATTATCGTCTTGTTGCGAGCGCCTCTCTGTCCTCCGCAAGCGGCGGCTGTTCAAGCCACTCATTTTCAATCATCATTTTGAATCCGTCAGACATGTATTGTGTCATTTCCGCCATAAACCTTGCGTAATGCACGACTAAGTCCGCGCGCTGGCAGCTGCCGACCGCCGTCCCAAAAAGCGCTATTGTCGTCGAACCAAACAGCGCCTTATGGTACATCATTAAGCGGTCCGAAAAAGGCGGGATCGTTGAATTTGTAATTTCTGTTTCTTCTGATTTTGGTTGCGGCAGATGATTTTGCGACAAGATCGATTCGAGCACCTCGATTTGTTTGGCATAAATTTCTGCGCCGCGCCATAAAAATTTTCCTACTTCCTTCGACTTTGACACTTGAGCAAACGCCATCGTAAATGCTTTACTTAGTTGCATTTTTTTCAAATCCCAAAACACATGACTGATTTCGATGCAGCTTAACGGCCGTTCGCCGCCAAGAATCCCCTTCATAAAACGTTTCGTCTGAATGACTTCTGTTGTTTCTGAAGGATAAATGTATGGCGGTTTTGACACAATTCCTTTTTCCAACAGTAAAGGCACCGTCAAATTGAACAAGTCCATTGTTTCCGTTTGGCATCGCGTGAAATACTCCCTTACGTCTTGACGAATGCTTGTCGCCAACGCCCCAGCGTACGACGTCAAGCCATTGACCGCCATTAAATACGTATACGTTAAACAAATTTCATCGGAAAACAACCGCGGTGCGTTCACGTTCACATCATCGTCAGTAAAGCCTTGTGGTGTCGGGAATTTTTCCTCTTGAAAATATTTTTTCAAGATGACAATATGATTTTCCGCCAACCGCAACGCAAACTCCAAAACCGGACGAACTTCTTGTTTTTTAACAATATTAAGCATGTATTTATAAACGCAAACGGCCATTGTGTCGCTCTGGTACTGTGACCAAAGCGCTGCAATTTCAGGGGCTGTGAGCCTAATTTGATGCGGTTTAGGCTTATCGTTGACAATATGTTGCACCATGCATCGTACTCCTCCTTGTAGCTGATGTTCGCCGTATACTATATTATGCTCAAAACCATCTAGTCCATAAGAATGAACATATATGTATTTTTTTACATCTATTGGTTCTCGAACTGACTTTTGAAATGGAGCGATATGGATCGATTAGAAGCAAATAAGAAGAGATTGGCGAAGTATAGAACCAGCGGTAATCCATTCGAGGAAAACTACAGACGAAAAAGTAAGGAGAGAAGAAAACGGGAGATTGGCCCAACTACCTCTTCTCCCCCTTTTTACTACTTCCCTGTCCTTTGAAAAATTTATACCCAATTTTCACATAAAATTTTAGCTATGGCTAACGGTGATCGGCATACGACTCGATTGCTTGATCGAGCGCCCGGTACGCTTCGGCAAAAGCGTTTGTCGCTGATTCATCTCCAGCTTGCGCCAATTCGTCTTGAGCGTTTCGCGCGTGCATCACGGCACGAATCACGTCTTCAATCATTTGCCTCTTGTCCCCTGCGTCCTGCTTTGCTCGCTCCAGTTCGCGAAGACAGTGATCCAAGTCATGCTGGTTCGGATTATCAAATGATTGTTCTAATACGTCTTTGACATGCTGTAGCACTTGTTTCATTTATTTTCCCCCTTTCCTGTTTCCAGTCGATAGTGTGAACCGGCTGCGATTTTTTATACAAAAATAAATGGCATTGAAACTTCGTAGCGGACGATTCGTAATATGAAGGTGCCCTGCCTTTTAAGAAGTAAGATTACTTACGGACATGCTAACGTTACGATAGTGTGGGGAAAAACAGAACATTATAAGGCTTTTTCCTCAATGAAGCTAATTTTTGTTGAAAATCTGTGCACAACAAGGAGAGGAGAAACAAGATGGAATGGCTGCTGGAAGCATTGTTTGAGACGCTTGACATATGGATATGGTTGGCCTTCGATCTGAATGCCCCGAAGCGAAGATTCAAGCGGCTGCGAAACGAGCATTGGTTTGCCGGCTATTATCCTCAAAACAATGAAACGCTCAAAAATATATTGCGCAATCCAGACATTCGTACACATCTGATAGATCGAAGAGATTTTAAAAAATTGTTGAGCGATCAGGAAACTCAAGAACGATTTAAAAGTGCGATCGCCAAATACTTGTGACGCGTTTACGAGAAAAATCCCTATGGTTGCACTATTTTTCATAAAATAAAAACAGCAGGCATTGGAGAACATAACTCCCGTGCCTGCTTTCAATTTAAGACCCCTTCACCAAAAACCAAATAAGCGATTAAATTCATAGAAGCTCGAACGCCCCGAACTTTGCCGCTTTATAATCTCTTTATTCGTTTCGTTTTGTCCGTTCCCAATAAATCATTCCGTCTTTTGTATGTGTCCGCTTCATTCCTACCTTTTCGAGCACGTGAATAGACGCCGCATTGCTTTCTAAGCACTCCGCGACTACTTTTTCGACTTGCGGCGAACGAAACGCCCAATCAAGCAACGCCCGTACAGCTTCGGTCGCAAAACCATGGCCGCGGGCTGTCGGCGCAATGCCGTAGCCAATTTCGACCGTCTTCTCGACATTAGGCTTTCCTTTAAAACCCAAATCGCCGATAGCTTCGTTGCTCTCCTTTTCAATCGCCAGCCAAACGCCCCAGCCGTATACAGAAAAGTCTTGTTCTAGCTGCTGCAAATAGGCAATAATGTGCGGTCCCATCTCGTAACTCTCGAGATATGCGCGATATGTGTCCTGATCGCAAGGAATTAAGATCAGACGCTCCGTTTCGATTTGCAACGCCCTCTCCCCCTTAAGCGCCTGCCGCTGGATCAGACAAACCGATTTATGAACGCGTAACTCCGCACTGTTCAGCGACGGCAAGCGCCAATATATTAATGCAACTTCGCCGCGATTTTTGCCGCCAATACCGCGTTGTTTTTCACTAAGGCGATATTTGCTTCAAGGCTTTTGCCGCCCGTTAATGTTTTCACTTTATCAAGCAAAAATGGCGTCACCGCTTTTCCTGTGATCCGCTTTTCTTCCGCCTCTTTCAAGGCCGCTTCAATCATCGAGTTAATATATGACTCCTCTAACTCTTTTTCTTGCGGAACTGGATTGGCGATCACGAGCCCGCCGTTGAGACCAAGCCCCCATTTCGTTTGAATAAATGCGGCGATGTCTTCCGGCGTATCGAGGCGGTAGTCGACTTTAAACGGGCTTGTGCGCGAATAAAAAGCCGGCAGCGTTTCCGTGCCGTAGCCGATCACCGGCACACCGTGCGTTTCTAAATATTCAAGCGTCAAACCTAAGTCTAAAATCGATTTCGCCCCGGCGCAGACGACCGCGACATTTGTTTGCGCCAATTCTTGCAAGTCGGCCGAAATGTCCATCGTTTGCTCCGCGCCGCGGTGCACGCCGCCGATGCCGCCGGTCGCAAACACTTGAATGCCGGCCATATGGGCACAAATCATCGTCGCCGCCACCGTTGTCGCTCCGTGCTTTTTCATCGCGACGATGTACGGCAAATCGCGGCGGCTCACTTTTTCGATTTCTTTGCTCGTTCCTAAAAACTCTAATTCCTCGTCATTTAAACCAATTTTAATTTTTCCATCTAAAATGGCGATCGTTGCCGGGACGGCGCCGTTTTCACGAATGAGCTCTTCCACTTCTTTTGCCGTCTGTACGTTTTGCGGATACGGCATGCCGTGGGAAATAATCGTTGACTCTAAAGCGACAATCGGACGCTTCTCCTTTATCGCTTTCGCTACCTCTTCCGAAAATACAAGCACATCTTTCATATTCATGTTGAATCCTCCTAGCAAAAATATTGTTGGTGCGTTTCGTTTAACACATGTTCATTCAGTCTCGAACAAACCGTTTCTTTCGTCTGCAACGCGATAATCGAAGCGCTCATGCCAAGCTCGCACGCATCTACGAATGATTTTCCTTGATTGATTCCGTATAAAAACCCGGAAACGAACGCATCACCCGCTCCGGTCACATCGACGACGTCAATGTTCGGCGCAGGAATCATTCCTTGCTCGCCCCGTTGCGTTTTGTACATGATCCCTTGCGCCCCGCGCGTGATAATGACATGCTCCACGCCAAGAGAAAGAATGTGGTCACTTGCCGCTTCCGCGTTCCCGTCTTTGCTTTTAGCAAGCGCCAATGCCTCATTTTCATTGGCAATGAGCCATGTCACGCCGCGAAGATCGTTAGGGAGTTTCTTTACTTTCGGCGCGGACACTGGCGCGATGCAAAGCGGAACATTCTCTTCCCGGCAACGCTCAATGACGAGCCTTAACACCGCGCTTGGAAAATTCGTATCAAGCAGCACGGCGGAAGCAGATGAAAGATGCGGCCATCGCTTTTGCACGAAATCGGAAGTCACGTGATCGTAAATCGCCATATCGGCGAGCGCCACTACCATTTCCCCTCGATCGTCCAACACCGCTGTATAAGTACCCGTGTTGGCCTGCTCCATCTTTACCGCTTGGCTCGTATCGACGTACGCGCTCGTCGCCGATAAAAGCCACGCTCCTTCTTGGTCGTCGCCGGCAACGGTCACAAGCGATACCGACTGGCCCAGCCTGCCTAAATTCTCGGCGATGTTGCGCGCCACTCCGCCGCACGTCTGCGTCATTGTAACCGGGTTCGATGTGCCAAGCTGAATCGCCGACAGCAACTGCGCTTTCCGGTCGACATTCGCCCCGCCGATGCACACGATGCGCGACGCCTCCGGCAGCACATACGCCCTGCCGATAATTTTTCCTTGCTTCGTCAGCGACGAGATGTAGCCCGCGACCGCTGACCGCGACAGCCCGAGCCGCTCGGCCAGCTCGTTTTGCGTAATAAATGGATTTTGGCGAACTAATGTTAAAATCAGTTGTTCTTTTTCATTCACTCGAATGCACCTCAGTTTCGTCACACGGAAACATTTGTTTAAATCATAAACAAGTGTTTATAAATTGTCAAACATGATTTCTAAAACCCATGTTCATAAAAAACCGAGAAAAGCAAATAAAGCGTAAAGGTATTCACCATGCCTACACGAACGTGCCATTCAGCAAAGACCGCAGAAATGCTTCGCTCATAAAAATCGTGTTGGATCACAACCATAGAACATTTGCACACGTTGAAAAAGTGAAAATACTACAAAACACCTCTCAAATACGGACCCGTTTTTATGACCTATTTCCCCCTTTTTTGTTCCTTGCAACTTGCCTAGAAAACTTTCTCGCACGAAAAAATTCCGCCTCCAAAATGGAAGGCGGAACTTCATTTGTTTTATTTATAAATTTCAATCAAGCCGACGGATTTGTCTTTCGCTTGCGCTTTTACTTTCACTTTTAAGCCGTAGTGCGGCACTTTCCGTCCAGCATCCGGCATGAACGGATTTTCGAAAGAGCTGCTGTCATCAAATAACGATGCGGCTTTTTGGCTTGGAGCGTGCAGTTTTTCCGTTGGATAATTAATATCTAAAACAGATGTTGGATTTAAGCCGAAAGCAGCATCGGCGATATGGTAGCGAGTGCTCGCCTCCGCCCCGGTATTCCACACTAAGTCTCTGCCAAGATGAGAATCGACAACGCCTAAGTAGCCTTCTCCCGGGTGGATGCCGGTCCAGTTGTCAGTGAAGCTGTCGTCCACATACCAAACGACTAAACCACCGTCGTAGCTCATGAGCGAATTGCCGCGCTTAATGTGGGCTAATCCTGTATCGACTCCTTGATGATTGCGCCATTCAAGCAGATAGTAGTGGTCTGTTAGTTTGTTTCCATCCATTCTTGTAAATCCGTTGAACGTAAACGGAGATGCCGCATTTTCGGCCCCATCGTCAAGCAGCGTCTCGCCATCGGCTGTCACTTTAAGGTTATCGACAAAAAATCCGTTGTACGAAGTGCCCCAGTCGGTCGCGTAACGAAGACGGAGCTTGATTTTTTTGCCCGCATACGCCGATAAATCAAACGTCTGCGCCTGCCAGCCGTTCGAGTTGCCAGTAAAACCTGGCATCGAATCGATAATGGTTGGATAGCCTTCAGATACCACGTCGGAGCGGGTATGGTCGTTTCCTAACGATTTCCATGTTTGTCCGCCATCAGCCGACACTTGAACGAACGCGAAATCCCACTGCTCTTCAATATCGTACCAAGCATCAAATGTTAAAGTAGCCGACGTTTTTCCGGTTAAATCGAGGTCTACAACCATGCTGTTGTCCATTTCGTCTCCTTGGCCGCCCCAATATTCATAGCTGCCTTTCGCCGGCGTGTTAATTGGTGTTTTCTTTTGCGGCAAGTTGATGCGAATCGCTTGGTTGTTTTGTCCAAGCGGCGAGTTCGCTTGGTCAAGCAAAAATTGTTGTCCGTCAGCTGTAATGTCTTCCCAATTGATGACCGTCGGATTGGTCCATTTGCCGCCTAACGTCGATTGGAAATACTGCTTCGCCCAAGGAGAAAATCCTGTCGGTTCCGCACCTGGAATTTTTCCGGCCCACGAGCCGCTCGCCATGATCGACCAATAACCGATCGCTTCTCCCGCACCGCTGTACAGCGTATCGTACTCATCCGGCAATCCTAAATCGTGGCCGTATTCATGAGCAAACACGCCTGTCGCTCCGTCTTCCGGCATCATCGTATAATCATAAAACCCTGGTTTTCCTTTTCCGAGGCCATCCGGATCATAATATTTCGCCGAACGGTGCGACCAAATGGCGTTATCGCCTAGGGAACCTCCCCCTGCTTCCTGTCCCATGCCGGCATGGATAATTTGCAAGTGATCCACTAGTCCGTCCGGCTCCCAATAGTTGCCGTCACCGTCTAAATCATGCGGATCTTCTTTGTCATACTCCTCTAACGGAATCCCTGCCGCAAGCGCCGCTTTGTAAGCGTCTACAACGAGCTGTTTCGCACCGCCCGGATTGACGTTATCATGCCCCCCGTCCGGCCGGTCCGCTCCATAATAGGCAGCCGTTCCCGGCACTTGCAGCCAGCCGTACACATTTCCTTCAATCGTATACGTGCCGCCTGATTGCTCTTCGTAATATTGCTTTTGCGATACGAGCTCCTCGCCGTTCGGGCCTTTGAATTCGCCTTTATTGCCAAAAATCATCGCGCGGAAATGTTCCGTATTGTAATCTGGATAATAGTTGTCTGTCTCATTTGGTTTAATGCTGTTATGTTTTACATCGGAGAACTCGACTAAAAGCGTCAATAGTTTTCCTTTTTTCGCCACCCCCGGGGAACTGCCTTCCACCACCGGATCCGGTCTTAGCTGCCCGTACTTGTTGCCCTTTCCTTTTGTTAAGCCATTGCTGAATTCTTTCAATTTCTTCTGCTTTTTCGCTTCAGCCGCTTTTGCTTTTCCTGCCAACGGGTCCGCATCGGCGGTCTTTTGTTGTTTTCCTTTAAACTCTAAATAACTGCGCAGCGCTTTTTGCTTTTCAGCCGCGGTTGCATTCGCTGGGATAACCCCGCGTTTGATGAGGGAATCTAGCAATTTTTCGTCGTTGACAATCGCCAAATCTAGCGAACTATGAGAATACGAAAAATGGCTTGGATTTTTATGCAGCAATTCTTGCGCTGAAATGTTGGCGTAGCCGCCTGGAAAACTAGCAAACAACGTACCGGCAAAAAACGCGGTAGAAAGACTTGTTTTCAACAGCTTTTTCAATAAAATTCCCCCTTAGGAATATAATGTAACGATTCTATAATAATTTAAAAGATTTGGAAAAATCAATTATAATTATATGATTTTTCTAAAAATTATTTAATTTTGGTAAAATAGACCTAACACGTAGCTCTATATAGTTATAGGAAATTCGCGAAACAAGCATCCGCAAAACATGGAACGATGTAACGAATCTCTCCCACCTAAACTCCGTTTAGAAGTGAGAGACTTCTCAGTGGATATGTTATATTGAAAACTAGTTATAAGCAAAATTTACTATGCAACTAGAATTTTTTCTGGTAACGAAGCACACTTTAGTTATAGTATTAAAAGACTTTGTGAAAGAACTGAGGCGACGTGGAACATTGCCCGTTACAATAAAGAAGAGTAAAAAATATGGAGAAGCATGCGTGGCTAAGCTTCTCCATTTAGTATGCAAAACTGCTGTAAAAGAATTTTATAACTATGACTTCCTGATCCATCATTTACAACTAAAACATTGTAAATAAGCGTTTTGATTTACCCTATAAAATTAATTTGCCGTCTGTTACTGCCTAGCGTTCTCCGCCTTGCCTATTTGCGAATATAGTGAAGATAGTTGTTCTTTCTCGGGCTCTTTGCTTATATTCAACATAATTACCCCAACAATAATCATTAGTATCGCCATTATCTTGAACACGGAAAAGTGCTCTTTAAAGTATACAATTCCTATGGTTGCAATCATAGCGGTGCCTAACCCAGACCATATAGAGTAGGCAATGCTTACATCAATTTTTCGAAGCGCTAACGTGACTAAGGTGAGACTTGTTCCGTAAAAAACAAACAATAAAATCGAAGGAATAAATTTCGTAAATCCCTCTGACAATTTCATACAGGTGGTGCCTAACACTTCCGAAACAATCCCTAACAAAAGAAACAACCAACTCATTAATTCTCCTCCTATGGTTATGAATATAACTGTCCGAATACAGAAATGATCTCAATCCGTTTTGCAAATACACGTAGATTTGTAGCATACATATCTTGCACAAAATAAATGGAACCCCCTTCGGTTCCATTTATCACCCAAACTAATGAACCTCCCCCATCTACATTTCATTTAGAGGTGGGAGACTTCTCGGTGAATGTGTTAAAATGGCTCATCCCCAACGATCGCCACCCGTTCAGCCTTGCGAGGATAAGGGTAATAATCAGAAACAGCATAATGTTGCGTAGCCCGGTTATCCCAGAAGGCTACCGAATCCTTCTCCCATTGAAAACGGACTTGATATTCTGGAATATGCGCTTGTCGAAACAAATACTGAAGCAGCCTCTCACTCTCCTCCGGCTCGAGCCCAACAATTCTAGTGGTAAAGGCAGGATTCACAAACAATGTTTTTCTCCCTGTTTCCGGGTGAGTTCGGACAACTGGATGCTCAACAGGCGGGAATTCCTCTTGTTTGGCCGCTAATTCTTCAGGATCCATTAAGTGACTAAAAGAAGGGGTAAAATCATGAATAGCAGTGAGATGATCTATCCGTTCCTTAATCTCGTCAGGCAAGTTGTCATATGCAGCCCCCATGTCAGCCCATAGAGTATCACCACCAATTGGAGGCGTTTCAATCAACCTTAGTACAGCCGCTTTCGCAGGATTGATTCGAAAAGTTACGTCGGAATGCCAAATATTTTCGTAACCACCTTGCTTATCATTTCTAGAAAAGCGCACCACTTCTTTTGATTGACCTTTTTCAACTGGATAAAATGGATGAACCTCTAATTCTCCCCATAACCGGGCAAATGCTCGTTGCTGCTCGCTAGTGATTTTTTGGTTGCGGAAGAAAAGCACTTTCCATTCTAGCAGTGCGCGGTTTAATTCCGCTTGCAGTTCGGGAGTAATCGGTTCTCTCAAATCAACTCCAATGATCTCGGCACCTATAATCGGACTTAAAGGTTTGACTTCAAAAAGCAAATAAGGCTTTTCCTCGACACCTTCAGGCAAGCGTCTTAAAACACGTGGTCCTACGTAATCTTCACGATTTTCAAATTTTAGCGGTCGAAAGTAATTCGTATTCACTTTAGACATGGACATACCCCTTTCATATATACTAGTTAAAATGCAAATAAGACTAGCTTAATTAGCTGTTTTAAAATCGCTTCGTATGGCTGAAATTAAGTGATGACGCAGTTCATTAAATTCTTTTAAATATTTGATCTCTCGTACTGATTGAGCGCGGTGTAATAACGGATTAGGCAAATCTACTATAATTCTCCCAGGACAAGAGTTCATCACTAAAATTCTGCTCCCTAACAATAGGGCTTCTTCTACATCGTGGGTAATAAAAAAGATACACTTCTTTGTTTTTTTCCAAATTTCTAGAAGATGAATTTGCATGTTTTCTCGAGTTAGAGCGTCTAATGCGCTAAATGGTTCATCCATTAAAATCACTTGCGGATCAGTTGCTAATGTCCTAGCCATAGCTGCCCTTTGTTTCATCCCCCCCGAGAGTTGGTAAGGCAGCATTTTAGCAGAAGACTCCAGGCCTACAAGATTTAAATAATGAGAAACAAGTTGCTTTCTCTCACGTTTGGATATAGATTGCATTTTTAAGCCAAATTCAATATTTTTTTCAATAGTTAGCCATGGAAAAAGATTATGATGTTGAAATACTACTCCCACGCTAGGATTAGGGCCGGTATGTGGCTTATTGTTAATTATTACTTCCCCTGCGGCCGGTTTCTGAAAACCTGCTAATATATTTAGTAAAGAAGATTTGCCGCATCCTGATGGCCCTAACAGACAAACAAAATCATTCTCATCTAATTGCAGATTTATACCATCCAATATAGGAAGCCCGTGATCTCCGTTTGAATAATATAGGCTAATATTTTTTAACTCTATGAACGCAGTGTTGCGATTTTTTAAAGTCTCTGACTTTGTTTTGACAGAAGTAGTCGCATACATACATCATCCCTCCCATTCATGTTCATTTGTAAAGTTCGCTTAGTAGAGCCTGTTGATAAACGGCTAAGCTAGGAGAAGATGATATATTTTTCTGTTTAGCCATAAAGTCTCCAGTATCTTTTAATATTTTGGCTAGCTTTCCCGCCTTCTCTTGTTCTCCAAAAAAACCTTTCTGCTGAGAAGCATCCAACCATGTAATCTGTTGCATTGCTTTTAAAGCTTTTTCAGGAGATAGTCCTAATTCTTTTGAAAGCACTTCGGAAGCTTCTTTCGGTTTATTGCGATAATAATGCACAGCCTGATCCAAAACAGAGACGTAACCTTTAACAATTTCAGGGTATTTTCTCGCAAAATCTTGACTTACAATTCCAAACTCCCCGGTTACTGTTCCTTTCTTGAACAAATCGCTTGATGTGACAATCACGCGCCCTCCTTCATTGATTAATTTTGTTTGCGTAGGCTGCCAAATATAAGCGCCGTCTATATCATTTCGTTTCCATGCTGCATAGATGTCGGAAGGCTGCATATCAAGAAGGGTGATTTGATCTTTTTCAGGATTGATTTTGGCTGCTCTTAACGCTCCTAGCAAACTATAATGGGAAGTCGAGCTAAATGTAGTGGCAATTTTCTTACCTTTTAAATCGCTCAACGATGTAATGCCAGAATCTTTTTTTACGACTAACGCTTCGCTTTCGCCGATGACGTCATGAAGATAATATATTTTATACGGCAATTTATTTGCGATGCCAACTGCTCCAGGAGGAGTGCCGATAAGGCCAAAGTCAATGCTTCCACTGGCCATGGCGCTGTTCACATCCCGGCCTGAATCAAATTGAATCCAACGAATTTTAATATGAGGATATTTTTTTTCTAGCAACTTTAACCCTTTTGCCAAAAGTTCTCCATTCGGCGAAACTTGGTACCCTAACCTAATTTCTTTAGGTTCACTGCTGGAATGAACAGAGAATTCGCTGCTTTTTACAGCAGATGTTTCTTGGTTCGCGCAACCAGCTGCAACAATGCATACTTTGATCAGCAAAATAGTTAATAACGTATGTACTTTGTTTTTTAACCTCATCCTTTTCTCCCCTTTACATAGATTTAACAACTATTTGTTCTTAAACATAATCCGCCGAGAAGCCTCCCACCCCTAAGCGAAGTGGAGGTGGAGGAGATTCATTCTCTGTAAATACAATAAAATCAATATATATAAATTTTTGGCAAAAATTATAAAAGAACTGACCCCTCTTTAAACAATGCCTTTGGATTTCTGTTATTCTCATGTGTTCTCCTATGTCACAAGTTGTTTCTACAGGATGCTTACAACTAGCAGCTCTAATTAATCTTGTTTTCCGACCCAAGAAAATTGAAGACGCTGATACAAGCGAATGATACCATCGAACAAAATAGCGATTCCTCCCATTAAAATAATTCCTACAAACACAACGTCGCTTCTCAAATATTTACTTGCATCCAATACGATCCAGCCAATACCTGAAGTAGCCGCTACCATTTCAGCAGCAACCAATGTAGCATACGTAACACCAATCGCTGTACGTAGTCCTGTTATGATGTCTGGTAAACAAGATGGGAAAATTATGTACAACAATATTTTCAGTTTTGTGGCCCCTAAAGATCGTGCGGCATTGAGACGGTTTTGTGGGACACGTTGCACACTGGAGACAGTTGAAATAAACAAAGGGGCAAAAGCGCTTAAAAATAAAAGTGCAACCTTGGATTTGTCATCAATTCCTAACCACAAAACAAGCAAAGCATAATAGGCTAATGGAGGGAGCGGTCTGTAAAATTCAATAATGGGGTCAAAAATCGCAAGTATATATTTGGAGATTCCACAAAGTATCCCCAACGGTACAGCTGTAAGAAGTGCTAAAAATAACGCCAAAAACAACCGATATAAGCTATTTATTAGATGAGTATGCAATGGGACTCCTTTATACCCGTTCTTGATTAGCTCTAAAAATGCATTCCAGACAGATTGGGGCGTTGGCAGAAAAATAGGATCAATCCACTTTAAATTGGTACTTACTGTCCAAATCGCCAATATCAAAGCAATAGTAATTGCCGAAACCCCTCTAACAGGCGCCTGTTTGTTGCGAATGAATGTTGTAAACATGTGTCCTCCCCCGTTTCTTTGAATTTTAGTTGACAACGTTTTTGAGAATAAAATTAATATTATAAATTCCTATCGGATTACTTGGTTATATGGTAGCAAATGGGTTTTATATTGTCAATAAATTTTTCCTCTTTAATCCATCTATTAAGTTTCACATGTTGACTGGGGGTTGACCTTTTGCACATGAGCATTTGCAAAGGTTGTCCAATAGTGATTAACTCTTCTGTTCCACGTACCATTTACATCAACAAACATCTGGCGGACAATGATAGTTGTCCGCCAGACTAACTGTTTTTAACACGAGATACCAATTCTATCATGAACCTTTTCACAAATGGGTGAATACGGTATGTGGTGATGAATACGAAGGAGGAAAGCGAAAGTGATTCCGATGTATCCGTATTACAGCTATGAGACGGTATGTAAACAAGTGCCGGTTGCGTTTCCGCCCCAGCATCAACCGAAACAACCTGGCTTGGAATTTTTAATGACCCCAAGGCCCATTTTTGATAATCCGAATTACAAGGGGAGCGGCAAATTACAAAATAAAGTGGCGATTATTACAGGGGGAGACAGCGGCATTGGCCGAGCGGTCGCTGTCGCTTTTGCCAAGGAAGGAGCCGATGTAGCGATCGTCTACTTAGACGAGCATGAAGATGCCAAGACAACAAAAGAATATGTTGAAAAATATGGACGGCGTTGCTTGCTGCTGCCTGGCGATTTGCGGGAAGAGACATTTTGCCGCCAGCTTGTGCAAAAGACGATCGATTTCTTTGGCGAACTGCATGTTCTTGTGCTAAATCAAGCCGTGCAATATCCGCAAAAAAGCATTCTCCACATTTCAAAAGAGCAGCTAGAAGACACCTTTCGGACGAATGTTTTTCCGCTTTTTTTCATCGTTCAAGCGGCCTTGCCTTATTTGAAACCGGGCAGTGCCATTATCAGCACCGCTTCTGTAACCGCATATAAAGGAGAACCGTCTTTAGTCGATTATTCTTCAACGAAGGGGGCGATTGTATCGTTCACCCGCTCGTTAGCATTGCAACTGGTAAACAAAGGGATTCGCGTCAACGCTGTAGCGCCAGGCCCGATTTGGACGCCGCTCATTGTTTCCACGTTTCCGGCTGAAAGGGTGAAAACGTTCGGCACTGATACGCCGATGCGCCGGGCCGGACAGCCGTATGAACTGGCGCCGACATATGTGTATTTGGCTTCCGATGATTCATCGTACGTAACAGGGCAGGTGCTTCACGTCAACGGCGGCACCATTACTGAATCATAACTATTTTATAGTAGAACGCATTTCTGGCCGTCTCTCCCCATTGCTTCATGTCACCATGAATCAGCTCTATTGATCGCTTTTCGATTCAATTATTTAGCAGTGAAACGCTTGTCTGTCGCTCCTGCTCATATCGCTAACCTCCTCTCCATCTGTTTTTACAGTCTGATTTCACAAGCAGATTCATTCAATTTCAAAGAAAAATGAACCGGTCTCTATCTAAACGAACAGCAACACGTGCATATGTTTTGCTTTTTTGCATTGAAATACGGATAATCAAATTATGCAAAATTTGGAGAGGAGGATCTTAATGGACAGTATTAAAGCGTGTACTACGTTATCCAACGGCGTGACTATGCCTTGGCTCGGGCTTGGGGTTTACAAAGTGCAAAACGGCGAGGAAGTGATCAATGCGGTGCGAACCGCTCTTGAAATCGGCTACCGCCATATTGACACGGCCGCGTTTTATGAAAACGAAGAAGGTGTGGGTCAAGCGGTAAGAGAATCGGGAATACCGCGCGAGCAGTTGTTTATTACGACAAAAGTATGGAATTCCGATCAAGGGTATGAAACGACGCTAAAGGCGTTTGAAACAAGCTTGAAAAAATTAGGACTTGAATACGTTGACCTATATTTAGTGCATTGGCCGGTCAAAGGAAAATATAAAGAAACGTATAAAGCGCTTGAAAAAATTTATAAAGATGGACGGGCGCGCGCGATTGGCGTGAGCAATTTCCATATTCACCACTTAGAGGATTTGCTTGCGGAATGTGAAATCAAACCGATGGTCAATCAAGTCGAGTACCATCCGCGCCTGACGCAAAAAGAACTGCACGCCTTTTGCAAGCAACACGGCATTCAATTAGAAGCGTGGTCGCCGCTGATGCGCGGTGCGCTGCTTGAAGAGCCGACGCTTATTGACATTGGACGCAAATATGGCAAAACCCCAGCCCAAGTCATTCTTCGTTGGGACTTGCAAAATGAGGTCGTTACGATTCCGAAATCCATTACGCCTGAACGAATTAAAGAAAATGCCGATATTTTTGATTTTGAACTGACAGCGGAGGAAATGGAGCGCATCGATTCATTAAACCTAAACAAACGAAGCGGGGCGGACCCGGACAATTTTAATTTTTGAATGCGTCTAGATCAAGGCTCAATCACTCTTCTAAAATAGAAAATGGAACTTTGGGTGATGTTAGATTTTAACAAATCAACAGAAATCCAAATGGCACGTACTAGAGTGACTGCAAAATGAGCACAAACGGCTAACACGATGACAAAACATCGGCATCCCTTTCGTTCTAAATAGAACCTAAGAGGATGCCGATGTTTTGTTTCGTCTAACGTTTTCTATCGCGTTCTTCTTTAGTAAACGTAAAGCCAAATGGCAAATCTATGCTTTCTAGAAGCCTACACACATCTTGGGAACATGCCGGTGGAAATCGCGATCCGATTCCACGCATTAATTGTGTTGATGGCCATAATTAATGTCACAAATTCTTTTTCATCAAAATGGGCGCGAACGCGCTCGTACAATTCTTGCGGAACTCCCTGCTCAGATATGCGCGTGACCGCCTCCGTCAACTCTAGCGCTGCACGTTCCTTTTCGGTATAGAACGGAGCTTCCCGCCAAGCGCTAAGCAAGTAAAGCCGCTCTTCTGTTTCCCCCATCGCCCTTGCATCTCGCGTATGCATATCAAGGCAAAATGCGCAGCCATTGATTTGCGATGCTCGAATTTTAATCAACTCATATAACTTCGGATCCAACCCGCTCGCCTTAATAAACCCTTCGAGCTTCAGCATCGCTTGAAACGCCTCCGGATTGGCAGTTCGATAATTGAACCTGACTTCCATCCAATCTCCTCCTAGCTGTAAAATATTCCTTTCGACTATAAGACAAAATAGGGCGCTGATGTGTGACACATTATCATAGAAATCAGCATATCCAATTATCGACACTCTTTTTCGTCTATCTCTCGCACGAACGGCGTAACTATAACACTTATTTTTTTAGGAGAGTTTGCTAGCATGAGCCATTCCCCTTATCGGAAAAACAAGAAGAGAGCCGCGACAAGGGAATCGGCTCTCTGATCACAATACGTTAGAAACTCTACCGAGATTGAACGGATGTAAGACCCATTTCCCGCTCAGTAATTAGACCGGCCCACTTATATCAATGTTAACGTTGTAAAGTACATCCATATAGACGCTCCGCTGGAAGGACAATATGATTCCGCTTTACGTCGTACAGACCGCGCGGGATGAGACGAAGGCCCGGCAGAAAATCGCACGTTAAAAAGAGCAAAGTGTATAAAATATCGTGGAACGGAAAGCCGCGTTCCCGAAGCGCGCTAAGCAATTGATCGTGATAATGGACCGATGTGGCAAACGAACGGTCCGTTACCATCATTCCCGTAAGCGGAAGAGGGATTTCAACGACCGTTTCGTTGTTATCGACAACCACGATGCCGCCGCCCATCTCATGTACTCTTTTGGCTGCAACGGCCATCGCTTCCGGTTTCCTGCCAACAACAAGCAATTCCGTCGTCGTATTGTACGTCGACGCCATGCCGTCCACATTGACCGCAAACCGCTCTAATATTCCTTTTGCCACCCACTGTCCGTTGCGAGCGATAAGGGAAGCATAAAGCAATCCTTCGCTGTTAGAAATATCAGCATACCCGCTGGCCGATGGAAGAATGACATCTTTTTGTTCCGTAATTACATTGCTTTTAAAATGAACAACAGGAATAGAGCGGTCAGGCGCTGGATGCGGAAAGCGGTACAACCGTTCATCATCCAACCGTTCTTTTGGAAACAAAAACGGCCTCTTCGAGACATATCGATCCCATTTAATTGTTGGTAACGGCGCAAGCAGTTGGCCATGGCGGGCAACTATTTTTCCTTTCGATATCACGACAGCCGGTTTGAACGAGACAAGATCTGGAAGCAGCACGACATCAGCTAATTTTCCCGGCGCAATGCCGCCGATTTCACCATCAAGGCGCAAATATGTAGCGGCATTAATAGTCGCCATTTGTAAAGCGGTCATCGGCGGCACCCCAAGCTCTACTGCTTTCCGAATTAATCCATCGACAAACCCTTCTTTTTCAATAAAGCTAGGATGGGCGCCGTCTGTAGTCATTGTAATCCGCTGCGTACTCACCCGTCCTTCAGTGATAAGACGAATGACTTCCGGAAAATCAGGGCGCAGCGAACTGTTGCGCAGCGTCGTCCACATCCCGAGTCTAAGACGATCAAGCGCTTCTTTCGCGGTAATCGCCTCATGGCAAGCATCGACGCCGCTTGCCGCGATACTGTTGAGCTTGTCGTAAGAACAACCCGCTGTATGTCCATCGATTACTTTCCCCATTTTTTTTGCCGTTTCAATCATCTTGATTAAAAACGGATCTCCTTCATACAACAACGGCCATCTTGTCACTTCAGCCGTTCCAATGACTTCATCCATGGCGAGCAGTTCTTCGATGTCCTTTTCATTAAACCAATCGCGCTCTCCCGGAAAATCAGCTTGTGAAACGAGACGGATAAGCCAAAAGAAATTGCCAGGCAGCTTTCGTAAATCATGAACTAACCGCTTAAACCCATCAACTCCGAAATGCAAATAAAAAAACAAGTTGTCATTTACCGTCGTCGTCGTGCCTAAAGGCAACACTTTCTCCGTCATGCTGACAGGATTATATAAAACCCAAGGGTGGGCATGCGGCTCAATAAATCCTGGAGAAACATACATCTCGCTCGCATCAATAATGATCGTCTCATCATTGACTGCTACATCTTTCTCTCCGACATACGCGATCGCATCTTGGTAAATCGCTACATTTTGCCGTAAAAACTCACCGGAATAAACATTAACAACCATTCCGCCTTTGATAAATATATCGGCTGGGCGACGTCCTTGAGCCACCTCAATGAGCTCCGTTCGTTTCGCTTTTCGAATCAACTTTCTCTCCCCCATTTTTTAGTGTCTCTACTATTTTACAGTGAAAAAAAGCCAAGATGCTACAACCATTCTTGGCTTTAGAAGAATAGTAGAAATTATGCGTGAAGCCACGGATTCGTTTGCGCACATTCTCCCATTCCTTCTTCCTCAAGCAACTCCCTTACGTCATCCGGAATCGGAACTGCAAATATGCGGCCCTCGCTTTCTTTTACCCATCCTCGAACTTCGAACCCGTAGCCGGTCCTCGTCTCCCCCCGAAACACCTCGTGCCTCAGTTTGATCGTTTTCTGTTTGATTTCCTCGACAACTGTTTTAATTGTAATAATATCATCGTAATACAATGGACGTTCGAACGTGCAGTCGGCATGAAGAAGTGGGAGAATGATATTTTGTTCTTTCATTAGTTTCAAAGGAGGCAGCCCAATACTGCGGAAAAACTGATGTCCGGCGATGTCAAACCATTTAAAGTAGTTGGGGTAATAGACGATGCCTGCTGTATCTGTATCGCCAAAATTAACACGAAGCTGAAACTCGTTTCTTTTCATCGCTGATCGCCCCTTCCGCTGTTCGCTTTGAGTTTATCGACGTTTCAATAACTCTCGTAATTTAAAACGTTGAATTTTCCCGGTGGCAGTTTTCGGAAGCTGGTCAATAAATTCAATGATGCGCGGACATTTATAGTGGGCTAGATGCTGCTTCGCAAATTGTTTCAGCTCCTCTTCCTTTTCTTTCGACCGTTCTATTCCGTCTTTGAGCACGACAAACGCTTTAGGTATCGTAAGATTTTGATCGTTTTCCACACCGACCACCGCGACCTCCAAAACATCATCGTGCTGTAACAGACAATTTTCTATTTCGATCGGGGATACCCATATCCCTCCGACTTTCAACATGTCATCAGTACGGCCGCAATACCAATAATAACCTTCTTCGTCACGGTAATATTTGTCGCCGATATATAGCCAGTCTCCGACAAATTTTTTCTTGTTTTGTTCATGGAGATTCCAATATCCGTGTGCGATGGAATCACCGCGAATGACTAAATCGCCGACTTCATTCGGCGGCAATTCCATCCCTTGGGAGTCGATAATTTTGACTTCATAACCCGGGACGACTTTTCCTGAACTTCCTTCTTTAATATCGTCAATCCGGTTGGAAATAAAAATATGAAGCGCTTCTGTAGAGCCGATCCCGTCTAAAATATCGACGTTGAACAATTCCTTCCACTTCCGATAAAACGAAGGAGGAAGCGCCTCACCCGCGGAAACGCAGACGCGCAGTGAGCTAAGATCGAAACGTTTCCCGGATTTTTGGACATAATCAATCATCGCTCCATACAATGTCGGAACCCCAAAAAAGATGGTTGGCTTGTACGTTTCGATCGCTTCAAACATCATCTCCGGCGAAGGACGGTCCTTCACAAGAATCGTCGAAGCGCCAACACCTAGTGGAAAATACATCCCCCCGCCAAGACCATAGGCAAAATACAATTTCGAGGCAGAAAGGCAACGGTCATTTTCTGTGATCTTTAGCACTTGCTTTCCATACGTATTCAATGCAAATTCCATATCATGCTGTAAGTGAATAATTCCTTTTGGCTCCCCTGTGCTGCCCGAACTAAACAGCCAAAAAGCGGCGTCATCTTTATTGGTTGGAGCCGCCGTTAATTCTTTGCTGGCACGGTCAAGCAAACGGTGAAAATTGAACACGTCACCAGACATTGTGTTAGCGTTTTCATAAATGACAATAATGTGCTCCAAAAATAAAAATCGGTCTTTGACATGTTGGATTTGCCGCCAAAGATCTTCATGGATGACTAGCCCTTTGGCGCGGCTATTATTCAAAAAATATTCATAGTCAGACGGCTGCATCATCGTATTCACCGGAATGGGAACAACGCCAATCTTAATCGCTCCAAAAAAGGTGTAAATGAATTCCGGTGTATCATGGCACACCATAACGATGCGGTCCTCTAACCTATAACCGAGCTCCCGCATCATATGGCCAGCTTGATTCACTTTCTCTTGCAGTTGTTGATAACAGATTTGCTCATCTCGATAATAAATAGCCGTTTTTTCCCCTAAGCCGTTACGGATGTGATCATCAATAAATAGTCCCGCCGCGTTATAAAGCAAGCCCAATCCGCGTAATTCCATGGTTCACCATCCCACTTTTATAAACTAAAATTGAACCTCAAACGGACCGATGCGCGAACGCCCGATGCAGAAAACCCCCGGAAACGGAGGAATGATCCATTTCCAGGGCTTTCGTTAACGAAAATATGCTTAAATCCCGTTCCAGTTTGGTTTTCTTTTTTCTAAAAAGGCGCTTAATCCTTCTTTTGCGTCTTCTGAACGGAATAACAAGTTTTGCAATTCTCCTTCATAGCGAATCGCCACGTTCAACGGCATTTCTTTTCCGTTCATAATCGACAGCTTAATGTTGGAGACGGCATATGTCGCACTGTTGACGATTTTACGCGCATATTCCCGCGTCCGCTCTCTCGTCTCTGCTTGCGGAAACACTTTGTTCACCAGCCCAATTTCTAGCGCTTCTTGCGGCGTAATCGTTTCTCCCGTAATGTTCATGTCAAGTGCGCGCGAATAGCCGATCAACCGCGCAAGGCGCTGCGTTCCCCCGGTTCCGGCTAACACTCCAAGCGTCACTTCCGGCAACCCGATTTTCCCGGCTTCATCTCCCATGAATCGAAGATCGCATGCCAACGCCATCTCTAGGCCGCCTCCTACCGTATGTCCTTCTAAACAAGCGATGTACACTTGAGGAGAACGCGCGATTTTATCTAGCGTCTCGTTACAGAACAAGCAAAACTGCGTTTTAAACCGCGGATCGGCCGCCCGCAAAAAGTTAATGTCCGCCCCGGCTGAGAAAAATTTCGGCATATCGCTCATCAGGATAACGACTTTAATATCCGGATCAAATCGAATGTCGTCAATCGCCGCATTTAGTTCTTGGTAAAACGCCAAATCGTAGGAGTTGGATTTGTTAATGTGTAAATGAATTTCCGCAATCCCTTCGTTTTTGACCACCGTTAAGTTTTTCTTTTTTGTTTCTACCGCCATTTTAAATTCTCCTCTCCTATTATTTTTAATTTATATGGAATGCTTGCCTCTATTGAAGCTATCTTCAAATCACTCAAACTACTAATAGCACGTTTCCCGCTACGTCACTAAGCGCGATTTTCTCTCTCCTTCTCACCTCCTAAAAGACTTTCCTTTCCCGCTACTTCACCTGTACGAGTGATTGTGCGGCGATTTCTTTTAGTTGTTCTTTAAATCGGGCCGTTAGTTTTACATGTGCTGGAAAATATCCGCTAGCTTGCAACTCCGCTTTTTGTTCCACTTTTTCTAGCCACGTGTATACTTCACTGACCATACGATTTAGCGCTTGCTCGAAACGGCGCGGAATCGCTCCTTGTTCATTCCGAAGCTCATAAGCCCAGCTTTTCGCGTAGATTAAATGGTCTTGCTGTTCCCGCATAAGCTTTTGGATTCGCGAAACGACGGCCGGGTGATTAGACTCAAGCAAAGATTGCAAAACGATGTCTATCGCTACATTCGTTGTATACAAGGCCGCGATCAGTGTAATCCAATTGTTTACGCCGATAACTTCTGTAAACGCTTTCCCCGTCTGCCCGTAAATTTCCGCTTTTTTCCCTTGGAGACCACGCAAATCAAAGCACCAATTATACAACAGTCTCGCATGTCCTAGCTCGCCTTGGGCCATCGCAATCGAAGCTAGCGTCGCTTCCAAGTTCGGTCCGCTCACCCCGACTTCGACTAGACGATCGCCAAGGACGTATTTATTATCCGCGATCGTCTCCAGCAGTTCGATCAATGCATGTACTCCCGGCTGTTTTTCGTTCATCGCACTCTCTCCCCTTTTTGCGCAAATAGCCCGTGAGGCTTTTTCACCCATACGAACTGACTGCGGTCGACGACAATCATTTCGGACCAATCTTCTTCATCGTACGTAAAAGAAGCGTACACTTTGGCCAACTTCTCGTTTTCCGCCTCAACCGTGCCAATATGGATTAGCTCGCCTCCTCGTTTAATCCGAGCGAAAATGTCAAATGTTTTTCTTTGTTTGGCCGCCATTACTTCGAACTCACTCCCCAATATTTCAATTTTTCCCGCGCCTCGGGACTTAATCGATCGACTGTCCACGGCGGGTCCCACACGACGTGGATATGAACCGCTCGGACTTCTTCTTCTTGCAGAAGCCGGTTTTGAATGTCTTGTTCGATCCATTCCATACAAGCACAGGAAACAGCGGTGTATGTCATCGTAATATGAAGTTCATCACCATTTTTTTCAATGTTGTAAATCAACCCCATATCGACAACGCTGATTGGAAATTCCGGATCCATTACTTCCTTCAGCGCTTCCCAATACTTTTGTGTATCGACGCCTTGTTTCATCACACCGCATCCTTTCGCAATTGCTCCAGCTCTTTGGCGCCTTTTTGGATTCGTTCAACGAACTGTTTATTTTGCGGCCCCCTCTGTTTAAACCGTTTAATAACGTTATCCCACGTATCCGGCTGGTCAAATAGCCATTTTTTATTGACCGGATCGAACTTACACGGGAATGGAACATCCAGCACGTATTTTTGTTGTTCTTCATCATAATGGGCAGGCACTTTCACCCCGATTGATTCGCAGAACGGAACAGCAGTCGACAGCCATTTCTGGCGCAGTTCGTCATTCGTCCGTCCTTTTAGGCGATACTCAAGTTGCGCCGATCGGCTTTTCAAGCGATCTTCTACCCCGAAAAATTCAAGCGCCATTAAAAACATCCAATCAACAGCTTTTTGCACCTCTTCGCGCAGTTGTGGATCTTGCATGGCCGTTCTCATAATAATTTCGCCGTTTCGAAGGTGGAACAATTCTTCCTTATCGACTTTCACTAACGCGCGCTTCCAAGGGCCGTATGAAGTATGTTCAAAAGCGTCACCGAGAAGCGTGTAGCCCGCCCGGTCAAAAAACGCATTGAACACCCCTAGTTCAATCCAGTTCGACAGTTCAAAATCGAACGCATACGGATTTTTCCAACGGTGCGGTTCGCGCTTATACAGCAGCTCATCGACGTCTTGGCCTAAGTCTTTTAACAGGCGGTAAGCGATATGCGCATGACCGATTTCGTCTTGCATAATCGCTAATGCGGTAATTTTGCTATTTAATGTGGGCGCCTGATCGTACACCGTCAACAAAGGTGGAATGCTTAACAACTCCGTGTCCCCTACAATCGTTAACGTCTGTTTGAGGGCGTTTAAATACTCTTCATTCATATCTTCGAGCCCTTCAACAATAAAACCATTTTGGATCTTTTCTTTTAAGAGCGCAGCCTGATCCATCTCTCCACCTTCCTTATTACGTTTTTTATTTTATCGTATGTTTAACATAATATTAATTCACTGTACGTTTTATTGTCAACAGAAAAATCTGAAAAATATAAAAATTATACTCTATTATGATAAACCTTTGATATTAGTCAAATATGCGTGAATCAAATCAATCTCGGCTATCAAAATATATGACTCCTATCCACCTTTTTATTACGATCGATAATAAAAACATATAACGTTTATTTTTCGATCACGTTATTAATATAAAAAGAGTGTTCTCGTTTCCGTCGAGATTATAAAAGAAAATAAAAAACCGGCTGCATGATGTATAGCCGGTTTTTGCTCTGTTATTTTGCTCAACCCTTTTGAACTACTCCCACTTTCATTTTGTTTCAAAGCGGGAGATTCCTACGAACACCAAAGCCTCCTTCGGTTCTCTTAGTAGGCGATCCCCGTCGTCCCAACGGTTCCGTTGTCTAACACGACAACAAGCGCAGTCCTTCTTTTAGAATATTGATACTCGCGTTCTGATCCCGATCGTGATGGGTTCCACAAGATGGGCATCTCCATTCACGAAGGCTCAGATGTTTCACGTCTTTGTGTTGGTAGCCACAGCACGAACAGAGTTGGGAAGAAGCAAAGGTCCTCGATACGATCACCACTTGTTTCCCGTACCATTTCGCTTTGTACTCTAACATGGTGCGAAACTGTGACCAAGACACTTCATGAATCGCTTTGGCTAACTTATGATTTTTCATCATATTGCTTACTTGCAAATCTTCCATCCCTACAACATCGTGGTTTTTGATGATGTAAGTGGAGATTTTATGCAAGTAATCGGTTCTCGCATTTTTGATTTGTTCGTGAATGCGAGCCACTTTGATGCGTTGTCGATGCCAATTTGAAGAACCTTTGATCCGTCTGGATAAGATGCGCTGGGCCCGAATGAGCTTTTGTTCCATGTGGCGCAGCCATTTCGGGTTTTCAAATCGTTCGCCGGTTGAAAGAATCGCCAACTCTTTCAATCCTAAGTCGATGCCCACCGCCGAACCGGTTTTGGGAAGAGGATTCACGTCCGTTTCTACTAAAAGAGAGACGAAGTATGTTCCACTCGGATTCCGGCGAACGGTCGCACTTAAAATCCGACCTTCCACTTCCCTTGATTTGGCAAAACGAACGAACCCTAGTTTGGGGAGTTTGATGTAGTTTCCTTCGATCGCAATATTTCTGTTTGTTTGTTTCGTGGTATACGATTGAACCTTGTTTTTCTTACTCTTGAAGCGCGGTGGATCGTTTTGCTTCTTAAAAAAGCGAGAATAAGCATCCGCGAGGTGTTTCAGGGAAGATTGAAGAGCTGTGCTGTCCACCTCTTTTAACCAGACGAATTGTTTCTTTAGTTGAGTGAGTCGGGAGGAACAAGTGTGGTACGACCATCCTTTGCCGGTTTCCTTATAGGTGCGATCCCATTTTTCTAGAAAATAGTTATACACAAATCGGCAACAACCAAACGTCTTTTTGATGAGCTCTTCTTGTTCTTGGTTGGGATAGATACGAAATTTGTAGGATTTGTGAATCCTCATGACGTTCCCCTACCTTGATGTGGTAATATACATATTATACCATAACTGAATCTATCTTTATATCATTTTGGATGCGAGAACCTGGAACAACAAACGGTGGTCTGACGATTTCCTCCACCTCTTTTAAACCGGGTAGACGCATACAAAGAAAAAAAAGCTTGGCACTCGTACACAAACGATGTTTCACTTATGGCAAGTGACACTCGAACAGTCGAACCATCGAGATGGCCAATAAGCCGTCCCTTGTCCGAAGGCGATTCATCTCCCACCTACTCCCTTTCGTTCCTTGAGGTGGGAGTCTTCTCGCCTAAAGTGATAAACGATGACTCCCTCACGTTCTTCTTTTACCAATTCATCAAGTGATGCTAAATAGTCTAAATGCGCCAATGTTTCAGCGATCGCAAACCTCCACTGGTGCGGCGTCAACGGCTTATGGACAAACACGGCATACGCCACTTCGTAAGCCGTCTTTCCATCGCTCGCTAAAGATTTCATGTAATCCAATCGTTTTTCGTGATGCTTGATAATTTCATCAATCCGCTCGCGAAGATGGCCAATCACTGTGCCGTGAGCCGGAAGCGCGATCGCCACATCAAGATGCCGAACTTTATGTAGAGAAGAAAAATATTGTTGCAGCGGATTCGGATGACTTCCAGGCCATACGCTAATATTTGGCGTAATACGTTCTAATACGTGATCCGACACAAGCAAACATTTTAGCTCAGGCTGATAAAAATTAATCAACCCATCACTATGGCCTGGAACCGCTATCACTTTCCACCGTCTTTGTCCTAAAATTACTTCATCGTTCTCAAGAATCGTTAAAGAAGGAAGCGGCATCACGTGTTTGGACAGCTTTTGCATACTTTCTTCAATTTGCTTTGCTAACTCATCCGGGACACCGTGCTGCCTGAAGACGACTCCTACTTGATTCGCCTGGTCGCTCCGCTTTTTCCAGACGCGCTCCGCCATCGCATAATCCTCCCGGCTCATCCATACTTTGGCACCGGTTTGCTGTTGCATCCACCCAGCTAAACCGAAATGGTCTGGATGAAAATGCGTTACATAAATTGAATGGATATGCTGACGGTTCACTCCAAGCTTTCGAAACACTTCTTCCCACGCATCAACCGCATCCGGGTAATGAAAACCTGCATCGACTAAGCTCCAACCATCGGTTTCGCGAAATAAATAACAATAAACATATTTCATCGGAAACGGCACAGGGACAGGGATGCGAAATATATTGTCCCCTACTGCTTCAATATTGACCATATACATCCCACCATTTCATTAGTCGCGTTCCTCGCAGATAAAAAAGAAACATATCCGAATCATATTCACTGTCCAATTCAGGAAAAAGAGATTGTACTAAATCATCCCTATAAACGGATTAATCGCTTTATCGCGATTGAATACACGTTCACGGTCCGGTGCGGGCTCAAACAATGTTTCAAAATAGCGAATGGCCGGCACTGCCAAAAGCTGGTGCACATTGAAGAACAACTCGCGCGCTTTCGTGCCGCTCCAATGGTCCGGCAATAAATCATTTGGAAAGCTCGGGTCAATAAAGAAAAAGCTCCGATAGGCATGCACTAATTTTGTTCGTTCAATAAAGCACTCCCGATCGGATAACTCGTTATTCCACGCCCGCTTTTGGAACTCTTCGTATATTCGCTGATACGTTTCGATAAACTGGTCGTATTCTTTGGCGATTTGCGCAAAATCCCATCCGCGTTCAATTAGTTGTTCATGGCTATGCGACACGATCGAGTTAGACGTAAACAAGATGACATATGGCTCTAAATGATAGTCTTTAATCAATTCCATCACTTGCGGTTCAACCGGGTTGGGACTTGCCCACGTTCCGTGAGAAATGAGACCAAATCCCATTAAACTTAATTCTTTCCGAATTTGATTGCGCAGTTCCCTTTTTTCTTCTGGAACAGAATATGTTAGAATGCGCCAATGGCCGTCCCATTTATAGTTTTTTAACGAATAGACGCGGGTAAAGCCATCCATCATCGTCCGCATTCCTTTTGGCGTCAGCGAGTAATAGCTATTGTTGCCGATTTTCCTCACTTCAAAAAACTCTTGCTGCACCATCCGCAGCGCCGCTCCGCGAATGGAGGATTCAGAAATGCCGAAGTGGGACATCATCTGAATTAAACTGCCAATCCACACTTCGTTTCCGTAATGCTGAATGTACTCGCCAAATAACGTAAACATAAGTGCCCTTGGTTTCATCGCTGTTCACACCTGTCTTTTTTTGAATTTTTATCCTTTATTATGTATTATGACGAATGCCTCCCCTCCTTTTCAAGATGATTAAGCGTTCATATTGCTTTCCCTTCATCTCTTGTCCCCGCTATGTTTGATTCGCTCCGCCAGCGCACCCATTCAAAAACACTTTTACACTGCTTACAGTAGTATTGCGACACAAGCTGCGCCGTTCCAAACAGAGACATTTTCGCTACATTAGCCGAACCGCAAAACGAACAGCATACACGCTCTCGTGAACACATTGTCAAAACACCTCTTATATTATGTTTTTAAAAATTTCGTTTGTTAAACATGATATTATTAAATTATTAGAATATTGTCAATTATGAATCTAAATATCTAATATTTCTAATAACCCTTGGCTATATTCATGATTGAATATCCCATTTTTTCTTCATTTTTGAGGGGGCATTATTCATATAAAAACTAACGATCGTTTAAATTTCATAAAAATAAAACGGCGCCAGCGATTGACCCCGTTTTGGCTTACGTCTTCGTTTTTAGCTAAATTCCAGCTGCCAGTCCGCTGAAATGTTTTATTCCTCGCAGCAAAGATGAAACTAGGCGGCTGTAGAAATATCATCTTTGAGAAATTTAGTCTCAACCGTTCGTACGTGGATAAAGGTCTGCCGATTCGTCCTCTTTTATCCCCCCTTTACATGATTATAGTTCTTTTCGTCCTACTTGCTGTTGAGCGGCTCAATGCATGCGCTCACATCGTTTTTCGGCGAATTGACAATCGTAGACACTTCATACATATTCATCTCCGAAGCAGAATACGGCCGCAGCAACGACTTCACATAATCGGTATCCTCAAGCTCCGGATCAAGCCATGCCTCCTGCTCATCCGGCGGCAAAATAACCGGCATCCGGTCATGGATTTGGCCGACCAGTTCGTTGGCCGCTGTTGTAATAATCGTACACGTATATAGCGGCTTTTCTTGCTTGTCCCATTTTTCCCACAGCCCCGCAAACGCAAATGGCTCCCCGTTTCTTAGCGTAAAACGGTACGGAATTTTTTTCGTTTCGATCTTTTTCCATTCATAAAAGCCATCCGCTAAAATCAAACAGCGGCGCCGCTTCAACGCCTGGCGGAAGCTCGCTTTTTCATCGACCGTCTCCGCTCTAGCATTAATCATCTTCCAGCCGATTTTCGGATCGCTTGCCCAAGACGGCACAAGACCCCATTTCATCATTTTTCCAATTCGCTCTCCATTCTCCTCGACAACCGTCAAAACCGCCTGACTTGGCGCAATGTTAAAACGGGGTGGAATCGGTTCAGACAAAACAAAATGAAACAACGCTTGCAGCTGCCTCACATCAGCAGTCAACGAAAAGCGTCCACACATCAGGAAATCCCCCTCTATAATTGTGTATATATGTAAAAAGTATAACACCAGGATGAATCAGTATGCGTAAAATCTATTAGTTTTCTCCATTGATAAAACTTAGCTACTATTTCCTATGTTTTAGCATGGCTAAAGTTCGTTAGCGGTTTCTTCAAAAAGCAAGTGCTTTTTTATCAGTTGGTGATACATTTTCTAAATGAAAATAGACCAATCTCAAGAAGGAACGCGAACCCTCAGTCGTTGAACTGCTAGGTATAAAGCTCAAAAAATAAAAGGAGGGGGTTTTCCCTCCTCAGCTGCTCGCACTTGTATACGACCGCAGCGCAAAACGCCAGAAACGCCGCGCCAGCCATAAAAAGACAACAGCCAAACATCCGACAATCAACGCGGTCGATATATTCCATTTTCCTAACAGCGACAGAGCCGGCATGTTTGTGATCACCGCCGCAGGCAGCACATATGTCAGCACAACGCGCACCCAGCCGCGGTACATGCCGATCGGAAACCGCGCTGTTTCAAAAAATGAATCAAAAATAAAAGATAAATCATCAATGCGGATGACCCAAAACGAGGTTGTCATCAACATCATCCAAAGCGAATAAATCAACACAAGCGCCGCCGCCATCGTAATGAAAAAAACAACGATATCGACAAACGACGGAAAGTAACGCTTTTCCGCCAATCCATAAACGACAAGGCCCAAACCGAGGGCCACGTCGATCAAACGCCAAAATACTAAATGGCGGAAGCTGACATAAAACATGCTGTCGACAGGCTTTGTTAAAATATAGTCCAGCGTGCCGCGGCGAACATGTTCAAGCAGACGCGGCATATTCGGGCGCAAAGCGAAGTCGATCAACCCTTTCAATGTATTAAAGACGCCAAGCAGCACGAGCACATCGGCATAGGACCATCCCCCTAACCGGTCCGTCTGGTAAAAAAAGATGTTCATCGTCAAAATCGCGATCCCGATGCCAAAAAAGCTGGAGATGAGGTTGCCGAGAAACTCGCTGCGGTATTCCAATTCTTCTACTAAGCACGCCCGGAAAAACTCGCGGAACATTCGCCAGTATTTGCCCATCTTCAACCACCTACCGCCTGATTTTTCTTTAATCCCGCTTTCCATACGAATTGAAGCACAATGATGAATACCGCCGCCCAAATCAATGCGATCACAAAACCTTTCATGATACCGTCGCCATTGGCGGCTTTATTTATAATATCAATCGGAAATCCGATCATATAGCGAAACGGCAAAAAGATGCTCCATTGCTGCAAAAACGGCGGCAGCATCTCAAGCGGTGCAATTCTCCCTGATAAAAATAAAGAAATGACTTCAAGCACGCCATAAATCGCCGCAACTTTTGTCACCCAAAAGCCGAGCAGCCCGCAAGTATAGCTGAGCAAAAAACGAAGCGCCGCCCCAAGAAGCACCGCCGCCAAAAACAAAAGAAGCTGTCCACCTGATATATCAAAGCGCAGCGCCGGTGCAAACAGCGCCGCCACCGCCCATATCGGCACCAATATGACGAGAAATAATAGTTTATAAACAACGTTTTCAGCAATCGCCCAATGGATCGGATGCAGCTGGCGTATGATGTAGTTCGAAAACGTTCCTTCGCGAATTTCCCGATCAAGCTCCCAAACATCCCAAGCGCTCGTCATCCGCTCAACAAAAATAACCGCCATAAAATAAAAGAAGAACGCATCGCTTTGCGACGGATCAATGTTCATCCAGACCGCCATCGTAATAAGGGGCTGGGTGATCGCTCCCGTCATCCACACAATCGTGGCGAGACGATACGCGAGCATTTCTATGTACTTCATACGCAAAAGAGCGACATATTTACGAACCATGCGGCACCTCCTCCTGAAACGCTCTTGTGATCACTTCCTCCATCGGCGGATCTTGAATGTTAATATCATGGACGCGAAAATGCTGTAAAAAATGCGCGGATACTTCGGCCACTTTCTCCCGCATTACCCGCAACACGACATTGCCGTCTTCGATTTCCGCCACCTCTCCGTAATCCTCCCAGCGCACATTCGGCACCTCGGCAAATTGCACTTCAAGCCGTTTATACGGAGCCAGCTTTTCCGTCAGCACTGCCAGCTCTCCATCATAAATGAGCTGGCCGTAGTTGATGATCATAATGCGGTCGCATAGCGCCGTCACATCTCCCATATAATGCGATGTGAGTAAAATGGTTGTTTGATGCTCGCGGTTATAGTCGGCAATAAAACGCCGGACTTTTTCTTGCGTATGGACATCAAGCCCAATCGTCGGCTCGTCTAAAAACAAAATCGCCGGCCGATGCAATAATGCCGCTGCGAGCTCACAGCGCATCCGCTGTCCTAACGACAAGCTTCTTGTTGGCTTTGTCAATAGCGGCTCTAGCTCCAATAGCTCCACAAGCTCATCAAGCGTCCGCCGAAATGCGCGGTCATCGATGTCATAAATCGCCTTATTCACTAAAAAGGTTTCCATCGGCGGAATATCCCAAATGAGCTGGCTTTTTTGTCCCATCACCAAACTCATCATCTTTTTAAACTCGGCCCTTTGTTCAAACGGAACATATTCCCCGACTTTGATCTCCCCCGACGTCGGGTGCAATAGTCCCGCCAACATTTTCATCGTTGTCGTTTTTCCCGCTCCATTCGGACCTAAAAACCCGACAATTTCCCCTTTTTCAATGGTAAAAGAAACGTCCTTTACTGCCTCGACCACACGGTATTCCCGTTTCCATAAATGGCGGACCGCATCAAGCCAACCCGCCTTTCGAACATGAACCCGGAACGATTTATGTAAATGTTTCACCTCAATCATTACTTCCGCCCTCCAACTCGCTCTCGTTTCTCATTTTTACTTTGACTTACGATCCCAAACAAAAAACAGGCTTCCTCATTCCCGAAGCCTGGCATTGCCTTTTCCGTAAAAATGATAACCTTTTCTTCTAGTTGATATTTTACAAAAACCATATTTTTATGCAAGCACTCCGTTTTAAAAGAGCGGTGTTTTCTTCTCCGCCTCCTGCTCGACAAACTCTAAGTAGGAATGGAAGTTGTAAGATTTTATGCGTATCTTTGCGCAATATCGATAGTCGCCAAAGCTCGCTGCGAATGCCCGTACACTCGATTTATGCCTCGGGCGATTAAGCATGAAGCGAGTGTGAATCACAGTGTAACACTTTTTCATATTCACTAAGCAATTCTTCCAAAATCGTATCCCAATTTTGCGTTAACGCATAAGCGCGGCCCGCTGCTCCCATTTGTTTTCTTTGGGCGTCGTTCGCAAGCAAGCGTACAATAGCTTCAACAAATCCATCAACATCTCCCGGCTCACACAAACAGCCGAATATTCCATGTTGCACAATGTTTTTTACCCCGCCGCTATCGGCGCCAATAACCGGTGTTCCGCTCGCCAGCGACTCCAGCACGACATTGCCGAACGTTTCCGTTGGTGACGGGAAGACGAACAGATCCGCCGCAGCGTACACTTTCGCTAATTCCGTACCGTGCAGATAACCAGCAAACGTCATACGATCGGGGGCGTTTTGTTGCAATGATTCCTTTAACGGACCGTCTCCAACAATGAGCCAGTGCACTTGATTTCGCAACGGCTCAGGCAGCTTTGCAGCGATTTGCGGCAAAAGATGAACGTCTTTTTCCGCCGCTATCCTTCCGACATAAACGAGCAAATATGTTTCATGAATGTTATATCGATTCCGCACTTCCTCTTTATCATAATCAGGATGAAACAACGAGCCATCCACCCCGCGCGGCCACATGTGCAAATTAGTAAAGCCGCGCCGCTTTAATCGTTCCATCGTATCGTGGGAAGGGACGAAAATTTTTTGCAGCGGCCTATAAAACCAATGCATATAGCGCCATAACAGTTTAGAGAAAAGCCGCAAGTCATAGTACCGTAAATAATGATCGAAATCGGTATGATACGAACCGACTACAGGAATTTGCATTTTTTTCGCATAATGCAGGCCGCACAGTCCGATATTGAATGGAGTAGCAATATGGATAAGATGAGGTTGAAAGGCTTGCAATTCCGCTTTCATTTGCATCATGTTCGGAAACGCCACACGGCATTCCGGGTACAAAAAGAAACGAAAGCTCGTAAAGCGGTGAATATGGAAGTCAAGTGAATGGTTATTAGGAATCTCGGGGACAAAAATTTTATATTCGATCTCTTTCTTTTCAAAAAAATCGGCCAGGCGCTTTAATGTCCGTGCCACTCCGTTAACCTCAGGCACAAACGTATCGGTAAAAAGCGCAATTCTCATATAGACCCTCCCTGACACTTTTATAATAAGAAAAACGATACAATGCCCGCTGCCGTACCAAGCAATCCCCCGGCAAGAACGTCGGAAGGATAATGAAGCCCTAGATAAATTCTAGAAATCGCAACGCTGAAAGCAAGCGGTAAAAGGCAAAACGATAAAATGGGCACTGCTAAAACGAACGGGATCACGACGGAAAAGACTGCGGTTGTATGGCCGGATGGAAACGAATGGTCTTGCAACGGATCATATACTTTTGTTTCTGCTAAAACTACATACGGTCGTTTTCGCGGATACAGCCGCTTCATTACAGCGACCGGAACATGGCTCGCCGCCAAGGCGCAGGCGCTAGCGATCGCCGTCATGCGCCACTCCTGAGGGAAGAAAAACAGCGCCGTTAGCACCGCCGCAATCGAAAATGTCGCACCGCCTACATGCGTAATATGGCGAAAATAGAAATTGAGCCACTTGCAATCAAAGTAGCGGTTAACGACTCGAAACATTCGGCATTCTAAAGCGTAGGCTTGATGAAAAAACTTTGTCATCACGCGTCAAACTCCTTTTTCAAAGGATTGTTACACCTCCAGACTAAAACAACAATGTTGAGGAAATGCGAACGGATTGTAAAATTTTTGCTGAATTTACGCAAATATGTTCCCCCATTTGTCGCCGCCCTCTTATAACAAAAAGGCGGCTAAAAATAAGCCGCCTCTTCTATCCCTCTATTGATTGCTTCCCGATTGTTCCGTATTTTGTCCTGTATTTTGCTCTGTTTGATTCGTTCCTTGGTCCTTTTTCTCCTCCGCGTTGTTGCACGCTCCCATCAGCATGATCGTCAACAAAGATACACCCACTTTTAGCAACAAACCATGCTTTGCTTTCATGACCTCTTCCCCCTTATCATTTACTGTGACCAATATGTATTGGTCTAATCAGCATTATAAGGGTTTTCATTCCAATAATGTTCAAATTTACAATAAATATACAGAGAAATAACAAAACTTAAAACTAGATTTACTCAAGATTTTCTTTTTTTACATTTCGAAAATATAAGAAACTCTTATAGATGTAGCGCAACTTCGTGATAAACTTTTATTATCTAGTTTGTGGTGCCTTGCGCGGCCATATCGTATAGCTGAAACTCCAAAGAAAATCGCCGCATAAAATAAGGGACCAAAAGAGCGTAACTTTGATTAGTTCCTTCGCTTTCATAAAATCGCCGACTAGCCAAATCATCAACAAGATGATCGCATTGCCGATCGCCCATGCGAACCAATGGCGATACCATCCTTGTCTCTCGTATTTGGCATGCGCTTTGCCGAATCGAGGCACATTCGCAGCAGGGCGTGAAATCTTCATAACCCGCCGGACAAATTGATCATCTGCCCATTGAATGGCTCGACGCCCATACACAATAGAAATACCGATATAAACAGCTGCCAAAGCGTGAGTTAGTTGTGCCGTTTCCCCTCGCGATAAATCCATGATCGCGATAATAAGCAAAACGACGTCGGCCAAAATCGTGCAAAAAAAGAGCCATGCACTCGTCTTCTTCCACTTTAACACGTATCTCGTAAACAATCCTGAAACAACGAACACCCAAAATAATAGTTCACAAATGACGATAAACCATCCCACTATCGATCCCCTCTTTTTTAATACAACTGTGTTAAAAACAATTTAACACAGTTGTGCTAAAAAATCAATGGTGATATAATATGTCCATGCCTAAAATAGTTGATCATGAAAAACAACGGAAAAGGATCGCTGAAGCAACTTGGAGAGTCATTATGCGGGATGGGCTGGAAAAAGCCACGGTCCGCCATATTGCTAAAGAAGCGGGAATTTCTGCCGGTTCATTGCGCCATTATTTTTCTTCCCAGTCTGAACTTTTAGCGTTTTCGATGCAGCTTGTCTCAGAACGGGTAAAAGAACGGATCGAAGCCATTCGGTTTTCCGGCCCGCCGCTTGACGGAATCAAACGCTTTCTTCTCGAACTTTTGCCTTTAACCGATGAAACAAGAAAAGAAATGGAGGTGTGGCTTGCTTTTACGCAAAAAGCGCTCTGGGATAAGGACCTTGATCCTCTAAGCGAACGCATGTACAACGAACTGCGCTCCGCCATCCAGCGCATGATCGAAACGTTGATCCAACTCGGTATCACAAAACCAGATTTACCAGTTGATTTGGAAACGGAACGCCTTTATGCCCTAATTGATGGCTTAGCCATGCATGGCATTATGCAGCCAGAGCAGCTATCCCCAGAGCAAATCGAAGCTATCGTCGATTACCATTTGCGTTCGCTTTGTCAATAAAAACAAAAGGGATGTCCTAGTTTTTTCGGGACATCCCTTCGTCCAATTTTAAAAGGGGCTTTTCTTCGTTCCAAATCGTTCGTTTTAACATATATTTCATACCTTCCTCTTCCAAGACAAGAAGTTCCTCTCAAAAGTGTAGGAATAACACCGACATTAAAAGAACATGTCCGTTTAATGCACGATACAAAGCGTATCGAATTCAAGAACGACAACGGTTTCATCGCCCGTTTATATGTGCATGAAAGTTCGACTCGTTTTTGTATACGCGCAAGCTCGCCCATTTCCCTGGGGCATATCCTAAAACGCCGCCAAATGTGTTTAGCAAAATATCATCGATATCGAAATTCCCCAACACAAATAATTGTTGAACAGTCTCGTAGGAAAGGCTTAAAAACATCGTAGCCAAAAGAACGGTTAGCCATGAAGGACACTTTTTCAAGCATAGCGGAAGGAAAAAGCCAAAAGGGATGAAACCAACGACGTTTCCTGCCACATTCTCCACCTTGATATCTAAATTCACATCCGCAAAAAACAGATAAAATGCAATCGTTTTGAAAGGCACGAAGTTGCTCGAATGCCAGTACGTTTCCCGGTTGCTAAGATGAAAATCGCTGATCGCTACGCCTTTAAACAACACCATTTTTGTTAATATAAGCAAATATGCAATGAATGACAAAATACAAACGCACCTAAAAAACTTCAACGTCAAATCCTCCACCATATTTTAGTCCATCATACCATTTTTGCTAATGGCACGTAACCTGTTTTCCTGTTTTGTAATCAAATTGAAAAGGACAAAGTCGATTCAAAACAATTGAGGATGCTCACTCGCTTACTATGGCCTTGTTTCTAAAACGTAGTAACGATCGAGTGTACGTGAAGCAAAGCAACATGTGGAATCGGCCGATGCGGTCGAATGGAATTACTCTGGAGAGAACGAGGCGCGGCGGCATTAGAACAGCAACAAGAGGTATTGCGCCGAGGATGTTTATCAAATAAAAACACCATAAACAATCCCTAAAATCGCAAGGGCGAAACGCTTATAGTATCCGATCTTCAGTTGTTTGCGAGCCATCCAATCTTTTAAAAAATAATGAATACTCTCAATAGCTCCGGTTATAGCCAAGCTTGGAAAAAAGATATGCCCCAGGGCTTCCAAGTGGGTGCCTTTAATGATGATCGGGCATGCTATAGAGGTAAAAGTTACGGGGAGAAGCTTGAAAAAATCAGCATCCAACTCTCGTAAAACATGTTGAATCGTAACACTCTCTTGTTCAATGACGCTGGTAAATCGAAGCGAGTTTTTAAGCTGAACGAGCCCCGCCGCAAGCACTAGAAAACTACATAATAACTCGATGATTACAGTAATACCATTCATAATTGCTCCCCCAAGCCCGAACGTTTCGGCTATTCATCGTTACATCAATATTTGAAACAGCGAAAATCATTGGGAAGTTTCAGGTTCTAATCCTTAAGATAACAACGCAGCAACCCCAGAAATGAAGTTGCTTCACACATCAATGTTTCAGTTCCTCATAGGTACGATAAAAACTTACCAAAAATTCGTAGTTGATCGCTTTATAGCGAGTTTCAATTCCTCATAGGTACGATAAAAACCAGGGATGCATTACGCCAGCGGACACAGGAAATTTAGTTTCAATTCCTCATAGGTACGATAAAAACTCTGGAATCGTTAGGAACTTCTTCTCTTCCTTCGCTTGTTTCAATTCCTCATAGGTACGATAAAAACCAAAAAAGCACTGATAAATGAGCATTTTGCTTATTTGGAGCAATTCGTCGATTTTATTATATCGAAACCCATATTTTAGCGCAATGCCTTGCCGGGCGGCGGTTTCGTAAAAAGGCAATATGTCGTCGATCCCTGGGAGTTTTTGCACGATTGGCGATCGACGACTGTACTTGGTCGCCATTTGTTGCTGATGATGAAATTTCAAATAGTTGCTGTTATCCATCTACCTACTACAACAACGAGGGTATTTTTCCGACACCGCTAGCCACGCAATGTCGTATATTCTTTAATTATTTCCACCATTTCCTTAAACGAATAACGATGGTTGACAATATCGACTACAAATTCAATGGGGGCCTTCGTCAGCATATTCAAATCATACCCGTTGTATTTTATAAATTGCATAAAAGCGACAAAAGCCGTTCTTTTATTTGCATTGTAGAAACCATGGTGTTTAGCTAACGATTCTCACAACGCTACCGCTTTTTCGTACCCAAAACAAAGAAAACAGCAAAGTTTACAATCGTGTTAGCGTTTGAAGCACGGAATTAAAAATAATATAATAATAAATAATTGCCGAAAGGGCGGAAACAGGAGGGACGGCGATGACGAAACAAATGGAACGGATCATAGTCGAAATGCTAACTGAAGCAGTCTCCCCTTATGTCATTTATTTGTTTGGTTCAGCGGTGACCGGGCACGTTCATCAAGAAAGCGATATCGATATTGCTTTTCTCAGCGACGAACGATCATTGGACCATTATGAACGATTTATGGTCGCACAACAACTGGCGGAACAGCTGCGGCGGGATGTCGATCTCATCGATTTGAAGCAAGCGAGCACCGTGCTTCAAGCGCAAGTCATAACAAGCGGCAAAGCCATCTATTGTGCGGATGAACGGAAAAAAGCGGAGTACGAATGGCGGGCGTTGAAAATGTATGCGAAATTAAACGAGGAGCGTGCGGAAATTTTGCGAAACATTGCTGAAAGCGGGTCGGTTTATGAAAAATGATGTTATCTTAAATAAAGTTAGTATTATTGAACGATGCATCAAACGCATTCACGAAGAATATGAAAATAATCCAAAACATCTTGAGAATTATACAAAGCAAGATTCGATCGTCCTCAATCTCCAACGGGCGTGTGAAGCGAGCATTGATCTTGCGATGCACATCGTCGCTCAAAAAAAGCTCGGCCTTCCACAAACGAGCCGAGACGCTTTTTCCCTATTAGAACAACATGGCATCATCCCTCCCTCTCTGTCGCAAAAAATGAAAGCAATGGTCGGATTCCGCAATATTGCCGTCCACGATTATCAAGAGTTGAACTTGATGATTTTGCAAAAAATACTCGATCACCACTTAACAGACTTTACCGAGTTTACAAAAACCATTCTTCTTAGCGAATGACGAAAGCAGGCGGTGCCAATGCGTGCCGCCCTTATTATGACAGAAATCGGACGCATAACGCCTCCTCTACTTCAATTCTTTTTTCGATTCACCCGATCCTATTTGCCTTTTACTTCTTTTTCACCGCAGAAACGCATTTCATATCCATATGTTTCTATAAAAACAAAATTATAGTATAGTAAACTCAAAAACTATGGAGGCCTGTATGATGTTTTTCGACCAATCACCGTTTGAAGTTAAAGTCGAGTGGGGGCAGCGGAGCGAGGCGACATTGTCATCATCGTCGACGTCCTTAGCTTTTCCTCGACTGTCGTGACCGCCGTCGACTATGGCGCAGAGATTTATCCATATCCCCCGCCGATCAACGAGCATACAAAAGCATTTGCGGAATCAATCGGCGCCCAGATCGTATGGGGACGAGCGGAAGCCATCAAATACGGCGGGCACTCGTTGTCGCCACTCTCCTTTACGGAAGCCGATCGCGGACAAAAATTTGTCATGTGCTCGCTCAACGGTGCCGCATGCACGTGGATTGCGGCGAAAGTTCCAGCCCTTCTCATCGGTGGTCCACTTAACGCCTCCGCGGTCGCCGAAAAAGCGAATGCGTTGCGGGCAGCACTCGGCGCGAACATCACGGTCGTTCCGTGCGGGGAAACATGGCCAGACGCTTTAGAAAACGAAAACAAACTGCGGCCCAGCATTGAAGACTACCTCGGGGCGGGGATGATTGTTTCAAAGCTTATCGGAAGCAAATCGCCGGAAGCGCAAGTGTGCGTCGGTGCCTATCAATCTATAAAACATCAATGGCGCGATTTGATTTGGGACTCGATAAGCGGACGCGAATTGCGCAAGCGCGGATACGAACAAGACGTCCTCCACTGCGCGCAAATAGACGTCACGACAGCGGTGCCGATTCTTGAAGGAAATCGGTTTGTGAATGCGAATAGGTGAGCGCTAGGCATGTGAACGGTTGGAAGCGGCTCGCCGACACCGATGCCATTGGCGGTAAAAAGAGAATGGGCAGTCGGTGATAATCCGTCTGCCCGCTCAACACATCCCTCATTTTTCATAAATCACCATTCCATCGCGTTCGATTTGCCGCTCGATTTCTTGGTTCAACGAATCGCAAAATAGCACATCACATGAATATATGCCAACAATGTCGTCAATATCACTGATCACTTTCCACTTTTGCTTTCCCGTATAATCAATGCACAAATCGATATCGGAATTACGGCGCGCCGTATTTTTTGCGCGCGAGCCAAATAAAATGACTTTTTGAATCTCTTTCTCGCTTTGAAAATACGCGATCAGGCGCTCAAAGACATTTTTGTTAATTCCATGTGTCACGATCGATCACTTCTTCTTTAATATTTTGCAACAATGCTTCGATTTGCTGAACGTATTGATCAACAATTTTTTGTTTGATCTGTTCATAATCCTCTTCATTATATACATGAGCCATTGCATTGCGCGAACTTAATATATCGTTCCATATATCGATATTTTCAATCCAGCCTTCTTTGAAAGCTTGCCGATAGCACGCTCTTGGGCTGTGCAATTCCAACCCGGACGCCTTGAAAATCTTCGACAGCAGCTTCCAAAGCTGATCTTCGAGAATTTCATATTTTTTTACGATTGAATCTCGATATACTTCTTTCATTAATTCATCTTCCGCTGCCACTTGTTGAGAAGCGGAAATGACGTTCTTTAAATGCAGCAATAAGCGAAACGCATATTGGTATGATAGAACAATCGATTCTTTATATTTGTCAAATAAGTCGCTCATCAAGGGCCTCCTTTTATAGCATTATATTTCTTTATTTGCTATCATGCGTAGATATTCATACTCTTTGTCAAATGCTTCGTGCAGCCTTCCTTGTTCATATTGGGTTAAATAGTTCAACATTTGTTCAATTGTTGCAATTCTCATCGTTATAAACAGGTAGTCAGAAGCGTCAGGGTCATTTAATACGCTTTTGTACTTTTCAAGTTCCAAAAAACGCTCCATCACTTCTTTAAATCCTCTAATAGACCTCTCCTCTTTGTAAAGAAAATCACGCTCAAATTCGGTGTCCTGCAATTCCTGCTTATATTTACGAATCTGCTTGTCCCGTATTTTTTCAGCAAAATCAGCTTTTCTCTGAAGCGGTCCAAACCGAAATTTATTTCTCCACGCTAAAAACGTGCTTTTAGGCACACCTAGCTCGTTAGCTCCTTCAGTGGGAACTACATCTCTTACTACGCAAAGTTCATACATAATCTCTTTTAACGGCCTACCGTATTTTTTCTCTATGATTTCTTGATATTCTTTATTTGTCATCATTCAACCCCCATCCTTTTAAAGCAAAAATTGCTTTTCCCATTCAATCTGTTTGCTTTCAGTATATCTCATTTTGCTTAACAACGCGATTTTTCACAAAAATCACCATCAAGAATATAGTCCATCGATATTGTCACTGCGGGGAAATGAAAAGAGAAGTTTAATATCAATAGGAAATATTGCTACTATTCGTATCATCATTCAACACGACAGCAAAAACATTGAACAGAAAAAATCACAGACACATCTTTATAACTTGATAATAAGCATTAAGATTAGACGCACCTGTGCATGAATCAATACTATGAAAAACGAACGCACCTTAATCATTGAGTTTTATAAAAGCGTCAATATAACCATTCAAAGTCTATGAACCTCCCCCACCTACACTTCGCTTAGAGGTGGGAGACTTCTCGGTGGATTATGTTAAACCAATTCCCTTAATGAACAATTATTACTAATTTTCCCTTGTCCGTTTTCCGTACTTTTCAATCCTTTTTCATCATCATTTGATCACTTTCCAGTTTTCGTATTTCCTTTCTGAAAGTTGAGTTTGCGAAAACGCCATTCCGATTCAATGCTGGATGTTCCATATGTTTCGCTCGGTACGTAATATTGTAACCATTATGTAGCGGCAATCTAGGTACCTTTTCAAATAAAATTCAAAAATAATTGTATAACAGATATTGATTTTTATATTCTGTTATAATACAATACAATTAACAACACATTCACTATATTAGGAGGTTATAAACATGCTATCTTTAGAGTTTTATCGCAACTTGCCGCCGAAGCAGTGCCGGGAATGCGGCGAAGAAATTGTGGAGCAGCATGAATCCTATTTATACGAGTGCGAAAAATGCATAGGACGCCATGAAGAATAATGAACGCGATCTTACAAGTCAATTCCTACTAGACGAGCAACAGGCGATGTAACAGGAGGCGAATGTAATGGAAATGTACGCACAAGCTTATCAACGATACGTAGAAAAATGTGAAGAATTCGGAATCAAAGCGATTGACCCAATCGAATTTATCCGCAACTTAACGCCAGAGCAAGTCGAAAATATGTTGAATACCTGAAATGGAGCGGAAACATGGATACGGTCCTTTCTGTAGATTTATAAAATCCCCTGTTCAATTGTGTGCACAGAGTTGAACAGGGGATTTTTGTAGTAATAATTGTTTGGTTGGTTCTATCTATGTAATTTTTTACAGCGGCATTGAAGCTAAAATATCCTCACCGTTTCAATCGATAGGTGCGCTCTGGCCGCCCGACCGAACCGTACGTAATGTCCGCCGCCACTTCAGAAACGGACGTCGTTCGGCTTGCCCGATCCGATCAACTTCCCTCTCTCTTCTGCCGTCATTCCGTGCGGATACAACTTTATGACTGCCAGTATTTTCTCGATGGATTCCTTCTCCCTAGGAAAAGCAGCTTGTTTACATCGGATCAATTCATCTACATCCTTTTGTTCGATGAGTTCTTTCCCGCAAAAAACGCCCGTTGTTAATTAGCACGGGCGTTAATGGTTTTACTATATGCACTCGAAACATGACGTCACTGTTTGCCGCGTAAATGGGCGTGGAACGGACATTTGGATAAGCTCGTTTGGTCATCACGCAAAAAATATTGCAACCACTCATAATTTTCATCGTGTCCGTAGCTGTTTAAATGGGGATGGGCCGGAATCGAATCGTAACGCTCCAATCTTTTGCGAATTTCCGCTTGAACTTTCGCAGCGGATGGAGAGGCGCGAAATTGCTGCAATACCCATCTTGGGGTAATGGCGAGCATGCAGTACGGGAAGGAGCGGCTTTTTCGCTTCGCGTGCGCTGGGGTAGCACAAAAGACAAAATACGGTTCACCGTGAAAACAAAATTCCCATAGCGGATGATGAGGGTCTTGCGGAATATGGGAAGGCCAGGCTGATTCATCGAATTGATGCAGCCGATTCAGCACATCCCAAAAAAGCTGCTCAAATTGTTCTACTGTTAGCGAACGAAAATCGTCCGATGAAGTTTCAAAAAAAATGATGAGCGATGTGTATTTCCCAAACTGCCGCGAGTTTTTCGTAAATTCTGTCATGAGCGCCGCTAACTCTTCAATGGCACTTGCTTCTCTTGGATTTCCGACAAATCCATATCGGAAATGGTTTAAATAAAATCCTTGCGTCGCTGGAACGCACGGAAATGGTTCGTTTTTATCGCGCATTTTTGCTTCAAACATTTCCAACGCTTCTCGCTGCCATAGGGGCAACGCATCTCGATCGACTTCGTCTCGCTGCGTGAGCATGATGGTCACCGTCCTCCGCTTTTCTCCTACATCCATCGTATGCGAAGCAGGACTCCATAGGTGAATGTCCCCTTCCATTTGAAGTCCACTCTTCTGGTCGCAAATGGAACAGGCTTTCACAACAATCGGGAGTATCGGTTATGATGAAGCGCGTTCATGCTATCGAGCGCTCCTGCTATGCAAGCCGACAGCCACAAAAGCATTGCTAGGAAGGCTGCGCTATCTGACGGCGTGCCGTCCCGCAAAAAACAGCAAGCAAGCGTTGATTGCCAAGGCCCCAACACTCCCGTTTCCAGAAAGACACCCCCCTTCTTTCTTCTATCTCAACAATCACCCTTTTTATTCCTTTTTAATAAAACATTTACAATCTATTGATGTTCTATTAATGAAAGTTTCCTATAATAGCAGTGAATCTTATACAAGGGGGAGAGCATGGTGAATGTGCTAAGCCAAAAGATGGTGAGCATCACACTTGTCGGTTCGCTCGTCGCGGGATCGTTTGCTGCGGCGGCACGCGGCGAGGAAAAAAAGCAAGAAAAGGCACCTATCAAAAACGTAATCATGATGGTAATGGACGGAACAAGCGCCGGAGCGACCACGCTGGCAAGATGGTACAAAGGCGCGCCGCTTGCGTTGGATGAAATGGCGAGCGGAGCGGTGCGGACATATTCCGCTGAATCGGCGATCACAGACTCCGCTCCAGCGGCAACCGCGATGGCAACAGGCTTCAAATCAAACGACAAGTATATCGGCATTCTCCCAAGCGTCGTCAATTCCCCAGGTATAGCGCCAGTTGCCAAAGAAAATGCGAAAAAACCGGTTGCAACGGTGCTTGAAGGAGCAGAACTGCAAGGAAAGGCGACCGGCATCATTGCCACTTCAGCCATTCAGCACGCCACGCCGGCTGGCTTTTCCTCCCATGTCGAGCATCGCAACTTTTTCCCTGACATCGCTGAGCAACAAGTGTACCAAGACATCGAAGTCGTGTTAGGCGGCGGCAAAGAGGCGCTGCTTCCTGGAGACGGAAAAAATAACCGGAAAGATAACGAAAACTTGCTGGATACGCTCGCCCACAAAGGATATGACATCGTTGAAACACGCGACGAACTGCTTCGCTCGAAAGCGGACAAAATTTGGGGCGTCTTTGCGAACGATGCGATGGCCCAAGACATGAACCGGCCATACACGCGCCCGGACGAGCCGGCGCTGGCGGAGATGACAAATAAAGCGATTAAAACGCTGTCCAAAGACAAAGACGGATTTTTCCTGTTCGTAGAGGGAAGTCAGGTCGACTGGGCGGCCCACGCGAACGATCCGGTTGGCATCATTAGCGAAGTGCTCGCCTTCGACGCAGCAGTGAAAGAAGCGGTGTCATTTGCGAAAAAACGCCGCGACACGCTCGTCATTGCCGTCACCGACCATGGCAACAGCGGCATTACGATCGGCAACCGCAACACCGACCAGACATATCCGGACACCCCGGTCTCCGCATATATCGAACCGTTGAAAAAAGCGAAAATGACGTTGGACGGCGCGTTAAGCCAGCTCAAAAGCGATAAATCAAACCTTGAGGAAGTCGCCCGTTTGTATGGCTTGGACGCGCTAACGCCGGACGAGAAGAAAAAATTGAACGAGTCGGCCGACCTGCGCAAAACGCTCCCTGAATTGCTTGCGGCGCGCGCCAACCTTGGCTTTACAACAGGCGGCCATACGGGCGAAGATGTCTTCCTTTATACGTACGGTCCGAACCGCCCCGTCGGCACATTTGAAAACACCGACCTCGCCCGCATCATGGCGAACGCGATGGGCTTCGACTTAAAGACTGTTACCGCCCGCCTTTTTGCCGACGCGAAAAAACAATTTGAAGCGATCGGAGCGACTGTCGCCATTGACAAGAGCGACGCAAACAACCTCGTCCTGACGGTCGCGAAAGGAAAGAAAACAGCCAAGCTCCCAGCCAACAAAAACATCATGACCATCGGCAACAAAACGTACGAGCTCGAAGGATTGAACGTCTACACGGCCGAACGCTTCTGGGTTCCGAAGCAAGCCGTTTCCATCTTCCAACAAGCGAAATAAAGAGAAAAAGGTTCAGACTCGGCGTCTGAACCTTTTTTCAACACTTTGAAACTGCATTTATTTCACACAAGAAATAAATGCGGTTTGAAGAACGTAACCCTTTTTAACTTGCTTTTACATTTGAAGTGCTGTCATTTTTTCCTTTCAGCTTCCAATATATAGGCAACCCGATTAACGTGATGCCGATCGAGAAAATGGTGTCCGCAGGAGAGTGCATGAGCGTGCTGATAATAATGTATGCCGTACCTCCGATAGCGACGATCGGCGTAATCGGATATAACGGAACTTTATACAAATGCGATTCATTTTTATCTCTTTTGCGAAGCAAGAACACCGCATTAAAAGACAGTCCGTAAAATAAGAGAACCGCGAAAATCGCCATGTCTGTCAACCTGTCAGGATTCCAGAAAACCATCATGATGATCGCGATGGCAGCTTGCACAATCGTAGCGCCTACAGGAGTATTAAACTTCGGATGAATGCTAGAAAGGAATTTGGCTCCTGGAAGAATCCCTTTTGCCGCCATGGCGTAAGGAATTCGCGGGAACGTGAGAATTTTCCCGTTTAAGCATCCAAAGATTGAAATTAAAATACCGATCGCCAAAATTTTGCCGCCGATTTCGCCAAACAGCAACGTCGCCGCTGTCGACGCCGCATTTGGTCCCAACTCCACGATTTTTTGAGCAGGAAGCACATGCAGCATGGCGATATTGACCGACAAATAAGCAATGATAACAATTAAAAGTCCGGAAATAATAGCTCTTGGAAGATGTTTTGCAGGGTTTTTCATTTCTCCCGCCATAAATCCGACATTCATCCAACCATCATACGCCCAAAGCGTTGCTAAAATGGCGGCACCCATGCTTAAATTTTCCGTACTGCCGCTTTGTACATTAAAAACGGTGGCATCGCCTTTAAAAATCCCAAACACGGCAATCAGTATAATCGGAATCAATTTTCCGACTGTCGACGCCGTTTGAATAAATCCGCCAAACTGTGTGCCTAATAAATTCAAACCGGCAAGCAAAATCGTCGTTATAATTCCGATGAGAAGGCTTGCGCTTTGCGGAAAATGAAAAAAGTCAGCCATTAATGTCCCGAAATATAAGGCAAGAGCGCCGATAACAGCTGGCCCATAGATGATCGTTTGCACCCAGCCGCACAAAAACCCCCATGTTTTCCCATAAACGTCTTCAATGTAAGCATACAATCCGCCTGTTTTAGGAATTCTCACACTGACTTCAGCAATCGTTAGTCCGCTTGCCAGCGTAATAATGCCGCCGATAATCCAAGCCAAAAGCGCCATATTGGAATTACCGGTCGCAGACAGAACGATCCCCGGCTTCATAAAGATTCCGGAACCGATCACAGTTCCAATCACCAAAGACGTAGCGACAAAAAAACCGATGTTGCGTTTTAAAGTCATTTCCTTTTCCATTCTCCTGTCCCCCCTTGTGTGTACAAATGTTTTTCTTGGTTGTAAGGATTATATCATATAAAATTTGCAAAATAATTTTTCGGAATTATTTTATTATTAGTTTCTTAGCATTCTTCATTATTTTTCCATTGTTAATCCTTCTATAATAAATATTTATTAAAAATACAAAAAATTAATACTATATAAAAATTTTATTATTTATTATATTTAGAAAATTACTTCTATTGCGTTTATAGCTCTGAACTTTAAATAAAAAAGAAGCCCTTTTGGGGACTTCTTGTTTCACAAATATAAACGTTGTTCATCTTTTAGATAAAAATCGAACACTTCTTCAGAAAATGCTGCAGGGCGGTTTCTCTTTTTTCGCCATGCAGCGAACAAGATGCTTCATCTATGAACACGCGCAAAAATGGTTCAATTCCATGCGTTCACTTCAGCAAAAGCAGCGCAAGATCGTTCGCACAATTCAACGATAAAACAGATGACGTGGAGCCATGAGCGTTTTTCCGCTTGCAGCGTTATAGTTCACAGAACCCCTTCTTGATCTTCTACTAGCTCGTTTCCTTTTCTGAGGCGTAAAGACGGATATAAGGAGAAAACAATGATCGAAACGACACTAACTGCAATCCCGTACATAATCGGATTCGTGGAACTCAAGCCTTCCACCGCCAAGCCAGCAAGCACGACTAACGAACTGATTACAATCGAATAGAAACCGGCTTTTGCGGTTGCCTTTTTCCAGAAGAAACCGAGAACGACAGGCACAAAAATCGCCCCCGACAAAATCGCATAAGCCACATCCAACGCGACAAGGACATCTTGAATCCAGACGGCAAACACGATCGCAATAACCCCAATCGCTAAAGTAATCATTCGCGACAGAAAAACAAACTTTTGCTCGCTCATGTCTTTTAGCCAGTACTGCTTTAAAATATCATGTGACAAAAGCGTGGAAGAAGCAAGCAGCGTTCCGGAAGCAGTCGACATTAACGCCGAACATACACTAGCTAAAATGAGTCCTAACAAACCGTGCGGCAGAACGGTCAACGACATTTTAGCAAATACACTTTGCGGATCACTAATAGTCGGAAAAACAATGACTGCACACATGCCAATAACGCTTAACGTCAAAGCATAGGCAACGCTATATAAACCAGCGTATACGGCACCGCTTCTTGCAATTTTACGCGTGCGCGCCGTAAACACCCGCTGCCAAATATCCTGTGACACCACCATTCCTAAAGTATATAGCAAAAAATACTGAAAAATATTGGCCCACCCGATTGATGTCAAATCGAAATGCGCCGCAGGCAACTGTTCAGAAAGCGCTTTCCAACCACCGACATGTGACAGGCTCATCGGCAGCATCACGAAAAAGATGCCGACGGTCATGATGAGAAATTGAATAATGTCCGTCATCGTCACGCTCCACATTCCTCCGAGAATCGTATAAAATAATACGATTCCTCCTCCAACTAGCATCGAAGCCGTCATATTCCAGCCTAAAACCGCATGAATAATCGTACCCATTCCTATTACTTGCGTCACGGAAACCATCATCGTGTAAATGGCCGCAACAAGCGCGCTAATCAAACGTGTTTCCTTATTGTAGCGGCGTCCGAGCAATTCACCAATCGTAGTTACATTGGCCCCGTAAATTTGATTCGTAAAAAACAAACCGAGCACAGTGATCCCCAAGCCAATCATAAATACGAACCATATGCCGGAAAGTCCGAACTGATACCCTAGTTTAGCCGTCCCAATCGTCGAAGCCCCTCCAAGAATGACCGCAGACAGGCAACCAAGATAGATAAACAACCCGAGATTTCTTCCGGCAAGCGCGTAATCCTCTACCGTTTTTGCCTTTTTCGCTCCTAAAACTCCTACAATAATTAACAAAAGAAAGTAAAATAAAATAATTCCGGTATCAAGCACGCTCATAAAAATCCCTCCATTCTTTTATTTAAAGTCCTATTTTGACTTCCCATTCATGATTGGATGTGCGTTAATTTCTATTTCGTATTCGGTCAATGCTTCATCTAGCATGTTTAAACCCTCATCAATCTGCTCTTTCGTCACAGTGAGCGGCGGAATCATCCGAATGACTTCCCCTTTGTTTCCGCATAGATAAAAAAGAACTCCTTTTTGCAGGCAGCGGTTCAAAATATTCATGACTCCGACTCCGTTCGGCTCACCAGTAAGCGGATGAACAATCTCAATGCCGATCATCAGCCCAATGGAACGCACATCCCCAATAGCTGGATGTTTCGCCTTAAGCGCTTCTAGCTTCTCGCGAGCGTACTCTCCTGCTTCCCTGCAATTTTCCAATAATCTTTCCTCTCTGAATACTTCCAATGTAGCGAGGGCAGCGGCACATGCGATTGGATTTCCGCCAAATGTCGTGCCATGGCTCCCTAGCGGCCATTTTTGCATCAATTCTTTTGAAGCGACCGTCGCACTTAACGGAAGGCCAGAAGCAATTCCTTTGGCGATCGCCATAATATCAGGCGTAACACCAAATGTTTGTGCAGCAAACCACTCGCCCGTGCGGCCAAATCCCGTCTGCACCTCATCGAAAATGAGTAAAATGCCGTGGCGGTCACAAATTTCCCGTATTTTGCGCAGCCACCCTTTCGGCGGTACAATATACCCCCCTTCTCCAAGCACCGGTTCTAAAATCATGCATGCCACTTCTTCCGGAGTCACTTGGTGGGCAAATAAAGAAGCCGCATCTTTTTCAAGCTTATTAGCAAAATACACATCCGCATCTTCCCCGTCTGGACATTCTTTTGGATTGGCATACGGCAATTGGTACGTCAATCCGTTGGGCTGCAAATATTTTCGGTACTTGCTTTTAGACGTCGTCACACTTAGCGCCCCTAAAGACCGACCGTGAAAGCATCCTGTAAATGAGACAACATACGGTCTTTTCGTCACATGTTTCGCCAATTTAATAGCTCCTTCAATCGCTTCCGTGCCGCTGTTGGCAAAAAAGAAGCAGTTCAAACCTTCAGGCATAATCTGCGCTAATTCCTCAGCTAAACGAAGAATCGATTCATACATGATCACCCCGCTTGGCCCATGCATAAGGCGGTCAGCAGCCTCTTTAATTGCCTGTACTACTTTCGGATGGCGATGGCCTGTATTGGCAACAGCAATTCCAGCGGTAAAATCAAGGTATTTTTTTCCGTCTAATCCGTAGTAATAGCACCCTTTCTCCTTTACTACCGGCAAGTTAGGATGGTCTTTTGCCATCGTCGGCGCGAGTAAATCCGGCATTTTATGAAAAAGATGCATCCAGTTGTTCTTCTCCATGTATATTCCCCCCTTAAAAAACGATTGGTTGATAAAAAATTAAAATGCAACTATTGTGCCAATATTCATTTTTCTCGCTTTGGCAAAGAATGGTCGTTATAGTTGCGACGGATAGCCGCTAAAAAGGAAGACTTTCAAAGTTGCCGTCAGCCGCTTCCTAGACTGAGCGATTTGCAGCAGTAGTTGGTTGCCCGACCGCCAAAAATAACGGTTCATTCAATAAAATGATTTGAGTATGTTAATACGCTAAATAAAATTCGAAAGTTTGTTTGATTCATTTTTGAATTAAACCACTTTATTTTGAACCGAACCACGTCAAACACATCACTCCTCAAGATAACTAATACCCCTGCCCCTTCCCCCTCTTGATTCAAAAAGGCATGCTAAAAACTTTTTGCACAAATAAAGAGGATTTTCTCGTTCCTTAAATAAATTCATTAGTAATTTAAGTTCTGATAGAAAGCTAGGAGGGAGTTCATGCAAAGTGTAGTGGATGTTTTGGAGCTAGAGCTTTGTGCCATATTAAAATCTTCTAGCGACAATATTGTCATCACGGACGGAAACGGCGTTGTGCTCCGCGCCAGCCCCAACTGCCTTTACATTTACGGAAAAGAAGTTTCTTATCTGATCGGAAAGACGGTCTATCAATTAGAAAAAGAACATATATTTTCCCCTTCTGTGACCGCTAGAGTGTTAAAGGAGAAAAAAGAAGTTCAAATTATGCAGCAAACGGCAACGGGACGTGTCGTAATGGCGACAGGGGTCCCGGTGTTTGATAAAGAACATCACATCGTTCGCGTCATTAGTTTTTCTCATGATTTGACCGAGTTGGAACGCCTGAAAGAAGACTATGAGAAACTAAGAAGGCAGATGGAACATTACCAAATCGAAATGGAAGAACTGAAACCGGAAAATATCATTATTCAAAGCAAAGCGATGCACCGCATTTGGAAGCTAGTGTACCGCGTCGCGCAATCGGATGCAACCGTTCTTTTTCTTGGGGAATCTGGTGTAGGAAAAAATGTATTTGCCCGCGCCCTCCACCAAAACAGCTCAAGACGAAACGAACCGTTTATCGAAGTAAACTGCAGCGCCATCCCTGAATCGTTATTTGAATCTGAAATGTTCGGCTATGAAAAAGGCTCATTTACTGGCGCGCAAAAAACTGGAAAGCCCGGACTGATTGAATTGGCGGATAAGGGAACGCTTTTTTTAGATGAAATCGGCGAACTCCCCCTTTCCATGCAAGCAAAGCTTTTAAAAGTTTTACAGGAGAAAAAAGTGACGCGCGTTGGGGGGATTAAAGAAAGAATCGTTGATTTTCGCCTGATTGCCTCGACCAATCAAAACTTAGAGGAGATGGTGAGAAAAGGGCTGTTCCGGCAAGATTTATTTTACCGTTTGCACGTGATTCCGATTTATGTGCCTTCCTTGCGTGAAAGAAAAGAAGATATTTTCATGTTAGCCCAATATTTTTTAGAAAAGTTCAATCAAAAATACCATACGGATAAATATTTTCACCCATCCATTGTCGACCATCTTGTTCAGTACGACTGGCCCGGCAATGTACGAGAATTGGAAAATATGATGGAACGATTGGTCATTACCTCTGAAACAAAAGCGATTTATCCGGAGTATCTCCCTTTTTCGATTCAGAAACACCCCGAATCGCCGCGAGCGAATCAATCGCTACACAAAGAACCAATGACGTTAAAAGAAGCCGTCGAACAGGTAGAACGAGAGTGGCTGCTGCGGGCCGCCGAACAATGCAAAACGACATACGAAATGGCGGAGTATCTTGGAATGAGCCAGCCCACCGTAGTTCGAAAGCTAAAAAAATACCGGATTGATTCAAAAGTGGATTAAAATCCATTTTTGAATCAATTTTTTTGATTTGCTTTACAAGAACATCCATTTCTTCTTTTTTGGCACACTTTTTGCATTTTATAACGAGCAAATACTTCGTTCCCTGATAAGGAGGTTGTTCGATGTACCAGCCAAAAGATTCATCCCAATCCCCCCGCTTTTGCGGAGTTCGGACATTTATGCGTTTAGAACATATGAAAACAACGGACGATGTCGATTTCGTCGTATTAGGTGTGCCGTTTGACACGGCCGCCTCCAACCGAACGGGACAACGATACGGCCCGCAGCACATTCGCAACTTTTCCGTATTGCTCCGTCCTTACAATCCGGATATGAATATCAATATCTTTGAGTATTGTTCCGGCGTCGATTACGGAGATATTGACGTCATCCCGGGAAACGCGCTGCGAACATACGACCATATCGTCAAAGAACTGCGGCCCGTGCTGCAAAACAATATCGTTCCGATTATTATGGGCGGCGATCATTCGATTACGCTAGGAAACTTGCGGGCGTTTTACGAGCGGTTTGGACCGGTAGCGCTAGTTCATTTCGACTCTCACGGAGACACATGGGATCATTATTACGGCGAGAAATATATGCACGGGACGCCATTCCGGCGCGCGGTCGAGGAAGGATTGCTAGATGTGGATCACTCGATTCAAATCGGCATGCGCGGACCGCTTTACAGCGCCGATGATATCGAAGATGCAAGAAAACTTGGCTTTGAAGTCATTACCATGAAGGAAGTTCGCAAAATCGGATTTTCTGAAGTTGTGAGACGCATTCACAATCGTGTCGGCGAAAAACCGGTTTTCGTTTCTTACGATATTGACTTTGTCGATCCGGCATTTGCCCCTGGCACCGGAACGCCAGAAGTAGGCGGACCAACAAGCTATGAAGCGCTAGAATACGTAAGGGGGCTTGATGGGCTCAATATCGTCGGATTTGACTTAGTTGAAGTATTGCCTTCTTACGACTACGGGGAAATCACCGCTGTATTAGCCTCTGCCATTATGTATGAGATGATTACGCTCGTTGCCTTAAAGAAAAAGCGGGCGATGCAAGAAAATTTGTCTGCCGCAAGACAATAAGGGGGACTGTTTTGCTTATTGAATATCTTAGGTTGCGAGGTTCTTAGAAACAGGTGGTTTTGCTCCCATACCAATAATAGATTTATAAAAATGAAATCTCCCACCTTTTGGGAGATTTCTCGATCAATAATTATGAACAGTCATAGCACATCCTTTTTTTCTTGTACGCTTAACTTACTCTCTTCCCTTTCACGCAAAATAGCGTCAAAATACTGCGTAAACTCCGATTCCCCTGAATACGACAAACATAAATATTCCTTTGCCCTTGTCATCCCGATATATAACAAGGAAACTTCGCGCTCTTTGTCTTCTTCTAACGGAAACGGCATCGAATCTACGTTTACGATGAAAACAGCTTGGTAGTCGAGACCTTTACTGCTGTCGATCGTGCTAATTTTGACTTTGCCGTCCTCTTTTTCAAACGACCTTTTGGAATCGTCGTTTTCAGTGATCCAGTAAAATGGAAGCTGTTCCTTTTCCAACGCCCTCTTAATAATATCGATAACCGACAATTGATGCGTCCGTTTCACCCGGTACAAAATGAGCACTTCATGCAACGGCACTTTTTTTGTTTCGTGCAGCTTCTTAATTTGCTTTGCGACCAAGCGCATTTCTTCCGCAAAACTGGAAGCTTTTATAATAGCAGGAAGCGGCCCTTTTCTTTTCGTGCTTTGCGGAGCGATGATTTCCCCTTCCAGCTCGCGGCTTACCACTTTATTTTTGAACATGGATTTCGCTTGGTAAAAATCCCAAGCGAACTTGACAATTTGCGCGGTGTTCCGGTAGTTGATCGACAATATTTTCGAGCGGCCTTGAAAGTTAAGACCAGTGTCCTGAAGGTAAGAACGCTTTCTTTTATAAATCGTTTGCGCGCGATCCTCCACAATCAACAATGACTGTGTCTCTTCGTTGATGAGCAAGCTCACCAGCTTCAGCCAATCCGCTTCAAAATCTTGCCCCTCATCGATCAGCACCGCGTCATAAGTCGGCAAGATTGCTTCTTTCTTTTCTAACTTTTCAATGATGGAAGAAATATCTTGTTCTCGAATCTTCAACTCGTGTTTAAGCCAGCTATGGAAATTGCGGACTAAAATATTTTCGTTTGTTTTTTGTTTTAGCCCGCTGCTGTTCGTAAAATCAAAATCAAACAGGTCTTCCGGCTCATTGATCATATGCGTAATCATTTGTTGGATCGCATTTGCCAACGAAATATTGTAACAGAGCACAAGAATTTTCCAATCTGGGTGTTCTTTCGCGAGAATCTTAGCCCGACTCGCGAGAATCAGCGTTTTTCCGCTTCCCGCGACACCGCGGATGAGCCTATTTTTGTCCCCAATTTGCTTCGCCAAATTTTCTTGATGCAAATCCATCGTTTTAATGTCATGCAAGGAAAGCAATAATTGGTCTTGATACGGGACAGGCGGTTTGAATTCCGCGCTAATCCGAACTTCAGGAAACAGATGGTAGCGAATCGCATTGATTTCTTCCATATTCAACGGCTCTCTCAAACGGAACGGAACAACGAACATGTTCAGAATTTTTTCTATTAAAATTTCTTCCGAGAACTCTTCTTTGTCCGGATCGATTTCATCCCTTGTCAAACATAAATGTGGCTCGATGACGGAATACAGTCCTTCCTTCACAAAATCTCGTGAATACATTCTCGTAAAAACGACGCCGTATCCGTATGGAAATTTTAAAGAAAACTTATATTTGCCGTCCGTTTGGATTAAGTTGATGTCTTTTTTCAGCACATCCACAATGTGGAACATGTTGTCCCTCGCTTGTTTAAGAGGGCTTTTGACCACAGCTTGCCCACCTGTTTGGGAAACGATGTGCCATTCGTCATGGTTGACTTGCAATAAGGTGCTTTTCGTATAATCTTTTACTTCTAAAACGACCAAGCCAAGATCCGGACCGATGATGACAAAATCGGGCCTTTTCCCCTGTATTTCCGGTTCATAATAAACAATATAATCATCCGGCAAATATGTTTTCAATGTCCGGAATACTAACCGTTCGCCGGTGGTCGCAGAAGACCGAATCGTTTCAGGTACTGTTACTGCCATAATCCCCGCTCCAACAACGTTTATTTTAGTCTATTATACTACATTTTTTGTCATAAATTGAAAGATTTTTAGGGAATTGGACTTGTGTTGAGTACAAAACTCTCCTTTTAACCTTTGGACCTATGATCTTTGTGTCGCATGATCTTTTCCTTTATCGGGTTTATACAAACCGTTTATAAACATTCCTTTCTCTATTCTCTTCTATATACGTTCTCATAAAATAAAGTTGCAGGGAAAATTTTAGGATTGAAATGAATGGTTGTAGCCTATTTTGCCCCCCTATTTAACAGTAATTATTCCTAGTTTTTATAACAAAAACTCCTTTTATTGAATAATCATAAATCCTCTCTAATGATCCCAATTACAAAAATTCCTGTTCTTCGTAAATCTTATTATTTTCATAAAAAAGGCGTACCACAAACGGTACACCCCTTTATGAAGAGCTATGCTGCAATTGTTTTTTCAGATTTTCTTCTTTTATGATCTGTTTAATCATATGGTCGATCCGCTCGATCTCATTAGTAGAATTTTTCCACCAATTTCGGCTCCAAATTCTTGTAATTTTCCACCCTTTAGATTCCAAGAACCGCTGTCTGTACACATCTCTTTCTTTCGCCGAAGCGGAACTATGATACATTGCACCATCACATTCGATTCCTAAAATATATTTCTGTGGGTTGTTAGGGTGAACAACGGCTAAGTCAATTCGATATCCTGACATACCTACTTGAGTATCTACTTTATACCCTATTTCTGTTAATTGATTATACACTTGTTCTTCAAAAGGAGAATCAAACATTAAATTTGTATTTTGTTTCTTTGTGTTTTTATTTTCGTTTAATTCTGTTAAGATCCTTTCGATTTCTTCCCTATTCACCAAAGAAACAGCCTTTGCATATTCGAGATAACTTTTCAACAACTTAGGACCGTCGTGCTTTGAGCCCGAAACATTTAATTCGTTAGGTTCAATACTTGATACGACATGGATTTGTTCTTTAGCACGTGTAATGGCAACGTTAAGACGATTTTCTCCCCCTTGTTGGCCAAGAGTTCCAAATCGATTATACACTCTTCCTTCCTCGTTTTTGGCATAACCAATGGAAAAGATAATAATATCCCGTTCATCCCCTTGAACGTTTTCAATATTTTTCACAAATAGTCTCTCGTCTAATTCTTTCGCCATGTTTTGCTGGTATAAAGCAGCAAACTCAATATCTTCTTCAACAGCACGATCTATCATATCAAGTATTTTATCCTGTTGTTTTGCATTGAACGTAATAATTCCCACAGATTTCGTCGGATACAACTGAAACAACTTCTTCAATAAATTGATTACAGCTGTCGCTTCAATTTCATTGCATTGGTTAATCCATCTACCATCGACTTTATGCCACTGAATCGCAGCGGGCTGCTGCAATGGTTCTACATTTGGGGCTATTTGGATATTACCATTATAAAAAGCATGATTTGAAAAGTTAATGAGCTCTTCAGATTTTGAGCGATAATGCCATTGCAACATTTTCTCAGGTAAGATTCTTTTCGCCAAACCCAGAAGGCTTTCTGAATCATCAATCTGGGCATGATCTTCATCATCTTCGTCACTTTGAACGTCACTCTTAAATAAATTCGAAGGCGGAAGCTGCTTTTCATCTCCAGCAATCACAACTTTGGCTCCACGATAAATTGCAGGCAATCCATTTTCCACTGTACATTGAGACGCTTCGTCAAAGATGACGATGTCAAATAGATCTTTTTCTAGCGGAAAGATGGCGGAAGCTGTTTCAGGTGATGTAAGCCATATCGGGATTACATCAAGTAAACCATTTAAAGAAAACTGTCTCACCAATTTTCTAACTGGCCAAACCATTTTTTTCTTTTCAGTTTGATGCTTCAACTCTTTTATTGCTTTACTATTGATTTGTTTGGCATTCTGTGTTTTCTTTAACAGTCGATACAAAAGGACTTTTGCTGTTAAACCTCTTTTTTGACTCAATAATTGCTTAAAATTCTCACGTAATTTTTCAAATTCTTCTGTTCCGATTTTAGTGAGGAGCGGGTGCTTTTTTTCAATTTGGTCAATCCAATGAATATAAGCAGATTGTCTTACAATATCTACCCATTCATCCCCAATATGTTTATGAACATTGTCTCCGGTCTTTTCCTTCAACATTTCAATGACCGATTTAATGAAAGGTGAGCTCTCCTCGTAAATACGATCCATATTTCGCAACTCTTCAAAATCTTGGATAACAAATTCCTGTTGCTGTTGGAACTCTTTTAATGGTATATCTCCTTTAGTAATTCTAGCATTCAGTTGATCAATAGCCTCTTGGGAAAAATAACTTTTAAGCGCTTCTACTTCTTTAGACATCTTTTCCGACACTATTGATAATTCGTAAAGAATACGCAAACTTTCTCTTAGTTTCGGCCACTCTTTTGATGAGAGCCCTTTGAATTTTTCGCCATTTAATAGTTCTTCAACGATCGTTCTTCCTGTAAAAGATGTCCACCACCAAAGCCGTAATTTCTGCAACGTTTTCTTTTCATCCGGATTTAAGTCATCATAAATTTTTTCTAGCTTATCACCAACAAGCCAGCTATACTCCGGAGTAATGTCTTTCTGATCAAAGGAACTCAAATACTCAATACTTTTTTCCGCTTTCTCAATGACGTTTTTTAATATTTCAACAATCGTTAATCGATCTTTTAAATCTAAATGCGCAAAAGATCTTCTATTTTTTAGAGGATAACTGTTCGAGCCAAATCGCGCATAATACTTTCCATATGAAAGAATGCTCATTAACACGTCTTCGAAATTATCTTTGTTTAAAGAAGATAAAATATTTTCAAGTGCTAAAATCGTATCGATTTCTGATATAGATTTTCCGCGACCGTATAAATCATATGCCCTATATCCATGATCCTGAACTTCATATAATGCTTTTGCAATTGCATTCAATTCGAATTCACATTTTTCAATTTTAGCAGAAAGTTGCTCTAATTGTTCTTCAGATTCCTCCATCAATTTTTCATCCTGAAGTAAAGAAGATAATTGGCGATATAAAGGCTTCCGATCATTTTTCTCATCATGTAAAAGAGCAACATAAGCAGATAACCCTAACGAATCGAGGCGTTGATAAACAACGTCTAATGCTGCCCTTTTTTGACAAACTAATAGAATTCTTTTATTTTCTGCGATCGAATTGGCAATTAAGTTAACGATTACTTGGGATTTACCAGTTCCAGGAGGACCGTGAATAACGAGCCCTTTTTGATAATCAACTTCTTCAATAATTTCTTCTTGAGATGCATCTGAATCTAGGACAAAAAATTTTTCACTTTCCCTCCTTCCTTGCTTTTTAATGGTGCTTAATCCATCTGCTTCTTCCGACTTCTCATAACAATTCTCACCTATCCCCAAGAGCTCTCCCAATAAGCCAAAATCAACGTTTTCATTGTCAGCAAGCGCGATTAACTCATCATAATCTTTTAATAATGCAGAGTTGCCTTGAGGGAAATTACCTAATATTGCGATATTTTCAAATTCAAATTCCCCTTTTTTATATTGAGGGATTGTATCTTTCGTATAATTTTTGAAAGGTTGCAAAGTTCCTTGGTTGGACCAAAGAATGTTTAATGAATAACTTTTTAACCAAGCAATCCACTTTAAAAAATCGATCGTTTTTGCCTGTTCTTCAGCTTGATCAAAAATATCTTCTGTTACATTAATGCCGTTAAATTTTTTTAATGCTAAAAATAAGGTTCGATTTAGTTGTGGTTCCCCTTCTTCTAAAACTAACTTCCACTGAGTACCGCTTGCTTTCGTTTTTTCCAGTTTTACCGGATATAAAAATAAGGGCGCACGAATAAAAGTCCCGTCTAACATACAACCCGTTATGTAAGGATAGCCCACATATAAATCATAAAGCCCTGTTTCCTCTTCGATTGCTTTAATATTGCGATAAAGAGTCGTTAATTTACTAGATAAAACTAAACTATCGTCATTATTCACATTTTGCTTTACTAAAGTTACATTTCCCTTCTGATCAACAATTCTTTCTAGAATCGTCTCCGGTTTCATTTGATTCAGTTTATTAATTGAACTGATATCAAAAGCCCATTTATCGTAAAGTTTCAACATTCTTATAGAGCGGTTTCGCCTACTTAAATCATTCAATCGATCTTTGAGATGCACAAGCTTTTGTTTCATGCCATCACCTTTGATACATTTTCTTGACTATAAAACATCGTTGCTATCTGTCATTATAACCTTCAGCATTTTGCATTATAAGACAAAATACGACTTTTATCAAAGGATTATTTAATAGTTGTATATTTTACCAATAATCACTTAAGTCTTCATTACTAAACATATATCGTTAGATTCAAGAAATAAATGGGCATTTGTAGTAAAATATCGATAACGGATAAAGGGAGGGATACAAAGAATGAAGGTAATATTATGGCTTATTATTGACGCTGATTGGAGTCTATGGACTGTTTTGGTGGTATGGAGTTTTGGGGAATAGTGGTGACACAGATGTAGGAAGAGGTGCTATTCAATATATAGTTCTGTATTTTATAACAGTACCAATGTTTGAACTGAGTCAACTGTTGGACAATCTCTAACTGATCTTCAACATCTCGATTAAATTGCTTTACATTAGCAATTACTTCTTCTAACGTCGCAACTAATACTTCCTCCACTTATTTCTCCATCCTTTCAACTCTATTTGATTCTTTTTCAAATGCACCGTTGCTAAAAAATATACGTTCTATATCTTAGAATATAGACCAATTGCTATAAACAAAAAGTTGATCATACTGCGGTTGTTCTGACCACTCATTTTCAACAGGTTAATGCTTGTTTGTTGCCAGCGTTTACTACTGATGTTTACTTTTCAAACCTAAATGGTAGCCTCTACATATATTTAACTAGCCGACTCATCGATGTCTGCTTCCTAATCATAGGACGCGTCCCCTGGTTTGGATCAGACCGCATGACTCCCAAGGGACACAACCTAACTCCATCTAGGTCCGCACGCTCATTGGGCAACGAAACTTAACATTTTATTCTCAAGCAATGCCGTTTCCACCGAACTGAGCAACTTTGTTTTTGTCAACAAATCTTTTATTTTTTGTTTAGCGTTCACATCACCGCCTGCAGCATGGTAATAGGCAAAATACAATTTTACTTCAGGCAACGATACATGTAAAAAATCATATTGCACTAATTCAATGAAGGCAGCGTCTTGATTAAAGTAAAAGGCATACCAGAGAAGGCGAATAAGCTGTTCCTTTGTAAATTGGGTTTCAAAAAACTTCCACTCGTCAAACAATTGTTTCAAAAATTCAAAGACTGCATCCATTAATTCAAACTCAAAATAAACCCGAAGACTTTGCAACAATAAATTCGCATCGTTCACTTCGAAAATAATATCTTTTAAATACGAGACATTTTTTTGTAAAAATGTTTTACAATATGCTTCATATTTGCTGCCTACTAGCATCCCTATAAGAGAAAATGCTTTCTCCATCATCACATCAACATGGTCCAGGCTTATATCAACATTTAAAAGAATATCGGCCAGCGTTTCTAAAAGCAAAGCAGTATCTTCTTCTGAGAGTCCTCCTTTATACTTGCTCTTGATGATCTCGCTTTTTATATAATCCATTGCAATTGTCATGTGCGAATAACATTCAGACGATGCTAAATCTTTTAATACGGAAAGTGGAATTAATAACCTCTCTTCCTCGTCTCTTGCGTCTATAGATTCAAGAAAATTTTGAACATTACTCACGTCGGACTGAACTATAAAATGCTCAAACAACGCCTGTTTCTGGAGTTTTGTAATCAAGTCGTTGGTTGTAGAGGTTGTTTCTATTAAATTTGTTGACGCTTTTAAACGATATGTTTCAAGTTCTCGCTCCAACTGGGCAATTTGTGCTTTTAACGCCTCCACTTCTTGAGCATGGCTAACAAAAAGCTTATTCAACTCATTCTCAATCGTTGACAGAATGTGCTGCTTGCCGTCTACAGGTTTTGCTTGAATCGTTGTTTTAGACTCTTCCTTTTTTAATTGCTGGCGAATACGACGGGCCTCTTCTTGATCCACGATATCCAATATCGGCAATGCCAGCATTTGTTTGTAGAGGATAAATACATGATGGAGAGCCCTTGTAATCGCCACGTACAGTAACTTGCGGTGTGTATCGTCATCTCGATATTTCTCGAGAGAGGCATCCGTTAAAATGACGGCGTCATATTCAATCCCTTTTGTTAAGTAGACAGGAATGATAACAAGCCCGCCGTTATACGCATCTGTAGCATCTGTCACAAGCTGCAAGCCCGGTAAAACGGCACTAAGCTTTTTATATAGGGCATCCGCCTCTTCCCAGTCCCTTGTAATCAGGGCAATATTGCGAAAATCGTCGTTTTTCAGCTTTTTAATAATTTTTTCAATTTCCTTCAATTGTTCCATATGAGTCGCAACCGGGCGAATGCTTGGGGTGGCCCCTTTTCGCCCAATCGGCTCTGACACTTGATAACGCCCATTGGCAAACGGCTCAATTACTTGATTCGCAAGTTGAGCGATTTGAACCGTTGAACGGTAAATTGTAGACAACTGCAAGTACACGTACTCGTCATCATCCGTAATGTCAAGAGCATCTTTGACGTCTTGCCAATCGCTGATTCCGCGATAATCATGAATGCTTTGCCCTAAATCCCCTAAAACCGTGATTCTCTTATTATCGACAACCGAGTTGATCACTGCCAGCTGGTACGGACTATAATCCTGCACTTCGTCGATTAAAATGTATTGAAACTTTTGGCTTGTAAATTGGGTCGGATCGGTTGCATCTTGCAACCCAATTTTCCCGGTGAGCCATTGTTGTATATGAAGCAAAGCGGCAAGGTCATCATGCGTGACGAATCCGTTTTCTAGCATGGCTTTATTTGTTTCGGCAAATGATTTTAATTGTTCATTATCTATTTCATTCATATATTTTTTCAATAAAGCATAGTCCGTTACAAACCTACCATACAGTTCAAATACATTCGGCAGTACCCAATGATCGATCAAAGATTGTATCTTTTCATCCAGTTCTTTTGCCACGTTGCGGGCCACTTTTGTATCGCTTGTATTCCATTGCACTTGTCTTAAAAATCGTGCCGACTCCGACTTAACCGCCTCGAGAATCCGGTTCTTGGAAACTTCAATGGAACTATGCTGCGTGTATTGTTTGAAAAGCGACTCAAGGCGGCTTTTGTCAAAAGAAAAGTCCCCAAACGACGTTGTAACCATCATATCAATATCAGGCAATAGTGATTCTTTTTGCATCTCTAAAAACTCCGAAACAGCTTTTTTATAAGCAAGAGAACCTTTGATTTTGCTGAAAACTGTTTGCGTTTTCGGCGTTTGCTTTTTTACAATGTCATAGTAATCTGTCAAAAGATACCCATATTTTTCGAATGGAATTCTCTCATGGCAGAACAATTCGAACGTTGTTTGTTTAATGCTTCCCACATCTAAGTGTGGCAGGGCATCTTGAATGTATTTTAAATACATGGGATTCGGTCCCATGATCATCACTTTCTTTTCTTCTAAACCCTTGTACTCAAATAATAAATAAGACAATCGATGAAGCGCGATAATTGTTTTTCCGCTTCCTGCCGATCCTTGCACGATAATTGGCACGGAGATCCTTTGCCGTACAACCGTGTCTTGTTCCGCTTGAATCGTTTCCCAAATCTCGTTCATTTTCGCCTTTGCGTTTTCATTTAAACGTTTCATCAAAATGGGATCGACGTATCCTTTTTTCTCAGCCCATGATTTATCAATGATCGCCTGAATGCGGCCGTCTTCATTCTCAATTTGTCGAATTAATATTACCTCAATTTCGCCAAATTTCGAATCCGACACTTTTCCAAGCTTTCTTTGCGCATACAATCCTCCCAACCATGACTGCGCTGCATACACGCGATCATCGCTCATGCCGTGGGAGCCGATATAGTACGATTGAACTTCCCCGTTTTTCGTTTTAATATCCAGCCTCGCAAAATACGGTTTTTTCGCCTGGGCTTCGAGCCGAGGAATTTTTTTAGATATCGTCGTTGCTAGGATAGCATTCGTTCTCGAATCCGCTCCGCCGAGATCGCGATTTTTAAGTTTCTTTTTAGTCTGCTCGATTTCCTCTGTTACAAGTTCAATCGTGTCCCGATAATATTGATGTTCAAATTCATGCATGCGCGGAAACTCGTTGTATTCAAGATGAGCAGTTTTAGTGCTCATTCCCGGTTCAAAAGGAAAAAGACCCGTTTTTTTCGTTGGTTTATTGTTTTTCGTTTTATGCGCATGAAGCATATACACAATCTCAGTGTGATGGTCTCTTTTAGCTATCCCGAACGGTGAAAGCCCATCCTGATTTTTTAAATCGGGATCAGCGCCTGCTTTAAGCAATTCTAGGCAAATTTCTTTATGGTTATTAATGATCGCATATGATAATACGCTTGTTCCCGAACTGTCGACACTGTTGGGATTGGCCCCCGCGTTTAAAAGATGCTTCACCTTCTCATAGTCGCCGCTTTTAGCCGCAACTATTAAATCGACAGAATGACTGGACTGATTGCTTTTCCCCACTTGCACCACAACCTCGCTATTTACATAACTTTATAATGTATTTAAATCAGTTCTATACATGAATTCCATCGTTCTTGTATTCAATAAAAAAGCTAAATCTGCCATACTTAATGCATTCTTTGAATGCCAAAACGGTGAACATGAGATGACAACTCGTATATTCACAAATCTATTCATTATTTTATAAGAAATTTTTGAAAAATCATGTCGAATCGTGTCGTTATTGCTTTTTTTCGACATAAAAAATCCCTTGGATACATTGGTATTCCAAGGGGGAAGTTTAAAAACTATCAAGCTATTATTTTTACAAATACCCACATATGGAGAAAAGATCAGCATTAAACTAAAATTTAACACCTAAGCGACGCAGCATATCAAAGGTATTCGTGTAGGGCACGTTGAATGCACGGCAAACATTCGGAATGAGAATTCTCCTTTTGGAATTGGGATCAAATTGTTCATGTGTCACGACTGTAAAATGATATGTTTTGGCGAACGCGATGAGCCAGCTATCCGCCGCGCTTGCAAACTCGTTTTTTGCTGTATCAAGATATTGATCTTGCTGAACGGCCCACGTTATAATGTCTCGATATGTGCTAATAACCTCCGGCTTATCAGTCGGCTCGAACCATTCAGCAAAATGTTCATTGGCCCACTTGCTTAATTCGTCCTCTTTATGAAAACTATTCATTTCCTGTTTCACGCGGTCAATACTGATGATATGGCCGTTTTCGGCATGTTGAATCAAGGCGTTCCAAAAGGAAGGAGCGATGTCAAAAGAATAATACCTTTTATAAGCTTCAATAAAAACGTTCGTATCGATCACAAACTTATGGCTAGAGCTCATACAGATCTCCCCGCATCGACATATTCGGCAAACTTATCGAAAGTGTTTCCAGATAGCCCCGTTAATCGATAGGCTTCGCGGTAAAGAATCGTTCCTTCCTTTGCGGCTCGTATCACCGCTTCGGCAAAACGGCGGCCAATACGCATATTTTGTGTGGCGTAAAAGTTGCCCCCGCCTTCCGTTTTCATTTCTTCCGCTTCTTGTCGAAGCCGTTTGACATACGCCTCATAAAACGAAAAGAACTCTTCTTTTGTAATGAGGTTTAAGTCCAGCGTTCTGCGGGCGGCCACAATTTCACTGACTTTAAAATAGCGGGCAATTTGTTTAAAACGATCGTCCGATGTACCGACACGCTTCCATAAATGAAGCACTTCGTCTTCAGGGGCAAGAAACTCCGCCGCGGCTTGGTTGCACACACTTTCAATTTCAATATCAGCAGGTTGAAGATTGGCTAAATCGAACACAGCGCTCGCCCCATACCAAACATGGGCAAGTTCGTGAGCCAATGTAAACATTTGCGCGGCTTTCCCATCTCTTCCATTCACAAATATGAAAGGAGCATAGTCATCAATAAGGACGAAACCCCGAAATTCAGCGACATCCAATTTTCGATGCGTATTATTGCCGACTACTCCGTTAATCACTACAATAATTCCAATGTCTTCGATTTTTTTAATAAGATTGCGTAAAGCTTCCTGCCAATTCGGTTGCTTCGATGCCCAATCACTTTCTAAACCTAACGTTTCCCTCATAGTTTGGGCGACGAGTTTTGGATCCGTTGATAAGTTCGCACGGCCTACATAATTTAAAGGTGGATGACCATGTTGAATTAAATAATCACGCATCCACTGTTGTCGTCTCTCCATCGTTTGAACCGTTTCCAAAAGATTTGGACTCGGTTGCACGGCCCCCTCATCCCTCACCGTACGATAATGAGGGATGCTCAACTTCTCCTCGGGCGGATTCGGAAGAAAGAAATAACCAAGAGGGATGGAAGTCGCTTTCGCAAGCTTTTCGAGCTGCTTCAGCGTCGGTTGGCTCTCCTGACTAATCCATTTATCGATGTGAGGAAACTGATCTTTCAGCTTATCCAAACGATCCGCACGTTTCATCGCCCATTGCAAGACACTCGGTTTTACCTCAACCTTCGTCATCATGTGCCCCTCCTCTTACATATAGTATGCCACAAATGATGGAAAAGAAGAAGGGAGGGAACTTATGAGATGGAGCCAAGATTTTGCAGCAGATTTTTGATGTTTGGATCTTTTTACTATACAATCCACCTAATCCTCTCATCCTGCTTACGCAATAAAAAACAAGGAGAGCTCCCTCGCTCCCCTTCGTCGCATCTATTCTCCTTTCAACAAATCACGCACTTCTTCTTCCGGAAGGTCGGTCCAATTCGCAATGTCTTTCGCCGTCATTCCTTTTTTTGACATGGCGTGAACAAGGTTTTTCATTCCTTCTTTTATTCCTTCTTTTATTCCTTCTTTCATTCCTTGTTCAAGCCCTTTTTTCCATCCTTCTTCGATCGCCTCACGCTCGCCTTGGATGTTTGTCAATTGGTCGAGCAGCCATTTGAGCCGCATTTCGTATGAGTAGCGATTTTCGGGGTCGACGCTTAAATTTTGCCATTCTTCTAACGCTTCCAAAATTTCTTGCTCTCTCCGCGCAAGCTCTTCCAATTCGCGCAGCATTTCTTCATCCACCACCTTTGTTCGGCTGTCTACGGCCGCTAGCATCGTCAGCCACGGCCATTCCGGCGCTCGTTTAATTTCGCGGCGGTATTTCTTCCATTTTACCATAAATTGTGACAAATCAAGAGCGTGAAATTCAAGATGCGGGCTCCAGAGGAATTGCTCTTCATCTTCGCGGATGTGAAACACGGTATGGAAACGATCCGTTTCGTGTGGAAAGAGCGGGTAGTGGAGGATGGCAATCATAATCGTCGGCGGAAGCGCAGAATATTTTTCTCCTTTCGACAAAGAGGACGAAAACAGCCGCGCCCAGTAGTACAAAAGTCGTTCGGGCATATCGTATTGGTTGACGACTTGTATTTCTACATTGATGCGTTCGCCGCGGTTCGTGCGCACGAGCACGTCTAATCGTCCCGCCTTCCCTTCTTCCGTTTCTTGCACGAGTTCTGTGTTTTTAAATTGAACATCGACGATTCGATCGTCTTCTTTCCGATGCAAAAGCGCGTTCAAAAACGCGATCGTAATCGCCTTTCGACTCGGCTGGCCAAACAGCTGCTTGAACATAAAATCCACTTTCAAGTCGAGGTATTTCATGAGGACCATCCTTTCGAGGAATTTTCAGGAGAGTCGTACAGCACGATTAAAGCGCAAGAAGACGAAAAAAGCAAAGGGCGAAAAATCCATTTTCCGGCGAAAATCGCGAACAAAAAAGCTATGAGAAGCGAGAAAAAACGTTCCGATGCGTGTTCTCCTTTTTGAAAGAAATCCTTCATCAAGCTACAACTTATACGTTTTCTAGTACTCCACTTCGGCTTGTCGAAATAGTTAGATATAAACGCGCGGATAACGGCAATATTTCACTTTTTGAAATGTTGAACGATCTTCTTGAGAACAGTGCCTGGCACCGTTCCGTAGAAAGGTTGGAATTGAAAGAGCAACAACAGCTCCGTTGATTCCTTAGCCGTAAGTGCGCGTCAATCAATGGTTGAGCGTCCTTTCAGTTGTTTTCACGTGGCTGATCAAATGGGAATGGCTGTTGTTGTTTCCGCTCGCTTCGGGCGTTTTCAGGCTCTTGTTTCATTTCCATCCCGTGATGCGGACGGTGAAGTGGTTTTTACGGAAAAACTGCGCGAATATATTCAAAGGAGATTATGCCTAGTGGCTATTCAATGAAGCGATTGCTGCCCTCTGTTATGCGACGTTTCCGGTAGTAAGATGGACGGGACGAGGGCGGCGCACTCTTTTGCATTGATCGTCGCTATTTTCAGTTGTTGCGTTGGCTGCTTTATCCGCTAGTTTCACAGCAGAAGATGGGTCGTTGAAAAAACTCCCACACCGTTACATGCAGGAGTTTTTAGAAGTGGATATCCAATGCGCTGCGTGTATCCTCTTTACGTTCGCGATTGAACCGCTTATCTTTCACATTCGCGAATGATGAAATATTGGACGTGCGATTTGGCGATCATCATGTCGTCAAGGTCCAAAAAAGGAGATTCGTTCGAAGCGAATTCATCCGTTAACTGCTTTTTCACGTCGTTCATGGAACGGCCTTTCATAAGATGCCCAATCTCCTGGCCGTTCGATAAGAAAAAATCCACCGTATACTCTTTCATGGCTTCTATCTCCTTTCTCTACACTGCGATCCAATCATTATTTTATAAAAATATTCTCGAAAATAATGTCGGATGCTGTCTCTTCTATGTAAATTTTGACGAGAGTATGCACGAAATGTTATAACACCTTGTCCAATGGTCACTAAAAAAAGAAGCGGCGTTCAATGTAGGAAATTTTCTGGTGAATCTGCATCTTGCGGGGAACTGTGACGAGGAAAATAATGAGGAAACCATTCAGGCAACAATTGCTGCCAAAAATCTGGAATCATCCATCTTGTACGAAGTACTTTATCAACCAAATGTTCCGCATCTGCCGCGTTTTGAAGCAGCGGGCGCGGTATTGGAATGGTCTTGCAAAACGAGACGAATAGCTCCAAATCAATGGGTTTCAGTCTGTCTTGATGCCCTTTTGGCTTGACCGCTCTTTCATACAAATAAGGCTTCAATTCCTCGTGAATATTGATAGACTTGCAAATGTTGTCTACCATTTTCGTTGCTCTGTTTTCATATGCCAAATGTTGAATGTGGACAGGAATTCTCGTATTGTGTGTCCAGCTTTTGACTTGTGATGCATCTTGGCCGATTAAGCGGACAATTTCTTTGATCTCCATGCCGTATTTATTCATAAGCTCTCGCACATGCGCGTTTTTAAAATTCCAACTCGTTGTTTCCAACGGGACGGCCTTTCGCAATATTTTAATAATGAGCTCTTGTTCACTGCTTTTGCGCTCATTCTCTACAACTAAACAAGGAATGGCTACATCCGGCTGCAAGGCGATAAAGGCCGAGTATTCGCGATACCCTTCCAGCAACACATACTGTTGAAATCCCACTTTCTCCACCACCAGCCAACACCGATCGTACCCTAACCTTTGTAGCGCATTTAACCGCTTATAGGCGGTTGGCACCGATATTTCGTCATAATACCAAGTCTTAATGTCCATTGGGGCAATCAGCATTTTCTTTGGGCGAACCATAACACTCTCCCCTTCTCATCTTCAAATTACGTGGTTATCAGATTGTCTAAGAACTAATAATTTATGAAACTGGGAAACTATTTTTCACAAACAAAAAAACAGAAGCTCTCTGGTATTATCCCCTACAGGTAGACAGTAAAAAAAGAGGACATTTGATATGATGTTCTTAGGAGTCTACCTGTAGGGGATTTTTGATGGCGAAAAAAGGACAAACCTTTAACTCATATTCAGAAGATCTGAAACGTGAAGTCGTTCGTTTGAAATTAGAGGAGGGCTGGTCTTATCGACAACTCCGTGAACACTTTGGAATCAAGAGCGATGCGCAAATAGCAGAATGGGTGAAGAAATTTCAAAATGGAGAGTCTTTTGAAGATCAACGAGGAGTATGGACTCGCAAACATTTTTCAAGTTTAGAAGAGGAAAACGCGTATTTGAAAGCACAGGTCGAATACCTAAAAAAGCGCCATCCAAATCTACACAGGAAGGAGTGATCTTAAAAGCAGAAAGGTTTCTCATAATTGAGGAGCTACGGAAAAAGCACCCACTGGCATGGTTGCTTCAAATTGGCGAAGTTTCCAGAGCGGGATACTACAAATGGCGCAAAAATAGATCCAAAAGAGCATTACGTCTGGAAGAAGATCTTCTGTTGAAAGAACATTTACTCGCCATTCATAAGATTCATCCGTACTTCGGATATAAACGAATGACAAGGGCATTATCCAGAGAAGGGATCATTGTAAATCATAAACGTGTACGACGTTTAATGAGGGGGCTAGGTATAAAATCGGTGATTCGGAAGAAACGACCTTTCTACGGACGAAGAGGTTCTGTAGGATTTCCTAACGTACTAAACCATGAGTTTGATGCCGAGCATCCGCTCCAAAAGCTCGTAACGGATATTACGTATGTGCGTGTTGGAGATCCCTTTGCTTACTTATCTGCCGTTTTAGATTTATATAACAATGAAATTGTCGCATGGGAGTTATCTGAAAGAAATGATCTTGAGTTGGTCTTGCATACACTCAAACAACTGAACGGGAAGCCATTGGGCCAGAATGCCCTTCTTCATTCCGATCAAGGATTTCAGTACACGACCAAATCATATGAGAACCAGCTCAAAGAACTCAAGATTCAAGGAAGCCATTCGCGAAGAGGAAATTGTCATGATAATGCATGTATCGAAAGTTTCTTTTCACATTTAGAGACAGAGAAGTTGTATTTAGTGCGCCCAAAAACGATTGAACAGGCTTATCAGGCTATTCAAGAATATATTCATTTTTACAACCACAGTCGTTTTCAAGAAAAATTGAACGGTCTTTCCCCGATTGAATATCGAGAAAAGACCGCAGCTTAATATACTCTTTTTTTCATTGTCTACTTGACAGGGTTATGTGCATATTCAACTCTCTGTTTCTATGAAACTTCGGCAATCTTTTGAGTTTGACAGACACCACACCAAAAATACACGCTTTTAAAATTAATCAAGATCATCCATTTCATTTAATAACTTCTTTAGCTGAAGCAATTCTTCCTTCGTTAATGTAACACCTTTCCCCATTTTGTCACGATTTGGTGACCAGTCACGAAGGTCATATTTTGGTTCGCGACTGTTCCAACTAATCAAGTTTAATTCTTTTTTCCATCCTTTTGATGATTCTGACAAGACAGCAATCGTTTCTATAATTTCGTATTTAATTTCTGACATTATTATTTCACCGCCTATTATTTTTAAATTCCTCTAAGAGCTCTACTTCTTCCTTACCTAAACCATAGAGTTTATATATAAATTGATCCATTTCATTAAATAAATCACTAATTTTGTTCTGAATATTATTTAGTTTTTTCTTTTGGCTAGAAATATAATTTTCAAGCTCTTCAACTCTAACTACGTCTCTTTGTTTCTTAATTTCTTTACTAATGACCTCAGTATCATAATCATAAAAATTTGTTATTTTTTTCGAATTAACTTTCAAATTGAACTTATCTGCAAATTCACTTAAAGTATTTAACTTCTCTCGGTAAAATTGTTCATTCAATTCCATTAATTTATTTGATATATCTATTAGTTTTAGTTTTTCGGAATCTGTTAATTTAGGAATTGGAATTTCAGATACATTTGCTGGCGAGAAATTTATCCCACCATCCATTGCTAAGCTGCTATAACATTCTTTTAAATAGAAAAAAACTAAATTTGAATTTAATATCGGCAAAACATACTCTAAGTGATCAGTTGAAAACTTATTTCTCAATATAACTGTTGATTTTGCCGCAAGATATTCACCAAATCTGTCAAGTATAGCCTCAAAATATCTAATACCTGTAATGATTATTTTTTTGGAGATTGCCTGTTCATATCTTCTTTTAAAGTTTGCTCTCAGATCATTTTTATTGATGACAGGTCTTATATATTTTTCTTTTACATATGTCATTTCTTGGATATTCCAAAGAGGAATGAATTTATCTATCGTTCCTGTATTAACAAACTTAAAAACGTCTTTTATATTCATACTGTCATCAAAGTCATACAAATAATTAGCAATTTCATAAGTTTCCGAAACAGTTGCTGCCTCTTCTACAAAAAATAAATCACTAACTGTAGATGAGCATTTTTTATTACAATAATTTCCATAGTTAGAGAGACAAACAGGGTCCCCCTTACGCGATACGGAGCTGTTTTTTGATCACATCAATGGGAATATCTTGCTTCGCAGCGTCATAAATGAACTCGACGACGCTGTGGTCTTTCCGCGACCGAAGAAGCTCCAGCCCGGCGGAGAGGTTTTGTCGGGATTCGGCGATGCTGTAAACAGAGGCCAAGAGCACCACCGCCCAATACCGTTTCACCGCCCGAACGTGGCGAACGCGGTATCCATCCAGCTTCAGTTGGTCTTTCGCCTGCCGGAAAAAGCATTCG
>NZ_JHVN01000018.1 GCF_000620165.1 Anoxybacillus tepidamans PS2
CTGGCCAAATAACCTTCGCCTTCGGGATGTTTCTCATCCCTCCAGGCGAAGAACATTTGGCATACGCGGCTGTACGCGTCGCCTTCGCTTTTTGGCGGAATCTAGCTTCGGCGTCTAGCCGCTTTGCGCCAAATGACCTCCGCCCTCGAAGTGCAGGGCACTTCTTGCGTGCGGAGAACATTTGACGTGCGCGGCTGAGCTCGCCGCCTTTGCTTTTTTATTCTCCTTGCATATTTGACTTTTTATATTGTTGGTTTTGGCTTGTTTGCTTTCCGCTTCCGTCCATTTCAACTGTCGGACCCGCGTTTCCTTTGACGCTTGCGGCACTAACGGCATTTTTAGATGGATTTTTTTTCATTTTCGCCACGGTTGTCACCTCCGCTATTTAGCGTCACCGAAAAAATGGTCCATACTCTAGACAAAATTTGTTAAGTTTATATATTGCGAAAATTTAAAAGATACTTTATATTTAAGATATAAGAACTTGATGGAAAAATTTTTTTCGACAAAAAATGAATGATTATTCATTCAATAGGGGCGAGGAGGAAGTTGCGATGGTCAAACGGATTAAAAGAGCCGCTGTACTTGGTTCAGGAGTGATGGGCTCTGGTATTGCGGCACATTTGGCAAATGTCGGCATTCCAACGCTGTTGCTTGATATCGTACCGCAGGAACTGACAAAAGAAGAGGAAGCAAAGGGGCTTACTCTCGAACATAAAGAAGTTCGTAATCGTTTTGTTAATCAAGCTCTCCAAAAGCTGCTAAAACAAAAGCCAGCACCGCTGATGTCCAAAGAGAAGCTAGCGCTCATCGAAACGGGGAATTTTGCAGACGATTTCCACCGGCTAGCGGAAGCGGATTGGATTATCGAAGTTGTCGTTGAAAATTTGGCTGTGAAAAAGCAAGTGTTTCAAAAAATCGATGAAGTGAGAAAACAAGGGAGCATCGTAAGTTCAAACACGTCAGGAATTTCCATTGAGGCGATGGCAGAAGGCCGTTCGGAAGACTTCAAAAAGCATTTTTTAGGCACACACTTTTTCAACCCACCGCGTTATTTAAAGCTGCTCGAAATCATTCCAACAAAAGATACGGACCCTAACGTTGTTTCTTTTATGAAGAAGTTCGGCGAAGATGTTCTTGGCAAGGGTGTTGTCATGGCGAAAGATACGCCAAACTTTATCGCCAACCGCATCGGAACGTACGGATTGTTAGTGACAGTGCGCGAAATGATGAAAGGGGGTTACAGCATCGGTGAAGTTGATTCGATTACCGGCCCATTGATCGGACGGCCGAAGAGCGCTACTTTCCGCACGTTGGATGTGGTAGGTTTAGACACGTTTGTTCATGTAGCGAACAACGTATTTGAAAAAGTGGAGGGCGAGGAAAAGGAAGCCTTTCGCGTCCCTGATTTTATGAAAGCGATGCTTGAAAAAGGGTGGCTTGGCAGCAAATCAGGACAAGGTTTCTTCCTTAAAAAAGGGAAAGACATTTTAGAATTGAACTACGAAACGCTTGAATATGAGCCTAGTAAAAAGCTAAAAACGCCGGCAGTCGAAATGAGCAAGCAGGCGAAAGGACTCGGCAATAAGCTGAAAGCGCTTGTATACGCAGACGATCGCGCAGGAGCGCTTCTCTGGAATATTTTAAGCCCTGTGCTTATTTACTCGGCACAATTGCTCGGAGAAATCGCGGACGATATTGTAGCGATCGATCGGGCAATGAAGTGGGGCTTCGGCTGGGAAATGGGCCCGTTTGAAACGTGGGATGCGATCGGAGTGGAAGCATCGGTCCGGAAAATGCAGACGGAAGGTCGAAAAGTTCCTGCATGGGTGACCGACATGCTGGATCGCGGCCATACCACTTTCTATAAAAGCGAAAATGGAAACGTTCTTTTTTACGATAAAGGCGAATACAAAGCAATTGAGGAAAATGCGAAAGTAATCCATATTAAGCGCTTAAAAGAAGAAAAAGGCGTCATTAAGAAAAACAGCGGTGCAAGCCTCATTGATGTAGGGGATGATGTGGCGCTTTTAGAGTTTCATTCGCCGAACAACGCGATCGGCCTTGACATTGTACAAATGATCAACTATGCACTAGAGGAGGTCGACCGCAATTACAAAGGGCTTGTGATCGGCAACCAAGGCAAAAACTTCTGCGTCGGCGCCAATCTTGCGATGATTCTTATGGAGGCGCAAGATGATAATTATTTTGAGATCGATCTTGTCGTCCGTCAGTTCCAGCAAGCGATGATGAATATCAAGTACAGCCCGAAACCGGTCGTAGCCGCGCCGTTTGCGATGACGCTCGGCGGCGGAACGGAAATTTGCTTGCCGACAGCGCGCATTCAAGCGGCTGGGGAGACGTACATGGGGCTTGTCGAAGTCGGCGTCGGTTTAATTCCGGGCGGAGGCGGCAACAAAGAGCTCTACATCAAGCATTTGAGCAGCATGCCAAACGGTGTTGAATTTGATTTGCAGAAAGTGGCGAACAAAGTGTTTGAAACGATCGCAATGGCGAAAGTATCGACATCAGCCATCGAAGCGAAAGAGATGAACTTTTTAAACGAAAAAGACGGAATCACGATGAACGGTGACCATTTGCTTTATGATGCGAAACAAGCAGTTATTTCGCTTTATGACAGCGGGTATCAACCGCCGGTTCGCAAAAAAATTCCGGTTGTCGGTGAAACGGGTTACGCGACTTTATTATTAGCAGCACAGTCGATGCACCTTTCCGGCTATATCACGGACCATGACTTAACGATTGCGAAAAAACTCGCCTATGTGATTGCCGGCGGAAAAGTGCCATTTGGAACGGAAGTCGATGAACAATATTTGTTAGATTTAGAGAGAGAAGCGTTTTTAAGTTTAGTAGGAGAGCCGAAATCGCAAGCAAGAATGCAGCATATGCTTGTGAAAGGGAAACCGTTGCGCAACTAAGCGCAAATATGAAACAGGGGTGAAAATTGTGAGAGAAGCGGTCATTGTAGCGGGAGCGCGCACGCCTGTCGGAAAGGCGAAAAAGGGCACACTTGCCCAAGTGCGTCCGGACGATTTAGGGGCGCTTGTTGTGAAAGAGACGTTAAAGAGGGCGGGAAACTATCAAGGAAATATTGATGACTTGATTATCGGCTGCGCGATGCCGGAAGCGGAACAGGGATTGAATATCGCGCGCAACATTGGAGCATTGGCTGGCTTACCGTACACTGTTCCAGCCATTACTATCAATCGTTACTGTTCATCGGGGCTGCAGGCAATTGCCTATGCGGCAGAGCGTATTATGCTTGGACACTCCGATACGATTGTTGCTGGAGGCGTTGAGTCGATGAGCCTTGTTCCGATGATGGGGCATGTTGTCCGTCCAAATGTGAAAATAGCAGAAAGCGCCCCGGAATATTACATGTCAATGGGGCATACGGCGGAGCAAGTGGCAGCGAAGTACGGAGTGAGCCGCGAAGATCAAGATGCTTTTGCGGTGCGCAGCCATCAGCGGGCGGCGAAAGCCATTCACGAGGGAAAATTTGTTGAAGAAATTGTTCCGGTGGAAGTGACGATTCGAAAAATCGAGAACAATAAAGTCGTGGAAAAAACGGTTATGTTCTCGGAAGACGAGGGCGTTCGTCCGAATACGAACATGGAGACGCTTGCGAAGCTGCGCCCAGCATTCGCTGTCAATGGAACAGTCACGGCTGGAAACGCATCACAAACGAGCGACGGAGCGGCTGCCGTGATGGTAATGGAACGCGAAAAAGCGGAGTCACTAGGCTTAAAGCCGCTCGGAAAAATTCGTTCGTTCGCTGTCGCTGGCGTCCCGCCGGAAGTAATGGGAATTGGTCCGGTAGCCGCTGTTCCTAAGGCATTGAAGCTAGCGGGACTTGAAATTTCCGACATCGGCCTGTTCGAACTGAACGAGGCGTTTGCGTCTCAATCGATTCAAGTCATTCGTGAACTTGGCCTGGACGAAGAAAAGGTGAACGTCAACGGCGGTGCAATCGCGCTTGGCCATCCGCTCGGTTGCACGGGGGCGCGATTGACATTATCCTTGCTTCATGAAATGCGCCGCCGCAACGTGCAATTCGGCGTGGTGACGATGTGCATCGGCGGCGGCATGGGCGCAGCCGGCGTGTTTGAATTACTTTGATGAAAAACGGGCAGCGGAGACGTCTTGCCCGCTGAAATATAAGGGGGAGGAAATAAGATGGCAAAAGCAATGGAAAACGTGATTAAAGGCGGAAGTTTTTTGATTGAGGATGTATCTTGCGAGCGTGTGTTTACGCCGGAAGATTTTACAGACGAGCATAAAATGATCGCAAAAACGACGGAGGAATTCGTAGTCAATGAAGTGTTGCCGCAGCTGGAGCATTTGGAAAATCATGAATTTGACCGTTCTGTGAAGCTATTAAAGCAAGCGGGCGAGCTTGGGTTGCTAGGGGCAGATGTTCCGGAGGAGTATGGTGGTCTCTCTCTTGATAAAATCAGCTCGGCATTAATCGCCGAGAAAATGGCACGCGCTGGTGGTTTTTCGATTTCCCACGGCGCTCATGTCGGGATCGGTTCGCTCCCAATTGTGCTGTTTGGTACGGAAGAACAAAAACAAAAATATTTGCCGGCATTGGCAACAGGAGAAAAAATTGCAGCTTATGCACTAACGGAGCCGGGATCGGGGTCAGACGCGTTAGGCGCCAAAACAACGGCGAAACTTAATGCCGAAGGTACGCATTATATACTAAACGGCGAAAAGCAGTGGATTACTAATGCTGGCTTTGCCGATGTGTTTGTCGTCTATGCCAAAGTCGACGGTCAACATTTCTCCGCGTTTATTGTCGAGCGCGATTTTCCGGGCGTCTCTACAGGTGCAGAAGAAAAGAAAATGGGGATTAAAAGTTCTTCGACCCGTACATTGATTTTGCAAGATGCGCTCGTGCCGAAAGAAAACTTGTTAGGTGAAGTCGGCAAAGGGCATGTCATTGCCTTTAACATTTTGAATATTGGCCGCTATAAATTAGGCGTCGGTGCAGTTGGCGGTGCGAAGCGTGCGTTAGAAGTGACCATTCAATACGCGAACCAACGTCAGCAGTTCAAAACGCCAATCTCAAAATTTTCATTAACTCAAGAAAAGCTTGCCACGATGGCAGCAAAGCTATATGCGACGGAAAGCTCTGTCTACCGTACGGTCGGCTTGTTTGAAGAGCGGATGAGCCAGCTTGATGCGGAGCAAGCGAAAGACGGAAAAGAAATCGCCAAATCGATTGCCGAATATGCGATTGAATGCTCCCTCAATAAATTTTTTGCGACAGAAACGCTCGATTATATCGTTGATGAAGGCGTACAAATTCACGGTGGTTACGGCTTTATGCAAGAGTATGAAATTGAGCGTGCGTATCGTGACTCTCGCATTAACCGCATTTTCGAGGGGACAAACGAAATCAACCGCTTGTTAGTACCGGGGACGTATTTGCGCAAAGCGATGAAAGGCGAACTTCCACTGTTGCAAAAAGCACAGCAGCTCCAAGAAGAGCTTATGATGCTCATGCCGGAAGAAGTGGGAGATGGTGTGCTTGAACAGGAGAAATATTTAGTGCGCAATGCAAAGAAAATTGCACTGCTCGCAGCTGGTTTGGCGGTGCAAAAATTCGGTCCGCAGCTTGAGAAAGAGCAAGAAATTTTAGTGAATATCGCGGATATCGTCAGCAACATTTATGCGATGGAATCAGCGCTTCTTCGCACAGAAAAAGCTATTCAAAAGTCAGGAATCGAGAAAAACAAGCAAAAAATTCTATATACGCAAATCTTCTGCCAAGAGGCGTTCAATGAAATTGAAGCACACGCGAAAGAAACTATTGTTGCTGTCGAGCAAGGCGATATGTTGCGCATGATGTTGTCGGCGTTGCGCAAACTCACTCGTCATACGCCAATCAATGTGATTGCAAAAAAACGCGAAGCAGCTGCTGCCCTCATTGAAGCAGAGCGTTATATTGTGTAATAATGGAAGTACCAGACGGTTGAACGTCTGGTACTTTGTTTGCAAAGGATGATGAACGATGAGTCTAACTTTTTATTGGTATCCAAAATGTGGGACATGCCGAAAAGCGAAAAAGTGGCTAGAGGATCGCCATATTGCTGTAAACGACGTACATATTGTTGAGCGCCCGCCGACAAGAGAGGAAATAAAGGAGCTATATCAAAAAAGCGGGCTTCCATTAAAAAAGTTTTTCAACACAAGCGGAATGAAATATCGGGAGCTTGGTTTGAAAGATCGTGTCAATGAGGCTTCTGATGATGAATTGCTTGATCTTTTAGCATCGGACGGCATGTTAATTAAACGGCCAGTTTTAACAGATGGAACAAGGGTCATTGTCGGTTTCAATGAGCAGTCGTATGAAAAATTTTTTGGACAACCATAGGTAAGGCAGTCGAGTTTTTCGAAAAAATCAGTTATTATAAAAAAGAATACATTTGTAGTTGGAGGGACTTGAAATGAACACACCAAAAGAATTACGTTATTCTGAAGAGCATGAATGGGTACGCCTAGAGGATGGAAAAGTTCGCATCGGAATTACTGATTTTGCCCAATCCGAATTAGGAGACATCGTTTTCGTCGAACTGCCAGAAGTAGGAGCAGAAGTGACAGCGAATGAGCCATTCGGTAGCGTCGAATCAGTGAAAACGGTTTCTGAGCTATACGCACCTGTAAGCGGAAAAGTAGTAGAAGTCAATGAAGCGTTAAATGACAATCCAGAATTTGTGAACGAATCTCCATACGAGAAGGCATGGATGATTGTTGTCGAACTTTCTGATCCAAGCGAAATCGACAACTTATTAACAGCAGAGCAATATGAAGAAATGATTAACCAAGAATAAAATAAATAAGCAATGGCAATAGCCATTGCTTATTTATTTGTTATGACTATTGTACCTCGAAATAGGGCACCCTATTGCGTAAATCAAAGATGAAAGGGTGGCTTTTATGGTGTTGCAAAATCAAAAGCTGGATATAACGGACCGGATAGTTGGTAAATTAAAAAACGGTGCTATTGAACTTTTTGCGGATAATGAACAGATTGGAAGGATTGTGCTTCCGCCAAACGGAAGTACATTTGAGCTAAAAGAAGGTTATGAACAGCAACAAGACAAAGTTTATAAACAAGTAACAATCACGACGAATCCTGATCAAAAATATGTCGATTGCGACAGTGAATCTGGCTGGTGCTGACAACAGTGGCGGATTGCCGCTGTTTTTTCTATTTTTTGCGTCGGACAAGGAGAAAACGAGGCGTCTATGGAATAAAATATACGTAACGTCTTTTCTTTAGGTGATGAGGATGGAAATAGAAAAAGTGATTATTGTTGAGGGACGATCGGATAAGAAAAAGATCGAAAGCTTGATTCGCGAGCCCGTTGAAATTATTTGTACAAACGGCACGATTAGCCGTGCGAAATTAGACGAATGGAGCGATCAATTATATAATAAAGAGGTGTTTATACTCGTCGATGCTGATGAGGCTGGAGAGCGATTGCGCAGGCAGCTGCGCCGGGAATTTCCCCAAGCGGCCCATCTGTATATTGACCGCATGTATCGCGAAGTAGCGGCGGCGCCTAAACAGCATATCGCGACGGTGCTACTGAGCGCCAATATTGACGTGCATGCGGAAGATTGGTAAAGGTGTGAGCAATGCGATGACGGAAGTAACGTTGCAACAGTTGGATAAAGCCATTCAGCAGCATGATATGGTAGGGCTCTATGTATACACCCCGATGTGCGGCACATGTCAATTGGCGAAGCGCATGATCGAGATCGTCGAACAGCTATGTCCGCACGTTTCATTTTGCCAAACGGACATTAACTATATGCCGGAACGCGCTGTGGAATGGAAAATTGAAAGCGTTCCTTGCTTCATGTTATTTCGCAATGGAACGATGATTCAAAAGCTATATGCGTTTCATTCTGTTCCTCATTTGTATGAAGTAATCAAAAACGTGTAAAGACATCGCCGACATCGGCGATGTTTTTGCATAAATAGACGTTTTTTGACATATTTCTCGGGAAATGTGAGGAATATTGTATCTTCCCTTTGTGATTTGTCGAGAAGTTCATAAAGGATTTGAATGCTTTTTTATGGAAATAAATGAGGGAAAAGGATAATGGAGAGGCGGGGAAACGATGAGTATTCATGAATTAGTGAAAAAATTTATGGAACGTGTGCAAACATTGCAGCATTTATTGCCGATTTTGCCAGAGGAAGCGCTTTATATTCGATTCGAGTGCGATGGAGAGATGATGTTAGTTGCTGTCTCAAAAAATGGGGTGCAACGCAAACAAGAAGCAGACGAACGTCGGTTATTAACGGTTCGTGGATCGAAAGAAGCGCTTGTCAGTCTTTTTCATGGAGAACTCAAATTACAGCAGCAGCTCCGTTTGAGCGAATTGTTTGTATCTGGGAGTTTCCGACATATGCTTTTATTAGAATCGCTTCTTCATTTAGCTAAACCTTATCGTTATGCCTCTTAGAATGAAAGAATGCATTGACATCCATAAATATTAGTTTTATTTTTCAGAAAAGTATAATAATAATTAATATTCTTATCAAGAGAGGCGGAGGGACTGGCCCGATGAAGCCCGGCAACCGGTTCAAACACGGTGCTAATTCCAGCAGAGTGAATAACTCTGAAAGATAAGAAGAGTTCTAGGAATGGCTCCCCCTCTTCTTATGAAGAGGGGGTTTTCATTTGATATTGAAAAAAGGAGAGGAATGGCATGAACGAAAAATCATATCGTCTGGAAACAATTGCGGTGCATGGAGGATTGCAGCCAGATCCGGTGACAGGAGCGAGAGCGGTCCCAATTTACCAATCGAACGCCTATAAATTTGACAGCACGGACCACGCGGCAAATTTGTTTGCGCTGAAAGAAGAGGGGTACATTTATACGCGCATTCATAATCCGACAGCTACTGTGTTTGAGGAAAGGGTAGCGCAGTTAGAAGGGGGAATTGGCAGTTTGGCGGTAGCGAGCGGCATGGCGGCGATTACACTCGCAATCTTAAATATTGCCCACGCCGGAGATGAAATTGTTGCTGCTTCTACGTTGTATGGAGGTACATACAATTTGCTGGCGACGACGCTGCCGAAGTATGGCATTCGGACACATTTTGTCGACCCATCTGATCCTGACCATTTCCGCGCCGCCATCACGCCGAAAACAAAAGCGATTTTTGCTGAAACGATCGGCAATCCAAGCTTGCACGTTTTAGATATCGAGGCGGTGGCCAATATCGCTCATGAGGCAGGAATTCCGCTTATTGTCGATAACACGTTTGCCACACCGTATTTATGCCGTCCAATTGAGCACGGAGCCGATATTGTTGTCCATTCGGCGACGAAATGGCTGCTTGGCAACGGTACAACGCTCGGTGGTATTATCGTTGACGGCGGAAAGTTTGATTGGAACTCTCCGAAGTTTCCGACATTCACAACTCCTGACCCAAGCTACCACAACCTCGTCTACGCCGAAGCGTTGGGAGCGGCTGCCTATATTGTGAAAGCACGCGTCCAATTGTTGCGCGACTTAGGTCCGGCAATGAGTCCATTTAATGCGTTTCAGTTTAACTTGGGGCTGGAAACGTTGCATGTGCGCATGAAAGAGCATATTGCCAATACAAGGACGATTGTCGACTATCTAGATCGGCATCCGGCAGTGGACTGGGTATTATATCCAGAACATAAAGACCATCCAGCGAAAGAACTGGCGAAAAAGTACATGCCAAAAGGGGCGGGGGCAGTCGTCGTGTTTGGCATTAAAGGTGGCCGCGATGCAGGGGCGGCGATCATTAACAACGTCAAGCTCTGGTCGCATGTGGCTAACGTCGGCGACGCGAAAAGTTTGATTATCCATCCTGCGAGCACGACGCATCAACAGCTCGCACCGGAAGATTTAAAAGCGTCCGGCGTGACCGAAGATATGATTCGTTTATCTGTCGGCATTGAAAATGTCGAAGATCTAATTGACGATCTTGAACAGGCGATTGCAGCGGCAACAGGGATCCGTTCGAATGCTTCGTTGTCGCAGTTATAATTAATTGGATGAATATGGATCGGGAAACTTTTCATTTTTTCATTGACACCTTCTTCGTGATGATGATACAATCACATTCGTAGTTTAAAAGAATCCTTGTATATATTAAAACGTTAACTGAATAAAGCGTTTCGTGCGCTCTTATCAAGAGAGGTGGAGGGATGTGCCCAATGAAGCCCGGCAACCGTCAGCGTAAGCTGAAATGGTGCCAATTCACACAAAGCATTCGCTTTGAGAGATAAGAGACAGAAATGGATATGTAAATAACCTTTCTGTTCTCTTGGACAGAAAGGTTTTTTATTTGTATTTGTTGCAAGAGGAAGGTGTGAAACCGTTGATTACATTGGAACATGTAACAAAAGTATATCCGACGGGCCGCGGGAATGTGACAGCTGTCAACGATGTTAGTTTGCATATTCGAGAAGGGGAGATTTTCGGAATTATCGGCTATAGCGGCGCGGGAAAAAGCTCGCTCATTCGCCTGTTGAATGGGTTGGAGAAACCGACGAGCGGGCAAGTATTAGTCGCTGGCAAAGATATAGGGAAAATTAGCGGAAAAGAGCTGCGGCAGGCGCGCCAAGAGATCGGGATGATTTTTCAACATTTCAATTTACTTTGGTCGCGGACAGTGCGCGAAAATATTGCGTTTCCGCTGGAAATCGCAGGCGTTCCGAAAAAAGAACGCTTGAAGCGGGCGGATGAGCTAATTCAACTTGTCGGTCTTCAAGGAAGGGAAAATGCTTATCCTTCTCAGCTTAGCGGCGGCCAAAAGCAGCGTGTCGGCATCGCTCGGGCGTTAGCGAACAACCCAAAAGTGCTTCTGTGCGACGAAGCGACGTCTGCTTTAGACCCGCAAACGACCGATTCGATTTTAGAGCTGTTAGTCGATATTAATAAACGTTTAGGCTTAACGATCGTGCTGATTACTCACGAAATGCACGTCATCCGCAAAATTTGCGATCGCGTGGCGGTGATGGAAAACGGAAAAGTTGTGGAGGAAGGCGAAGTATTGCACGTGTTTCAAAGACCGCAGCAGATGATTACAAAGCGGTTTGTCCAGCAAATTACAGAACCTGAGGAAACGAAAGAGACAATCGCCCATTTGTTAGACCAATATCCTACCGGAAAAGTCGTGCAATTTGCTTTTGCTGGCTCGGTGACCGAGCGACCGCTCATTGCTGAACTCATTCGAAACTTTGATGTCAAGATTAATATTTTACAAGGGAAGATTTCACAAACGCACCAAGGCTCATACGGAGTGTTGTTTGTTCATATAGACGGGTCGCATGAAGAAGTAGCAAAGGCGATTGACTATGTTCGTCAACAGCAAGTAGTGGTGGAGGTGATGACGCATGAGTCACTTATTTCCTAATGTGCAATGGGAAACAATGTGGGCGGCGACATCGGAAACACTGTACATGACAGGCGTTGCGGTAGCAGTTACCTTCGTGCTAGGGCTGATTCTCGGATTGCTTTTATTTCTAACATCGAAAGGGAATGTTTGGGAAAATAAACTTGCTAATGCTGTGATTTCAGCATTTGTCAATATTTTTCGTTCCATTCCGTTTATCATTTTAATTATTTTGTTAATTCCATTTACGAAGGCAATCGTCGGCACGATTCTCGGCGCGAATGCCGCCTTGCCTGCATTGATCATCGGTGCTGCGCCATTTTATGCGCGCATGGTCGAGATCGCCTTGCGAGAGATTGATAAAGGTGTCATTGAGGCAGCGAAAGCAATGGGAGCCACAACGACTACGATTATTTGGAAAGTGCTCGTTCCAGAGTCGCTGCCTGCCCTTGTTTCGGGTATTACGGTCACTGCGATTGCGCTTGTCGGCTATACAGCGATGGCAGGGGTCGTCGGTGCCGGCGGTCTTGGGAATCTTGCTTATTTAGAAGGATTTCAGCGCAATCACAACGATGTAACGCTTGTAGCCACTGTGCTTATTTTAGTAATTGTATTTATCATTCAGTTTATCGGTGACTTTGTCACTTCCAAAATAGATAAAAGATAAATAATAAGGAGGAAAAACAGCATGAAAAAATGGTGGGGTGCATTGTTAGCAGTTGTGTTAGTATTGGCGCTCGCTGCTTGCGGCAAAAATAGCGCCGAGGAGAAACAAAAAGAAGGAACGCTAGTTGTTGGGGCATCGAATGTTCCACATGCGGAAATTTTAGAGAAAGCGAAGCCGATCCTAAAGCAAAAAGGAATTAACTTAAAAATTGTAACATTCCAAGATTATGTTTTACCGAATAAAGCATTGGCGGATAAAGAAATTGATGCAAACTATTTCCAACACATTCCATACTTAGAAGCGCAAAAAAAGGAATATGGCTATGACTTTGTCAACGCAGGCGGTATTCATATTGAGCCAATCGGTTTGTATTCCAAAAAGTATAAAAGTCTTGATGAACTGCCAGAAGGCGCCACAATCATTATGAGTAATTCTGTTGCCGACCATGGCCGCGCTTTATCAATGTTACAAGAAAAAGGGCTAATCAAGCTGAAAGACGGTATCGATAAAACGAAGGCAACTGTTAAAGACATTGTTGAAAATCCGAAAAAATTAAAGTTTAAAGCAGATGTCGACGCGGGTCTCTTGCCGCAAGTATATAAAAACAATGAAGGCGATGCAGTATTAATTAATGCCAACTATGCGCTTGATGCAGGGTTGGATCCAGCTAAAGATCCGATCGCTGTTGAATCGCCGAAAAATAACCCGTATGTGAACATTATTGCAGTGCGTAAAGGCGACGAAAATCGTAAAGAAATTAAAACGCTCGTACAAGTACTGCAATCAAAAGAAATCCAAGATTTTATTAAAGAAAAATATAAAGGTGCCGTCATTCCAGCGGTGCAATAATAATGAAAGAGCGGAAGCAGTGTTGCTTCCGTTTTTTCATAGTGACGGTTATTTCCAATTTGCCTATGAATAACACGAAAAGAAAAAACAACACTATACATGAAAAGTGTTCTGAGCGTGCTCAGTTTACATTTCGGCAGCGTTTGGGCAAAGTGAGCACTGATTTATACTATGAAAGGGGATGTAATGATGAATCAACAAACGTATTCTTCAACGGAGGCAGCATTGCGCCACTATAAAGAAGGATTAGGGACGTTTACACAAAAATTGCCGGAAGTGGCAAGTCGGTTTAATGCCTTTACGGAAGCATGCTTCGAAGAAGGAGTGCTATCGAAAAAAGAAAAGCAGCTAATTGCGCTCGGCATTAGCTTGGCGACACAAGATGAATACTGCACGATTTATCATACGAAAGGATGTCTTGATCAAGGAGCAACGGAGCAGGAAATTTTAGAAGCTTGCAGCGTGGCGGCGGCGTTCGCGGGTGGTGCAGCGATGAGTCAAACGGTAACGCTCGTTCAAGAATGCATCAATGAGCTGGCAACAAAGCATTAACGAAGACTCCAATATTGGGGTCTTTTTTCGATTACATATAATAAAATAGGAAGCTTTTCGGATGAAAAAGTATATAAGCGGAAACGGTTGATAATACATTTCATTTGTTATAAGATTGTAATGAGAATAAAATGAGAATGCATTAGGCGATAAGATACACAAATTTTTTTCTTAAAATTGGAGGTATTTGTCATGGCAGTGTTGACGATTAAAGATCTTCACGTATCTGTAGAAGGAAAAGAAATTTTAAAAGGGGTGAATCTTGAAGTTAAAGGCGGCGAGATTCACGCGATTATGGGACCGAATGGAACGGGTAAATCGACGCTGTCTTCGGCGATCATGGGTCATCCGAAGTATGAAGTAACAAAGGGAAGCATCACGCTAGACGGACAAGACGTGTTAGAAATGGAAGTCGATGAGCGCGCGCGTGCTGGTCTCTTTTTAGCGATGCAATATCCGAGCGAAATTAGCGGCGTGACGAATGCGGACTTCCTCCGTGCAGCAATTAACTCTCGTCTTGGCGAAGGCAACGAAATTTCATTAATGAAATTTATCCGCAAGCTCGATGAAAAAATGGAGTTTCTTGAAATGAATCCAGATATGGCGCATCGTTATTTAAATGAAGGATTTTCTGGCGGTGAGAAAAAGCGCAATGAGATTCTTCAACTTATGATGCTTGAGCCAAAAATTGCAATTTTAGATGAAATCGACTCAGGCCTTGACATCGACGCATTAAAAGTTGTATCAAAAGGCGTTAACGAAATGCGCGGCAGCGATTTCGGCTGTTTAATCATTACGCACTATCAGCGATTGCTAAACTACATCACACCGGATTATGTGCATGTCATGATGCAAGGACGCATTGTGAAATCCGGCGGTCCAGAATTAGCACAACGTTTAGAAGCTGAAGGTTATGATTGGATTAAAAAAGAACTCGGCATTGAAGATGAAACGGTTGAGCAAGAAGTGTAAGCGTTAGGAGGACTATTTATGGCAATCGAAACAAAATTACCATTCGACCAACAGTATGTGCGCACTTTTTCTGAAGGGCGCGGTGAACCGAGCTGGCTTTTAGATCTTCGCTTACAAGCTCTTGCCAAAGCAGAAGAGTTGCCATTGCCAAAGCCAGATAAAACAAAAATTGATAAATGGAACTTTACAGAATTTAAGAACCATATTGTCCAAAGTGCGGCGTTCTCTTCATTAGAAGAGCTTCCGGAAGCGGTAAAAGCTCTGATTGACTTGAACGAAGAGGCAAAAAATCTATACGTTCAACGCGATCATACGCCAGCTTATCTTTCATTATCGGATGATTTGAAGCAAAAAGGAGTTATTTTTACCGATATTTTAACAGCTGTGCGTGAACACGGAGAGCTCGTGCAAAAATATTTAATGAAAGACGGAGTTAAAGTCGATGAGCATCGTCTGACTGCGCTTCATGCAGCGCTTCTTAATGGCGGTGTATTTGTATACGTGCCGAAAAACGTAGAGGTGGAAACACCGCTTCAAGCGGTTTACATTCAGGAAGGCGAAGACACGGCTCTTTTCAACCACGTTATTGTTGTTGCTGACGATAATAGTAAAGTGGCGTATGTAGAAAACTACATTTCGATTCGTGAAAATGCTAATGCGGTCGTTAATATTGTTGCTGAAGTGTTTGCGAACGACAATGCGCAAGTCTTTTTCGCTGCGGTCGACCACTTGGCAAAAGGCATTACCACATACGTGAATCGCCGTGGTGTGACAGGGCGTCATGGCCGAATCGAATGGGCGCTTGGATTAATGAATGATGGAGATACGGTTTCTGAAAATATTACCCGCTTAATCGGCGACGGTTCGTATGGCGATACGAAGACTGTTGTGGTAGGACGCGGCGAACAAACGCAAAACTTTACAACAAGCGTCATCCATTATGGAAAACATACAGAAGGATATATATTGAAGCACGGGGTAGTAAAAGACAGTGCTACATCCATTTTTAACGGAATTGGAAAAATTGAGCATGGGGCGTCGAAATCGAACGCTGAGCAGGAATCTCGCGTGCTGATGTTAAGCGAAAAAGCGCGCGGCGATGCCAACCCAATTCTTTTAATTGATGAAGATGATGTTACCGCTGGCCATGCGGCTTCGGTTGGACGCGTTGACCCAACGCAGCTGTATTATTTAATGAGCCGCGGCATCCCGAAAACGGAAGCTGAGCGTCTAGTCATTCACGGCTTTTTAGCGCCTGTTGTGAACGAGATTCCGCTTGAAGGCGTGAAAAAGCAGCTTGTCGAAATTATTGAAAGGAAAGTTAAATAATGAATGCAAAAGAGGTTCGTCAGCTGTTTCCGATTTTGGATCAAGAAGTCAATGGAAAGCCGTTAGTATACCTTGACAGCGCAGCGACTTCGCAGAAACCTCTTCCTGTGATTGAAGCGCTTGAACAATATTATCGCCAGTACAATTCCAACGTGCATCGCGGCGTTCATACGCTCGGAACAAAAGCGACGGATGCTTATGAAGGTGCACGGGAGAAAGTGCGCAAGTTTATTAATGCTAAATCGACGCAGGAGATTATTTTTACGCGCGGAACGACAACGGCATTAAATACCGTTGCTGCAAGCTATGGACGCGCGAACTTGCGCGAAGGCGACGAGATCGTCATCACATATATGGAGCATCATAGTAACATTATTCCTTGGCAGCAAGTCGCCAAAGCGACGGGAGCGACATTAAAATATATTCCGCTTGAGGAAGACGGCTCGATTAGCTTAGAAGCTGTCGAAAAAACAGTGACGCCAAACACAAAAATCGTTTCTGTAATGCAAGTGTCGAACGTGCTAGGGGCGATCAACCCAATTAAGGAAATTGCGCAAATCGCGCACAAAAATGGCGCAGTGATGGTCGTTGATGCGGCTCAAAGCGCGCCGCACATGAAAATTGATGTTCAAGATTTGGACTGCGATTTTCTCGCGTTTTCTGGGCATAAGATGTGTGGTCCGACAGGAATTGGCGTATTATATGGTAAACGCACTCTTCTCGAGCAGATGGAGCCAGTAGAGTTTGGCGGCGAGATGATCGATTTTGTCGGACTATATGAATCCACATGGAAAGAGCTTCCTTGGAAGTTTGAAGGTGGCACACCGATTATTGCAGGAGCGATCGGTTTAGGTGCGGCGATCGATTTTCTTGAACAAATCGGTTTGGATCATATTGCGGCACATGAGCATAGGCTGGCCCAATACGCGCTAGAAAAAATGTCAGCGATTGAAGGCTTAACGATCTATGGGCCAAAAGAACGCGCTGGACTAGTGACATTTAATATTGCGGATGTGCATCCGCATGATGTTGCTACTGTGCTTGATGCGGAAGGAATTGCCGTCCGCGCGGGTCACCATTGCGCCCAGCCGCTCATGAAATGGCTCAATGTTTCGGCTACGGCCCGGGCAAGCTTTTATTTATATAACACAGAGGAAGACATCGATCGGCTTGTGGAGGCATTAAAGAAAACGAAGGAGTATTTCAGCCATGTCTTTTAACAATCCTTTAGACGCGCTATACCGCCAAGTGATTATGGATCATTATAAAAATCCGAGAAACCGCGGCGTTCTTGAGGACGAAAACGTCGATATCAACATGAACAACCCGACATGCGGGGATCGCGTTCATTTAACGCTAAAGGTAGAAGACGGAAAAATTATCGATGCCAAATTTGAAGGAGAAGGCTGCTCGATTTCGATGTCGTCTGCCTCTATGATGACGCAGGCGATTAAAGGAAAGACGGTCGAGGAAGCACTCCGCTTGGCAAACATCTTTTCCGATATGATGCAAGGGAAAGAATACGATGATTCGGTGGATTTAGGGGATATTGAAGCGCTTCAAGGCGTTTCAAAATTCCCGGCCCGCATTAAATGCGCAACCCTTGCATGGAAAGCGATGGAAAAAGGACTACATTCTCAACAATGATGTGCTTGTAAAAAAGGAGGCGACAACAATGGCGAAAAAAATGCCAGAAATCGGCGAATATAAATATGGCTTCGCCGATAAAGACGTGTCGGTATTCCGTGCGAAACGCGGGTTGACGAGAGAAATCGTCGAAGAAATCTCGCGCATGAAAAATGAGCCGCAATGGATGCTGGAGTTTCGTTTAAAAGCGTTAGATATTTTTTATAGCTTGCCAATGCCGCAATGGGGTGGCGATTTATCAAGCTTAGATTTCGATGAAATCACGTATTACGTAAAACCATCGGAAAAGTCAGGCCGTTCTTGGGATGAAGTGCCTGAAGAAATTAAAGCAACGTTTGATAAGCTCGGAATTCCGGAAGCGGAACAAAAATATTTAGCAGGGGTATCGGCGCAATACGAATCGGAAGTTGTGTACCACAACATGAAAGAAGACCTTGAAAAGCTTGGCGTTATTTTCAAAGATACGGATTCTGCACTCAAAGAAAATGAGGATATTTTCCGTGAACATTGGGCGAAAGTAGTACCGCCAACTGACAACAAATTTGCAGCGCTCAACTCGGCTGTATGGTCAGGCGGTTCATTCATTTATGTTCCAAAAGGAGTGAAAGTGGATACGCCGCTGCAAGCGTATTTCCGCATTAACTCAGAAAACATGGGACAATTTGAGCGCACGCTAATTATTGTAGATGAAGGTGCACACGTTCATTATGTGGAAGGCTGTACAGCGCCAGTTTATACAACGAACTCGCTTCATAGTGCCGTTGTTGAAATTATTGTAAAGAAAGATGCGTACTGCCGTTACACAACGATTCAAAACTGGGCAAATAACGTCTTTAACCTTGTAACGAAGCGTGCGGTTTGCGAAGAAAACGCAACAATGGAATGGATTGACGGCAACATCGGTTCGAAGCTAACGATGAAATATCCTGCCGTGATTTTAAAAGGAGAAGGCGCACGCGGCTTAACGCTTTCGATTGCGATCGCTGGAAAAGGACAGCATCAAGATGCGGGAGCGAAAATGATCCACTTAGCGCCGAACACGTCGTCAACGATTGTTTCCAAATCGATTTCGAAGCAAGGCGGCAAAGTCACATATCGCGGTATCGTGCATTTTGGCCGAAAAGCATCTGGTTCGCGCTCTAATATCGAATGCGACACGCTTATTATGGATAACCAATCGACGTCGGATACGATTCCATACAACGAAATTTTAAACGACAACATTTCACTAGAGCATGAAGCGAAAGTATCGAAAGTATCCGAAGAGCAATTGTTCTATCTCATGAGCCGCGGCATTTCCGAACAAGAAGCAACAGAAATGATCGTTATGGGCTTCATTGAGCCATTTACAAGAGAACTTCCAATGGAATATGCGGTTGAGATGAACCGTCTCATCAAGTTCGAAATGGAAGGAAGTATTGGTTAATACGATACGTGGGATGAAAAGGGGGACCTTTTCATCCCATTTTTATTTTCTACTCGTGGTTTATATTGTAAAAAATGGGCTTGTTATTTTATAACATACCTACCGAGAAGTCTCCCACCTCTTAACGGAATATAGGTGGGAGAAGTTCATAGTTAATAACTACATTTGTGTCGTGATTTTTATTATAAACGTCACAAATGTCATTTTTTTGCGAGCAATAGTTGCCCATTTTGCTATTTCAGGTGTGAACTTCATCTATTCGAGATGGAAGAATGGGACGGTTAATGATACAATCTACCTAGCTACGTAATGCTGTATTTGGCTAGTTTTACATTATCTTTTATAGTGTTGTGATATTATGAAGACAAGGTGATGTGATCAGAATGATTTATATTGGGCTTACTGGCTGGGGGGATCATGACAGCCTTTATCCAGCGGGCCTTGCTGCCAAAGATAAATTGCAGGAATATGCGGGTCATTTTCCCACTGTCGAAGTGGATTCGTATTTTTACGCGATTCAGCCAAGGCAAAACGTCGAAAAGTGGATCCGTGAAACGCCTGCTTCCTTTCAATTTGTGGTTAAAGCGTATCAAGGGATGACAGGACATGAGCGCGGGGAAATTCCCTACTCTAATAAAGAGGAAATGTTCACTCAGTTTTTATTATCGATTGCCCCATTTTTGGAGGCGAAGAAATTGGCAATGGTGTTGTTTCAATTCCCACCTTGGTTTGACTGTCGGCGCGAGCATGTTGCTTACTTACGCTGGTGCCGGGAGCGGATGGGCGACGTGCCGGTTGCATTGGAATTCCGCCATCAATCATGGTTTTCACCTCGTTTTTATGAGAAAACGTTGCAATTTATGACAGAGGAAGGGTGGATCCATAGCATTTGTGATGAGCCGCAAGCGGGGGAAGGCTCCATTCCGACCGTCTTGCATCCGACGAATCGGGAAAAAACACTCGTTCGCTTTCATGGCCGCAACGTGCATGGGTGGAATAAAGCGACAAGCGGCGAGAATTGGCGAGCTGTTCGCTATTTGTATCGTTATCGTGAAGAGGAATTGAGTGAATGGGTTCAGCATATTCGAAAGCTTGAAGAGAAAACGGACCATATTTACATATTGTTTAACAATAATTCAGGTGGAGATGCCGCAGATAACGCCAAACAATTCATTCGTTTACTTGGAATTGAATATACAGATTTAGCGCCACGGCAATTAGATTTGTTTTAATGGAGATGGGATGATGGAATACGGATTGCTTGTTTTAGTTGGTTTTCTAGCCGGTACGATCGGCAGTTTGATCGGATTGGGCGGAGGAGTGATTATCGTTCCTTCGCTGCTATTTTTAGGAAATTCCCACCTGATACCGGCTGTTTCGCCGCAGATGGCAGTTGGAACATCGCTAGTTGTCATTATTTTTAATGGTCTTTCTTCTACGCTTTCTTATATGAAAGATAAAATGGTTGATTATCGAAGCGGTTTGCTTTTTTTTATTGGAAGCGGACCTGGGGCCATTTTGGGAGCGTGGGTGAACGAGTCGCTTAGTTTTTCGCATTTTTCCCTCTATTTTGGCCTTTTTTTAATCTCAATGTCGTTTTTGCTCATATTTACAAACAATCGATCTCGACAAACGAAACAAAAGCATTTTCCTATCAGCTGTACATATGTAACGAATGAAGGAGAAACGATTACGTATGGCTACCATCCGATAGGAGCGGTTGCGATTTCATTCATCGTTGGTTTCTTTGGCGGGCTGTTTGGCATTGGCGGCGGTTCATTGATGGTTCCTGCAATGATCTTATTATTTTTATTTCCGCCACATGTAGCTGTAGCGACATCGATGTTCATTATATTTTTGTCTTCACTTGTCAGTTCCGTTACTCATGTGGCGATAGGGAACGTTGAATGGCTATTCGCTCTTGCACTGATTCCAGGCGTTTGGTTTGGCGCGAAAGTGGGAGCGTTAACGAACAAAAAGCTGAAAAGCAAAACCGTTGTGTTTGTGTTGCGGTTTGTGCTTATTTTTCTTGGCATCCGCCTCATCATTCAAGGCATTTCGTAAAAGAGGTGTTTTCGTTGAACGATACAGTCTACATCTATCATACGAACGATGTGCATAGCCATTTTGAAAACTGGCCGAAGGTGGCAGGATTTTTACAGAAAAAAAGAAGGGAACATATAAAGAATCAGGAAACCATGCTTTTATTTGATATCGGAGATTTTATGGATCGGTTCCACCCGATTACAGAGGCAACGAGGGGAAAAGCCAATGTACAACTCTTAAATAGCTTAAAGTATGATGCGATTACAATTGGCAATAACGAAGGGATTACACTCTCTTACGAAGAGTTAAATGTGCTATACGAAAACGCACATTTTCCTGTTTTGACTGCCAATTTATTCGAAAAGGGAGGAGAGCGGCCTTCCTGGCTTCAGCCATATACCATTATTTCAACCTCTAACGGGTTTCGCATTGGGGTCATCGGAGTCACAGTTCATTTTATGATATTTTATGAGCTACTTGGCTGGAGAATCGTTCCTCCGTTTGAGATGTTGGGTCAACTAGTACCAGAAGTGCGCAAACAAGCGGATGTAGTTGTATTGTTATCCCATTTAGGAATCAACGATGATGAATTAATTGCGCAACAGGTGCCGGGCATTGATGTCATTCTTGGAGCGCATACACATCACCTGTTGCCGAATGGAAAATGGATAAATAATACGCTGTTATGTGGAGCAGGAAAGTATGGCCAATACGTTGGCAGTGTGAAACTTTGTATCAATGAAGGGAAATTCGCAGCGGAAGCGTCTGTCATTGATGTGTCGTCATGCTCTGAGTGTAAAGATACGAAACAAACGTTAGCAATGCTTGAGGAAGAAAGTGTCCAAAGGCTCGAAAAAGAAGTTGTAGTGGAACTTCAGGAAGATTTGCCGCTACAATGGTTTACCCCTTCTCCATTTGCGCAGTTGCTCGCCTCTGCCTTAAAGGAGTGGTGCGACGGTGATATTGGTATGGTCAATGCAGGAGTACTCTTGGAACCACTTTACAAAGGAATTGTGACAAAAAAAGATTTGCATCGCATTTGTCCACATCCGATTAATCCGTGTAAAGTGTACTTGCGTGGTGATGAGTTGAAAGAAGTGATTTTACAGGCCCATACAGAAAAGATGAAGCATCTCGAGGTCCGAGGATTTGGATTTCGCGGCAAGGTTATGGGGCAAATGGTATATGATGGCGTAGAGCTTGAGATGGAAACAATGAGCGATGGATCAGAACATATTCGTCACATTCTTATTAATGGAAAAGAGCTGGAGCATGATAGAAAGTATGCAGTAGCTACAATTGATATGTTTACGTTTGGGCATTTGTACCCTGAAATTCATCGAGCGCCGCAAAAAATGTATTATATGCCTGAATTTTTGCGTGATCTGCTTGCGTGGAAGTTAGCGAACCTCACATAGGCACACTTTGATCCCTTTTTCATACATTGAATTAGGGAGAGGAGTGTGTCGGCATGATCGATGTAAAACCAATCATCATTGATAATTATTCGTTTATAGCTGTTTCTGTGCAGCTGCCAAAGACAAATTTGTTGGCGGTGGCAAGCGAGAAAGGATATATTATGTGCGGTGCGCTTGATGTGGCGTTGTTGAATGAAAAGCTAAAAGAACGAAAAATTATTGCAGCAAGAGCCGTTGGTGTTCGTACGATTGAGCAGTTGCTGGATGCCCCGCTTGAATCAGTGACAGAAGCGGCAGAAGAACTCGGGATTCAGGTTGGCATGAAAGGAAAAGACGCTTTATTGAAAATGAGATAAAAAATAAACAAGAGTCCCCTCTTTATAGCATACATTAGCTTGTAAAGGGGGGATTTGCTTGCGACGTTTGCCGAAAAGGGGACCGCTTCCTTTTCGTTATTTATTTTTATTAACATTTGTATTTTTTATATTATCAACGGCAGCGAGTCTTTGGATTATCAATAAGGGGATTGAGCCGACATTAATGCAAATCGCTGAAAGGGAAACAAGACGCATTGCCAATCTCGTCATTAATAGTGCAATTAATCAGCAAATTGCCGAAGATGACCTAGATACTAAAAATTTAATTATCACTCAACAAGACGCATCAGGAAAAGTCTCCTCGATTAACTATAACAGTGTAGTGGTCAATCGAATTCTTGCGAAAACGGCGAACCGTGTTCAAAAAAACTTAAAAGCAGCATCGCAAGGGAAGCTTCATGATATCGAGGTGCCTGATGTAGAAATTCAGACGAATGGTGTCAAAAACGAGGGGATTATTTATTATATTCCAGTTGGCCAAGCGACGAACAATGCCCTTCTTGGCAACCTTGGACCGCGCGTTCCAGTTCGTTTCTATATAGTGGGGGATGTTGTTTCAGACGTAAAGACAAAGATTGAGCCATTTGGGATTAATAACGCGCTTGTTAAAATTTTCGTTCACATTCAAGTCAATGTTCAAGTCGTCATTCCGTTTGCGACAAAGCCAACTTCTGTGGCGACGGATATTCCGATTGCGATGCAAGTAATTCCAGGTCAAGTTCCGAATTTTTATAATAACGGAAACGGATCAGACCCATCTTTTGAAATTCCGCTTAACTAAAACTAGAGAGATCAGCTTATTTGTGATCTCTCTGTTTTCTTTGTTTAATTTTTTCCATGCGTTCCCACATTTTTAAATGCGGATAAGGGTCAAAGGACCATTCGGTATAGCCGTTATCTTTGTACATACCGTAATGAAGGTGAGGCGGGAACTTTCCTGCCGTTCCAGGCGGTCCGTATCCAGAACTGCCGACAGAGCCGATCACCATGCCTGGTTCGACGACTTGTCCTTCCTCTATACCTGCAGCAAAGCCGTTCAAATGTGCAAAATAATGATAGGTGTTATTAATATCGCGAATGCCGATGCGCCATCCTCCGTACTTGTTCCATCCTTTCAGTTCGATAATCCCATAACATGTGGCGCGTACAGGAACCCCGTAATCGGCGAAAATATCAGTTCCTTCATGCATCCGTCTTCCTCCCCATCCTCTTGCATCGCCCCATGTATCTTTATAAGTGTAGTTCGCGCGGAGCGGGACTGGAAACGCGTGATTATCGAGTTGAAGAGTGCCGTATTTTTTATAAATCTTCACTTTCCCCAAAATGAGATCAACCGTTTTGCTTCTCTGATAATACTCCCACAGTGCAATTTTTAAATGTTCGTGGTCAGTACCGTATGATTGAAGAAAGCGGGCAATTGAAAAAATAACATCTTCATCGTTTGTTGGGTCGGCTACGCCGTCACCGTTTCCGTCCATACCTAAGCCGCCAAATTGCGAAATGGTGAGCGGATTTGTATCATTTGGATTCTTGTTCAAGGGCCCCGCCCATATTTCGGGTTTTACATAGATGCCGAGAGCCCCTTTAGCTTTTGGTAAATCGCGGCGTACAAGGCGGATATTTCGCTCGTACTGATCGATGGCGGCAAAATAATACCAAGGAATGAGCGAGACGGCCTCTGCCTTTTTATACAACTCCATGCGTTGTTCGTATATATCTTCATCTTTAGAAGCTTCCTTCCCAAAAACGGTGAAGGGAGCGACAGCGACGATTAAACACGTTAAAACGAGAGAGACGAATGTACGCACATCTTCCTACTCCTTTCAGCAAATCTCATGTCATTAGTTTGGAGAGATTGGCGATTTTTCATAAATGTTAAAAATAGGCATTGTAAGCGGTTCGACAATTTTCTTTGAGTTCGTCCGTGCTTTTTTTTATAATAAAAATGTGCAAATAAATTATTGGAGTGTGAAACATGGCTACGAATGAAGAACGTCTTCGAAAACCGGAATGGTTGAAAATAAAATTAAATACAAACGAAAACTATATTGGTTTGAAAAAAATGATGCGGGAAAAGCAGCTGCATACTGTCTGCGAAGAGGCGAAGTGTCCGAACATTCATGAATGTTGGGCGGTAAGAAGAACAGCGACCTTTATGATTCTAGGCGACATTTGTACACGGGCGTGCCGCTTTTGCGCCGTCAAAACAGGACTGCCGACAGAATTGGATTGGCAAGAACCAGAAAGAGTGGCTGACTCAGTTCGCCTCATGAACTTAAAGCACGTCGTTGTGACAGCGGTAGCCCGCGACGATTTGAAAGATGGAGGAGCGGCTGTGTTTGCTGAAACGGTTCGTGCGATCCGCCGCAAAAATCCATTAACTACAATTGAAGTGCTTCCTTCTGATATGGGTGGCGTATACGAAAACTTAAAGACGCTCATGGATGCGCGTCCTGATATTTTAAACCATAATATTGAAACGGTTCGCCGCTTAACTCCGAGAGTTCGCGCGCGCGCGACGTATGAGCGCTCTCTTGAATTTTTGCGCCGTGCGAAAGAGCTGCAGCCTGATATCCCGACAAAATCAAGTATCATGATCGGGCTTGGGGAAACGAAGGAAGAGATTATTGAAGCGATGGACGATTTGCGGGCGAACCATGTCGATATTTTAACGATCGGCCAATATTTGCAACCGACAAAAAAACATTTAAAGGTGCAAAAATATTACCATCCGCACGAATTTATGGAACTGAAAGAAATTGCGCTAAGCAAAGGCTTTAGCCACTGCGAAGCCGGCCCGCTTGTACGTTCTTCCTACCATGCCGATGAGCAAGTGAATGCAGCTGCTAAACAAATGGGCAAAGAAGCGTAAATGTAAAAAAAGGTCCTGCTTTCGAAAGGAACAGGACCTTTTTATGTGTTATTTTGTCTTCATTCGTTTCGGTGTACCGTCGTTAAAATCATGATCGAGATGGTCGTTCATTTCATTAATCATTTCACCATTGGCGTTTTCGCCATCGCTTAATTTACGGCCTTGCGGGTACTTTAGCATCTGTTTGATTGTTGTATTAACAATTTGGTCGATATTGCGGCTGTTAGAATCTAAACGTCCAAAGCGCTCGATTTCTCTCATCATGCGCGGATCGTCAGCGACGTAGACGTGGTAGTATCGCGGTACGACAGAAAGAGCGGTTCTTTTCACCTGATCGGCCGTTTCAAACCGATTTTTTGTATCTGTATCGTATGCGATGAGCACTTCTTCGTCAGTCACCAATGTCGCCACATCGTTAACGTTTGGCAGGCGCACGCATAGTTTGCTGATTAAATCAGCGACGCGTTCGCGGTTTAGTGTTGGCAATGCACCGTAGTTATCGGTATCTCCTGCAACAGGGCTTTTTTGATGACGAACATAACCAAAATTATTCATTGTTGAGTCTCTTCCGTTTGGAACTCCTTCAACATTATATAAATCGTTTCGGTCGGTAACGTTAATCGTATTGCCGCTGCGTTTATACAAACCGTCCCGATTATCTTCTGACATTTGTGCGCATCCGACTAGGGAAACTGTTACGCCGATCGATAAAGCGAGTAACGATTTTTTCAACATAAACACCCCCTCGTTTTCATCATGCCTTCCTTTTTGAGCTTTCATAACAGTAATTGATTGGGAGAGCTTCATCATTTATGATAAAAAGGAGGTGAAGGAAATGATTTGTGTGAACAATACGTATTATGAGCTGATTGAAAATGTAAAGGACGGTTTTAACGAGGAAGCTTTTCGCGCGCGATATGCCGATATTTTAAATAAGTATGACTATATTGTCGGCGATTGGGGATATAATCAGCTGCGATTACGGGGCTTTTTTGATGATCATAATCAAAAAGCGACATATGATACAAAAATTAGCACGTTATCTGAATATTTGTATGAATATTGCAATTTTGGCTGTGCTTATTTTGTCTTAAGAAAAGTAAAAAGATAACAGACGGCTATCTCATCTGACAATGAGATAGCCGTTTTGCTTAGTGGTCATAACGTTGATAAGGAGGTTGTACCTCTTTATTTGGATCATCATGCGGCGGATGCGCTCCGGGATCTTGGCGCGGGATGTTTTGGTGAAATGCTTTATACTCATAGTTAAAATTGCTGTAGTAGCGCTGTCCTTCTTTCCAAGGAGTATTTTTATTTTGCACCGGTTCATCTTTTCGAATTGGAGAGCCGTACGGGCCATCCGGAAATTCTTCCGCTGTTAAAAAATCCCTTTGCTTTTCGACGCTGGAAAAATCAGTGTAAGACATTGTTTAACCTCCTTTGTAGGGGCTATTTATAATATCCCCCTACAAAGTATGGCTATGAAATAAACTCATACAAAAAGGAACGTAAATCATTGGCATCTTCTTCGCTTAAGCGGTAAGCGTGCTCTAAATATCCCGGCTCATCTAAATCGTCTTGGCCGATGATTGCAAAACGATTGCTTTGCATATCGAGAATTAAATACTTTCCGTAAAATCGATCTGTTTGGACGATCGCTAAATCAAAGCGTTGCCGTTCGCCAAGAAAGCTGACAAACCTTGTTTTTGTATTTACTGTATCATCGTATAGGAAGAAACGTTCACCCATGATTGGCACCTCCGAAAAAGTTGCTACGTTTATCTTATCAAACGTTTCTGCAAATGTCTGTCCTCATTTGTTATAATAATACAATAAAAATGTCTTAGTTATAAGGAGGCAAAAACGATGTATTTTGTCGATCGAAATAAAATCGAAGAAACGCTGCGCTATATGGAGCAATTATTGCGCGTATATGAACAGCAGCCATCTTGGGAGGCTGAAGCTGAACGCCTTGCTTTTGAACGAATCGTTCATTTATGTATTGAAGCAGTGCTTGATGTTGGCAATGCGATGATCGATGGTTTTATTATGCGCGATCCGGGAAGCTACGAAGACATTATTGATATTTTAACGGATGAAAAAGTGATTACTGAAACGGATGCCAAAGGTCTTAAGACGATCATTACGTATCGGAAAATGCTCGTCCAGCATTATACGACCATTAAGCATGCTGAACTGTCCGAGGCGTTCAAACAATCGCTCGCGTCTTTGCAAGCCTATCCAAAAGCCATCCGCACTTATTTAGAGAATGAGCTTGGACCCGTTTCGGCGTTTCGAAATTAATTTTTTGGAAAAGAGCGAGGAATATCGGATTATCAGATATAGCATGATCGCGATGCCTAGTCTCCAACTCAGCAACAGGCGCTCCTTAATCAAGCAGGAGCGTTTTTGTTTTTGACATTTCTTGATGTGTAGGATAAAGTGTGTTACGTAGTATGTGAAGATAAGGAAGTGAATGACATGAAGAGATATAAAGGATATTTAATCGATTTGGACGGTACGATGTATCGGGGGACGGAATGCATCGCGGAAGCGCGCGAGTTTGTGAAAGAATTACACCGGCGCGACATCCCGTATTTGTTTGTCACAAATAACTCGTCACGAACGCCGAGGCAAGTAGCAGAAAAGCTGCAATCGTTTGATATTCCTGCAATGGAGCAGCAAGTGTTTACAACAAGCCAAGCGACAGCGAATTACATTTTTGAGAGAAAGCCTAATGCCTCTGTGTATGTGATTGGGGAAGACGGAATTCAAGAAGCCTTAAAAGAAAAAGGATTCACATTTGCGAAAGAAGATGCTGAATTTGTAGTGATGGGAATTGATCGCTCGATTACATATGAAAAATTAGCAATTGCTTGTTTAGCTGTACGCAACGGTGCTACGTTCATCTCAACAAACGGTGACATCGCGATTCCAACGGAGCGGGGGCTTTTACCTGGCAATGGATCATTAACGTCTGTCGTCGCTGTTTCTACGCAAGTGCAGCCGATTTTTATCGGAAAACCGGAGAAAATTATTATGGAGCAAGCGTTGAAAGTGCTTGGCGTGCCGCGGGAGGACACGCTGATGATTGGCGACTATTATGATACAGACATTAAGGCCGGCATGAATGCAGGAATCGACACGCTGCTTGTTCATACAGGCGTTACGACGAAAGAACTGTTGAAACAGTATGAAAAACAGCCGACATACACAGCTGACTCACTAAAAGAGTGGCTGGAAAGAATTTGAATGTAAAACAGGAAGGGTGCTCTATTTTGCATGAGAGCACCCTTATTCACTATTTATTCCGTATGAGCGGCCCGGTGCGCTAGACGACTCGACGCGGCTGCCGCAATCGCTCCGACAATATCATCTAAAAATGTGTGGCATTGGCCTGTGGATTTATCGTTTAAGTACTGTAAAATTCCTGGTTTTTGCTTATCAATATAGCCATAGTTGGTAAATCCGATCGAACCGTATACATTCACAATAGAAAGCGCCAAGATCTCGTCGACCCCATACAAGCCTTCGTCGCGACGAATAATGGCTTGCAGCGGTTCGTCGAGCATTTGTTTTTCCGCTAAAATGTCAAGTTGGATACCTGTAAGGATTGCATTTTGGACTTCGCGTTTTGAAAGAACGCGGTTGACGTTTTCAATGCATTCTTCCATTTGTAAGTTTGGATGGTATTTTGATTGCAAGTAATACACCAACTCGGCAATGTCCTCAATTTTGACGCCGCGCTTTTCTAACCAATCACGAGCAGTTTGTTCAAGATTTTCCATTGGCTTCACCTGTTTCTTTTATAAAATAAAGTGTTTTGTATTGTATATGTTTCATATGACATAAACGTGTCTTTTTATTCATTCAATATGCAAAAACTTAAAAAGGACGAACGCTTTTTCGGCTTGATGGAACTTGTCTGTATTATACTCAAAAAACGAAATATTGTGCAAATATTTTATACATTCAGCGCCGTGAGAATTTTTTATAGGTCGCCTCATATATTATTTTGAAGGAGGTGCAAGGCGATGCATGACCTCATTGAACGAGAGTATGGACTAAAAGTGGAGAGAATGGAACAACTTTCGCGATATTATACATTTATATCGCGAAACGAGCGATATATCATTGTGCCGGCTTGGAATCGAACAGAAGCGGAAATGAATGAATTGCAGCAAATGGGAGCATATTTAGCGGCCAAGGGGGATTTATCCGTCGCATCTTTTGTTCAGACGAAAAAGGGGACATGGATCGCGGTGGATCAAGGGGGACAGCATTTTACCATCCTTCGAATCTACCCTCACTTATATAGAAGAACTATTCCGATTGGAAAAGAACTAGCGAAGCTTCATGAACGCGGGCGGCTATTTCCAGCACGCGTCTTTCATTCGAAACGAATCGGTTTATGGAAAGAATTATGGGGACAGAGAGTGGATCAAATGGATTCGTTTTGGAAAGAGAAGTTAAAGATGAAGCGAGAAACGGAGTTTGAGCAATTATTTGTCGAATCATTTCCGTATTATGCAGGATTAGCGGAAAATGCAATTCAGTACGTTGTTGATACCGAATTAGATGAACAACCTTATGGGGTTGATGCAGCGACGATCTGCCATGAGCGGTTATCGCGTACATTATGGGCAGAAGGAACAGAGATTAAGTTGCCCACTGACTGGGTATATGATCATTGCGCCCGCGATCTAGCTGAATGGGTAAGGAGCATTTACCTTAAGGATGGTTGGCTTGAAGAACCAATCAACCATTTTTTCCGTGAGTATGAGCGCGTGACGCCTCTGTCAGCCTTTGCCTGGCGCCTTGTTTATGCCCGACTGCTGTTTCCGATTCATTATTTTGAGTGTATCGAAGGGTACTATTCAACAAAAATAGAAGAGGAAAAGCGCAGCTATGAACAGAGGTTGAAAGTGATGTTGGAAAACACGCATGATTATGAACGGTTTCTAGCCTCTTTTTATGACCAGTTTGGACTTTCTAGGCGCTTTCGTCTGCCGAGAGTGAAATGGCTGCGTGAAGCGTAAATTAAGCTTAAAAGTTCACGTAAAACATTAAACGATGGTTGTAATATCATCGTTTTTTTGTTTGTGATAAGATGTAATGAGGAAATGTACATGGCTTAGGAAAGGAGACGAAGCAATGACTAAACCATACGTATTTATTACAAGAAAATTACCAGATACTGCAATTGCGTCGCTCACAAAATATGCGGAAGTAAAAATGTGGCCGTATGAAGACGTACCAGTAGAGCGCGAGTTTTTGCTTTCTGAGGCAAAAAAAGCGGACGCGATGATTACGATGCTATCAGATCGCGTTGACCGGGAAGTGATGCAGGCAGGAACATCGTTAAAAGTCGTTGCTAATTTAGCAGTTGGCTTTGATAATATTGATATCGCCTCGGCAACAGAGAATGGAATTGCGGTATGTAACACGCCAGATGTGCTCACTGATACGACGGCCGATTTGACATTTGCCCTTTTGTTGGCAGCAGCACGCCGGGTTGTGGAGGCAGCCGAGTTTGTGAAAGCGGGCGAATGGAAAAGCTGGAGTCCGCTTTTGCTTGCAGGAACGGATGTCCATCATAAAACAATCGGAATTGTGGGAATGGGGAAAATTGGGCAGGCAGTAGCCAAACGTGCAGCCGGTTTTGATATGAATATTTTGTATCACAATCGTTCGAGAAACGAGCAAGCAGAAAAGGAGTTAGGAGCCATTTATTGTACGTTTGCCGAGCTGTTGCAGAAGTCTGATTTTGTCGTATGTTTAACACCTCTGACGAGTGAAACGCGTCATTTGTTTAATCGGTCGGCTTTCCAAATGATGAAGCAGTCTGCGATTTTTGTTAATGCAGCAAGGGGAGCAGTCGTCGATGAGGAAGCGTTATATGAAGCGCTTGTCAACGGCGACATTGCCGGGGCTGGATTAGATGTGTTTACCCGCGAACCGATTGATGCTTCCCATCCGCTATTAAAGCTAAAAAATGTCGTTGCTTTGCCGCATATTGGTAGCGCTAGCGTTGAAACGCGCCTCAAAATGATGGAATTATGTTGTGAAAACGTGATTGCCGTGTTAAATGGAGACACACCAAAGACATTAGTGAATAAAGAATGGATGCTAAAGAAGCGAAATGTGTGAAACGCCCGGAAAACCCCGGGCTTTTTATTTATAAAAAAATTATCTGAATTTACTTGATGTTAAGCGTTTTCAGAATATAAGATAATAAAATAATGATTGTAATGCACTACAACATCTTTTATAATGTCTACTATATAAATACAAATGTACATATACAGAGAACAAAAAAGGGGTGGAGAGCATGGCAGAAGCAATTGCAGTCGGTTTATTAGGATTAGGAACAGTGGGAAGCGGTGTTGTAAAAATTATTGAAGACCATCAAGATCAACTTATCCATCAAGTCGGTTGTCCGGTCACAGTGAAAAAAATTCTCGTGCGAGATATATATAAAGAACGTAATGTTAATGTTGATGCTTCTTTATTGACAACGAATGTTGACGAGGTCATCAATGATCCGAACATTGATGTCATTATTGAGGTAATGGGCGGCGTAGAGGAAACGAGAAAGTATCTTTTACAGGCTCTACAGCAAGGAAAACATGTCGTAACAGCGAATAAAGATTTGATGGCTCTTTATGGTTCAGAACTCTTAGCGGTTGCTACTGAACATGGTTGCGATTTATTTTATGAAGCGAGTGTCGCCGGCGGCATTCCGATTTTGCGCAGCCTTGTGGATGGATTGGCATCTGACCGCATTACGAAAATGATGGGGATCGTCAATGGGACGACGAATTTTATTTTGACGAAAATGTGCAAACACGGAAGCCCTTACGAGGAAGTGCTTGCCGAAGCGCAAGCCCTTGGGTATGCAGAAGCGGATCCGACATCCGATGTGGAAGGGCTAGATGCGGCGAGAAAAATGGCGATTTTAGCGCGGCTAGGCTTTTCAATGAACATCGATTTAGAAGATGTGCAAGTGAGAGGTATTACTGGCATTACAGAACAAGATTTAGACTACAGCAAACGCCTCGGATATACGATGAAGCTGATTGGGATTGCTCATCGGGACGGTAACAAGGTGGAGGTAAGCGTTCAGCCGACATTGTTGCCGGATTCCCATCCGCTCGCTTCTGTTAACGATGAATATAACGCTGTTTATGTTTACGGTGAAGCGGTAGGGGAAACGATGTTTTACGGTCCGGGCGCCGGCAGTTTGCCGACAGCGACCGCTGTTGTGTCCGATTTAGTTGCTGTTATGAAAAATATGCGCCTTGGCGTTAACGGTCGAAGTGCGGTGGCTCCGCAATATGAAAAACAATTAAAATCGCTCTCCGAAATTTTCTCAAAATATTTTGTAAGAATCCACGTGAAAGACGAAGTAGGGGCGTTTGCGAAAATTACAGCAATTTTTGCAGAGCGGGGTGTCAGCTTTGAAAAAATTTTGCAGCTTCCGCTGAAAGAAAAAGGGCTTGCGGAAATTGTGATTGTAACTCATGAAGCATCGCAGCAAGCATATGAAGATATTTTGCAGCAATTGCGGGATCTTGACATCGTTCATGATGTCAAAAGCTCGTATCGTGTAGAAGGGAATGGAAAATGATGATGTGGAGAGGATTGTTACAGGAATATCGCGATTTTTTGCCGGTAACTGAAAAGACGCCCCTCCTTTCACTAAATGAGGGAAATACGCCGCTTATTCGTTTAGAGCGCCTTTCGAAACAGCTTGGCATTGAATTGTACGTCAAAGTGGAGGGGGCAAACCCAACCGGCTCATTTAAAGATCGCGGCATGGTCATGGCAGCAGCTAAGGCAAAAGAAGAAGGAAGCCACACCATTATTTGCGCGTCGACTGGAAATACGTCGGCGGCCGCGGCAGCATATGCGGCCCGGGCGGGATTGCGCTGCATTGTAGTGATTCCTCATGGAAAGATTGCGATGGGGAAACTCGCCCAAGCGGTCATGTATGGAGCGGAAATTTTTGCAATTGAAGGAAATTTTGATGAAGCGTTGAAAATGGTGCGCCGTCTTAGCGAAATCGCACCAATTACACTTGTCAACTCAGTCAATCCATACCGGATTGAGGGACAAAAAACAGCTGCATTTGAAGTTTGCGACCAATTAGGGAAAGCGCCGGACGTATTAGCGATTCCTGTCGGTAATGCAGGGAATATTACTGCTTATTGGAAAGGATTTAAAGAATACAATGAATTCAAGCAGACCGGGCTTCCGGAAATGCGCGGTTTCGAGGCGGAAGGTGCAGCGGCGATCGTTCGCAATCAAGTGATTGCGCAGCCGGAAACCATTGCAACAGCCATTCGCATTGGCAATCCAGCAAGCTGGGATAAGGCGGTACAAGCGGCGAGAGAATCGAAAGGGAAAATTGATGAAGTATCAGATGCGGAAATTTTAGAAGCCTATAAGCTGCTAGCGAGGGAAGAAGGGGTTTTTGCTGAACCCGCTTCATGCGCCTCGATTGCTGGTGTGATCAAACAGCGAAAGAGCGGCGAGATTCAGGAAGGGAGCACGGTTGTGGCTGTGCTGACCGGCAACGGCTTAAAAGACCCGACAGTCGCCATGAATGTAGCCGAGATTCAACCGCTCGTGTTGCCAAACGATGAACAAATCGTGTTTGCGCATATTGAAGGAGCGGTTCGCCAATGAAAGAAGGCGAGATGTTAAAAATTGTCGTTCCCGCAAGTACAGCGAACTTAGGGCCGGGTTTTGATTCCATCGGCCTTGCCGTCTCCCGCTATTTAGTGTTGGAAGCACGCCGCGCGAACGGGTGGAAGTTTGTCCCTCGTTCAGCCGAGGTGCAAGCGATTCCAAATGGAACAGACAATTTAATTTTTCAAGTAGCCGAACGTATTGCCCAGCGTTATGGAGGCGCATTGCCCCCTTGTGCTGTGGACGTGTATAGCAATATACCGTTTACACGCGGTTTAGGAAGCAGTGCAGCCGCAGTGGTCGCTGGGATTGAACTGGCCAATGAACTTCTTGGGTTATCGCTGACAATGGAAGAAAAATTGAGGTTTGCCAGTTGTTATGAGGGACATCCTGACAATGTCGGTGCTTCCCTGTATGGTGGATTGGTCGTTGGAAGTCACCTTCAAGAAGAAACAGTGATCGTCCATATGCCTAATGTTGAGTTGGATCTTGTTGCGGTCATTCCAAGCTATGAGCTTGAAACAAAAAAAGCGCGCGAGGTTCTTCCAATTTCGTTCTCAAGAGCCGAAGCGGTAGAAGCAAGCGCTGTCAGCAACGTTTTAGTGGCGGCGCTGCTGACGAAAAATTGGGAATTAGCGGGCAGGATGATGGATCGCGATTTGTTCCATCAGCCGTATCGCAGAGCGTTAATTCCAGAATTACCAGTCGTACAGCGTTTGGCGAAAGAATATGGGGCGTTTGGCGTGGCATTGAGCGGTGCAGGCCCAACTGTTCTTTGCTTTGCCGAACCGGGAAAAGGCGAGCAACTAAAGGAAAAGCTGTCCCACCATATTCAGCATTGTGCAGTTGAATTATTAAGCGTCGAACCACAAGGAAGTCACGTATATAAAATGGCATTAGAAGCGTAATAAGCGATATAACGAAAAAGGCGATCCGTTTGCTGGACCGCCTTTTCCTGTTGCTTTTTATTAAAACACTTGCTCTACTTCAACAACGCCTGGCACTTCTTCTAAAAGCGCGCGCTCGATGCCGGCTTTTAATGTGATAGTCGAGCTTGGGCAGCTGCCGCAAGCGCCAAGCAAGCGCAATTTTACTACGCCATCTTCAACATCGACGAGTTCGCAGTCACCGCCATCGCGAAGCAAAAATGGACGTAGTTTATCTAAAACTTCTTGTACTTGTTCTTTAATTTCTAAATCGCTCATTCTTATCGACTCCTTTCCTTAACTTTATTATAATCATGATAAAGAAAAAAATCTAATAACTTTTTTGGTGTTGAGAGGAAAGGTGGCGGCATCATGTCATTGAAACAGGTTGAAATATGTGTATATGGGGCAGAAGTTGTTTGTCCCTCTTGTGTCAATTTGCCCTCTTCGAAAGAAACATATGAGTGGCTAGAGGCAGCCATTAAACGGAAATATCCGAATCAGCCATTTGTGATTACGTATGTCGATATTTTTAATCCGCCGGATGACGAGGAAAAGAAAGCGTTTGCTGCGAAAGTGGTTAAGGAAGACTTATTTTATCCTGTTGTTCTTGTAGAAGGCGAGATAGTTGGCGAAGGCAATCCGAAGTTAAAAGCTATTTATGAAGTGATGGAGAAATATGGATATACCTCGCAAGCAGATGTATAATGAAAAAATCAAGGTGTCTTATCGATTGGGGACACCTTTTTTCATTTAGCATACCTACCGAGAAGTCTCCCTCCTTTTAACGGAGTGTATGTAGGAGACCTTCCTTACAAATATTATACATAAAAGTTGTGATGTAAGGAGGCGGTTGAATGGATTTTTCATTTATATGGAAATCCTTTGTACTGGTGCTTTCAGGCATTTTATTGCTGCGGATATCCGGAAGAAAATCGATAGCACAGATGACTCTTGCACCAACGGTTATGATGATTTCTTTAGGAACGATTATTGTTCAGCCTATCGTCGAAAAAAGCATCGTTAAAACTATCATAGGTGCCGGTATCTTGGTGATATCTGTCCTCATTTTAGAATATTTAGAGCTAAAATTGAATTTTGTTGAAACATTTATGACAGGGAAATCTAAAATCGTTGTTGAAAACGGAAAATTAAATGTACAAAATTTAAAAAAGCTGCGTATCACTGTTGATCAGCTAGAGATGAGAATGCGCGAGCAAGGGATTGCCAAATTTGAGGATATAAAAATAGCTACGATTGAACCGAACGGGCAGTTGGGTTATGAGCTACAAGATGAGGCCAAGCCATTAACAGTAGGTGAATTTAAAAAACTGATGGGGTTATTTATGACACAACCAATGACTTTCGCTCAAAGTACTGACTCATCCAAAAGAAATCTTCAAGGAGAAATAAATCAAAATGCAAACATATTTGGGGAAATTAGCTCTTCACAGCAAAAGACCCCCGAATACCTACAATAAAATAGTTTTGTTGTATTATTTCGACTAAAGCGTATGATTTATTTGACATAAAAAATAGCAGTGAATGGGAAAAAGATAAATAAAACAAAGTTCCAATTTCTCCTGATGTGTTTCACCGTGTTATGGAAACGATACACGGTTGCACAAGAAAGATTTGCTTGATAGTTAGCTTGAAATATCCATGTGTTTTTTATTATATATTATGAGCTTTTATAGTCTCCCACTAAGTAATTAATGAAAAAATATTTATTGACCGCATGTTTCAAGCTATGGCTCAACTAACGAAACATTCACTAGAGTTTTTCCTACACATAAACATGATGTGAGAGCCTATATATTTCGACAATGGGGGATAAAAAGAAATTTGAATGAAAAAGCGAAAAGGCAGGACATTTCCTGCCTTTTTTAATATAAAACGTGGTTAGATGTTGCTGTATAAATGGCTTTATGGCCTCTATCTAATTAATAGCCGTTGTGATACTTGTACATCCATAGTACACCGGATTTTAAAAGGCGCGGTACCCTTCCCATTAAAGGGCGATCGGCAACGAGACCAAATCCATGTTTTTTTCCAAGCGAACCGAGAATGCCCTTTAGTTTGATTGGTGGAAATTCATGAGGCGGCTCTTCACCGCGCCAGCGTTTTTGCAGTACTTGCACAATTTGTTCTGCCTGCCCTTCCGCAAGCTGCGCGCTTGGAGAGTGCGGCAAGCTCGCACAGTCGCCGACGACGTATACATTTTCGTAGCCAGGGATATGGTGGCGATTCGTTAGTACAACACGACCTTGGTTATCCTTCTCCACGTCCAGTTCCCGAACGACGCGGTTTGGTTGAATACCAGCTGTCCATACAATCGCATCGCAGTGAATTGGCTCATCGTGATTATATAATATGCCTTCTTCGACTTTTGTAATATTTGAACGCCGGATAATGTCTATGTTGTGTTCATGGAACCAACTTTCTACATATTGGCTTAGCCGCTCTGGGAACATTGGCAAAATTCGTTCGCCGCGGTCAAACAACATGACATGTAAATCCGGGCGGCTTTCAGCTAATTCACTTGCTAATTCCACGCCGCTTAATCCTGCGCCAACGATGCCAACGATAGACCGAGGTGCCAAATTGCTTAATGTTTGGTACGTAATCCGGGATTTTTCAATTGATTGAATGCTATACGTAAATTGTTCCGCACCAGGAACACCGTGATATTTATCTTCACAGCCTAATCCAATCACTAAATCATCATACGATATGGTTGTATTATCTTGTAATAAGACATGACCGTTCTCCAAATCGATACGAACCACTTCGCCAAAGTGATATGTGAGGCGTGGATGTTCCGGAAACGGTACGCGAATGTCATGATCGCTGACCGTTCCTGCGGCTAACGCATAGTATTCCGTTTTTAGACAGTGGTATGGAACGCGATCGATCAGTGTGATGTGAACGTTCTCAGGCAAATGATTCGGGAGAAGGCGAAGCAAAATTCGCATGTTTCCATATCCCCCACCAAGTAGAACGAGGTGTCTCATGCTAGAATTCCCCTTTGTAGTTTGTCTTTTCGCGCAAAACGTTGACCAAATGACATTAAAAGTATAGCGAAATTGTGACAAAATCACAACAATTTTTCGAAAAAAATGATAAATATACGGAATGACTCAACAATAAATGAGGGCAAATATACAAAATAGCATGTCACAAATTGACGGTTATAAAAAAAATCGTTACATTTAGAAATAGGTAGTGAGGTGACAAACATTGATTCAGCCAATTATCGAGTTTTGCATAAGCAACTTAGCGAGCGGTTCGCAAAAAGCGTTAGAAGTGTTACAAAAAGATCCAAATTTAGATATTATTGAATACGGATGCTTAAGCTATTGTGGCAAATGCGGCAAGTCACTCTTCGCCTTAGTAAACGGTGAAGTGGTAACGGGAGAGACACCGGAGCAGTTAGTTGAAAATATTTATCAATTTATTGAAGAAAATCCGATGTTTTAGAAGGATGCGGCTATGAAAAGCCGCTTTTTCCTTATGATGACGAACGTTGATTGTAGCGGATGTCTTGCCAGCGTTCATGGGCCATATCGACAATCCGTTTTTCGATCGTTTCCTTTTTTTTCGCAATGACGCGGGAAAAATATCGGATCGCTTCTTTTGTTTCGTTTAATCGGCGATGCAATTCGCCAATTAAATAGAGAAGGCGAACTTCTGACATATGCGTGCCAGCAAAATCTTCGATGCTGTATGAGGCGGTATATTCTTTGAGGGCAAGGCGCATAAATTGCTCTTCTTGTTCTGGCATTTCATAAGTTCGATACAGCCAAGCAAGACGCATGTATAAACCAGCGAGAACAATATGACGCTCCTTTTTCATGGACGCACAATAAATGCCGATTTGGTAGGTTTGCAGCGCTTGTTCTAATGTCCGTTCTCCGCTGTAGTTTTTCCCATTCCAATATGTCCGAATGTTTTGTTGAATCGCTTCGCGTGTGCCCGGCGGAAAATAAGAAGAAAACTCCTCGGTTATAGCAAAGCCGCAGCAAGGGCAAACGCTTACATAGTAGAACAATGGATTTAGGTCTTCAGGTTGATAATACGAACAAAAATCCGTATCGTGCTTCACGGCTCGAAGAAAGCGGGAGCGAATTTTTTTCGTCGTATATTGTTGATGACAAGCCATGCACACGACATTTCGGTCATACAATTGGCTCATTTTCATATTTTTCCCCCGCATTCTTTCAAGAATAAAGACCTATTACAAAATAATTATACCGTGAATATTCAAAAAAAAGAAGATGCCGTTAAGACATCTTCTTTTTAGGTGTATATGAAAAAACGGGGGATATTTTCATTGTTTCCACTATTAAACCTATTTATACTATAGACAACAAATTTTTTTCAGGAGGAGCAAGATGCGCAACTTTTCATTTACAAAAATGCATGGCTTAGGGAACAGTTATATATATGTCAATATGTTTGAAGAAACAATTCCCGAATCGTTGTTTTCGGAACTAGCGGTGAAAGTGTCAAATGTAAATACGGGCATCGGCGCGGATGGGATGATTCTTATTTGTCCGTCGAAAGTGGCTCCTGTAAAAATGAGAATTTTTAACAGCGATGGATCGGAAGGAAAAAATTGCGGCAACGGCCTTCGCTGTGTAGCGAAATATGCATATGAGCATCAGCTGGTAACGGAACGCTCTTTTTGGATTGAGACATTATCGGGATTAGTGAAGGCGGAAGTAGCGGTAGAAGAAGGTGCTGTCAAAAATGTCACGATTGACATGGGAAAGCCTCGTCTCAAACGAAGCGAGATTCCGATGATTGGCGAAGAAACGGATCAGGTTGTGGCGGAACCAATCGAATTTGCTGGAGAGGTATACGAAGCTACCGCTGTTTCAATGGGAAATCCGCATGTTATTTTCTATGTGAATGACATTAACGCGGCTCCGGTTACGACCCTTGGACCAATTGTTGAAAAAGATCAACGGTTCCCGGAAGGAGTCAACGTTGAATTTGTGGAAATAGTGAATAATCGCGAGTTGCATTTTCGTGTATGGGAGCGGGGGTCCGGAGTTACGCAAGCTTGTGGCACAGGAGCATGCGCAGCAGTCGTAGCATCGGTGCTGAACGGTAAAACGGCACGAAATCAGGAAACGATCGTTCATCTCGCTGGGGGAGATTTATTTATTACCTGGACAGAAGAAGGAAATGTGTTGATGACAGGACCCGCTGAAACAATTTGTAAGGGTGTATACTATTACTAAACGTTTGAACGGATCATACGAAAATAGATATACTAGTGACAAAGGAGGGAATGGAATGAACGATGTTATTACTTTAACTGAAGCGGCAGCGTTTCAAATTAAAGATATGATGAAAGAGCATGGAGAAGAAGAAGCCTATCTTCGCGTTGGCGTAAAAGGCGGCGGCTGCAGCGGATTGTCATATGGAATGGGATTTGAGCATGAACGCCATGAGGATGATTATGAATTTGAACAACATGGCATTAAAGTATTAATTGACAAGGAGAGCGCACCTATTTTAAAGGGCACAGTCATCGATTATAAGCAATCGTTAATGGGAGGCGGCTTTACAATCAATAACCCAAACGCCATCGCTACATGCGGGTGCGGTTCATCGTTCCGCACGGCAGCAAATGCGGGAACGCCGGAAGAGTGTTAAACGATTACATGGACTACTTCAACTAAAAAGGGAGCCACATCAACAATTGCGGCTCCCTTTTGTTTATTTACCGATAAACATTTGTGTCCAATGGTTTCCAGCTTGTTCAAATCCTACGCCAATATGAGTGAATTGTCGATTTAAAATGTTGGCTCGATGGCCCGGACTGTTCATCCAAGCTGTCACAACTTCTTGTGGAGTTCGTTGACCTTGAGCGATATTTTCCCCGGCTGTTCTGTAGGTAATCCCAAAATCCCGCATCATGTCAAATGGAGAGCCGTAAGTTGGGCTCGTGTGCGAAAAATAATGGTTTTGCTGCATGTCTTCAGATTTTCTTTGAGCGACTGCACTTAATTTCGTGTCAATTTGTAAAGCCGGAAGACCGGCACGAGCTCTTTCTCTGTTTGTTAAGTCAATCACTTGTCGAGCGTATTGACTAATCCCTGCTGCAGCTGGAGCTTGAGTTTGCGGGCGTTGAGCCGGTGTTTGTGGGCTAGGCTGATTTGACCGTTGTTGCGTATTGTTCGGGATGGATGTATACGGCATTTGTTGTTGAGCCCAAGGCTGCTGAAATCTTGCCTGCCACTGTGCTGCTTGTCTAGGATCGACTGGAATAAATTCGTATTTTGAGTCTTGAATTAGTATGGCTCTTGTATTTGGATATTGGCTGCTTGGAATCGTTGTAGACAATGATGAGATATTGTCGTTCTTTCGGTTTTTATTATTGTCATTACGACCTTCGTCCATTGCGTTGCAAGCGGTCAATGCAACGAACAAGAAAGAAGCCGCGATAAAACTGATTTTTTTCTTGTTCAACTGCCACACCTCCTAATGAAAAAGCATTTGCTTTTACACGTTTATTTTTTATATTTGTCCGGAAAGTAATGATAGGAATAACTGCGATAAATGGAATTTCTATGGATGACTTGCAGGGGAATGATGATAAATCAGCATGCCTGAAAGCGGTCAAAAGAACAATAAAAAAAGGATATCTGTTATACAGACATCCTCTTTTACCATAAATTAGAACATTGATGTAGAGTGCAGAGGTTGCACTTTCGCCGTTGGATCGATGTATGCTTTTGCGTTATTTACAGCAGTCGGAGCTTCACCAAAGCCGCATGCAATCAGTTTCACTTTCCCCTCATATGTGCAAATATCGCCAGCCGCATAAATGCCAGGAATGTTTGTTTCCATTTTTGAGTTCACTTTAATAGCGTTTTTCTCGATTTCAAGTCCCCATTCCTTGATTGGACCAAGCGATGACACAAAGCCGTAGTTAACAATGACAGCATCGACATCGATCGTTTCGCGTGTTCCGTCTTTGACATGTTCTAGTACAACTTGGCTGATTCCGCTTTCATTACCAACTAAATCGACAGGAACAAATGGTGTTTTTACATCGACTTTTGAGTTCATTAAATTCTCTACGCTATGTTCATGTGCGCGAAATTTATCGCGACGGTGCACAATCGTTACTTTTTCGGCGATTGGCTCAAGCATTAACGCCCAGTCTACTGCTGAATCACCGCCGCCGCAAACGAGAACTTTTTGGCCGGCAAATTTATTTAAATCGTCAATAAAGTAATGAAGATTTTTTCCTTCATACTTTGCTGCGCTATCTAATTCAAGGCGCCGAGGCTGGAACGCTCCATTGCCAGCTGTGATAATAACGGTTTTGGAATAATGGGTTTCTTTATTAGTCGTTAACTTAAAGATGCCGTTATCTTGTTTTTCGAGTTTCTCAACAGATTGCTCTAAACAAATCGTCGGATTAAATTTGGCCATTTGCTCCTTTAAATTATCGATTAACTCTTGGGCGCGAATTTTCGGGAATCCTGCCACGTCATATATGTACTTTTCGGGATATAGAGCTGACAGCTGTCCTCCTAATTGTGGAAGGCTTTCGATGATTTTCACGCTCGCTTGGCGCATCCCGCCGTAAAATGCGGTGAATAATCCGGTTGGGCCACCGCCGATAATGGTGATATCGTACACTTTTTGATCTTCTTTCATGGTCCCTTCCCCCCTAAGCATCAGAATACAGACACTTACATCATAACATATATAATTGCTTTATAAAAAAGAAAAAAATCACTTGAAAACCGTTCAAAAAAAGCATAATATGTTTTTTGGATAGATTGTTAAGATTTTTTGACAATTATTCGACATTTTTTTATCCTTTTTCGTGAATTTATTCACAAACTTTTTTCGATAAAATGCAGCATGACGGCAAACGCTATTTCTAGTGCTGCAAACAAAAAATAAAAGGGTGGAAGTGATTAAGTTGAAAAAGCCAAATGTTGTAATTTTAGGTGCAGGTTATGGTGGTTTAATGACAGCAGTTCGCTTGCAGAAATACGTTGGTGTGAATGAGGCGAACATCACATTAGTGAACAAAAATGATTATCACTACGAAACGACATGGCTTCATGAAGCATCAGCGGGAACGCTTCACCATGATCGTGTGCGCTATCCAATTAAAGACGTAATTGATAGCAATAAAGTGCAGTTTGTCAAAGACACAGTGGTTAAGGTAGTTCCAGAAGAGCAGCGAGTCATTTTGGAAAATGGGGAACTTTCCTATGATTATTTAGTGGTAGCTCTTGGTTTCGAATCGGAAACGTTTGGAATTAAGGGGCTAAAAGAATACGCTTTCTCGATCGCTAACGTCAACGCAGCGCGCCAAATTCGCGAGCATATTGAGTATCAATTTGCGACGTATAATACGGAAGCGGAAAAACGCGATGAGCGTTTAACAATCGTAGTTGGCGGCGCTGGGTTTACAGGTATCGAGTTTCTCGGTGAGTTAGCAAACCGTGTTCCAGAGCTTTGCCGCGAATATGACATCGACCCTCAAAAAGTGCGTATCATTTGTGTGGAAGCGGCTCCAACAGCACTTCCTGGCTTTGATCCAGAGCTAGTGGAATATGCAGTGGGCCTATTAGAGCGCAAAGGGGTAGAATTTAAAATCGGAACAGCCATCAAAGAGTGCACACCGGAAGGTATTATCGTTGCTAAAGGTGACGAAGTAGAAGAGATTAAGGCAGGCACTGTGATTTGGGCTGCTGGCGTGCGCGGAAGCTATGTTATCGATGAATCTGGCTTTGAAGCAATGCGCGGCCGCGTGAAAGTAGATCCATTCTTGCGCGCTCCTGGTTATGACAACGTATTTATCGTCGGTGACTGCTCTTTAGTGATTAATGAAGAGATCAATCGTCCATATCCACCGACAGCGCAAATCGCGATGCAACAAGGAGAATTATGCGCGAAAAACCTTGCTGTATTAATTCGTGAACAAGGCGAGTTGCAGCCGTTCAAGCCAGACATTAAAGGAACTGTATGTTCGCTTGGCCATGATGATGCGATTGGGGTCGCATTTGGCAAAAAGATGTGGGGAGCGAAAGCAAGCTTTATGAAAAAAATGATCGACAACCGTGCTCTCTACTTAATTGGCGGTGCGTCGCTTGTAATGAAAAAAGGAAAATTCAATTTCTTCTAATTTTAGATGCACGAGGGCAAACAAATCTTTGTTTGCCCTTTTTTCATGAATCTCCTCGCCTATACTCTGTTTAGAGGTGGGAGATGTGGATATGTTAAAATGGGAGAAAAAGGATGATGAATATGGAGGAGAGTCGTGGAAATGTATGGCTCGCAGTGGCGGGCCTAGTGCTGAATAAGGCTGGGGAATGGCTAGTTGTGAAGAAAAAATACGGTGGCCTAAAGGGAAAGTGGTCGCTGCCAGCTGGTTTTGTAAAGCCGGGAGAGACGGTCGATGAGGCGGTTGTTCGCGAAATTCGGGAAGAAACAGGTATTGAGGCGGAAGTAAGCGGCATAGTCGGCTTGCGCACGGGTGTCATTCGCGGGGAAGTAAGTGACAATATGATCATTTTCCTTATGAGGGCTTTGACATATCACATTCACATTCAAGAGAAAGAATTATTAACGGCAGCTTTTTTGCCAAAAAAAGCCCTTGAAAGTGATCCGCATACGTCCGCATTATTATTGCATCTGCTTCAAGCAGAGCCTCTGATTCATTTACCGGTTCACGATGGATTAAATCCGGGTGATCCGTTTGGATACACAAAATACCAAGTTTATTTTAAAAATTCAAAAAATTGAGATAAACAAAGGAAATGAGAGTATTTTGCAGATGTATCCGTTTACATGAAGATAAATCGCTTTAAATCCTCTTTTCTTTTTTCAAGAACATTTGATATATTATCAGAAAATTAAGAAAAGGGGAGAACAGCCAATGAAACACGCAGAACAAACGGTATGTCCATATTGCTCAGGGAATGGATATGTGCAGCTGCTTTTAGGTGGGTCAGAAACATGCTATTGTTGTTCAGGAAAAGGAACAGAAAGCAAAAATAACTAACCGCCTTCATTGACTCCCTGCCATTCATTCAGTACACTTAAAAAGGATGTACTGGAGGTGATGGGGATGAAAATGGGTTTACCCGTTCTATTAATATCGATGTTGCTATTTTTTGTGTTATTTTTCGGAATTGGCTTTTTATTAAATATGATTTTAAGAATGTCATGGATTATGGCGATTTTGAGCCCGATTGTTTTCATATTCATTATTGATGACGTAAGATGGACTGAATATTTTACAGCGCCTGGCTCTTCATTTGCAGCTTTACAACATAAAATTATGTCGCTTGCGCCAGCTGATTTGTTGATTCTTAGCAGCGGCCTAGTTGGAGCTATTTGTTCGGGGATTGCCATCCGTGCGTTAAGAGCTAAAGGATACCAGATGTTTTAAGGCTTTCGCATATAAAGCGAAAGTCTTTTTATTTTCTCATTCTTCCCAAATGAATATTTACTTTTTCCTGTGGAAATAAATAGAACCATGGGAGGAGTGAGGAAATGAATATTTTTAGAAGGATATTCATGTCGATTTTATTTATTGGCGCATTCTTTACAACGTTTCAATCTGTTTCTGGAGTCGAAGCGCGAACCATTGTTGATTGGATTGATGAATCGCCGTTTTCATTGTTTAAACGAAGCCATTATTTCTTTGATAACTTCGAGATAGACAAGCATGCATCTGCTGATAACGGCTGGGTGCAATATGCGGATTACGCACAGCCACAAATTTCATCCGAGCAGACAAAAAACGATTCAGTAAGTTTAGAGGAAGCAATCGATTGGTCACAATATCCGTCTACTACCGTTGTCGCCACTGGCTATACAGCAGGCGTTGAGTCAACAGGAAAATCACCGGAGCATCCTGAATACGGAATTACGTATTCGGGAGTACGGGTAAAGCGTGATTTATACTCAACAATTGCCGCAGACTTGAATGTTTTCCCAATTGGAACTATTTTGTTTATTCCAGGGTACGGATACGGTGTAGTGGCGGATAAGGGATCAGCGATTAAAGGAAATCGCCTCGACTTATATTACAATACAGTAGAAGATGTATATAAATATTGGGGCAAGAAAACCGTGAAAGTATATATTGTAAAAAAAGGAAATGGAAAATTGTCGGAAGAAGAGTTGACGAAGTTGAATGAAGATGAAACGATGCAAGTATTTAGGCAGCATTATTTACAATCTGAAAGTTAAAAAATCGAGAAGGACGGGCTTCATTCCCGTCCTTCTTTTTGTTTGAGCAAAGGATCGACGCCGTCGTAAGGCGGGAATACATCGGGATAAATAAGGGCGGCAAGCTTTTTTAAACCGAGCAACAAGCGCGGGGATGGCCGGCAAAAAAGTGATTCTTCAAGGATAAGGATGTTTCCTTCTTTTACTGCATCTATTTCTTCCCACCCAGGACGCTTTCTAACAATATTTGGATTGATTTTTTCGGTTTGAACGCCGACCCAAGCGAGACAAATATGTTTAGGGTTTCGCTTCTTTACTTCCTGCCAATCCGTTTGCACATTTGCTTGTTCAAAATCAGCAAAAATGTTACTGCCTCCGGCTAATTCGCTAATTTCGCTCAGCCAATTCGCTTTTCCGGGAGTGAACACAGGTTTTGGCCACCACTCCCAATAAAGCGTCGTTGGCTCTTCTACGTTTTTTGCTAATCGTCTATATTGATCAATGACCGCCTGATACTGTTCGACCACTGCTTCTGCTTGCTTTCTATGATCGAGCGCTTCTCCGACCAAAAGCAGATCATTAGCAATATCTTGTAAAGAATTCGGCTGCAGTACGAGGTGGGGAATATTCCGCTTTTGCAGCTCACTTACGTTCCGCTCCATTCCTGGAACGCTCAAAGAAGCAAGAACGAGATCCGGTTTCATCGCTTCAACTACATCCATATTGATATGCAAATCGGGGCCGACTTTCGGCAGCTCATGCACCGAAGGCGGCCAATCGGAATAATCGTCAACAGCAATTACTTTCTCGGTCAAACCTAAATAAGCAAGAAGTTCCGTGTTGCTTGGACAGAGAGAGACAATTTTCATGTATATCACCTCCTTTTTTCTATTCGCCTTCAGTTCCTTCATTTCCTTGTGATATGCTGAAAAAAGGGGGAGTGTTTATGTATCCAATGGAGTATTATGAGTTTTTCGTGAAATTCAATGAAGGTGATTATTATACATGCCATGATTTGTTAGAGGAAATTTGGATGACTGATAAGAACAATTTATTTATAAAAGGGTTATTGCAAATGACGGTGGCGCTGTATCATTATGGATACGGCAATGTGAAAGGTGTGCGAATGATGATGCAAGCGGCTCATCAGTACTTACGGCCGTATCGACCATTTTATTGGGGAGTTGATGTCGAAGAGGTATGTACCTTTATTGAACGATGCTTGGCGCTGATGCCTGTAGACGTGGAGCGAGTTGATTTTTCTCACGTCAATCGGTTGCCCTCTCTTCCTCCGCTTATTTTACTTTTGCACGATTAATTAGAAAACCGAAATATTTTTGTCGGTTATATATTATAATGAAGATAATCATACGAGAAGGAGTGATTCGATGTTTACGGTTATTCCTGAACTTTCTACTGAGACAAAACAAGAGGTGTTTGTTGTCGGACTATTTGAACAGCATTCTCCCTTGAAAGGTATTGCAGCAAAATGGAATGAGCAGTTAAATGGACAGCTTGTAGAGTTGCTGAAAGAAGGAGATATTTCTCCTAAGAGAAAACATGTTTCCAAAATACATACGCTCGGGCACACGAACGCGAAACGGCTTTATTTTGTTGGGTTGGGAAAAAAGGAAGAGTTGACGTTTGAGCAATTAAGAGAAGCGTTCGGCAAATTATTTAAAACATTGAAAGGAACAAAACTAACAGAAGTTGCAGTAGCTCTTGATACATTTACGACAGAACAAATTGATATCAATGATGCGGCCCATGCGCTTTCCGAAGCGTTTCATCTTGCCACGTATCAGTTTGCTGGCTATAAACAAAAAACAAATGAACCGGAGAAGAAAATTGAACAAATCACAGTTTACACAGAAGGAGATAAAGAGGAAGTGGAAGCGAGCCTGTTTGTCGGCTCCGTCTACGGAAAGGCAACGAATTTTGCTCGAACGCTCGTCAATACACCGAGCAATTTATTAACGGCGAATGATTTAGCGAATTATGCAGTGGAACTAGCAAAAAAATATGAATTTGAATACGAAGTGCTTGAGAAAGAAGAAATGGAAAAGCTCGGAATGGGTGCATTTTTAGCGGTTAACAAAGGGTCGGCGGAACCGCCGAAAATGATCGTATTAAAATATCAAGGCAAGGAAGCGTGGGAGAATGTCATCGGTCTTGTCGGAAAAGGAGTGACATTCGATACAGGCGGTTATTCCATTAAAACAAAGGAAGGAATCGTCGGGATGAAAACCGATATGGCTGGCGCAGCAGCGGTTCTCGGAGCGATGGAAATCATCGGAGAGATTCGCCCCGAACAAAACGTCGTTGCAGTTATTCCGGCTACGGACAATATGGTCAGCGGTGAAGCGTTTAAACCGGATGACGTGATTACATCGATGAGCGGAAAAACGATTGAAGTCAAAAACACCGATGCGGAAGGCCGACTCATTTTGGCGGATGCTATTACATATGCGAAACATCATGGAGCTAGCTATATTATCGATGTAGCCACACTAACAGGAGGAGTAATTATCGCCTTAGGAGCCCACACTACAGGAGCGATGACGAATAACGAGGCGTTGTTTGAACAAATGTTGGAAGCCTCTGCTGAGACTGGCGAGTTTATTTGGCGCTTGCCAATTACCGAAAAAGATAAAGAACGTGTGCGTAGCAGCGCCGTTGCTGATTTAAATAACTCCCCGGGAAGAGAGGGACATGCGATTATGGGCGGCGCTTTTCTGGCCGAGTTTGCCGAGGAGACTCCTTGGATTCATTTAGATATTGCCGGCACATCGGTCACATCGAAAGAGCACGATCTCGGCCCTGCCGGCGCAACGGGAGTGATGGTACGAACGCTTGCGACCTTTGTTGAGCGTTTTCAGACAAATGATTAATGAAGCCGTCGAGTGCGGCTTCATTTTTATTTTGTATGTTTTTTGAAAATAAATAATTACAAGTTAGAGCGTTTTCATATAAAACTCTTCAAAGAACAGAATAACAAGTTATACGCATATACTTGTTGTCTATTTGTTCATTGTCTCGTTTCCAAGCATTCTCGAACGACCATTTAACCAAAGTGCGGGTTACGCATATAATATAATCTCGCTTTCTATATATTAGTTGTAAAAGAAACTCATTAGTTTGCTCGGAAAGCAATGGATGTTTTATTTAAATGTAAAGATAGTGTAAATTTTATGTTAATTTTTTTAAAATTAATTGTAAATTCGACGAGTATTGATAAAATAAGACAGGGTGGCTCATTATTAATAAATAAGTGGGGGTTTTTGTATGGTTTTTTCACCAAAAAAAGATGTATTTTTTGATTTATTATTTACAATTTCAGAAAACGTAAAAGAAGCGGCACAATATTTTGTGGAGTACAAAATTAATAACATCAGCGATTTGAAAGAGTTTGCTCGTGTGATGAAAGAATACGAAAAGAAAGGCGATTCGTTCATTCACGAACTCGTTGTTGCGTTAAATAAAACATTCATTACACCAATTGAACGCGAGGATATTCATCAATTGGCAATGAAAATGGACGATGTGCTTGACGGTTTCGAGCAATGTTCTGCTCGTTTTGAAATGTTTTCATTCACTGATATTGACGATCATATGGTGAAATTCTTTGACAACATTTATCAAAGCACGATTGAAATCGCTGAGGCGCTCAAGCTGTTAGCAAACAAAAAATTGTTAGATATGCGCGCACATGCGATCAAAATTAAAGACTACGAAACAAAATGCGACGAGATTTTACGCGCATCTATTAAAAATTTATTTGTTACACAAAAAGACCCTATTAAACTTATTCAATATAAAGAACTTTATGAGATGTTGGAAGAAATCGCGGATAGCTGTGAGGACGTTGCAAATACAATCGAAACAATTATCATGCGTAACGCGTAAAAGGAGATTGCGTTTTTATGGATACGGTATTGATACTCACAGTTTTAGTCGTTATTTTTGCGTTAGCATTTGACTTTATTAACGGCTTTCATGACACAGCAAATGCGATTGCAACATCTGTTTCAACAAGGGCGTTGACACCTCGCCAGGCTATTGTTTTAGCGGCAACGATGAACTTAATCGGAGCGTTGACATTTACCGGTGTTGCTAAAACCATTACGAAAGATATTGTAGATCCTTTTGCTTTAGAAAACGGCTCAATTGTTATTCTGGCAGCGTTGACTGCCGCGATCGCTTGGAACTTAATTACGTGGTATTACGGTATTCCGAGCAGTTCGTCTCATGCGCTAATCGGTTCTATTGCCGGTGCAGCGATTTCAGCAGCTGGATTTGGGGTCTTGAACTATTCTGGTTTTATAAAAATTTTAGAGTCGTTAATTATTTCTCCATTTCTTGCATTCGGGGTCGGATTTATTATTATGAGTTTGTTCCGCGCTATATTTAGAAATGCAAATCTATCTAAAACAACGAAAGGATTCCGCTTATTCCAAGTAGTAACAGCTGCGATGCAAGCCTATACGCACGGAACGAACGATGCACAAAAGGCGATGGGAATTATCACGATGGCTCTAATTGCAGCAAATTACCATCACTCCACTGACATTCCGGAGTGGGTGCGCTTTTCGGCAGCGATCGCAATGGGGTTAGGAACATCGGTTGGCGGTTGGAAAATTATTAAGACAATCGGCGGAAAAATTATGAAAATCCGTCCTGTGAACGGAGCGGCTGCCGATTTATCCTCTGCGCTAATTATTTTTACAGCGACGACGTTCCATTTGCCTGTTAGTACTACTCATGTCGCTTCATCTTCGGTTATGGGAGTAGGAGCGGCACAACGCGTGAAAGGAGTTAAATGGGGAGTCGCGCAACGGATCGTATTGACATGGATTATTACGTTGCCGGTTTCCGCGTTAATTTCAGGGTTTATTTATCAATTATTTAAATTATTTTTATAAAAAAGTGCATGCGAAGGCATGCACTTTTTTAGTCAACGACGCTTTTTCTTTTTATTAAGCAGCATAACGGCTAGAAGAAGAGGACTTGCGAACCGACGAATAAATGCGCGGTGCAATAACGGCTGCGACGATCGAGAGAATGATATCTTTTGGCAGCGGCGCAAGCATCCAGCTCCAAGCCATGCTATAGGAAAAACCTTTAGGAGCCTGTGCCCAATATTTATAAGCAAAATACATCCAATTCGTACCTACGACATAGTTAATGACCATTCCTACCAGGGTAGCGGTCACAAATCGGGCAACAGAAGGAGATGAAGGGCTTTTTTCAATGATCCAGCCTGTAGCGTAAGCGGCTAAAATGAATGATAAAATAAAGCCGAATGTTGGACGGAAAATCATACCAAACCCGCCGGAAAATTGAGCAAATACAGGCGCGCCAAAAAGACCAATCAATGTGTAGACAATCATCGCCAATGCACCGAGACGGCGTCCTAAAATCGCTCCAGCAAGGACACAAAAAAAGGTTTGCAATGTAATGGGCACGCCGCCTACTACTAAAAATGGCGCCCATGAGGTAATATTAGCTCCGATCGCCATGAGAGCTGCAAACATGCCGACTAATGTAAGATCGAGTGCGCGTAACGATTGTTTTGTTGTCATATGTAAACCTCCTTTATTGTTTGGTTAACTGAATCGTATCGAACAAAAGGCTATCTGTCAATAACCTTTTGTATAACACGCATACTTAAGGAAACGCTATAATCACTACAATCAAATGAGGAGGAGGACGTAATGCAATCGGATAAAAAAATGGATCGCATCGAGCGGGCCAGTCAAACAGGAGCTAGAGAAGATATCGTTCATGTCAGTTCGGATGACGAAGGGGATGATTACGATTTAAGGGATGCGCGGGAAGTAGGGATAAAACAGCTCGATCACGAATAAGAAAGCTGCTTGGTCAATCAAGCAGCTTAAAATACATTCCAGCGCAGCCCAATAGCGAGCTGGCAGCAATAATGCATCCCGGAAGTTGGAGATAGAGTTAAGCGAATGCCGTCTGGATTAAAGTAAATGTCGATTTTGGAACGAATACCGAGCGACTGAATCATTTGCTGCACTTGTTTTGTTTTGCCTTCTTGAGCAAGCGACATGACATGTTTAGCAAATGATTGGGAGCTTGCTAATTTTGCTAAAACAATGCTCGCATCTTTCATCAATGTTTGGGCTGTTGTTGCAGATTGGGTAAATAAGTAAGGATTGACGGACGGATATTGACGCATATGACTATACATAGGAACTACATACATTCTAGAACGCCTCCATTAAATAAATGACTCATTTCTAATCACTATATGTATTAAATAAAAAAAGGAGCGAGTTTTACAAAGAAAACTCGCTCCTGTTACCGCTAACGGCTGAAAAGTTTAGTATGGCGGTGCTCCATTAAATCGATCGCTCCTAGCACCACATGGGCTAACCCAAATCCAAATAGTGTATTTGAAAAATTCGGGCTTACTCTATGGCTTTGCCTCATGGCTAGTCCAGTTGCTGTGACAATCGTTCCTAAAGCGGTCGGAATCAACCCTTCACGGATGCGCATCGTCATCATCTCCCTTTATTCATTAGTGATGGATATGCCATCATTGCTAGTTTGCGCATTCAGTAAAAGAAAAAAGCAGGAAAACTTTTTCCTACTTGTATCTACCAGAATAAACATTCACATTAAATAGCGCAAAAATAAATACAAATTGGATAATAATAAAGCGATTAATGTTAACGGAGCACCGATTTTTAAGAAGTCCATGTAACTAAAGCCGTGTCCTTCGCGTGAGGCGATGCCCGCTACAATGACATTCGCTGAAGCGCCGATTAACGTTCCGTTTCCTCCTAAACAAGCGCCAAGCGACAACGCCCACCATAAAACATCGATTTGCGGAGAGTCAGGAGAAAGCCCCATTCCAACCGCCATATCTTTAATCAGTGGAATCATTGTAGCGACAAACGGGATGTTATCAATCGTTGCCGACGCAATACCTGAAACCCAAAGGATAAAATACGAAGCGACAGAAATGTCCCCTCCTGTAACATCGAGCGCTTTTTCCGCCAAGCTTTTAATCAGTCCGATGTCGACAAGTCCTCCGACTAATGTGAACAAACCAGCAAAAAAGAAAATCGTTACCCACTCCACTGATGAAAGAATTTCCTCGATTTCATGTTCTTGTACGCCAATTACCATAAGAACGGTTGCACCTGTCATGGCGATAACGGCGGCATCCACATGAATGATCGAGTGAAGAATAAAAGCTAGAATGGTCAATACTAATACCGCTACTGATTTTTTTAATAAAACAGCATCTTTAATGTAGTCTTGCTCGTTTACTTTCATCAGTTTTTCAATCAGCTTTGTATCCGATTTTAATTGCCGGCGGTAAACGAAAGCAAGGATGGCTACAGTCATAATTAAAATAACGACGGCAATGGGTGATAAATTAATGAGAAAATCGTTGAAATCCAGATGTTTATTGGCTGAACCGATCATAATATTTGGCGGGTCACCGATTAACGTAGCTGTTCCACCGATGTTGGAAGCCAACACTTCCGAAATTAAATAGGGCACCGGATTAACGTGCAGCATGCGTGTAATGGAAAACGTAACAGGCACAACTAGCAATACAGTTGTCACATTATCAAGAAACGCTGACAGCACAGCTGTGAGCAAAGATAAAATGATTAAAATGCGGACAGGGTTTCCTCTGGCCATTTTAGCCGCTTTAACGGCTACGTATTGAAAAAAACCAGACTTACTTGTGATATTTACAAGGATCATCATTCCGATTAAAAGGGTGATAGTCCCCCATTCGATATGGTGCGTAAACGCCTTATGTACATCTACGATACCGAAAATAATCATGCATGCAGCACCGAGCAAGGCGATCACGGCGCGGTTGATTTTTTCAGAAATAATGATGGCATATGTCACTAAAAAAATGGCAATGGCCGCGTAATATTGAATGTTTGATATTCCGGTTGTTACTGTTTCATACAACGGTTTTCCCTCCTTTATTTATTGTATCGTGTTCCTACAAGATGGGCAGAGTAAGTGGGATCTATTTTCTAGCTCTCTTGTATAAAATGTGAATTGACATTGTGGACAACGAAATTCCGTTAAACGATCTATGAACAGTTTATTTGTTGGCCGTTTTGCAATCGATGTATCAACGATTTCAACATGAACATCTTCCCGAGAGTCATCCTCCGCGACAACCAACCCTTCAGTTTCTTCTTTCGACCGCCATCCTCCGTCCATTAAATGTTGTTGCAGTTGGCTATGCGATGAATATTCAAGCATTTCCTCGGCTAATTTCATATACTGCTCGTTTGTTAATGTGGCGAATGGTAGGCCGGTTTTTTTCTTTTCCCAATATGACTTCAACTGCTCTTCTGTAAAAATAAACGTTACAATTTTATGAATCACGACGTTTTTCAATAGCCAATCTCCCTTCGTCGACATTGTACCTATAGAACTTATTATACCGTCTTTACTATACGTACTCAAAAAAAGTGTAGACATGCGGACGTTCGCCTTTTTTTAAATATTTTCTGAAAAATGAAAGTAAAACGATGACATCCCATGATATAATGAAAGTACTATCGTCGCTCGAATGCATAAAACATGACGAAACAAAGGGAACGAAAGGAGGGAGCGCGGTGCAAGCGAAAGATCATCAATATTTATTTCTTGATTTTGAGTTTACCATGCCTGAGAATAAAGCCAAACCGAAAGGATTTTTTCCAGAAATTATCGAAGCGGGTCTTGTGTCGGTGATCAACGATCAAGTATATGATCAATTTTCTGCGTACGTGAAACCAACCTGTTTCCCGATTTTAACCGAACGGTGCAAGTCATTTTTAAATATTACACAAGAACAGATTGATCAAGGGATTTCGTTTGAGGAGCTTATTCATTGGTTAAAAGAGTATGATCGGGTATGTCCTAGCACAGTGATTACATGGGGAAACATGGACATGAAAGTATTGCGGCACAACTGTCTGCAAGCGAATCTTCCGTTCCCGTTCACAGGGGAACACCGGGATTTGGCGATGGAGTATAAAATGTTTTTCGGAGAACGAAACCAGCCTGGGCTTCGCAAAGCGGTTCAAGAATACGGAAAAGAAGGAATCGGGAAGCCACATTGTGCTTTAGACGATGCGTTTACAACATATAACATTTTTAAGCTTGTGGAAAAAGATAAAAAATATTTAGCCAAGCCAGAGCAGCCGACCATTGGCGAACGAATTGATTTTAGCCAGCTGTTAAAAAAATTTGCGTTATAAATGGCCAAGTCACGTTGTTTTGTGGTTTGGCTTATTTGTTTTTGTTATAATAGAGTCGGTATATATTTATACATGAAAGGTTGACGAAACATGCTGTTCCCATATATCTTGAATTTATTTTTATATTTTCCGGAGGATAAGCGAGAGTATATTCCGGCTGCGATTACATGCACGCTATTTTTAATTGCGGCTATTTTAACGATGCGGCTTATTATTAAAGTTTCTAAATACCAAGAGGAAAAAGCAAAACAATTTGAAGAGCAACTGAGAAAAGAAAAGATTATCCAAGACGAACAATGAGCTGTTTGTCGAACTCCCTTTCTGGCAATACTGTATGAAAAATGTGTTGCGGAAGGGGAGTTTTTATGTTTAAGCGCATCTATTTATTGCTTGCGGTGCTTGTTCTTACGAGCGGTTGTAAGGAAACGAGCCCAACGAAGATAAATGTGAAAATGATTAACCGTGAAGGTCACGTATTAGGCACGGCGAAGTTGTCCGAACAACCGAAAGGCGTTAAAATTGCGCTCGATTTAAAAGGATTGCCGCCTGGAACGCATGCGATCCATATCCATGAAAAAGGCATTTGTAAGAAACCTGATTTTCAATCAGCAGGTGGCCATTATAATCCGGACAATAAAAAGCACGGTTTACTTCATCCACAAGGAGCGCATGCAGGCGATTTGCCGAATATTATTGTTAAAGAAGACGGAACGGTCAAAACAGAATTTTTAGCTCCGCAAGTAACGCTTAGGGACAGAAAGGGAACGTTGTTAACAAAAGAGGGGACAGCTCTAGTGATTCATGCAGGGAAAGATGATGGAATGGCACAGCCGGCAGGCGATGCAGGAGAGCGTATTGCGTGCGGGGAGATTAAAAGGTAAAACAGGAAGCGGGATGTCCCGCTTCTTTTTTCGTTTAACGTATCCCCCGAGAAGTCTCCCACCTCTAAATGGAATGTAGGTGGGGGAGGTTCATTTACATATTGCTGACAGTCAATAATACCTTTCCGGTACTATGTCTACTTTCAACCCAACGATGCGCTTCACTCGCCTCCTCAAGAGGAAACTTCTTTCCAATTTTCATTTTTAATCGTTCTTCTGCTAAATATTTGAGGACGTGCTCTGCTGCATTGCGCAATAGATGCGGGCGTTCTTTTCTTGTTGTGCCTAAGCTGAATCCGAGAACAGAGCGGCAACTTGCATGCAAATCTTTTGTCTGAAAATGGCCTGTCTTGCCGCTTGCGTTTCCAAAATGAACAAGCCTGCCGTACATAGCTAAACAGTCGAGGCTTTTTTCTGATACTTGACCGGAAATCGAATCTAAAATGACGTCTGCTCCTTTTCCATTCGTTAGTTCCATTACTTTTTCGGCAAAGTCTATTTCTTCGCGGCAAATGACGTAATCAGCCCCCGCTTCTAACGCGGCAGCTATTTTTGCGGCGCTGCCAACGGTACCGATGACACAGTCGGCGCCTAAAATTTTGGCCAGCTGAATGGCGGTTGTCCCCACTCCACCGGCTGCCGCATGAATGAGCACAGTTTCCCCCGATTGCAATCGCGCCACATCGGCAAGCAGCTTAAAAGCGGTACAACCAACAATTGGACACGCCGCTGCTGTTTCGAAATCAAGCTGGTCGGGAATAGGAAATGTCAAAACTTCTTCAGCCACTACATACTCAGCATAGGATCCTCTTGCAGGAAAGGCGATAACCCGCTGTCCTGTTTTTAAATTTTTAACATCTGCTCCGATCTTTTCAATCACGCCAGCCGCGTCAAGCCCCGGAATAAACGGAAGCTTGCCGGTCCCTTTTTTTCTGTATCGGGATTTGATATCGGCAAAGTTCACGCTTGTCGCTTCAACGCGGATCAGCACTTGGGTGGATGTAATAGTCGGCATATCGATATTGGTGCATCTCATAACTTCTGGAGGCCCGAATTCAGTCATTAAAATGGCTTTCATTATAAATCCCTCCAATAGTGATGTAACATAATTAGAGTGCCTAGCATGAGGTAAAATCTATTTCTGTTTATTGGCGAAATTGCTACCCTTTTTTGAGAATCAAAGGCCTTCAAAAGCAACCGCTAAGCGCTGGAACGCACTTTCTAATGTTTGGCGATGGCAAGCCACGTTGAGACGGATAAATCCCCGACCTTCTTCCCCGAATTTGCTTCCCATTTCTACGGCGATTTTCCCTTTGTGAAGAAGAAGCTGCTTGAGCTGCTGTTCCGGTATGCCAAGTCCGCGACAATCAATCCATACAAGGTATGTTGCTTCTGGACTCATGGCGCGCACTCTTGGAAACGAGGCATTAATAAACGAGCATGTCCGATCAATGTTTTCTTTTATATACTCTAATAGAGCGTCAAGCCAATCGCTGCCATATCGATACGCAGCTTCCGTTCCGGCAACGGCAAACGCGTTGAGTGTAAAGAAGCCTTGCCGTTGTTGGACGGCATCGAACTGCTTTTTCATTGAACTGTTGGGAATAATGGCAACAGCCGCCTGCAATCCTGCTAAATTAAACGTTTTTGTCGGCGCTATGCATGTCACGCTGATGTCGGCAAACGCTTCATCAGTCGAGGCAAATGGCGTATGCCGACAAGGAGGGAGCGTCAAATCGGCATGAATTTCATCCGATACAACGATCACGCCATTTTCTAAACAAAGCGTTCCTAATGTAGTGAGCTCTTCCTTTGTCCATACGCGGCCTCCTGGGTTATGAGGGCTACATAACAATAGCATTTTTGCTCCCTTTAACTTTTCCTGCAAATCGGCCCAATTAATCGCATAGCCCTTCTCAGTAAGAAGGAGGGGACATGTGACAAGTTGTCGGTCATTTTTTTGCACAAGCTGGAATAGCGGCGGATAGACAGGGGGGAATACGACAATTCGATCATGGGGTGATGTGAACGCCTCGATAGCTGTGGCTAGCGCTGGAACCACACCGGTGCAAAACGACATCCAATACGGCTCGACAGACCATTGATGGCGCTGTTGCATCCAATCGCGAATCGCTTCCTTTAATGAGAGGGGGATTGCTGTATAGCCAAACACGCCGTGTTCTACCCGTTTTGCAAGCGCTTCGAGAACGGCGGGCGGGGCCTGAAAATCCATATCGGCCACCCACATTGGCAATACGTCTTTTACACCGAAGAATCGCTCTGTTTCGTCCCATTTCACCGAATGTGTATGGCGCCGCTCAATCATGTCATCAAATGAGTACATGAGAAAAATCTCCTTTCATTTAACACATTCACCGAGAAGTCTCCCACCTCTAAGCGAAGTGTAGGTGGGGGATGAATCGGATGTTTTTCTTTCTAAAACAGAACGTATGTGCTATAATCATCTTAACCAAGCTGTAGGGAAAGGAAGGAATCTCGATGCTCCGCGGTCAAAAAATCGCCTTTCGTGCCTCCAAAAAGGATCTCGAACGGCTGGGGGCCTGCAACCGGGAGTCGGCACGCGTCTGGAATGAGTGCCTCCGGCTCGCCAAAGACTATTTCCTTCAACACGGTCGCCGCATCTCGAAAAGCGAGCTGCAAAAGCAAACAAAAGGCCGCTTCCATCTTCACAGCCAGTCGATCCAAGCCGTTTGCCACAAGTATCTCTTCGCAAGACAATCGGCACAAGCCGCCATTCAAAAAGGACTTCATCATGCCCGCTACCCATACAAACAAAAGAAATTCTTCAACACCAAATGGGCGAAAGATGGGTTCAAAGTGTACGAAAATGGAACCATTGCCTTATCCATGGGCATCCATGATGGAAAGAGAGAAGAACCGATCCTCGTCCATGTCTCCCACTTACCCAAAGGAACGATCAAGGAAATTGAATGTTGTTATGACCACGGTTGGTATTTGGCCATCACCTACGAGGACGGTCAAGAAGCAAAATCGTATCAACCGGGCCGTTCGGTCGGTGTCGATCTCGGTGAAATTCATACGATCGGCGCCTTTTGTGAAAACGGCCAAGCCCTCTTGATTACAGGGAGAAAGGTGCG
>NZ_JHVN01000019.1 GCF_000620165.1 Anoxybacillus tepidamans PS2
AAGAAAAGCGAAGGCGACTGTATAGCCACGAAGAGAGCGGAAGGCCTGCGAGGAGGCTGTTGCCGCCGCAGCAGGACAGAAGCGATTCGAGGGGCTAGGAGCCGAAGCTAGACAACACGAAAAGCGGAAATACCGCATCCTTTCTTCAACCTTTCACTGTTATCTAGTTTTGAAGGAACCATCCTTCAGACCGTCTAGTGACGATGGCGGAGAGGTCACACCCGTTCCCATCCCGAACACGGAAGTTAAGCTCTCCAGCGCCGATGGTAGTTGGGGCTAGCGCCCCTGCGAGAGTAGGACGTCGCTAGGCAAAAAAGCTGACTAAACAATGGTGTTTAGTCAGCTTTTTTATTTTATACAATCTTAATATATGAATTGCCTTTGTTCACGCAAATGTATAACGAATCGTACATCCATGCTTTTAGTCAAATACGTTTATGTAAACCTTTCCCACCTACACTCCGTTCGATCAAAAGAAGTTTCAGCGCAGAAAAAGGAGGTCCTCTCCTGCTCAATTCAATAAGAGGGACTGCTTCCCTCGTTCGTACTTTTTCCAGCAGTGGGCCCCTTTTGACATTTCTCTTGCCGTTATTGAGTCTCGGCGAGTTTCTTGTTTCGCAGCCGATGCAAGAAGCAGATCTTTCGTCTAGTGATCAAGAGAGCTTGGCCGTTTTCGCAAAACGCTCCGATGGTATGAATTTCGCCAAGATCGACATCAACTGAACGACCGGGTTGATGCGCTTTCGCCTCGGTCTCATTGTCATAAGGATCGCTAAGTACTAATCGTGGTCATAACAACATTCGATTTCTTTAATGGTTCCTTTTGACAAGCGGGAGACGTGGGCGATGATCGGTTCTTTTCTCTTTCTTTGATGGATACCCATCGATAAGGTGATGGTTCCATTTTCGTCAATTTTGAAACAGCCTTTCATCCATTTGGTGTGGAAGGATTTCTTTTGTTTTTACGAATAATAAGCATGACGAATTCCTTTTTGAAGATTGTCGTGCAAAGGAGAGTATTAGTAGCAGACCGCTTGAATCGACTGAATATGAAGATGAAATCGTCCTTTCGTTTGCTTTTTGAAATGCGTCGACCATACTGAGGGAAGTAGTCTTTAGCCAATCGGAGGCACTCATTCCAGACGCGGGTCGACTCCCGATTGCAGACCTAAAGACGCTCAAAATCCCTCTCGGATGCACGAAAGTCGACTTTTTGACCGCGAAGCATCCAGATTCCTCCCTTTCACGATCTTGGCTAAGAAGATTATGGAACATATATTCTATACTAGGAAGAAAATGTCCGATTCATTCTCCATCTACAGGTTGTTTCAAGGTAAGAGGCTTCTCGGTGGATATGTTAAAAGCTTTGTACTTTATGTTTGTAATTACTGAAAAATGACTTAGCATGAATAAAATATTTGAGTTACGTTTATATACTCTTCTACAAACAAACTAAAAATACATATCTTGTAAGTATAGAAACTAATAAATGAGGGAATTCTAAAAATGGGAGGTGGAGAATTTGGACCAATCTACGGCCAGTCATTCCATAGGAGAAACATGTATTGTTTGTGAACAATTAAAAAAACAAGGGATTCGAATCTATACCAAATTCCTATGTATAGACTGTGAAAGAGAAATCGTGCAGACGGATGTACATGATCCGAGATATCAATTTTATTTACAGCAATTAAGAAAAATAATGAATCGAGAGATATATTCATAGTTTCAGGTCCTATTAATAGGGCCTATTTTATTTTAATATATTTAATTAGGATAACTAAAAACAAGGAATGATGTGATATGGAACATAAGCAACACGAAACGCCTTTATACAACGCTTTAAAACAACATTGTTCAGCCAATCCTCTTTCTTTTCATGTTCCTGGACATAAATACGGGGAAGTTTTTCTAAAACAGGCTAAGGAAGATTATCAGCATTTATTGAAGTTAGATGCTACGGAATTAAACGGATTGGATGATCTGCATCAGCCGGAAACTGTTATTGCCGCAGCACAAAGGTTGGCTGCTGAGTTATATGGTGTAGATGAAACATTTTTTTTAGTAAATGGATCAACAGTTGGCAACTTAGTGATGATTTTTGCCACATGCGAGGAAAATTCTAAAGTTATTGTACAAAGGAATTGCCATAAATCCATTATTCATGCGCTTCAGTTAGTTGGGGCTACGCCAGTGTTTCTTTCGCCTCAATTTGATGACAATGTGAAAGTCCCTTCTTATATTCCTTATGAGGTGGTAAAACAAACTGTTGAATGCCATCCGGATGCAAAGGCGTTAATTTTGACCAACCCCAATTATTATGGTATGGCAGTTGATTTAACTGAAATCGTAGATATGGCTCATCGGTATCATATACCTGTTCTTGTAGATGAGGCGCATGGTGCTCATTTTGTGTTAGGTCATCCTTTTCCAAAAACAGCAATAGCATGTGGCGCAGATGTCGTCGTGCAGTCAGCACATAAAACATTGCCGGCGATGACTATGGGTTCGTATCTACATGTAAACAGTTCGCTTGTAGATAAGGATAAAATCAAGTATTTTTTACAAGTATTTCAGTCGAGCAGCCCGTCTTATCCAATTATGGCTTCACTGGATTTGGCAAGGAGTTATGTAGCTAACTTATCAACCAAGGATATTCATCATATACAAAAACAGGTTGATTTATGGAAAAATGCGCTAAATGATATAGAAGGGATAGAAGTAGCTGAGTCGCAAGATCCATTGGTCAGTACAGATTTGTTGAAAATTACCATGCAAACAAGATGTACGCTATCCGGTTACGAACTCCAAAAACGTTTAGAAACGGAGAACATTTTTACGGAATTAGCAGATCCTTTTAATGTTCTTTTCGTATATCCTTTAGCTTTATTAGAAAATGTGGAGAAGATTATAGGAAAAATAAAGAGAGCTTTTGATGGATTGCAGTGTTCTGAAGATTTATTTCAATCCTTAAAACCATTTTCATTTACAGAAATATCACAATCCATTTCCTATCGGGAGTTAAAGAAGCTGCCCCAAAAATTTGTACATATAGAGCAAGCGGAAGGACTTGTAGCGGCAGAAACGATTATTCCGTATCCGCCAGGAATTCCTTTGTTGATGACAGGCGAAGTGATCAACGATAAGCATATTCAATATATCCTTGAATTAAAAAAACATCGTTCCCATTTTCAAGGAGGAAAAAAGCTAGCGCTTCATCAAGTTGAGGTTTTTGAGAAATAAATAAACGAGAAAGGTGATAAACTGTGGAAGGATATTTTTTTTCTTTTGAAGGACCAGAGGGAGCAGGAAAAACAACCATTATTTCTAAGTTGGAATTGTTTTTACGCGAAAAGGGATGGGACGTTGTTGCTACGAGGGAACCTGGAGGCATCGAAATTGCAGAGGAAATTCGTGCAGTCATTTTAAATCCTGCACATACCAAAATGGATGCGCGTACAGAAGCATTGCTTTACGCAGCTGCCAGAAGACAACATTTGGTAGAAAAAATCATTCCTGCGATTGAAAAAGGAAAAATTGTGTTGTGCGATCGCTTTATCGACAGCTCACTCGCTTATCAAGGATTTGCGAGAGGATTAGGGGTTGATGAAGTATTGAGCATTAATGAATTTGCTATTTCCGGTTATTTTCCTTCGTTAACGTTTTATTTTGATATAGATCCTAAAATAGGGATCGAGCGAATTTACAACAATCGACTTCGAGAAATTAATCGTCTTGATATGGAGGGTTTGTCGTTCCATAACAAAGTACGGCAAGGTTATTTGCAATTAGTGGAACGTTTCCCTCATCGTATGATAAGAATTGATGCTTCTAAATCAATTGAGGAAGTATTTGTAGAAACGGTTGCTGTGCTTATGCAGAGAATTGAAGGAAAGGAAAAATGATTCTTCCATCAAACATAAAATGATGAAATGATAAAGACGTGTTAGAATAGAAATGGACTTTCCTTTTTCATCTTTCTAGAGAGGGAAAGTCCCCTTCTATAATAAAGATAAGTGAGTGGTGTATGTGGCTGTCGTTTGGGAAGAACTTGAGCAATACCAGCCGATTGTATTGAGGCTGTTAGCTAATAGTATTGAAAAAGGCAGAGTGGCTCATGCTTATTTATTCGAAGGACAACGTGGCACGGGTAAAAAGGAAGTCAGCGTTTTGTTTGCGAAGAGTTTGTTTTGTTTCAACCGAGTTGAATATAAACCGTGCAACGAGTGTATAAATTGCCGCAGAATTGATTCGAGAAACCATCCAGATGTTCATTGGATTGAACCAGACGGACAATCGATCAAAAAGGGCCAAATTGAGGCGCTGCAGGAAGAGTTTTCAAAAACAGGCGTCGAGTCGAATCAAAAGTTGTACGTTATTAATCATGCCGATAAAATGACGACGAATGCGGCAAATAGCTTATTGAAATTTTTAGAAGAACCTTATCGGGGAACTACAGCGATTTTATTAACTGAACAATATCATCGTATGCTAACGACTATTATTTCACGATGTCAAGTTTTATCGTTTCAGCCATTGCCGCCTACTGTCCTCGCTAATTATTTAAAGGAGCAACAAATTCCACTTCACCTTGCTCTTCTTGCAGCTCATGTTACGAATAACCGCGAAGAAGCAATCGAATTAAGTCGAGATGATTGGTTTGCAGAGGCGCGAAAAATAGTGTTACAATTATATGAAGCGCTAAATAAAAACAATCTTCAGGCTCTTTTTGTCATACATGAAAAATGGATACCCCATTTTCAAGATAAGCAACAGATTGATATAGGATTAGATCTGTTATTGTATTTATATAAAGACCTACTGTATTTGCAATTAGGGCAATTAGAAAATATCATATATCGTGATCGAATGAATGATTTGCAGCAATGGGCTCTTACTTGTTCGCAAAAGCGTATTATTCAAAACATGTCGACAGTTTTACAAGCAAAAGCGCGTTTAAATACAAATATGAATGTACAACTTTTAATGGAACAGCTGATCCTCAATTTAAAGGAGGGAAGAACATTTGTATAATGTAGTGGGCGTCCGCTTTAAAAAAGCGGGAAAAATTTATTATTTTGATCCCGGGGAACTAACAATACCGACAGGGGAGTTTGTCATTGTTGAAACAGTTCGTGGTATCGAGTTTGGAAAAGTAGTTATAAGCAATAAACAGGTGGATGAAAACGATATTGTTCTCCCTTTAAAAAAGGTCATTCGCATTGCTGATGCTAAAGACAAAATGGTAGTTGAGGAAAATAAAAAGGCTGCTCAGGAAGCATACCAAATTTGTTTAAAAAAGGTAGAAGAGCACGGGCTTGAAATGAAGCTCGTGGATGTTGAATATACGTTTGATCGCAATAAAGTAATTTTTTATTTCACGGCAGATGGACGTGTTGATTTCCGGGAGCTTGTTAAGGATTTAGCAGCTATTTTCCGAACGCGTATCGAGCTTAGACAAATTGGCGTGCGTGATGAAGCAAAAATGCTTGGCGGAATTGGACCTTGTGGGAGAATGCTTTGTTGTTCGACGTTTTTAGGAGATTTTGATCCTGTGTCCATCAAAATGGCGAAAGATCAAAATTTATCTTTAAATCCAACAAAAATTTCTGGTCTCTGCGGTCGACTAATGTGTTGTTTAAAATATGAAAACGATGAATATGAAACGGCGAAAGAACAGTTGCCTGACCTAGGCGAGTACATTGAAACCCCACATGGTCTCGGAAGAGTAGTTGGCTTGAATATTTTAGAAAGAGTGCTGCAGGTGGAGTTGTCGGAGCATGAGCGAGTGGTAGAGTATACGATCGATGAGTTAGTGAAAGAAGGGGTTTTATCGATTCAAGCCACAGATTAATTGAGGTGGATTTGCGTGGATAAAAAAGAGATTTTTCAATCAGTAGCAAGTATGGAAGAACAAATTAGTCATTTGTACCGTCAGCTTGTCGAACTAAAGGAGCATCTTGCTCAACTACTAGAGGAAAATCGGCATTTACGGATAGAAAATAATCATTTGCGCGAGCGACTTGAGCAGCTCACCGGGGATGTAACGACTATAAAGAGAAAAGCAAAAGTTGATAAGCAGAGGAATAATGATCGAAAGTTTATTGATATCGGCGAGGGGTATGACAACTTAGCAAGGCTTTATCAAGAAGGATTCCATATTTGTAACGTTCATTACGGAAGTGTCCGCACGGAAGATTGTTTATTTTGCTTATCATTTTTAAATAAAAAGTAATAGCCGAGCCTTTCCAAGTAGGGAGAGGCTCTTTTCTTGAAAGATGACGAAAGAGGGTATTAAGTTAATGGTTGCACTGTATGGTGATGAGAGACTTGATTATCTTTTGAACGAGGATATGCGTATTATACAAAGCCCATCTGTATTTGCGTTTTCGCTAGATGCAGTTTTATTAGCGAAATTCGCCTATATGCCGATTCAAAAAGGACAAATTGTCGATTTATGTACCGGAAATGGGGTTATTCCGCTTTTGTTAAGCAAAAGAACGAAAGGAAAAATAGTGGGCATCGAAATTCAAGAACGCATTTATGACATGGCTAGACGAAGTGTGCAATACAACAAACTAGAAGAGCAAATCGAGATCATTCATGGGGACATTAAAGATATACCTAAGCAAATTGGCTATAGCAAGTATGATGTTGTAACTTGTAATCCTCCATATTTTCCAACAGTTAGCGAGGAGGAAATGAATAAAAATAGGCATCTGGCTATTGCGCGTCATGAAATTTATTGTACATTGGAAGATGTAATTAGAGTAAGCAGCCAATTGCTTAAACAAGGGGGAAAAGCTGCTTTTGTTCACCGTCCGGGGCGCTTGCTAGATATTGTTACCTTGATGAGGAAGTATCGATTAGAACCGAAACGATTGCGTTTTGTATATCCGAAAATCGGGAAAGAAGCGAATACAATCCTAATAGAGGGAATCAAAGATGGAAATCCAGATTTGAAAATTTTGCCTCCATTAATTGTTTATAATAATAATGAATATACCGATGAAGTGAACCAAATTTTATATGGAATTTCATAATAATAAAGGAGAAAAAGTATGTTGTGGCAGCAAAAAAGTTTTACAGGACAAAGTAATGGCGGCATTTTATATATTGTACCGACTCCTATTGGGAACCTAGAGGATATGACGTTTCGGGCATTACGGATCTTAAAAGAAGTTGATTTTATTGCCGCAGAGGATACGAGACAAACGAAAAAATTGTTGCGTCATTTTGAAATTGCTACTCCCGTTATTAGCTATCACGAGCATAATAAGTACACAGCTGGTCCAAAAATTGTTGAATGGTTGCAGCAGGGGAAAAATGTAGCATTAGTAAGCGATGCAGGAATGCCTGCGATTTCCGACCCGGGATATGAACTTGTGGTGATGGTTATAAAAGAGCACTATACTGTTGTTCCGCTTCCAGGGGCTAATGCCGCGGTAACCGCTCTTGTTGCTTCTGGACTGCCAACTGATCATTTTTATTTTTTTGGTTTTCTTGATCGGGGGAAAAAAGAGAGAAAAAAGCAACTTGAAGCGTTGAGACATATTCGCGATACCCTAATTTTTTATGAAGCACCGCACCGATTAGAAGACACGCTACTTGCTATGCATGAAGTATTAGGAGAGCGAAATATTGCTCTATGTCGCGAATTGACAAAGCGATTTGAAGAGTTTGTTCGAGGTACGATAAGCGAGGTCATAAATTGGGTAAAATGCGAGGAGATTCGCGGTGAATTTTGTATTATTGTGGAAGGTGCGAAAGAAAGCGAAGAAGATGAAAACACAATGGATAAGTGGTGGCAATCGCTCTCCGTTGTAGAGCATGTTGATTATTATATTAATGAGAAAAAATGGAGCTCCAAGGAAGCCGTCAAGCAAACGGCTAAAGACAGAAATATGTCGAAAAGGGAGATATATCAACAGTATCACCAATAAAAAAAGTTCTCTAGAAAAATCTAGAGAACTTTTTTTATTTCGACATTTCTAAATTCTCTTGGATTTCTTTAAGAAGAATTTCTGCTCCTTCACGGCTTAAAATAATCTTGCCGCCGGCAAGTTTGAAGTTGTCGTCAGAAACTTCGCCTGTCACGACACATGTCATATTTGGTTTATACTTTTTCAAGATGATACGCTCGTCATCAACATAAATTTCTAATGCATCTTTTTCTGCGATATCTAATGTGCGACGCAATTCAATCGGAATAACAACACGACCTAATTCATCCACTTTACGAACAATGCCTGTAGATTTCATTGAACAATCTCCTCCCCACAAGTGATTTTGATTTTCTATGTTTTTAGTCTTTTATTCGTCAATATTCGACAAAATTCCTACAACCTAATCATATCAGTGTTTCCATTATACGTCAATCCTTTTATATGTAAAATTAAAAAAAAATGTATTTTACTATTTTAGAAAATGTTTAAATTTGATTTTTTACCTATAAATAAATATTATTTGATATATTAGAAAAACTATTATATTGATACACATCCCGAAAAATAATGAATTTTTTTCCTTTTTTATGATTATTTTTACAAAAAACTTGTATATACATATTATCTAAATAGTGATTATTCGACAAAATTCAACTTTGTTTGTTGACACCCACCTCATTTTTATGTATATTTTTCCAAGATAAAAGAAATAGATGTTTTTATATAACAGAAAAATCATATAAAATATATATTAAGAACAATCGCTCTCGTCCTTCGGGCGGGGGTTTTTCTATATGAGGAGGGTCAAGGATGGAAAAGAAAACATTTTATATTACGACGCCTATTTATTACCCAAGTGGAAAACTACATATTGGACATGCTTATACAACTGTTGCAGGCGATGCGATGGCACGCTATAAACGTCTTCGCGGGTACGATGTGATGTATTTAACAGGAACGGATGAGCACGGGCAAAAAATTCAGCGAAAAGCCGAAGAAAAAGGCGTCACTCCCCAAGCCTATGTAGATGAGATTGTTGCAGGCATTCAAGAACTATGGAAAAAACTCGATATTTCCTATGACGATTTTATCCGCACGACGGAAGATCGCCACAAAGAAGCGGTTGAAAAGATTTTCGCTCGCCTTGTCGAGCAAGGTGATATTTATTTAGATGAATACGAAGGATGGTACTGTACCCCTTGTGAGTCTTTCTATACGGAGAGACAGCTTGTTGATGGGAATTGCCCTGATTGTAATCGTTCGGTAGAAAAAGTAAAAGAAGAATCCTACTTTTTTAACATGAGTAAATATGTTGACCGTCTTCTTCAATATTACGAAGAAAATCCAGAATTTATCCAACCGGAATCACGAAAAAATGAAATGATTAACAATTTCATTAAACCTGGATTGGAGGATTTAGCGGTCTCGAGAACAACGTTTGATTGGGGAATTAAAGTGCCAGGAGATCCGAAACATGTTATCTATGTATGGATCGATGCATTATCTAACTATATTACGGCGCTAGGCTACGGAGCAGAGAATGATGAAAAGTTCTTAAAATATTGGCCAGCTGATGTACATTTAGTCGGAAAAGAGATTGTGCGTTTTCACACGATTTATTGGCCAATTATGTTAATGGCATTAGATTTACCGCTTCCGAAAAAAGTGTTTGCTCATGGCTGGCTATTAATGAAAGACGGCAAAATGTCGAAATCAAAAGGAAATGTTGTCGATCCCGTGACGTTAATTGACCGCTATGGTCTAGACGCGCTTCGTTATTACTTGCTTCGCGAAGTTCCATTCGGTTCAGACGGGGTGTTCACGCCAGAAGGTTTTGTCGAGCGTATTAATTACGACTTAGCGAACGATTTAGGAAACTTATTAAATCGTACAGTGGCTATGATCGAAAAATATTTTGCCGGTGCAATCCCGCCTTATAGTGGACCGAAAACGGCATTTGATGATGAGCTTGTCGAAATGTCGAAAGAAATAGTAAAGCAGTACGAAGAAGCGATGGAAAAAATGGAGTTCTCGGTGGCATTGACAGCGGTGTGGCAGTTGATTAGCCGCACGAACAAATATATCGACGAAACACAGCCTTGGGTATTAGCAAAAGAGGACACGAATAAGGAAAAATTAGCATCTGTTATGACGCATTTAGCCGAATCTCTCCGTCATATAGCGATTTTACTTCGTCCGTTTTTAACGCGCACGCCGGAAAAAATCTTTAAGCAGTTAGGCATTGTGCAAGAAGAATTAAAAATATGGGAAAGTTTGTATGAATTTGGTCTTATTAAAGAAGGAACAAGAGTCGAGAAGGGAGAACCGCTTTTCCCTCGCTTAGAAATAGAAGCTGAAGTAGCTTATATTAAAGAGCAAATGCAAGGCGACAAGCCAGCGCAACCACAGCCAACAGAAGCGATAGATGAAATCGCCATCGATGATTTTATGAAAATTGACTTGAGGGTTGCACAAGTGCTGCATGCGGAACCTGTAAAAAATGCTAATAAGCTTCTTAAGCTGCAACTGGATCTTGGATATGAGAAACGCCAAGTCGTCTCCGGGATCGCTGAGTTTTATAAACCTGAGCAATTAATAGGAAAGAAGGTCATTTGCGTAACAAATTTAAAGCCAGCGAAATTGCGAGGCGAGTTGTCCCAAGGAATGATTTTGGCGGGACAAACAAACGGTGTGCTGTCTTTAGCTACTGTCGATGAAAATCTTCCGAATGGGACAAAAATAAAATAATGCATTCAATGAAAGAGGTGGGCGCGGGATGCGGGCGACACCTCTTTGTTGTCATTTTGTAATATAAATGTTAACGAGCTGTGATATATGTAATCGCTTTGTATGATACACTTAACAACGAAAAAGGAGCTAGGAGTATGTTATTTGATACACATGCGCATTTAAATGCATTGCAATATAGTGAAGATGTAGAAGAGGTCATTCAACGAGCCTGCGACGAAGGGGTATCTCACATTGTCGTTGTAGGATTTGACCGTCCAACCATTTCACGGGCGATCAAGTTGGCGGAACAATACGATTTTATTTATGCGGCTGTCGGTTGGCATCCTGTCGATGCGATTGACATGACTGATGAAGATTTGCAAATGCTTGAGAAGTTAGCCTCGCATCCGAAGGTAGTTGCTTTAGGAGAGATGGGGCTTGACTATTATTGGGATAAATCTCCTAAAGAAGTGCAAAAAGAAGTATTTCGTAAGCAAATTGCTTTGGCTAAAAAAGTGAGATTACCAATTATCATACATAATCGCGAGGCGACAGCAGATATTTTAGAGATTTTGCAAGAAGAAAACGCGAAAGAAGTCGGCGGAATTATGCATTGCTTTACAGGTAGCATTGAGGTAGCGAAACAGTGCATTGATATGAACTTTTATCTTTCATTTGGCGGACCGGTGACGTTTAAAAACGCAAAAAAGCCGAAAGAAGTAGCGAAAGAAATTCCGCTCGAGCATTTGCTTATTGAAACAGATTGTCCTTATTTAACTCCTCATCCGTTCCGGGGGAAACGAAATGAACCGAGCTATGTGAAATATGTAGCAGAAGCGATTGCTGAATTAAAAGGTGTTTCTTTTGAAGAAGTAGCAACAAAAACATGTGAAAACGCCAAAAAATTATTCGGCATCAATCGCTAGTAAAAACTGTCGTTTTTTTGGAAGGCTTGTCTAATAATTGGTGAAGAAAAAAGAGTTCTACAAATTTAGAGTCTTGCATAGTATAGACATGTCGACAAGTCTTCCTTTCCTTTTACCTTGATTTTTTGCATAATAGAGTGTGTTTACGCGTAAAGAGGTTAAGGGAGGAGAAATAAGGACAAGAGAAGGAGGCGTTTCAAAACGTGTTAACAAACATGAGGAGTCTGCTGTCCGGTTCGTTCAGAAAGAATTTAACGATAACTGCTAGTAGTTTGATAGCTTTTTCGGCAACAACTGGATTTGCGGGATATGAGGCAACGAAAGAACATGTGATACTTACAAAGGATGGGAAGAAGCAGGAGATTCGTACACATGCCGATACAGTTCGAGAGTTGTTAGAAGAACAGCACATTCACCCGCGGCCTGAAGATTATGTATATCCTTCGCTTGATGCAGCTGTAACAGATGATCTACATATTGTTTGGGAACCGAGTAAAAGAGTTACCATGACGATAGATGGGAAACAAAAAGAAATTTGGACGACTGCAAAAAATGTAAAAGAACTATTAGCCGCCCAACATATTGTTTTAGGACCACACGATCAAGTATCTCCATCAATTGATGCGAATATTCAAAAAGGGATGAATATTTCGCTTGAAAAAGCGTTTCCCGTTCAGTTAAATGTCGGCGGTAAACAACAACAGGTATGGGCAACTTCGACTACTGTCGCTGACTTTTTAAAGCAGCACAACATCACATTGAATGAACTCGACCGTGTTGAACCATCATTAAATGATAAAATAAAAGCAAATATGGTCGTAAAGGTTACTAAAGTTCAAAAAGTCACCGATGTAGTGGAAGAACCAGTAAATTTTGCAGTCGTCACCCGAAGAGATGCCAGCCTGCCTAGGGGGCAGCAACGAGTCATCAGTCCCGGCGAAAAAGGGCTCGTATCAAAGCAATATGAGGTCATATTGGAAAATGGAAAAGAAGTGTCGCGCAAATTAGTAAAGACAGAAACAGTTAAACAAAGTCAAGATCGTGTCGTGGCTGTGGGTACTAGAGAAACGTATATCACATCACGCGGCTCAGCACAATCATCTAGAGAGATTTATGTTACTGCCACTGCATATACTGCTTATTGTAGTGGATGTTCTGGAAAAACGCGAACAGGTATTAACTTGCGTTCTAATCCTCATATGAAAGTAATTGCAGTTGATCCCCGCATAATTCCGCTCGGTTCGAAAGTGTATGTAGAAGGGTACGGTTATGCAATTGCAGGGGACACGGGAGCTGGGATCAACGGTTATGAAATTGATGTTTTCTTTCCTGATAAGTCGTCTGCTTTTCGTTGGGGGAAGAAGCGTGTAAAAGTAAGAATTATACAATAAGGAAGAAGACAGGGGGTTTTTTTGCCCTCTGTTTTTTCGTTATAATGGAAAGTGATTTTCCACACTTATTAGACGAAAAAGCAAGTAAAAAGTTTCATTTTTTATGAAAACGATAAAAATATTTATGGTAAAAATATTTGTCTATTTTGATTCGGAAAGGGGGAAGCGCAGGAACTTGTTTCTGCGCACCAGTGTTGAAGATTAAAGAAATCATTGTTGTCGAAGGACGAGATGATACGGTGGCAATCCAGCGGGCCGTTGCTGCCGATACGATCGAAACGAACGGTTCAGCTATTAATGACGAAACGATCGAACGAATTAAGCTAGCGAAGGAAAAACGAGGAGTTATTATTTTTACTGACCCGGATTTTCCGGGAGAAAAAATTCGCAAGACCATTGCTGAACGTGTTCCAGGATGTAAGCACGCATTTTTACCTAAACAGTCCGCTCTTGCTAAAAGAGGAAAAGGAGTTGGCGTAGAACACGCCTCTGTAGAAGCAATCCGTAAAGCGCTCGAAAACGTATATGAAGAGACAGATGAGTGGAATGAAGATATTACATTAGATGATCTCTTAGCAGCCGGATTGATTGGAGGGAGTTTAGCTAAGACTCGTCGACAACGTCTAGGTCAATTATTAAAAATAGGTTATACGAATGGGAAACAGCTTCATAAGCGATTAAGAATGTTTCAAATTTCCAAAGAAGCTTTTTATAATGCATTGGAGCAAATACTTCAGGAGGAAAATACAGAATGATTAAAGATATTGCTACGCCAGCGCGCACGCGTGAAATTTTAGATAAATATGGTTTTTCATTTAAAAAAAGTCTGGGACAAAATTTTTTAATTGATACAAATATTTTGCGCCGCATCGTTGATTTTGCAGGATTATCCGATACGACGGGGGTCATTGAGATCGGCCCGGGTATTGGGGCATTGACAGAACAACTTGCGCGACGCGCCAAAAAGGTTGTCGCGTTCGAAATAGATCAGCGTCTTTTGCCGATTTTAGCAGACACTCTTTCATCTTATCCAAATGTGTGTATTATTCATCAAGATGTACTGAAAGCCGATATTCGCTCTGTTATTGACAAGGAATTCAAAGATGTAAGCGATATTATGGTTGTTGCTAATCTTCCATATTACGTGACGACGCCGATTATTATGAAGTTGCTAACAGATGCTTTGCCGATTCGCGGTATTGTGGTGATGTTGCAAAAAGAGGTGGCTGACCGAATTTCTGCACGACCGGGAACAAAAGATTATGGCTCTTTATCTATTGCTGTTCAATATTATACGGAAGCAGAAACTGTAATGAATGTCCCCCGTACTGTTTTTATGCCGCAACCGAATGTGGATTCAGCTGTGATTCGTCTAGTGAAAAGAGACAAACCAGCCGTCGAAGTAAATAATGAATCATTTTTCTTTCAAGTGGTACGTGCAAGTTTTGGACAACGGAGAAAAACGATCTTAAATAATTTAATAAGTCATTTGCCAAATGGAAAGCAACTGAAAGAGAGTGTTGAGGGTACACTAACAGATCTCGGAATTGACCCTCGCCGCCGCGGTGAAACGTTGACAATTGAGGAATTTGCAGCTCTCAGCAACAGCTTGGCAAAAGTGTTCTGTGAAAAGGCCTAGTTTTTAGGCCTTTTTCTTTTCACGTCTTTTAGGTATATGCATATTGTACTTAATAAACGGCATATATTTTGGAGTGAACGAGCAATGGAGATTAAAATCGGAGATATCGTGGCCAGAAAATCATACGAATGCGATTTATTGTTTCGAGTGATTGATATTAAAGAGAAAGATGGAGAAATAGAAGTGATCCTTCACGGTGAGGACGTACGTTTAATCGCAGATGCCCCATTGAACGATTTAATCATTGTTGATGAACAGGAGCAACAAACGAGAAAAAAAAGGGAAAATGAGTTAATTGAACAGTCATATAGGTTGTTAAGGCAAGATTATTACCTGTTGAAACAAAAAGCAGAGTATCGGGCGACAGGGGGGTATCAAACAGAAAAAGATTTTTTTCAAATTCCAGGGCGCGTCCTTCATCTGGATGGTGACCCTGTATACTTACGTAAATGTTTAAACTTATATGAACGAATCGGTGTCCCTGTATATGGTGTATATTGTGAGGAAAAGGAGATGCCGGAAAAAGTAGGAGGACTCCTTGAGCAAGTTCGTCCCGATATTTTAGTTATTACAGGTCATGACTCTTACTCAAAATCAAAAGGGAAAGTAACTGATTTAAAAGCATACCGTCATTCAAAATATTTTGTGCAAACGGTAAAAGAGGCGAGGAAAAAAATACCTCATCTTGACCAGCTTGTCATTTTTGCTGGGGCATGCCAATCGTATTTTGAATCATTAATTCGTGCCGGTGCAAACTTTGCAAGTTCCCCAGCGCGTGTCAATATTCATGCGCTTGATCCAGTGTATATTGTTTCAAGAATTAGTTTTACTCCCTTTGTTGAGGCAGTTCAAGTTTGGGATGTGCTGCGCAATACTTTGACTGGTGAGAAGGGGCTTGGGGGGGTAGAAACAAAAGGAGTACTGCGCACGGGAATGCCATTTCGCTTAATTGAAGAAGAATAGGGAGAAGATCGCTACGGCGAAAGAAATAGTCGGGCGATCTTTTTCTATTCCATACATAATTTTTCATGAACAGTATATAATATACACGGAAATGAGAAAAATGTAGAAAAATACACATTGACACAAATGAAAAGTGGTTGGTATAATTTTTATTTTTGATTTTTTAAATCAAATTTGTTATAATGTTAACAGTGAGGTGGAGAGCGAATGATGGCAAAAACTTTATCCGATATTAAGAAGGCGTTAGATTCTAACATTGGTAAGCGCCTAACATTAAAAGCGAACGGTGGTCGAAGAAAAACCATTGAACGCTGTGGGATTCTTGCAGAGACGTATCCATCTGTATTTGTCATTGAGCTTGATCAAGCGGAAAATGCGTTCGAGCGTGTCTCTTATAGCTATGCGGATGTATTGACAGAAACGGTAAAATTAACATTTTTGGATGATGATCATATGGTAGTGGGCAGGCAGTAGACATTTGTTTGCTGCTTTTTGTTTTTCTCCGCCGCATCAAACATAAAGAGTGGGTCGTTTTTAAATACTAAAACTGTCGCGGTGTTGGAAAGGAGCTGTTTGCATTTGGGTCGACGTCGTGGAATAATGTCACAGCGTTTTAAAGAAGAATTAGCAAAAGAGCTAGGGTTTTATGACGTAGTGCAAAAAGAAGGATGGGGTGCAATTCGCGCGAAAGATGCCGGCAACATGGTAAAGCTAGCCATTGAAATGGCTGAAAGACATTTGGCGAACAGGCAAGGACGCTAAACGAACTTGACAAACGAACGCCGCGACAGCCGAAGCTTTATGGCTTCGGTTTTTCTTTGACAAGACCGCTAAAAGATTGCATAATGATGGACGGTGTTTTGTGGTAAAATGTTCGTATAAGTTTGAAGTGGATAAAGTAGGTGGAAAGTTTGAGATTATTGGTAAAGGCACCGGCAAAAATCAATTTATCATTAGATGTGTTACATAAACGTCCGGACGGATATCACGAAGTTAAAATGGTTATGACGACAATTGACCTTGCTGACCGCATTGAATTAATTCCATTGTCGAGCGATACGATCAAAATCATTTCGCATAATCGCTTTGTTCCTGATGATCACCGCAATTTAGCTTATCAAGCGGCGAAGTTGTTAAAAGAAACGTTTGGAATCAGAGAAGGGGTAGCGATATCTATTACAAAAACGATTCCAGTAGCGGCAGGTCTGGCAGGAGGGAGCAGCGATGCAGCTGCTACACTGCGAGGGTTGAACAAACTTTGGAAGTTAGGTCTTACCCTTGATCAGTTGGCCGAACTTGGTGCCAAAATAGGTTCCGATGTCTCATTTTGTGTCTATGGGGGAACAGCGATTGCGACAGGGCGGGGAGAGAAAATTGAGCATATTCCAGCCCCGCCTCCATGTTGGGTTATTTTGGCTAAGCCTACGATCGGAGTTTCTACGGCGGAAGTATATCGAAACTTAAATCTTAATACAATTACTCATCCAGATGTTGATGGAATGGTACAAGCCATTAAAAGTCAAAACTACGAGAGGATTTGCTCTCTTGTTGGAAATGTGTTGGAAGATGTGACTTTGAGGAAATATCCAGAAGTAGCCAACATTAAGGAACAAATGAAGCGATTTGGTGCTGATGCAGTGTTAATGAGCGGGAGCGGCCCAACGGTGTTCGGGTTAGTTCAATATGATTCACGCCTACAGCGAATCTACAATGGATTACGAGGGTTTTGTGACCAAGTATTTACAGTGAGATTGTTAGGAGAGCGGAATTCTCTTGATTAAACACGTACATTAATGTTATATTTACGTTAAAATATTCGGTTTTAGGGGGTGTATTTATGAAATTAAGGCGCAGCAGCCGACTAGTCGATATGACGCATTATCTCCTGCAACATCCTCATCAGCTCGTGCCGCTCACCTTTTTTGCAGAGCGTTATCAATCGGCGAAATCTTCCATCAGCGAAGATTTGGCTATCATTAAACAAACGTTTGAGCAGCAAGGAATAGGAACGCTCAAGACGCTTTCCGGCGCGGCGGGCGGCGTTCAATATATTCCAAAAATGTCTGCTGATGAAGCGAAAGCAACGGTTCAATACTTGTGCGAACAACTCGCTAATCCGGAGCGATTATTGCCCGGTGGGTACTTGTACATGACTGATATTCTGGGAGATGCCCGTATTGTGAACAAAATTGGTAGACTTTATGCGTCTCTTTTTGCAGAAAGATCAATTGATGTTGTGATGACGATCGCGACAAAAGGTATTCCACTCGCTTATGCCGTTGCTCACTTTTTGAATGTGCCCGTTGTGATTGTTCGCCATGATAATAAAGTAACCGAAGGATCAATGGTCAGCATTAATTATGTTTCTGGTTCTTCAAAGCGTATTCAAACGATGGTATTGGCAAAACGGAGTTTGGCGGAAGGCACAAACGTTTTAATTGTTGATGATTTTATGAAAGCAGGCGGAACGATCAACGGAATGATTAGCCTGCTAAATGAGTTTAATGCCCAATTAGCTGGCATTGGTGTTCTCGTGGAATCAGAGGAAACGAGCGAAAGGCTTGTTGATGAATATATTTCCTTAGTAAAGCTCTCTTCTGTTAATATAAAAGAGAAGCAAATTGCTATTAAAGAAGGAAACTATATTGATTTTATGGAATAAGTGAAAGGGGATATGCAAGATGAAAAAAGTAGAAACAACAAAAGCGCCGCAAGCCATCGGTCCTTACTCTCAAGGAATTATTGTCAATAACATGTTTTATAGCTCTGGACAAATTGCCTTAACACCAGAAGGAGAAATGGTTGAAGGAGATGTTCAAGCACAAACGCATCAAGTATTTAGAAACTTGCAAGCTGTTTTGGAGGCAGCAGGAGCATCACTTGAAACAGTCGTAAAAACGACAGTATTTCTAAAAAGCATGGATGATTTTGCAGCAATGAACGAAGTCTATGGACAATATTTTAATGAACACAAGCCAGCTCGCTCTTGTGTAGCAGTGGCTAAACTTCCGAAAGATGCGCTCGTTGAAATCGAAGTTATTGCATTAGTAAAATAGTTTCCCTTGTGTTGCTGCTCACCTTTCTATTCCCATTTGAAGAATGTTTCAAATAAGAAGTTGGATGGATATTGAGAAATTTTAATAGTTTGACAAAAATCGGTCATTTTAGCCATTTTTTATAAAAAAATTTAAATAAAAAGAAGGAAATGCGGGATAAATGTGGAATAAAACTAATTAAGTTCTTATATAGGGAAAAGGTGGTGAGCAGAATGGAAGTAACTGACGTAAGATTACGCCGCGTGAATACCGAAGGACGTATGAGAGCGATTGCCTCGATTACATTGGACAATGAGTTTGTTGTGCATGATATCCGTGTAATTGACGGCAATAACGGCTTGTTTGTGGCGATGCCGAGCAAGCGTACTCCTGACGGGGAATTTCGCGACATTGCACATCCAATTAATTCCACAACCCGCGGGAAAATTCAAGAAGCCATATTGGCAGAGTATCACCGTTTAGGTGAACTTGAGGAAGAATTAGAAGAAGCTGGTGCTTCTTAAATAGAAAAAGCCTGTTCTAGCAGAACAGGCTTTTTATTTTTTGGTAAAATGGATTGTTTCCTTGAAATACATAACTAATTGAGATATATTCAATATGGATAAAAAGGTAATTGGAGGCCCTGTTTATGGTAAAACGATATGCGGTAATATTGGCGGCGGGACAGGGAACAAGAATGAAATCTAAACTCTATAAAGTGTTGCATCCTGTCTGCGGCAAGCCAATGGTTCAGCATGTGGTTGACCAAGTATTACAGCTTGGTCTGGAGAAAGTAATTACTGTTGTTGGTTTTGGTGCAGAACAAGTTCAATCGCAGATTGGTGATAAAAGCGAATTTGCTCTCCAAGAGAAGCAGCTAGGAACGGCCCATGCAGTCATGCAAGCATCCCCGTACTTGAAGGACAGAGAAGGCGTGACGCTTGTTGTTTGTGGGGATACTCCCCTAATTACGGCTGAAACGATGAAAGCGTTATTAGAGCATCATCTTTCCACTCGTGCTAAAGCTACGATTTTAACGGCTATTGCAGAAAATCCCACTGGTTATGGGCGAATTATTCGCAATGGCGACGGACACGTAGAAAAAATTGTAGAACATAAAGATGCAACTGAAAAAGAGCGGATGATTAAGGAAATCAACACAGGAACGTACTGTTTTGATAACAAAGCTTTATTTGAAGCGCTTACAAACGTCTCTAACGATAATGCCCAAGGAGAGTATTACTTAACGGATGTCATTGAAATTTTAAAGACAAAAGGTGAGATTGTTTCTGCTTACCAGGCTCCTTCATTTGAAGAAACCATCGGAATCAATGACCGTCTTGCTCTTTCCCAAGCCGAAAAAATTATGCGCAGGCGCATTAACTATTCTCACATGATGAACGGCGTGACCATCATTGATCCAGAGCATACGTATATATCACCAGAAGCGGAAATCGGTAGGGATACTGTCATTTACCCTGGCACCGTCATTGAAGGAAAAACAATAATTGGTGACGATTGTATCATCGGTCCCCACTCTGAGATTAAAAATTGCGTAATCGGAAGCGGCACGACGATTCGTCATTCGGTTGCTCATGATAGTAATATCGGGCATCATGTAACAATTGGACCATTCGCCCATATTCGCCCATCTTCGGCAATTGGCGATGAAGTACGTATTGGAAACTTTGTCGAAATCAAAAAATCTACGTTTGGTAAAGGAAGTAAAGCTTCACATTTAAGTTACATCGGCGATGCCGAAGTAGGAGAAGATGTGAACTTAGGTTGCGGTTCGATTACAGTGAATTATGACGGAAAGCATAAATATTTAACAAAAATTGAAGACGGAGCGTTTATCGGCTGTAATGCAAATTTAATCGCCCCTGTAACAATAGGAAAAGGTGCTTATGTGGCAGCTGGTTCCACGATTACTGAGGATGTTCCAGGGAACGCTTTATCAATTGCTCGCGCCCGTCAAGTAAATAAAGAAAATTACGTGGATCGCCTTAACATTAAGAAAAATTCCTAACGGAGGTTTATCATGTCTCAATATCTCGATTCCAGTCTCAAGTTGTTTGCCCTAAATTCCAATATGAAGCTAGCAGAAGAAATCGCTCAAATTATCGGTGTACAGCTAGGAAAATGTTCCGTATCACGCTTTAGCGATGGGGAAATTCAAATTAATATTGAGGAGAGCATTCGCGGTGGCGATGTGTTTGTCATTCAATCAACAAGCGCTCCTGTAAATGAACATTTAATGGAACTTTTGATTATGATTGATGCGTTAAAGCGTGCGTCTGCAAAAACCATTAATATTGTCATGCCTTACTATGGTTATGCTCGCCAAGATCGTAAAGCGCGTTCCCGCGAGCCGATCACCGCAAAATTAGTAGCCAATCTTTTAGAAACAGCAGGTGCTTCTCGCGTCATTACACTTGATTTGCATGCTCCGCAAATTCAAGGATTTTTTGATGTTCCAATCGATCATTTAATGGGTGTGCCAATTTTAGCGGACTATTTTAAAAATAAAAATCTCCAAGATATCGTAATCGTATCTCCAGACCACGGCGGGGTAACGCGTGCGCGTAGACTAGCGGACCGCTTAAAAGCACCAATTGCTATTATTGATAAACGTCGTCCTAAACCAAATGTCGCAGAAGTGATGAATATCGTTGGACAAGTGGAAGGAAAAACAGCTATTCTCATTGATGACATTATTGATACAGCTGGAACGATCACATTAGCGGCCAATGCGCTTGTCGAAAACGGCGCAACTGAAGTGTATGCTTGTTGCACACATCCTGTATTGTCGGGACCAGCCATTGATCGGATTCAAAATTCTAAAATTAAAGAATTGGTTGTAACCAATTCGATTGCTCTTTCAGATGAAAAGAAAATTGATAAAATTGTAGAATTATCTGTAGCTCCTTTAATTGCTGAAGCTATTATTCGCATCTATGAGATGCAATCGATTAGTGCACTTTTTGATTAATTAAAATCTATGTTTAAATCCCCCTGTTTTAGGACAAAGTAATTCGTAGATTCTAAAACAGGAGGATGATGATTCATGGCTGTGTTAGAAGCACAAGAGCGCACGGAAGAAAAGCACTCGGCCCTTCGAGAAATTCGGCTGCAAGGAAACATTCCTGGAGTGCTCTATGGGAAAGATATAAAAAATAAAATGATTTATATTAATGAATCCGATTTTATCAAAACGATTCGTGAGGCTGGACGCAATGGCCTAATTATGCTTAGAGTAAATGGAGAAAGCCATTCTGCATTGCTTCGTGATATTCAAAAAGACCCGATTCGCAACGAGATTATGCATGTCGATTTTCAGGCAGTGGATATGTCATCGGAAGTGAACGTTGATGTGAACGTCCATTTAGTTGGAGATGCCGCTGGTGTTAAAGATGGCGGCGTATTGCAACAACCGTTGCATCAATTATCGATTCGGGCGTTGCCTTCTAATATTCCGTCGTCTATCGACATTGATATCTCTCATCTTCAAGTCGGTGAAACCATTACTGTTGGTGATGTTCAAACAGGTGGAAAGTACGAAATTAATCACGAACCCGAAGAGGTTATCGCTTCAATTTTACCGCCGAAACAAGAAGAAGAAATTCATAGCGGCGAGCAACAGGAACCAGGGCATCCTGAATCGGAAGAAGGGCGAGAAACAACTCCACAATCATGACGGACAGACGTAACCATTGTTTGGTTACGTCTTTTGCGCTAAACTGTCAATGAGAAGGAAGGTACACTTGTATTCAGCATCGTATTTACTTGTGGGTTTTTTGAATAAAAAATAAAGTAAATGGCATGTTTGTCGAATCCCGATGGCAAGAGTCACGGGCTTTGTTAGTATGCAAATAAAGAGAGGAGATCAACCGTTGAAACTGTTTGTCGGCCTAGGGAACCCCGGAAGGGAATATGAGCAAACAAGGCATAATATCGGATTTATGATTGTTGATGAGCTTGCCAAACGTTGGAGTATTTCTTATAATCAAGCAAAATTTAATGGTGTTTTTGCATCCCATATTATTGCCGGGGAAAAAGTCATATTATGTAAGCCTTTAACATATATGAATTTATCGGGTGAATGTGTGCGGCCGTTTATGGATTATTATAAAATTGATATTGAAGATGTAGTCGTTATTTATGATGATTTAGATATTCCAGTGGGAAAAATCCGTTTGCGTATGAAAGGAAGCGCCGGCGGTCATAACGGGATCAAGTCACTTATTCATCATTTGGGAACAGATCAGTTTAAACGCATTCGCGTTGGCATTGGGCGTCCGCAAAACGGTCAAAGGGTAGCAGACTATGTGTTAGGAAGATTTACACAAGAGGAAGAAGCCGATATTCAACATGCAATTATACGTGCAGCTGATGCTTGTGAAAAAGCGGTCTCCGCTTCATTTTTACAGGTAATGAACGAGTTCAATTCATGAATAAAATCCTCCTAAATGGTAAAAAATGAACATATGTGAGAGACCATTAGGAGGTTGTGGATATGCCATTGCATTATTATTGTCGGCATTGTGGAGTAAAAGTAGGCACGATCAACCGGGTACCGTTATATAGCGAACAGCTAGGATTTCATCATCTGACGGAAGAAGAGCGTTTAGATATGATTTCTTACCTCCCGAATGGGGAGATCCATGTGAAAACGATTTGTGAAGATTGCCACGAAGCACTTGAGAGAAATCCAGAACTGTACCAATATGAGAAATTTATACAATAAGGAGCTTTGGTTACACCAAAGCATTTTTGCATTTATCGCTATGAGAGGAGGGGGAACTCGGTGCGAGCATTGCATCATTATTTTGTAGAAAACCAAGACGTTCAGTCAATTATAAAAGGAATTGAAATTGGTTTAAAGGAGCAACTTATAACTGGGTTATCAGGTTCGGCTCGGTCGGTATTTTTATCATCTCTTTATAAAGAAACAAATAGACCGTTGCTTATTGTTGCTTATAACTTATTCCAGGCGCAAAAGATATATGATGACCTCATACAGTTGTTAGGGACAGAGGAAGTGTTTCTTTATCCTGTCAATGAAATGATTGCTGCGGAAATGGCTATCGCTAGCCCTGAACTAAAAGCTCAACGTTTAGAAGTGATGAATTATTGGACGCAGCAAGAAAAAGGGATTGTGATTACTCCGCTTGCAGGATTGCGGCGTTTATTACCACCGAAGCCTCTATGGAAGGAAAATCTGTTTAAAGTTGAAGTAGGAAAAGAATTTGATATTGATATTTATAAACAGCGTCTTGTGCAAATGGGGTATAAGAGAGTGTCGGTGGTATCAACTCCGGGGGAATTTAGCATTCGTGGCGGTATCATTGATATTTATCCGCTCACAGTAGAACTTCCATATCGGATTGAATTGTTTGGTACAGAAGTAGAGTCTATTCGAACATTTACAATCGATGATCAGCGTTCACAAAAAGAGGTAAAGCAAATTTTAATAGGGCCGGCAGATGAAATGCTTGTATACGGGAAAGCATTGCAGCAAGGTATTGAAAGGATTGAAAAGGGATTAGCAGAAAGCATTAAAACAATAAAGGACGAAAAGACAAAGCAATTATTAGTCGATCACATTTCTTATGAACTTGAGCGATTAAAACAAGGGCAAGAAATTGAACAACAATATAAATATTCCGCGCTTTTTTATGATGAACCTGCTAGTTTGCTAGACTATATGCCGGAGAATGGTCTATTGTTGCTTGATGAAGTTAGTCGTTTGCATGACTCGTCAGAAAATTTAGATAAGGAAGAGGCAGAATGGTATACAAGTTTACTTTCGGAAGGAAAAATTATCCACGAAGTTCCAATTTCCCATTCTTTCTCCAACCTCCTGCAATCATGTAAGAAGCCAATTTTATATTTATCATTATTTTTGCGTCATGTTCCGCATACGCATCCGCAAAATATCGTGAGTATTTCTTGCAAGCAAATGCAAAACTTTCACGGCCAAATGGCGTTATTAAAAACGGAATTAGAGCGCTGGAAGAAGGCGAAGTATGCAGTCATCTTTTTAGCCCCAAATGAGGAGCGGGTGAAAAAGCTGCAATCTATTTTAGAAGACTATGAGATGGATGTGTCTTTATTGCCGGAAGAGGCGGCAATCATGCATGGTAAATGCCAGCTTATTCAAGGAGATTTAAATACAGGTTTTGAACTGCCGATGCAGAAGGTTGCCGTGATTACAGAGGAAGAGTTATTTAAAAAACGCATAAAAAAGACAACTCGAAGGCAAAAATTGTCAAATGCGGAGCGGATTAAAAGCTATTCAGAGTTGCAAGCAGGCGATTATGTGGTACACGTAAACCACGGAATCGGTAGATATTTAGGAATTGAAACATTGGAGATAAATGGAATTCACAAGGATTACATCCATATACAATATCAAGGAAGCGACACATTGTATGTTCCTGTTGATCAAATTGATCAAGTGCAAAAGTATGTCGGCTCAGAAGGAAAAGAACCGAAAATTTATAAACTAGGCGGAACTGAGTGGAAAAAGGTCAAGAAAAAAGTCGAGTCGTCGGTTCAGGACATTGCCGAAGATTTAATCAAACTGTATGCAGAGCGAGAAGCAAGCAAAGGATATGCCTTTTCTGCGGATACGGAAATGCAGCGGGAATTTGAAGCAGCTTTTCCTTATCAAGAAACAGAGGATCAGCTTCGCTCTATTGAAGAAATCAAACGCGACATGGAAAGTGAAAAGCCAATGGACCGTTTATTGTGCGGTGATGTTGGCTACGGAAAAACAGAAGTCGCACTCCGAGCGGCTTTTAAAGCGATTATGGACGGAAAGCAAGTGGCATTTTTAGTGCCGACAACGATTTTGGCGCAGCAGCACTATGAAACGGTAAGAGAACGTTTTCAAGGATATCCGATTAATGTTGGTTTACTCAATCGTTTTCGTACGAAAAAACAGCAAAACGAGACAATTCGAGGATTGAAGGATGGTACCATCGATATGGTGATCGGTACCCATCGATTATTATCAAAGGATGTTGCTTTCAAGGATTTAGGATTGCTAATTATTGATGAGGAACAGCGATTTGGAGTAACTCATAAGGAAAAAATCAAACAGCTTAAAGCGAATATTGATGTGCTAACGCTAACAGCGACACCGATTCCAAGGACGCTACATATGTCAATGATAGGGGTTCGGGATTTATCTGTTATTGAGACGCCACCGGAAAATCGTTTTCCTGTCCAGACATATGTGATGGAATATACGCCAGAATTAATCCGTGAGGCGATTGAACGAGAGCTTGCAAGGGACGGACAGGTGTTCATTCTCTATAACCGTATTGAAGATATTGACGTTAAGGCAGAGGAGATTTCGATGCTGGTGCCAGATGCGCGCGTCACATACGCCCACGGAAGAATGACAGAAAACGAACTCGAATCTGTTATTCTGGCGTTTTTAGAAGGACAATATGACGTGTTAGTAACAACGACGATTATTGAAACAGGTGTCGATATTCCGAATGTGAATACGTTGATTGTATATGATGCGGATAGGATGGGGCTTTCCCAACTATACCAATTAAGAGGGCGCGTCGGACGTTCCAATCGTGTTGCTTATGCGTATTTTACGTATCGGAAGGATAAAGTATTAAATGAAGTGGCTGAAAAACGTCTGCAAGCTATTAAAGAGTTTACAGAGCTCGGATCAGGGTTTAAAATTGCAATGCGCGACTTATCGATTCGTGGAGCAGGAAATATATTAGGGGCTGAACAACACGGATTTATTGACTCCGTCGGGTTTGATCTATATTCGCAAATGCTGAAGGAAGCCATTGAAAAACGCAGAGGCATTCACCAAGAAGAAAAACAGATTGAAGTGGAAATCGATCTTGAACTGGATGCTTACATTCCGGATACGTATATTTCTGATGGTTTACAGAAAATCGATATGTATAAACGGTTCAAAGCCATTAACACATTGGAAGAACTTGAGGAACTTCGCGCTGAAATGCTTGATCGCTTTGGAGAGTATCCGGATGAAGTCGATTATTTATTCCAGGTAGCTGAAATGAAAGTATATGCTAAACAGAACGGAGTCGAGTCCATTAAGCAGCATAAACAACAAATTGATTTATTGTTTACGGAACAGGCATCAAAAGACGTACAAATTCAGCGTCTATCTAAAGTCGGAGAACGGTACGGACGAGTGTTTGGTTTTGGCATGGATGGTTCAAAATTAAAAATCGTTCTCTATGTTAAAGGCTTGAAAGCGCAAGAATGGCTTATCATTTTATACGAAACATTAAAGGAATTAACACATGAGAAAAATGAAAGATCGGTGACAGCTTAAGCACAAAATGTTTACATTTTGGAAAATGTGTCGATGATGAATGTTGGGGAATTTTATCTAAAATTGAAAAAATCACTTTCATCACGTATAGAAGTTGCGTTGTGAAGGATACTAATCACAACAATGGTGAATTCTTCAATGAAGAATTCATCGGTGTATTCTTCAAACATCAAGATGAAAGTGAGGCGTCAATCGATGAAAGCAACTGGTATTGTGCGTCGAATTGATGATTTAGGACGAGTTGTAATCCCAAAAGAAATTCGCAGAACGTTGCGCATTCGGGAAGGGGATCCACTTGAAATATTTGTGGATCGTGACGGTGAGGTTATTTTAAAGAAGTATTCACCAATTAGTGAACTTAGCGACTTTGCCAAAGAATATGCTGAAGCTTTATTTGACAGTTTAGGTCATCCTGTTTTAATTTGTGATCGCGATACATTTATTGCTGTCGCAGGGGTTTCTAAGAAAGAGTTTCTAAATAAGAGTGTCAGTTCGTTAGTGGAAAAAGTAATGGAAGATCGTCAGCCGCTTCTCCGTACAGAAGAGGGTGAAGTGGAACTTGTTGATGGACACACAGAACGATTGAAATCGTATACAATTGGCCCAATTGTGGCAAATGGAGATCCGATTGGTGCAGTCGTTATTTTATCAAAAGACAAAGCAATTGGCGAAGTCGAGCACAAATCAGTCGAGACGGCTGCGAGCTTTTTAGCGCGGCAAATGGAGCAATAAGAAAAGCGTGAAAGGTTCGGAACACTTTGCGCCATGAGGATATGGTGAAGTGTGGATGAATTGGCCTTTTCAATCAACTTATTGCACCGCGGAAAGCATGGCTTCAAATCGACTAAAGTATTGCTGGTGCAGTCGTATTCTAGACAGATTTTGTGTCATGTTTGTTACTAAAAATAATGAGCTAAAATGCATTCGGGTAAATGATGTTTTAAAAGGAATGATCTCTTAATACAAATTGGTTTGAATGTATATGCTTTAAAAGGCAGCTGCTATGCTGCCTTTTGTTTTTGCGGTATAATGGCAAAGGTTAGCTTTTATTGTTGGAAGGTGAAATAGGATGAATGTAAATGATGGGTCGCGAACTTTGAGCGTGTGGCGAGGGGCAGCTGTATTAACTGTAGCTGCCTTTGTGACGAAAGTATTGAGCGCTTTTTATCGTGTCCCATATCAAAATATTGTTGGCGATGTCGGTTTCTACATTTATCAACAAGTATACCCGATTTACGGGATTGTTACGGCGTTAGCTACATACGGATATCCGGTCGTTATTTCTAAACTGGTGGCAGAACGAGCAGAAGAAAAAGATGAAGAGGGAATTAGCTATATTTTACAAGTCTCCTTGTGGTTTTTAACTATGATCGGTGTGTTTTGTTTTATTTTGTTGTACACAGGAGCAACGTCGATTGCAAAATGGATGGGAGATGAAAAACTTACTCCACTGATCCGTATCATTTCTTTTTCTTTTTTATTGCTTCCGTTTTTATCGGTATTGCGCGGTTATTTTCAAGGAAAAAATGATATGGTCCCTACTGCTATTTCGCAAGTAGCGGAACAATCTGTAAGAGTAGTAACTATTATTGGCTCTTCATACCTTTTAATCAAAAGTGGACATACAATGTACGAAGCCGGGGCAGGGGCGATCTTTGGCTCGTTAACAGGAGGATTGGCAGCCCTTCTATTGTTAAGTGCCTATTGGTTGCGGAGGAGGCGATTACAGCATCTGAATCCAATAACCACGTTACGTGCTGGAACCATTATTCGTTATTTGTTCGTGCAAGGGTTGACGATTTGTGTAGCCAATATGGTTTTGACGCTTACCCAGCTTGCCGATGCCATGTCGTTATTATCTTTGTTAATACACCATGGAATAGAAGAGCATACTGCTAAAATGTTAAAAGGGGCTTATGATCGTGGTCAGCCGCTTCTTCAACTAGGAACAGTTGTCGCTACGTCATTTTCCTTAACGCTCGTACCGCTTATAGCGGGGGCAAAAAAACGAGGAGACGATGCATTTATTTTAGAAAAAATGAATTTATCTCTTCGTATTGCAATGGTCATTGGTATTGGCGCTTCTTTCGGTTTGGCCATTTTAATTCGTCCAACTAATATTATGTTATTTGAAAATGATGCTGGTTCTTGGCAGTTGGCTATTTTAGCAATATCCATTTTCTTTGCGACAATGTCCCTTACCGCTTCAGCGCTTCTTCAGGGAATAGGGTATGAGCGTTTTTCGATTATTGGGGTAGTCATTGCTTTTATTTGTAAATGGTTGTGCAATATATGGTTCGTTCACATGTTTGGAATCACTGGAGCCGCATTAGCTACTTTGCTTTCATATATGTTAATGTTTATATTTTTGTACTGGATATTGCAAAAAAATACAGGTGTTCCGCTGATTAGGAAAAAAGATATATATGCTATGATAAAAGCGGCCTTTATAATGATTGTGACATTACAGTTATATATGTGGTTGACAGAGTCATGGCAGGAAAGCCGTTTGGGAGCGGCTGGACAAGCTTTGGCTGGAGTACTGCTTGGAGGAAGTGTTTATATTATAATGGTTTTCAAAGGAACAATTTTTTCTCCACAAGAGGCAACCTTTTTTCCGTTTGGGGAAAAATTACATAGATTTCTTTCCAAAATAGGTGATGAACAGTGAATACGATTTTTATTTTTGGTTTAGGGGCAGGAGACATTGATCAGCTGCCGCTTGGTATTTACCGCAAATTAAAAAGCGCTTCTCCTCTTTTTTTGCGTACGAAAGAGCATCCTGTTGTGCAGGTATTAGAAGAGGAAGGAGTTCCGTTTACTTCGTTTGATGTTCTTTACGAAAAATACGACACATTTGAAGAAGTGTATGTGGAAATTGTCCGCGTTCTATTGGAAGAGGCGCAAACGACCGACGTTTTTTATGCTGTTCCGGGCCATCCTTTTGTGGCCGAAAAAACGGTCCAACTTTTATTAGAGGCGGAGCGGCAGCAAAAATGTCGTGTGGTTATTGAGGGGGGACAAAGCTTTTTAGATGCGCTGTTCACCTCTTTGCGCATTGACCCAATTGAAGGATTTCAGCTCATCGATGCGACATCGTTTCGTGAGGATGAGTGGCAATTAACGCACCATGTTGTGTTTTGTCAAGTGTATGACTCATTCATTGCTTCAGAAGTGAAACTTGCGTTAATGGAACAGCTGCCAGACGATTATCAGGTGTATGTTGTAGTAGCAGTAGGAAGCGCAGATGAAAAAATTATTCAAATTCCTTTGTACGAGTTAGATCGTATGACGGAATTAAGCAATCTAACCAGTGTTTACGTGCCGCCTGTGAAGGATGAAACGATGCTGTACCATCGCTTTGAAACATTGCGTCGCGTCATTGCGACATTGCGAGGTCCAAATGGCTGTCCATGGGATCGCAAACAAACGCACGAGTCATTAAAAAAATACTTGCTCGAAGAGACATACGAATTGTTTGATGCAATTGACAAGCACGATGACGATGGAATCATTGAGGAGCTCGGTGATGTTTTATTGCAGGTCATGTTGCATGCGCAAATCGGCGAGGATGAAGGAATATTTTCGATTGTTGATGTGATCAAAGGCATCACGGAAAAGATGATTCGCCGCCACCCGCACGTATTCGGGGACGTGACGGTGCAAAATGCGGACGAAGTAGTAGAAAATTGGCAACGCATCAAAGAAAGAGAAAAACAAGACCGCACAAAGTCGTTGCTTGATGAAGTGACGAGAAGTCTACCTAACCTATTAAAAGCATACGAATTCCAGGCAAAGGCAGCAAAAGCAGGCTTTGACTGGGATGATGTAAAGCCGATGTGGGATAAAGTAGAAGAAGAAATAAAGGAATTTAAAAACGAAATTTCTAAAAATCATCAGAATCTAAAGAAGCGGATGAATGAATTTGGCGATATATTATTTGCGCTTGTCAACATTGCACGTTATTACAAAATCAACCCGGAAGAAGCGCTACATGCTACAAATATGAAGTTTTATCGCCGTTTTTCTTATATTGAAGAGCAAGTGAAAAAGCACGGCTTGCGCATGGAATCGTTATCGCTACAGCAACTGGATCAATGGTGGGAAGAAGCAAAAGAAAAAGGTTTATAAGGAGGGGATTTTTGATGCGTCTTGATAAGTTCTTAAAGGTATCGCGTCTCATTAAACGGCGAACGCTGGCAAAGGAAGTGGCAGATCAGGGGCGCGTAGCTATTAACGGCATAACGGCGAAAGCTAGCTCTACGGTGAAAGTAGGAGATGAAGTTACGATTCAATTTGGGCAAAAACATGTAACGGTTAAAATTACAGATTTAAAAGAAACAACGAAAAAAGAAGAAGCTCCCCATCTTTACGAAATTATAAAAGAAGAGCGCATTGATAGGGAAACGTTCCAAGACGAGGTGTGACAGCTTGTTCTAAAATTTCCCCTACATTCATACACATGGTACAAATGTGAGATGAATGCGGGGGATGAGTATGAACCAACATTATGATGGAATGAATAATAAAGGATCTGTGCAAGAGCACGACGTCATTATGCGGGGACGCCGCCTTTTAGATATTACTGGGGTTAAGCAAGTTGAAAGTTTTGATAGCGAAGAATTTTTGCTTGAAACAGTGATGGGCTTTTTATCGATCCGAGGACAAAATTTACAAATGAAAAATTTAGATGTCGATAAAGGCGTCGTCTCGATCAAAGGCAAAATATTTGACCTTATATACTTAGATGAACATCATCAGGAGAAGGCTAAAGGATTCTTTAGCAAGTTGTTCAAATGAGTGTAAACACTCAGCTTGAAACGATGTTTGCGATGATTGTGATGGGAGTTTGGCTCGGTTTGGCGCTGGATACGTACAATCGCTTTTTGCAGCGGCCGAACCGTACTCGTTTTATTGTTTTTATTAACGATATTTTGTTTTGGCTCCTCCAAGGTCTTATTACTTTTTATATATTATTGCTTGTAAATAAAGGTGAACTACGGTTTCACATTTTTTTGGCGATTTTATGCGGTTATGCAGCCTATCAAAGCTTATTCCAAACCATCTACCTAAAGCTGCTAGAAATGCTCATTCGCATTTTTACGGCATTGTACCGCTTTTTTATAAGGACATGCTATTACGTCATCGTTCGTCCAATTCAATGGCTTTTTCATCTCATATTATTGCTTTTATTGTTCTTATGGAAAGTATTTCTTTCGGTTTTCAAAACTCTCTTTCGATGTATCACTTTGTTGCTGAGACCTTTCCGCTTGCTAGGGAAATGGATTTGGGAGATGGTTCCTTTTAAATGGAGAGCGCCAGTTACAAAATTTTTTCTTTGGTTGGCAGGAGTTGTACAAAAAGGAACGAATATGTTCATAAAATGGGGCGCTAAATTCCGAAAATAAGAGTGGAGGTATAAAAACGTGGGTGCTTTACATAAAAACAAGGTGACAAAGCTTCAGTCCTCATATGTTCTCGCACAAGAAGAAAAGGAAAGAAAAGCATTAAAAAGGCGGCGCATCATTGCCGTTCGCTTTACTTTTTTAGGCGTGGTAATGGCAGCGTTGTCAGCCTTCTTTTTATATACTCTCCACTCCCAATCTTCCAATATTGAAACAAAAATTCAAAATCAAAAAAAGCTGGAACAGCAGTTAAAAGTATTAGAAAAGCGACAAAAGCGGCTGGAAGAGGAAATCAAAAAATTGCATGATGATGACTATATTGCTGAATTAGCCCGAAAAAAATACTTTCTGTCAAAAGACGGAGAGATTATCTTTACTGTTCCACAAAAATAAGCGAGAACCCGCTAAAGACATAGGCGTTGAGCTTATTGACACTTGTTTTTTGCATTCGTTATAATAAAGAAAATAATTTTTTACTTTTTTAAGGATTAAGGAGGAGCACTTTTTTTATGTCAATTGAAGTAGGCAGCAAGTTACAAGGCAAAGTAACGGGAATTACAAAATTCGGAGCGTTTGTGGAGCTGCCAGAAGGCGTAACGGGTTTAGTGCATATTAGTGAAGTAGCCGATAACTATGTCAAAGATATCAATGATCATCTCAAAGTAGGAGATGTTGTTGAGGTAAAAGTTATTAACGTTGAAAAAGATGGAAAAATCGGCTTATCCATTAAAAAGGCAAAAGAATCGCAGTCTTCACAGCGTCCGCGTACAAAAGCAAACGATCGTGCCGCAAAGGAAAGCTTCGAACAAAAAATCAGCCGTTTTTTAAAAGAAAGCGAAGATCGTTTGGCATCTCTCAAACGACATACTGAATCAAAGCGGGGAGGTCGCGGTGCGAGACGCGGTTAACTTGCTGCTGAATCATGTTATAATATAGCAGGTATGGAATAAGAAAAAAGCATCCAAACGATTAGGATGCTTTTTCTTTGGTTAATAAAATGCGGTAAAAAATATTGACAAAAGAATAGATCATGGTTAAAATATTAATTGTCGTTGAATGGCGGCGTAGCTCAGCTGGCTAGAGCGTACGGTTCATACCCGTGAGGTCGGGGGTTCGATTCCCTCCGCCGCTATAACTAAATAACAAGGCCCGTTGGTCAAGTGGTTAAGACACCGCCCTTTCACGGCGGTAACACGGGTTCGAATCCCGTACGGGTCACTAATTAAAGATGTTTCCTAATTTGGAAACATCTTTTTTTTAATTTTTTAACCCTTGCACATGATGCTCGTTTGAAAAACTTAAGGAATAAAGCGGCTCGTAATACGTATGAACCTCTCTCACCTGCAATCTGTTAAGAGGTGGGAGACTTCTCGGTTTATGTTAAAGAATAAATTTGTATGACTATGGCATGTTAGCGAGAAATTCGTCGAACGTTTTTTTGGGTAGCTTTCCTTTTTTGACAAATTTTTGACAATTCAGAAGATATAATAAGGCTAATAGAAAAGCAAAGGAGTGGATCGGGAATGGAAAGAATCGAAAGACGTTTAATGAACCAAATTTCGGAGGTGCCATTAAACGAAACACAGGCTGTTTTCTCACGCTGGACGAGACATTTAAAGTTAAGATTGGGACACTTATTTGTTCAGAAAGGTTTTGCTTTATTAGTTATCGGTTTTCTCCTTGGACGAGCCCTCATTTTATCAAAACTTATTCCATTTGCGCTCCCGTTTTTCGTATCTGTTTATATGATGCGCCGAGATAAAGCGGGATTGGCGTTCATTGCCCTTGCAGCTGGAGCATTGACGATATCGTTTGAAACAGCTGTGTTTGTTTTTGCAGGAATGTCTAGCTTCTTATTGCTAAACCAGTTTTTGAAAAAGTTTTTTGATGACTCACTAAAAATAGCTCCTTTTGTTGTATTTTGTCTTTCGCTTTCTACAAAATTAGCGATGATATATTTTTGGTCGGGCACTCCAACAATGTATGAAACTGTAATGGCCTTGATTGAAGCAGGTCTTGGTTTTGTTCTCACTCTTATTTTTCTGCAAAGCATCCCTCTTTTAACTGTACAAAAATACAAGCAATCATTGCGGGCAGAAGAAATTATTTCGCTCGTTATTTTGCTTGCTTCGATGTTGACAGGAACGATCGGCTGGAAAATCTCCTATTTATCGGTAGAGCATATTTTAGCGCGATATCTTGTATTACTATTTGCTTTTGTTGCTGGAACGACTACCGGTTCGACGGTAGGGGTAGTAACGGGCTTGATTTTAAGCTTAGCGAATGTTGACAATTTATATGAAATGAGTTTATTGGCGTTTGCTGGTCTTTTAGGCGGGCTGCTAAAAGAAGGAAGGAAAATCGGTACTTCTCTTGGTTTATTAATAGCTACCCTATTAATTGGTTTATATGGAAACGGCAAAGCGGACGCAATTCCAACGGTGCTGGAGTCTTGTTTCGCGGTAGCTTTATTTTTGTTGACTCCGCGTTCATTAATTGAAAAAGTAGCTAAGTACATTCCTGGAACAGTTGAGTATATGAATGAACAGCAACAGTACGTAAGGAAAGTTCGTGATGTAACGGCGCAAAGAGTATCTCAATTTTCCCGTGTATTTCAGGCGCTGGCTAGCAGTTTTTCTAGCGAACGGACTTCTCTTGAGCATGAGTATGGCGAAAAAGAGATTGACTACTTTCTTAGCGATATTACGGAAAAAACATGCCAAACATGCTTCAGAAAAGAACAATGTTGGTCCCAGCAGTTTGATACAACATATGAGTACATGAAACAAATTATGATAGAGGTAGATGGAGAAAATATTTCACAGAACCATAAACTGTTACGTGAATGGGATCGTTACTGCATTAAGGCGAAAAAAGTAGTAGATGTGATGGAAAAGGATATGGCTACTTACCAAGCGAATAAAAAGCTGCGAAAACGAATTCAAGAAAGCAGGAAACTCGTAGCAGAACAATTAATGGGCGTTTCGCAAGTTATGGAGGATTTTGCTAAAGAAATCCAACGTGAGCAGGAAAATCATTATTTGCAGGAGGAACAAATTTTCCACGCATTACAAGAGTTCGGAATTGAAGTTGGGCATGTTGATATTTACAGTTTGGAAAAAGGAAATATTGATATTGAAATGAGTATTCCATATTGCGATGGGCGTGGGGAATGTGAAAAACTGATTGCACCGATGCTTTCTGATATTTTAGATGAAACGATTGTGGTCAAAAGAGAGGAATGTGCCGCATATCCGAACGGATATTGTCGTGTAGCCTTTGGGTCAACGAAAGCGTTCGTTGTAGAAACGGGTGTGGCTTTTGCGGCAAAAGGTGGAGGATTTGTCTCAGGTGATAGTTATTCGATGATTGAACTCGGGGCAGGAAAATATGCGATTGCCATTAGCGATGGGATGGGAAATGGAGAAAGAGCTCATAATGAGAGCAATGAAACGTTACGTTTATTGCAAAAAATCTTACAAACAGGTATCGACGAAACGGTAGCGATTAAATCAATTAACTCTATTCTTGCATTGCGAACAACCGACGAAATTTTCTCGACGCTAGACTTGGCGATTATTGATTTACAAAACGCCGCTACTAAATTTTTAAAAATCGGATCTACGCCGAGCTTTGTAAAGAGAGGAAATAAAGTGATGAAAATTGAATCAAGCAACTTGCCTATGGGAATTATTAAGGAATTTGAATTCGAAATTGTAAGTGAACAATTAAAGGCGGGAGATTTATTAATCATGATGAGTGATGGTGTATTCGAAGGACCTTCTCACGTAGAAAACCATGAGTTATGGATGAAGAGAAAAATAATGGAACTACAAACAAATGATCCTCAAGAAGTGGCAGATCTCATTATGGAAGAGGTGATTCGAACTCGTTCAGGAAGAATTGAAGATGATATGACGGTAGTGGTAGCAAAAGTGAAACACAATACGCCAAAATGGGCTACCATTCCAGCATATATGTATGCAAAGAAGGCTCAATAAGTATAAAATCCTTTCATTCCGTCGATGATGGTAATACATCATTCGAGGAGGGAAATGGAAGGTGCGAAAAGGAACATTACGGCAAATTTTATTAATTACGGACGGTTGTTCGAATCATGGGGAAGATCCTATTGCGATGGCCGCCCTTGCAAAGGAACAAGGGATTACAGTAAATGTTATCGGGGTGCTCGATCAAGATACAATCGATGAGAACGGTTTACGAGAAATTGAAGGAATTGCGATGGCAGGAGGCGGTGTGAGCCAAGTCGTTTATGCAAAGCAACTATCCCAAACTGTTCAAATGGTAACGCGAAAGGCAATGACACAAACATTGCAAGGTGTTGTAAATAAAGAACTGAAACAAATCTTAGGGTCGAACGCGTCATTGGAGGATTTACCGCCGGAAAAACGCGGTGAAGTAATGGAAGTCGTTGACGAACTTGGAGAAACAGTCGAATTAGAAGTTTTAATATTAATAGATACGAGCGGAAGTATGAAAACGAAATTGCCAACAGTCAAAGAGGCGTTGTTTGATTTATCGCTAAGTCTTAACGCCCGCATTGGCGATAATCAATTTTCGGTTTTTGTATTTCCGGGGAAACACGGAAATACAGAAAAAGTGCTTGATTGGACACCAAACCTTGAATCGTTATCTTCTGTATTTCCTAAACTGACATCAGGAGGGCTTACACCAACAGGTCCTGCATTGCGTGAAGCTGTTGCTTTCTATTTTGAGAAAAAACGTTCTCTAAGGGGTTTGATTTCCGGTGATGAATCATACTTTGAAGAATCATCTATGTAAGCTTTCAGTCGGAACGGTTGTTGTTGGAAAATGGCATCACCATGCTTACAAAATTATCAAGCTGCTCGGTAATGGAGCTAACGGAGCTGTTTATTTAGCAGAAAGCAAGAGAGGGCTTGTCGCTATCAAAGTTAGCGACAGTAACACCACCATTCTATCAGAAGTAAATGTATTAAAACGTTTTTCCAAGGTCCAGGGAGTCGCCCTTGGGCCTTCTTTGCTAGATGTAGATGATTGGTTTGATCCTTCTGTCAATCGGCTCATTCCTTTCTATGTTATGGAATATATACGGGGAGAAGAATTTTTTACTTTTATTAAGAAGAGGGGAAAAGAATGGATTATTATTTTAATGCTGCAATTATTGTCTTCATTAGAGAAACTCCATAAAGAAGGATGGGTATTTGGGGACTTAAAGCCAGAAAATTTGCTAGTGGCAGGGATGCCGCCAACGATTCGCCTTCTCGATGTGGGAGGTACAACGTTACAAGGAAGAGCCATTAAAGAATTTACGGAATTTTACGATCGGGGATATTGGGGACTCGGCTCAAGGAAAGCAGATCCCGCCTATGATTTATTTGCGGTAGCGATGATCATGATTCATGCTTGCTATCCACGGAAATTTGAACGAAAGGAAAATGCTCGGCAACAATTATCCGAGATGATTCAGGCAGATGCGACACTTCGTAAATATCACAAGGTGCTTATGAAAGCAATTGACGGAACTTATAAGCAAGCGATTGAAATGAAGCGAGATTTAGTCGCTGCTCTTCACCATAACGATCTTTTAAAAAAAGAAAGTCAGCCACCGTTGAGAAAAACAAGAAATCAAAGGAAAATGCAAAGGAAAGCGAAAAAAAGAGGTGGAATCGTAGAAACAGCGGTGATCGTCGCAACATTACTATTTGCATATGTATTGTATTTATATGGTCAAGTGCTTTAGAAGACAGACCGTCTTTTTTGAGAAAAAATTTTATTAATGATACGATAAATGGTGAAGAAAAATGTCCTAAAAGAGGGTTATTGCTGTATGCTTTCAATCGTTCGTTCATTTATTCAAAAGCACGAATTGCTAACACCAAATTCGACTATCGTTGTTGGCGTATCAGGAGGACCAGACTCTCTTGCATTGCTGCATTTTTTTTATGGCATTCAACATGAATGGAAGCTTCGGTTAATCGCGGTTCATGTCGATCATATGTTTCGCGGTAAACAATCCGAAGAAGATATGAATTTTGTGAAACATTTTTGTGACCAAATCGGTATTATATGTGAGGCAAAACAAATTGATGTCCCCTCTTTCCAACGTCGGACAAAAATGGGGGCTCAAGAAGCGGCTCGTGAATGTCGATACCGTTTTTTTAAGGAAATAATGGACAAATATTCTGCAACTTATTTGGCATTGGCGCACCATGGCGATGATCAAATTGAGACCATTTTGATGCGTTTCGTTCGCGGAAGCAGTGGAAAAGGATATGCAGGCATTCCGTTTAAGCGTCCATTTCATAATGGTTATATTATTCGTCCGTTTTTATGCATCAGCCGCGATGAAATTGAAATGTATTGCAGCGAACATGGCCTTCATCCGCGCTACGATGCTAGCAACGAGAAAGATGATTATACAAGAAATCGGTTTCGTCATGCAATCCTTCCTTTTTTAAAGAGGGAAAATCCGCGTGTTCATGAACGGTTTCAGCACTATAGCGAAACAGTCATCGAAGATGAAACGTTTTTAGAGGAATTAACGAACGAAGCGATGAATAAGGTAATGGAAAAACAATTTAACCAGGTAACATTACAAATTAAGCCGTTTCGATCGTTGCCGAAACCTTTACAAAGAAGAGGGATTCAACTAATATTGAACTATCTGTATGATGAAATTCCTTCCTCTTTGTCCTCAATACATATAAGCAATATAATAACTTTTTTGAACAATGACCATCCTTCAGGTAGGTTGGATTTTCCAAACAAATTAAAAATCATTCGTTCTTATGATATTTGCATTTTTACGTTTCAGGAAAAAAAATATAGCACTTATGCATTTAACTTAAATATTCCCTCAACATTACATCTGCCAAACGGATATGCAATCATTAGTGAAATTCGGGAACACTATCCGAGAGAACAAAAAGGGAATGAAGTGCTCATTCTTGATCCTGATACAGTCACATTTCCACTGCGTGTTCGAACGAGAAGAACTGGCGATCGCATGGCATTGAAAGGAACGAATGGAACAAAAAAAATCAAAGACATCTTTATTGAAAAAAAAATTCCGATGCATGAAAGAGATCAATGGCCGGTGCTTGAGGATGGGCAGGGAAGGATTTTATGGCTTCCAGGGCTAAAAAAATCTGCTTTTGAAGCAACTGATATTACAAAAACACGGTATCTTGTATTACACTATAAAGAGCAATGAACATCTAGGAGGAAAAGAAAATGGGGATGAATCAAGACATTCAAAAAATTTTAGTGACACAAGAACAAATACAAGAAAAAGTAAAAGAATTGGGAAAGCTATTAACTGAAGAGTATGAAGGTCGCTTTCCGCTCGCTGTTGGAGTATTAAAAGGTGCTCTGCCTTTTATGGCTGATTTATTGAAGCATATTGATACATACTTAGAAATGGATTTTATGGACGTGTCCAGCTATGGAAATGCAACTGTATCATCGGGAGAAGTCAAGATTTTAAAAGATTTGAACACCTCTGTTGAAGGACGCGATATTTTGATTATTGAGGACATTATTGACAGCGGCTTAACGCTAAGCTATTTAGTGGATTTGTTCCGCTACCGGAAAGCCAAATCCATTAAAATTGTCACACTGCTAGATAAACCTTCCGGACGGAAAGCGAATATTGAAGCTGATTATGTAGGATTTATCGTACCGGATGAGTTTGTTGTTGGTTATGGACTAGATTATAGCGAAAAGTATCGGAACCTTCCTTACATTGGCGTTCTGAAGCCAGAAGTATATAGTAAATAAGCTGCTAGCCGATGCGGTGAATTTGTTGTATTGGAATGATTTTCTATGGTACTATTGACTATAGCGTGTTTTATATGGGAGGAGGCAAGAAATGAATCGGATCTTCCGTAATACAATATTTTATTTACTGATTTTTCTCGTGGTCATTGGGGTTGTCAGCTTCTTTAACGGAAGTAACCAGCGGACTGAACCGATGACATACGATGCTTTTATTACTCACCTCGAAAACGGTGATGTTAAATCGTTTTCAATGAAGCCGGAACGCGGCGTATATGAAATTAGAGGACAGTTGAAAACATATGGCGAAGGTCAATATTTTTCGACATATGTTATGAATAGTGATCCCGTTTTAAACCGCATTGACGCAGCAGCCAAACGGACGAGAGTGGAAGTGATGCCGGCCGATGAAACAAGCGGTTGGGTAACGTTCTTTACATCCATCATTCCGTTTGTAATCATTTTCATTTTGTTTTTCTTCTTGCTCAATCAAGCGCAAGGCGGCGGCAGCCGAGTTATGAACTTCGGGAAAAGCCGAGCAAGACTTTACAGTGAAGATAAGAAAAAGGTGCGCTTCCGCGATGTGGCAGGGGCAGATGAGGAAAAACAAGAGCTTGTTGAGATTGTAGAGTTTTTAAAAGATCCAAGAAAATTTGCTGAACTTGGGGCCCGTATTCCAAAAGGTGTGCTTCTTGTTGGACCTCCTGGTACAGGGAAAACATTATTAGCACGTGCGGTAGCAGGAGAAGCAGGGGTTCCGTTTTTCTCCATCAGCGGTTCGGATTTTGTTGAGATGTTCGTAGGGGTCGGCGCGTCCCGCGTGCGCGACTTGTTTGAGACAGCGAAAAAGAATGCGCCTTGTATAATCTTTATTGACGAAATTGATGCAGTTGGACGTCAACGCGGCGCAGGACTTGGCGGCGGACACGACGAGCGCGAGCAAACATTGAACCAACTGCTTGTTGAAATGGACGGATTTAGCGGAAATGAAGGAATTATTATTATCGCTGCGACCAACCGTCCAGACATTTTAGACCCGGCGTTGTTGCGTCCAGGACGCTTTGACCGCCAAATTACGGTAGACCGTCCGGATGTCAAGGGACGCGAGGCGGTATTGCGCGTTCATGCCCGCAATAAGCCGCTAGATGAATCAGTCGACTTAAAGTCAATTGCAATGCGTACGCCCGGTTTTTCTGGTGCTGATTTAGAAAACTTGCTTAATGAGGCGGCGCTTGTCGCGGCACGACAAAATAAAAAGAAAATTGATATGAGCGACATCGATGAAGCGACAGACCGCGTCATTGCCGGACCAGCGAAAAAGAGTCGCGTCATCTCTGAAAAAGAGCGACGCATTGTCGCCTACCATGAAGCTGGCCATACAGTGATCGGAATGGTATTAGCGGATGCTGAGATGGTTCACAAGGTTACCATTGTGCCACGTGGGCAAGCTGGTGGTTATGCGGTGATGCTTCCGAAAGAAGATCGTTACTTCATGACGAAGCCGGAGTTATTGGATAAAATTACGGGCTTGTTAGGGGGGCGTGTCGCTGAAGAAATCGTGTTTAGTGAAGTCAGCACGGGAGCGCATAACGACTTCCAGCGTGCGACAAACATCGCCCGCCGGATGGTAACGGAATTTGGGATGAGCGACAAGCTTGGTCCAATGCAGTTCGGTCAGTCTCACGGTCAAGTATTTTTAGGCCGCGATCTGCATAATGAACAAAACTACAGCGACCAAATCGCTTATGAAATTGATTTAGAAATTCAACGCATTATTAAGGAATGTTACGAAAAAGCGAAAAACATTTTAACGGAACATCGAGATAAGTTAGAACTGATCGCTAAAACATTGCTTGAGGTAGAAACGTTAGATGCCGAGCAAATTAAACATTTGTTTGAACATGGCACATTGCCAAATCGCAATGGAAACAGCGACAAACAAGATGATTTGAAAGTAAATATCCATACAAAGAAAGAAGAATAAGATGTCTCTTTTATAGGGACATCTTTTTTTACCGTTCAGGGAAACACTTATGGTATGATGAAAAAAGTAAGAATGTGTGAAAAGTGGGGATGAAGCGATGATTTTTGTGTTAGATGTCGGCAATACAAATACGGTTTTAGGGGTTTATGATGGAGATGAATTAAAACATCATTGGCGAATTGAGACGAGCCGTGCCAAAACAGAAGATGAATATGGCATGACCATTAAAGCGCTCCTCAACCATGTCGATCTTGATTTTTCAGATATTCACGGCATTATTATCTCTTCCGTTGTGCCGCCAATTATGTTTGCTTTAGAGCGGATGTGTCTGAAATATTTCCATATCAAGCCGCTCATTGTTGGTCCAGGGATTAAAACGGGATTAAATATAAAATACGACAATCCAAAGGAAGTCGGGGCGGATCGCATTGTAAATGCCGTTGCAGGTATTCATTTATACGGAAGCCCGTTGATTATTGTAGATTTTGGAACAGCAACTACGTATTGTTACATCAACGAACATAAACAATATATGGGGGGAGCGATTGCGCCAGGGATTACAATTTCGACCGAAGCTCTCTATTCTCGGGCAGCTAAATTGCCGCGCATTGAAATCGCTCGTCCGGATGATATTATCGGAAAAAATACCGTAAGCGCTATGCAAGCAGGTATATTGTATGGATATGTTGGACAAGTGGAAGGAATCGTGTCACGGATGAAAGAAAAGAGCCCGATTCCACCGAAAGTTATTGCTACGGGAGGGTTAGCTCCCCTTATTGCACACGAGTCTAACGTGATTGATATTGTCGATCCATTTTTAACACTCAAAGGACTGCAACTCCTTTATATGAAAAATGTAGACAAAAAATAAGAAAAGGTGAACGATATGTCAGACTACTTAGTTAAAGCATTAGCGTATGAAGGACAAGTAAGAGCCTATGCTGTACGAACGACCAACACGATAAGCGAAGCCCAACGCAGACATCAAACATGGCCAACGGCTTCAGCCGCTCTTGGTCGCGCGATGACCGCAGGAGTGATGATGGGCGCGATGCTGAAAGGTGATAGTCAGCTAACAATCAAAATTGAAGGCGGAGGGCCGATTGGCGCCATTCTTGTCGATAGCAACGCCAAAGGTGAAGTAAGGGGATATGTGACAAACCCTCACGTTCATTTTGATTTAAACCAATATGGCAAATTAGATGTGGCACGAGCTGTCGGAACAAACGGAATGCTAACTGTGGTCAAAGATTTAGGATTGCGCGACTTTTTTACAGGGCAAGTGCCGCTTGTGTCTGGAGAACTCGGCGAGGACTTTACGTACTATTTTGTTTCATCTGAGCAAGTTCCTTCTTCTGTCGGCGTGGGGGTGCTTGTTAATCCTGATCAAACGATATTGGCAGCGGGAGGATTTATTATTCAGCTGATGCCTAATACAGAAGAAAAGACGATTACAGAAATAGAGGAACGGCTTAAATCTATTCCACCAGTCTCGAAAATGATTGAGAACGGGTTAACTCCTGAAGAAATTTTAAATGAACTGCTTGGCGAAGGAAATGTAAAAATTCTTGAGACCCTTCCAGTTGCTTTTGTTTGTCGCTGTTCGCGCGAACGTATTGCCAATGCGATCATTAGTTTAGGCGCTGATGAAATTCAGGAGATGATTGATGAACAAGGTCATGCAGAAGCATCGTGCCATTTTTGCAATGAAACATATCATTTCACAAAACAAGAGTTAGAAGAGTTAAAGCGTATTGCACAGTCGCCATCCGAGTGAAAAATTAAATAATTGACAATTGAGCAAATAGTTGATAAATTTTAAACAAATTCGATAAAATTACTCGGGATTAGGGGTGGATCAAATGGCACGTGCAGTCAACTCTATTACGGAATTAATTGGAGACACACCAGCGGTAAAATTAAACCGCATTGTCGACGGGGATAGCGCAGATGTATATGTTAAATTAGAATTTATGAACCCAGGGAGCAGTGTTAAAGATCGTATTGCATTGGCGATGATTGAAGCGGCTGAAAAAGAAGGGGAATTAAAGCCAGGAGATACACTCATTGAGCCTACGAGCGGCAATACAGGAATAGGGCTAGCGATGGTTGCTGCTGCCAAAGGATATAAGGCGATTCTTGTTATGCCGGATACAATGAGTTTAGAGCGCCGTAATTTATTGCGCGCTTACGGGGCTGAGCTAGTATTAACACCGGGAAGCGAAGGCATGCGCGGTGCGATTCGCAAAGCCGAGGAATTGGCTGCGGAGCACGGTTATTTCATGCCACAGCAGTTTAAAAACGAGGCAAACCCGGAAATTCATCGCCTCACAACTGGCAAAGAAATTGTGGAACAAATGGGCGATCAGCTAGATGCGTTTGTGGCTGGCATCGGTACAGGCGGAACAATTACAGGAGCGGGCGAAGTGCTTCGCGAAGCATATCCAAATATTAAAATCTATGCCGTTGAACCTGCTGATTCTCCAGTTTTATCAGGTGGAAAACCAGGTCCACATAAAATTCAGGGGATTGGCGCAGGATTCGTTCCGGATATTTTGAATACGAACATTTATGATGAAGTAATTACAGTAAAAACAGAAGAAGCATTTGAAGCAGCTCGTCGCGCCGCACGGGAAGAAGGGATATTAGGCGGCATTTCGTCCGGTGCAGCTATTCATGCCGCATTGAAAGTAGCAAAGCAACTCGGCAAGGGGAAGAGAGTACTAGCGATTATTCCTAGCAATGGTGAACGTTATTTAAGTACAGCTTTATATCAGTTCGAAGAATAATTTGAAGCAATATGTCGGCAGGGAAGACTCCCTGTCGAAATTTTTTTATAGTACAATATGCTTGTGCAGTAAAGGAAGGGGTGTACCGACCAGCTTATGCGATTACGAAAAATATTGAGGCGAAAAATTTCTTATCAACAACAAGATTGGTTTAAGCAGTATAGATTTCTCATCCAAAATGAGCCGTATCATGCGTTGCTAGAAAGTGGCCGTTCCGGGCGCTACAGCATTATTGGATTGCGGCCTGTTGGAATCGTACAAGGCAAAGGACAGGAGCTTTGGATTCGCTATCGTGGAGAAGAAACTCGTTTGCAAGGGAACCCTTTGCATTTAATGAAACAATGGTTTGCCCAATTTGAATCCGTTTCTTGTGAGGATGGCCCAGACTTCCAAGGTGGAGCAATTGGCTATATAAGCTACGATTGTGCCCGATATATCGAACGACTTCCCTCGACAGCAGAAGACGACCTTAGGCTTCCTGATCTATATTTTTTAATTTTTGATGATGTATTTGTTTACGATCATGAAGAGCAAACATTACATTTGCTTGTTCATTATGAGGAAGAAGTACGCCATGAAGCAGAACAACGTTTAATCTTATATGAGGAGCTATGGTTAAGGAAGAACGGAGAAGTCAAACCGATGCCGTTCAACCCAACAGAACAACCCGGAACGGTTTCTATGACAGAAGCACAGTTTATGGAGGCTGTGGAAAAGGTTCGCCAGTACATCGCGCAAGGGGATGTATTTCAGGTAAATTTGTCTGTAAGGCAGTCGAGACCACTATTGACGCATCCCTTTCATATTTACGAGAAGCTTCGTCTTCTTAACCCTTCACCGTATATGGCCTATCTTCATTTTCCAGAGTTTCAAATCGTGAGCGGTTCTCCTGAACTGCTTGTCAAAAAGCGAGGGTCATATGTGAGCACAAGGCCAATTGCCGGAACTCGTTCACGCGGCAAAACGGCAGAAGAAGATGAGAGAATTGCTAATGAACTCTTAACAAACGAGAAAGAGCGGGCGGAGCATGTCATGCTTGTCGATTTGGAACGCAATGATCTAGGAAGAGTATGTAAGTATGGCACGGTCAAAGTAGATGAATGGATGACCATTGAGCAATATTCCCATGTGATGCATATCGTATCGCATGTATCAGGGGAATTGGAAAGTGAGAAAGATGCATTTGATGTAATCCAGGCAGCATTTCCTGGAGGAACAATCACCGGTGCACCGAAAGTACGTACAATGGAGATTATTGAGGAGTTAGAACCAGTAAGAAGGGGTATTTATACAGGTTCAATTGGCTGGATCGGTTTTAACGGAGATATGGAGTTGAATATTGCTATTCGGACGATGATTGCCAAAGATGGCCTTGCACACGTACAAGCGGGCGCAGGAATAGTGATTGATTCGCGTCCGCAGTATGAGTATAAGGAGTGTTTGAAAAAAGCGATTGCCCTTTGGAAGGCAAAAGAGATGAGCGAAGCAGAGCAACCATTTATGACGAGGTGAGAAAGATGATTTTAATGATTGATAATTATGATTCATTTACGTACAATTTAGTCCAATATTTAGGCACTTTGGGAGAAGAGTTGCTTGTCAAACGAAATGATGAGGTGACAATTCAAGAGATTGAGCAAATCAATCCTGATTTTCTTATGATTTCACCTGGACCGTGCAGCCCGAATGAAGCAGGAATTAGTCTAGCCGCGATTCAATATTTCGCGGGAAAAATTCCGATTTTTGGCGTGTGTCTAGGCCACCAATCCATCGCCCAAGTGTTTGGGGGAGAAGTGGTGCAGGCTCAAAAGTTAATGCACGGCAAAACATCACAAATTTTTCATGATGGAAGGACGATCTTTTCCGATATCCCAAATCCGTTTACTGCTACCCGCTATCATTCACTAATTGTAAAAAAGGAAACTTTGCCGGATTGTTTCGAAATTTCTGCGTGGACAGAAGACGACGAGATTATGGCGATTCGCCATAAAACGCTTCCGATAGAAGGTGTGCAATTTCACCCGGAATCTATTATGACGGCACATGGCATGGAGCTATTGAAAAATTTTATCCAAATATACAAAAGGGTTCGATAATCAATGTATGTATATGTCAATGGGGAGATTGTTCGAAAAGAGGAAGCACGCATTTCGCCATTTGACCATGGCTTTATGTATGGGCTAGGAGCTTTTGAAACGTTTCGTACTTATAAGGGCCATCCATTTTTATTAGATGATCACATTAAAAGGCTTAATGAGAGTTTATTGGAGCTGAACATTTCTTTAACATTGCGTCGCGATGAAGTGATGGGGATTATCAACAGGTTATTAGAAGCCAACCAACTTAATGATGCGTATATCCGCTTCAATGTGTCAGCTGGGGTGGGCGATATCGGATTACACACGGGAGAGTATGCGAAACCGACTGTGATTGCATATATGAAACCTTTGCCGCTGTTTTTCTCAGCAGAGAAAACGTGCAAGATTTTAAAGACAAGGCGAAACAGTCCAGAAGGAGAAAGGCGGCTCAAATCCCATCATTATTTAAACAACATCCTTGGAAAGCGGGAGATCGGAAATGATCCCCAAATGGAGGGGGTATTTCTTAGTGAAAAAGGATTTCTTGCCGAAGGAATTGTGTCCAATCTCTTTTGGGTAAGAAACGGGGTTGTATACACACCGTCACTTGAGACAGGTATTTTAAATGGAATTACAAGGCAGTTTTTATTGGAACTTCTTTCTGTATTGAAAATTCATTACGAGGAAGGGTTATACTCTGTAAATGAATTAGAAACGGCAGAGGAAGTATTTTTAACAAATTCCATTCAGGAAATCGTGCCCGTCTCTCAAGTTGACGAACACAGTTATCTTGGAAAAAGAGGGCCGTTGACACAATTGCTAAAAAAATATTATAAACATTTCGCACCTTCTTTATGGACAAGACATGAACTAATGGAAAGGAACGACCTGACATTATGGTAAACACAATTCAATGTGGACCTTACACCCTTGATATAGAACGGAAAACTATCGTCATGGGAATTTTAAATGTTACTCCGGACTCTTTCTCGGACGGAGGCCGATTTGCTGTGCTCGAACGCGCTGTTGAACATGCAAAAAAATTGGTGGCGGACGGGGCGGATATAATCGATATTGGGGGCGAATCGACACGTCCGGGGGCCGAAAAGGTATCGCTAGAAGAGGAATTGCAGAGAGTGATTCCGGTTGTAAAAGCGGTGGCAACCGCGGTGAATGTTCCTATTTCTATTGATACGTATAAGGCAGAAGTAGCCAAACAGGCCATTGAAGCAGGCGCTCATATCATTAATGATATATGGGGAGCAAAGGCTGATCCGGAAATGGCGAAAATAGCTGCCCGTTACGACGTTCCCATCATTTTAATGCATAATCGCCAACGTCCTGATTACAAAGATTTAATTAATGATATGGTTTCTGATCTGTTAGAAAGTGTAGAAATTGCAAAGAAAGCAGGAGTGAAAGATGACAAAATCATCTTAGATCCTGGGATTGGTTTTGCGAAAACAGCAGAGCATAATTTAAAAGTCATGCGTCATCTAGAGGAATTCACAAAACTTGGATATCCTTTATTGTTAGGAACGTCGCGCAAATCATTTATCGGACATGTTCTTGACCTACCGGTTCATGAACGGGTGGAAGGAACGGGAGCGACTGTTTGTCTCGGTATTGCAAAAGGCGTCCACATCGTTCGTGTACACGACGTGTTGCCGATGACGAGAATGGCAAAAATGATGGATGCGATGATCGGTAAAGGGGGCGAGGGCCATCGATAAAATTTATGTGAACGGGATGGAGTTTTATGGGTATCATGGAGCGCTTCCTGAGGAGAATGTACTTGGCCAACGTTTCTTTGTGGACTTAGTTGTTGAAACTGATTTGAGAAAAGCAGGAGAAAGTGATTGTCTAGATGATACGATCAATTATGCTGAGCTGTATGAAATTTGCCAAGGAATTGTAGAAGAACAACAATTTGCTCTTATTGAAGCTGTCGCCGAGCAAATTGCCCAGCAAATTTTATCTTCTTTTTCAAGCGTGTTGCAATGCACGGTGAAAGTAACGAAGCCGAACCCGCCAATTAAAGGGCATTACCAATCTGTGGCGGTAGAGGTAGTGAGGGGGCGTTGAATGGATAATTACGCATATATTGCGCTCGGATCGAATATAGGCGAGCGTTTTCAGTACTTGCGTGAGGCTGTCAGAAGATTAGAAAGCCATGAACGCATCTCAGTTATCCAAACGTCTTCGATTTATGAAACAGATCCTGTCGGTTATACTCAGCAAAATAAATTTTTAAATATGGTTGTTCAAGTTAAAACCTCACTTTCGCCATTTGCGTTGCTGGAGGTGACGCAAAAAATTGAAATTGATCTTGGAAGAAAAAGGATAATTAAGTGGGGACCGCGTACGATAGACCTTGACATTTTATTATATAATCATGAAAATATTGAAACAGAGCAACTTACTATTCCACACCCACGAATAGCAGAGAGAGCGTTTGTATTGGTTCCGTTGCTTGAACTTAATAGAAATATAAAAATTCCAAATGCGGAGCAAAATTTAGCTTTAGTAATAAATCAATTACCAGATAAAGAAGGGGTACGTATATGGAAGCAGAAAAGTGGGGGAGACGTATTCGCGCTTTTCGAAAGTTAAAAGGGTACACACAAGAGCGATTTGCCAAAGATTTAGGCATATCTGTATCGATTTTAGGAGAAATTGAGCGCGGGAATCGGTTGCCAACGGAACAGTTTCTACAAATGGCGGCAGAACGCTTAAACATAGCAGTGGAGGAGCTTTATCCACCAGGTGAAGAAAGGAGGTTAGAAAATGTTTAAAATCGGTGATGTTGAAATTAAAAACCGTGTTGTTCTTGCTCCGATGGCAGGGGTTTGCAATTCAGCGTTTCGTCTTACTGTTAAAGAATTCGGCGCAGGTCTTGTTTGTGCGGAAATGGTTAGTGATAAAGGAATTTTGTTCAACAATGAAAAAACGATGGGCATGCTTTACATTGATGAGCGGGAAAAGCCACTAAGCCTGCAAATTTTCGGTGGTGAAAAAGAAACACTAGTTGAAGCGGCAAAATTCGTTGATAAAAATACGAATGCCGATATTATCGATATTAATATGGGATGTCCTGTGCCGAAAATCACAAAATGTGACGCTGGCGCCAAGTGGCTATTAGACCCGAACAAAATTTATGATGTAGTGAGCGCTGTTGTTGACGCTGTTGAAAAGCCTGTAACAGTTAAAATGCGAATTGGTTGGGACGAAGACCATATTTTTGCGGTAGAAAACGCCCAAGCAGTCGAGCGGGCAGGCGGCAAGGCTGTTGCGGTTCATGGAAGAACTAGAGTGCAGATGTATGAAGGAAAAGCTGACTGGAACATCATTAAACAAGTGAAAGAAGCGGTTAAAATCCCTGTAATCGGAAATGGTGATGTCCAAACCCCTCAGGATGCTAAAAGAATGTTAGAAGAAATAGGGGTTGACGGCGTAATGATCGGCCGTGCTGCTCTTGGAAATCCATGGATGATTTATCGCACGGTTCGTTATCTAGAAACAGGAGAGCTAATGCCAGAGCCTTCTGTCAGAGAAAAAATCGATGTGTGTATTTTGCACTTGGATCGTTTAATCGCCTTGAAAAATGAATATATTGCGGTAAAAGAGATGCGTAAACATGCTGCGTGGTACTTAAAAGGGGTCCGCGGCAATGCTAAGGTGCGAAACGCCATTAATGAATGCAATACTCGGGAAGAATTAGTTAATCTTTTGATGAATTTTGTAGAAGAAGTGGAAGCAAAACAACAAAACGATGTGCAGGCTGTGTAAATAAGTGAATGAGTATAATGATTATTTACTGTCAGCCTTAGCTGGCAGTATTTTTTAATAAATTTTAAAATGGAGTGGATTTTATGAGTCACGAAGAATTAAATGACCAATTGCGTGTACGCCGAGAAAAAATGAATAAATTAAGAGAAAAAGGCATTGACCCATTTGGCAAGAAGTTTGAGCGCACACACAAAGCACAAGAACTGTTTGACTTATATGGCGACCTATCAAAAGAGGAATTAGAGGAAAAGCAAATCAAAGTAGCTATTGCCGGCCGTATCATGACAAAACGCGGCAAAGGAAAAGCAGGGTTTGCCCACATTCAAGATTTAACGGGTCAAATTCAAATCTATGTCCGCCAAGACGAAGTTGGCGAAGAACAATATGAGGTATTTGACACTTCCGATTTAGGAGATATTGTAGGTATTCACGGTACCGTTTTTAAAACAAAAGTAGGCGAATTGTCAGTCAAAGCTACCTCTTACGAATTTTTGACAAAAGCATTGCGTCCATTGCCAGAGAAGTACCACGGGTTAAAGGATATTGAGCAACGCTACCGTCAACGTTACTTAGATTTAATTATGAACCCGGAAAGTAAAAATACATTTATTACACGTAGTTTAATTATTCAATCTATGCGCCGCTATTTAGATAACAATGGATATTTAGAGGTAGAAACACCGATGATGCACTCCATTGCTGGAGGGGCAGCAGCCCGACCGTTTATTACCCATCACAACGCGCTCGATATTCCTTTATATATGCGTATTGCTATTGAGTTGCATTTAAAGCGTCTCATTGTCGGTGGGTTAGAAAAGGTGTATGAAATTGGACGAGTATTCCGTAATGAAGGGGTTTCTACACGCCATAATCCAGAATTTACAATGCTTGAGTTGTACGAGGCGTATGCAGATTATCAAGATATTATGAGCCTTACAGAAAATATGATTGCCTATATTGCTCAAGAAGTATTAGGCACCACAAAAATTCAATATGGGGAGCACGAGGTAGATTTAACTCCTAAGTGGAAACGACTTCATATGGTAGATGCGATTAAAGAATATGTAGGTGTGGATTTCTGGAAGGAGATGACTGACGAAGAGGCGCGTGAGCTAGCAAAAGAGCATGGTGTAGAAGTCGCGCCACATATGACGTTTGGTCACATTGTTAATGAGTTTTTTGAGCAGAAAGTAGAAGATAAACTTATTCAACCAACCTTCATTTATGGTCATCCAGTTGAAATTTCGCCATTGGCAAAGAAAAATCCAGAAGATCCACGCTTTACAGACCGTTTTGAACTGTTTATTGTCGGGCGCGAGCATGCGAATGCCTTTACGGAGCTAAACGACCCAATTGATCAAAGAGAGCGATTTGAAGCGCAGCTTAAAGAGCGTGAGCAGGGCAATGACGAGGCACATGAGATGGATGAGGACTTTATCGAAGCGTTAGAATACGGTATGCCACCAACGGGTGGATTAGGAATAGGTATTGACCGACTTGTTATGCTATTAACAAATTCTCCGTCAATCCGAGATGTGCTCTTATTCCCGCAAATGCGTAATAAATAATACATTTACATTAACAGTAAATCCCCTGCAAAGTTTAGATTTGCAGGGGATTTGAATTATAAAATAAACTTCTTAAATATATTCCATTATTTTCATAAAAAAATTAGTTGATTTATTAGGGGAAAGATGATAAATTATAAAACGTCGCTTCTGATGAGAGACAAAACACAAAAAGATATTCTAAAGGTGTTGACAACGAAATTTATAAATGTTATATTAATAAAGTCGCCTGTAAGCGATAAAATATTAATGATATGTTGAAGTATGTTCTTTGAAAACTGAACAAAACGAAGCGTCCACGTCAATTAATGATTGAGTATGGAAATAGAACTTTCTTTGGAGAGTTTGATCCTGGCTCAGGACGAACGCTGGCGGCGTGCCTAATACATGCAAGTCGAGCGGACTAAAAGGGGCTTGCTCCTTTTAGTTAGCGGCGGACGGGTGAGTAACACGTGGGCAACCTGCCCGTAAGATCGGGATAACTTCGGGAAACCGGAGCTAATACCGGATAACACTGAAGACCGCATGGTCTTTGGTTGAAAGGCGGCTTCGGCTGTCACTTACGGATGGGCCCGCGGCGCATTAGC
>NZ_JHVN01000020.1 GCF_000620165.1 Anoxybacillus tepidamans PS2
CATCAAGACATCTATGATCGAATGAGGAATCGTCGGTTATCGGCAAGGGGCAAGGTGTTGCGATCAGTTCGTCCCGCCACGATCGAGCGAAGTTTCGCAGAAAGCAAAGAACTCCACGGTCTTCGCTTTGCGCGGTACCGAGGAGTTCGATACGTACAGATTCAGGTTTGGATCACCGCCATGATCCAAAACCTAAAAAAATGGGCCAAATTACGATCCCTTCAACTCTATGGCCTATCTTTAACGTATCAAATGTAAAGCCAAAAGAAAAGAAAAAGTTCACATGTTCCGTGAACTTTTTCTTGACGCCTGACTTTTTCAACACTTTGAAGTGTCCGTATGAAAAGACGGACACTTCTTAGTTTTTAATTCGCATTTTTTTGTTTTTCGATTTCTTGATTGCGAAGGATGAATCGCTGGATCTTCCCGCTCGATGTTTTTGGCAGTTCTGATACGAATTCTACTTCACGAGGGTATTCATGTTTTGATAAACGGTTTTTCACAAACAAGGACAATTCCTTCGCTAGCTCTTCTGATGGCACGTAGCCGTCGGCTAACACGACAAAAGCTTTGACGATTTCTCCTTTGAACGGATCCGGCTTTCCGACGACAGCAGCTTCCACTACTGCTGGATGTTCAATAAGGGAGCTTTCCACTTCAAAAGGACCAATACGGTATCCGGCGCTAGAGATAATATCGTCGGCACGGCCTTGGAACCAAAAGTATCCGTCGGCATCCCTTGACGCTAAATCCCCTGTAAGGAACCAGCTGCCTAGCAATCGTTCTGCTGTTTTTTCAGGGTCTCTCCAATATCCTTTAAATACGTTCGGAACGGAATCAGTGTTGAACGCAATTTGTCCAACTTCTCCGTCTTTGACAGGGTTTCCATTATCGTCAAGCAGTGCGACCTCAAATCCTGGTAACGCCCATCCCATCGAGCCAGGATGTATTTCCATATTGAGTGCGTTAAAGTTGCCAATTAGCATTAACGTTTCCGATAAACCGTAATGGTCATGAACAGTTACGCCTAAATGTTTTTGGAAGAAGCGAATGACCTCTGGGTTTAACGGTTCTCCCGCTGAGCTCATCGCGCGCACGTTGATGTCGTATTTTTTGATTAATTCTTCGCCAGAGGCGACCATTGCCCGGTAAGCGGTCGGCGCGTAGGCAAAATTCGTCACGCGATACTTTTCCATAAGCCCGTAGTATGTTTCGGGTTTAAATGGCCCTTCATAAAAGACGATCGGCACGCCGAAACTCATTGGGGCGAACGTGCAAAAGATGAGACCATAAGCCCATCCCGGGTCAGCTCCTCCTAAAAACACGTCGTCCTCTCGTAAATCGATCGCATATTTCATGTAAGGATAAACGTTAATAAGCAAGTTGTGCGGCCACATTGCGCCCTTCGGCATTCCGGTAGAACCTGATGTATACTGAATCGCCAACAAATCGTTAACCGTTGTTTCTTCGGTAGTATGGTCCGTGGATTCTTTTGCAAGCGTTTCCCAAAACGGCAAGTCGCTCGCGTCGTCGCATCCATCAATGACAAATACGTGTTTCAATGACGGTGTTTTTTCCTTTTCTGGTAATTTCACACGTTGATCTTTATTAGTTAATATAACTTTTGCCTCGGAGTGGTTAATTCGGTATTCGACAGCCTGCGGCCCAAACGCTGTAAATAGCGGCACATAAATTGCTCCGACTTTCCATGCAGCGAGAATGTAGACGACTAGCGCCGGATTTTTCGGTAGAAGCGCGCAAACCCGGTCCCCTTTTTGTACGCCGATTTTACGGAACACATTGGCCATTTGATTCGACCAATCGCGCAACTCGCGATATGTAATCGCTTTCTTTTCACCTAAATAATTTTCGTAAAATAAAGCGATGCGGTGCGGATCGTCCGCATAGCGATCGCACGCTTCATGGGCGGCATTGAAGCGTTCTTTTGGATTCCAGTCATAACGTGCAAATACTTGATCCCAAGAAAAAGAGTTAATAACTGAAGCGTATGATGATAAGTTAGCCATATTTATCTCCCCCAAAAAATACAAATTCATATAAAATAGTAATACGAACAAAATAAATATTCAATATATTTTATAAAAACAAAAAATTATCATAATAAAAACAATAAAAATAAATAAGGAGAGCTTTATAATTTGTCCCTCCTTTCAATCCATTATTTAGCGATGAATTCTTTCTGATACGGTCTGGTTCATGCGGTACCAGATCCATAAATCATTGATAATTGAAGCAAGTTCCGCAATTTCTGAATTTAATTGGCAGGAGCGGGCAAAATCGCTTTCATCGCTCAACTCTGCTTGCTTTTGATTAATGATTTGTTCTAGTTCAGCGATTCGGTCGGGAATGGCTCCGCGAATTTTTTCCCACTCGAGCAAAATATCATGCTGTTCTTTTTCGTCATACTCTTCCCATTCTTTCGAAAGCATCGGCAGCGGGATGCCAAGACGCTCATCGTACGTAAAATAATCATTCATAATCCTTCCCTCGCTTTCTCCTATTTTTATTTTACAAAAAAGTATGAAAAATAACCAATAGGGGAATTCTAGTATTTTTATGCTTTTTTATGAATAACTATTGAAAAAAGCAGCAAAAGTTGATAAAGTGGTATTGTGGAATTTTTGAATAATTATTTAATTTAAAGTATATTTATTAAACGGAAGGGGAATAAACATGGCCAATCCAAAAATTGTGTTAGCCTATTCGGGTGGTTTAGATACATCTGTTGCGATTAAGTGGTTACAAGAGCGAGGCTATGATGTTGTTGCTTGTTGTTTAGACGTAGGCGAAGGAAAGGACCTTGATTTTATAAAAGAAAAAGCGTTAACAGTTGGAGCGATTAAGTCATACGTGATTGATGCAAAGGAAGAATTTGCCGATGAGTATGCTCTTGTTGCTTTGCAGGCGCATACGCTTTACGAAGGAAAATATCCGCTAGTTTCCGCTCTATCTCGTCCGCTCATCGCGAAAAAATTAGTTGAAATCGCAGAATTAGAGGGGGCAGTAGCGGTCGCGCACGGCTGCACCGGGAAAGGAAACGACCAAGTGCGTTTTGAAGTATCAATTAAAGCGTTAAATCCAAATCTTGAGGTTGTGGCGCCAGTGCGGGAGTGGAGCTGGTCCCGTGAAGAGGAAATCGAATATGCGAAAAAACATAACATTCCAATTCCTGTTGATTTAGACAGCCCGTTCTCCATCGACCAAAACTTATGGGGACGCAGCAACGAGTGCGGCATTTTAGAAGATCCATGGGCTGCGCCGCCGGAAGAAGCTTATGAATTAACAGCGGCTCTTGAAAATACACCAGATGTGCCGGATATCATTGAAATCGGTTTTGAACAAGGGGTGCCGACAACGCTAAATGGCCAAAAATATTCGCTAGCTCAATTAATTCTTGAGTTAAACGCCCTTGCCGGCAAACACGGAGTTGGCCGCATCGACCATGTTGAAAACCGCCTTGTCGGCATTAAATCGCGCGAAGTATACGAGTGTCCGGGAGCGATCACGCTTATTAAAGCGCATAAAGAATTGGAAGATTTAACATTAGTGAAGGAAGTGGCGCATTTTAAACCGTTAATTGAACAAAAATTAGCGGAGATCATCTACAATGGTTTATGGTTCTCGCCATTGAAAGATGCGCTCGTGGCTTTCTTAAAAGAGACGCAAAAAAATGTCACTGGTGTTGTGCGTGTTAAATTGTTTAAAGGCCATGCGATTATTGAAGGACGGAAATCGGAGTTCTCATTATACGATGAAAAATTGGCGACATATACAGCAGAAGACGAATTTGACCATCAGGCAGCAGTCGGCTTTATTTCCCTCTTTGGTTTGCCGACGAAAGTATACAGCATCGTGAACAGCCAAAAGAAGGTGAACGTGTGAAAAAGCTATGGGGCGGCCGGTTTACGAAAACGGCAGAAGAATGGGTCGATGAGTTTGGTGCATCGATCCCCTTTGACCAACAGCTTGTCGAAGAGGATATTGAAGGAAGTATCGCCCATGTGACGATGCTGGGGAAATGCGGCATTTTGCCAAACGACGATGTCGAAGTGATCAAAGCTGGTTTGCTTTCCCTTTTAGAAAAAGCAAAGCAAGGGCAGCTTGAGTTTTCCGTTGCATATGAAGATATTCATTTAAACATCGAAAAAATGCTGATCGACGAAATCGGCCCGGTCGGCGGAAAGCTGCATACGGGCCGCAGCCGGAACGACCAAGTGGCGACTGATATGCATCTATATTTGCGCAAACGGGTCAAAGAAATTATCGAGCTGATCCAAGAGCTGCAAAAAGTGCTAATCGAAAAAGCGGAAGCCCACGTCGAAACACTTATTCCGGGATACACGCATTTGCAAAGGGCGCAGCCGATTTCGTTTGCGCACCACTTGCTGGCGTATTTTTGGATGCTTGAGCGCGACCGCGAGCGGTTTACGGAGTCGCTCAAGCGCATCAATAAATCGCCGCTTGGCGCTGGGGCATTGGCAGGGACGACGTTTCCGATCGACCGCCATTTGACGGCGGAGCTTCTCGGGTTTGACGGCATTTATGAAAACAGCATCGATGCGGTAAGCGATCGCGATTTTATCATTGAGTTTTTAAGCAACAGCTCCATGCTCATGATGCATTTGTCGCGCTTTTGCGAAGAACTGATTCTTTGGTCAAGCCAAGAGTTTCGCTTCGTCGAAATGGACGATGCGTTCGCAACAGGAAGCAGCATCATGCCGCAAAAGAAAAATCCGGATATGGCCGAGCTCATTCGCGGCAAAACCGGGCGAGTGTACGGCAATTTATTCGGTTTGTTGACGGTGATGAAAGGGACGCCGCTTGCTTACAACAAAGACATGCAGGAAGACAAAGAAGGCATGTTCGATACGGTAAAAACGGTGATCGGCTCTTTAAAAATTTTCGCTGGCATGATTGCGACGATGAAAGTGAACGAGCAAGTAATGGAACAGGCGACCAAGCAGGATTTTTCCAATGCAACGGAGCTTGCTGATTATTTAGCGAAAAAAGGCATGCCGTTCCGCGAGGCACACGAAGTGGTCGGCCAACTTGTCTTAATATGCATTGAAAAAGGTATTTTCTTAGCGGATTTGCCGCTTTCCGATTATAAAAAGGCATCGGAATTGTTTGAGCAAGATATTTACGACGCGTTGAATCCTTATACGGCAGTGAATCGTCGCCAAAGCGCAGGCGGTACAGGATTCACTGAAGTCCGTCAAGCGATTGAAAAGGCTAAGATGCTTTTGACAGCCGACAATGGAAAATAAACAAAACGAGGATCATTTCTTTCAGAGGAATGATCCTCGTTTTTTATTTCTGATGACTAAATACCACTATTTTCCGCCTTTACCTCAATGATTACAAGCGAGGCATGTTTACTGCTATTTCGTTTAACGGTTTTGCCCCCTCGTTTCTATAAGTGTTCACGGCCTTCTTGTTTTGGCTAGAAATGTTAATGATAACGACAGTATATCAGGAGAAAAAATAAGAAAACTAAAGCTGTCATGATGATTTGATGAAAAGGGGTGACAGCAGTGGAGAAAAGGAGCAGTGGTTACAAACAATCATTGCATTATGATGAAGAGCAGGCGCGGGCAGTTAGTGAACAAATTACTAATGCGTACCAAAGCGGAGGTCTTGAACGAGAAGAGCTGCACTATCAACCGGACAGGGAAGTAGGAGAATAGAAAAATTAGGGGTTACAGTTTCATGAAAAGGGGGGAATATGATGCCGAGAGAGCGCGAAATTTTATACTATGACGAAGAAGATGCTTTGGAGATTAGCCAGCAAATTACAAGCGCTTACCATAGCGGTTTTGAGGATCGAGAGCTTATTGAAGACCCGCGTTATCGCCAAACAGAACAACGAACCCTTGAGTTAGATTAAGAAAAACTATATTTGATCTTTAAATCAAATGATAATTGCATCTAATACACCACTACAGCGCAGGCTAGTTGTACAGGCTGACATAATATTTTTCCGTCAGCCTGATTTTTTTATCATAAAAAATGTTATAACCGTATTTTTTATAGTAAATTAGAGATGTACAAAGAGATTATAGGGAGGCGTTTTTTGTGCGGCATGCCCTTATCACTGCTGGAGCAAAGGGATTAGGGAGAAAAGTAACGGAAAAGCTGCTCGAGAAAGGCTATTCTGTCACTGTTAATTATAGAAGCGACGAGAATGCAGTTCAGTCATTAAAAGACAAATATGCTCACCTTTCGCAACGCTTGCAATTTGTGAAAGGGGATGTAACCAAGAAAGAAGATTTGCATCGTTTAGTAGATGAGGCTGTTAATCGTTTTGGTAGAATTGATTTTCTGATTAACAATGCGGGCCCATATATTTTTGAAAGAAAAAAACTAGCCGACTATGATGAAGCGGAATGGTATGAAATGATTGAAGGCAATTTAAGCGCTGTTTTCCATCTGTTTAAAAAAACGATTCCGATTATGAGAAAACAGAGATTTGGGCGCATTATTACATACGGATTTCAAGGGGCAGAAAGCGCGCCAGGCTGGCTGCACCGCTCCGCGTTCAGCGCGGCGAAAGTCGGCCTCGTGTCATTGACAAAAACGATTGCAGTAGAAGAAGCAGAATATGGAATTACCGCGAATATGATTTGCCCCGGTAATATTTTAGGGGATATGAAAGAAGCGACGATTGCACAAGCACGGCAAAAAAAAGATGATATGACGCCGATTGGACGGTCTGGAACAGGGGAAGATATTGCGCGTGTCGTCGCATTTTTATGCGAGGAAAATTCCGATATGATTACCGGCACGGTGATTGAAGTGACAGGAGGATTGGATGTGATTCACCGCCATCGGTAATGTGAATATTTTTCCAAAAATCATCTCATCCTAGAAGAATGAGGTGATTTTTTTATGGCTGCGAGTAAAACAGAAGCATTACCATGTATATGATGTTCTAAACTATTACGAGGAGGATGGCTCGTTATGAAAATTGGTGTTCCTAAAGAAATAAAAAATAATGAAAATCGTGTTGCGATGACCCCTGCGGGAGCAATGACGCTAGTTCAAGCGGGACATGAGGTGCACGTGCAAACAGGAGCTGGCGAAGGGTCGGGATTTTCGGATGATGAATATGCGCAAGCAGGAGCGACGATTGTTAAGACTGCAGAAGATGCATGGGCGGCAGAAATGGTGATGAAGGTAAAAGAACCGCTTCCAGAGGAGTATGCTTATTTTCGGGAAGGGCTCATTTTATTTACGTATTTGCACCTTGCTCCAGAGCCGGCATTAACAAAGGCACTCATTGATAAAAAAGTTGTTGCCATCGCATATGAAACAGTGCAATTAGCGAACGGTTCTTTGCCGCTTCTTACACCGATGAGCGAAGTGGCCGGGCGCATGTCAGTGCAAATTGGTGCGCAGTTTTTAGAAAAGCCGCATGGCGGAAAAGGAATTTTACTCGGAAGCGTGCCGGGAGTAAAGCGCGGAAAAGTGACAATTATCGGCGGGGGAGTGGCTGGAACGAATGCGGCGAAGATGGCGGTTGGACTTGGGGCGGAAGTAACGATTATTGATGTAAATCCAGAGCGGCTTCGCCAGCTTGAAGATTTATTTGGAAACAATGTGACGACCCTCATGTCGAACATGTATAACATCGCCGAGTCGGTGAAAGATTCGGATTTGGTCATCGGGGCGGTTCTCATTCCGGGGGCCAAAGCGCCGAAGCTTGTGACGGAAGAAATGATTCGCTCCATGACACCAGGGTCTGTCGTCGTTGATATCGCGATTGACCAGGGCGGCATTTTCGAAACGACGGATCGGGTCACCACCCATAGCGATCCAACATATACGAAACATGGTGTCGTTCATTATGCGGTAGCCAACATGCCAGGGGCGGTGCCGCGCACATCAACATTTGCATTAACGAACGTGACCGTTCCGTATGCGCTGCAAATCGCAAACAAAGGGTATCAAAAGGCGTGTTTGGACAATCCGGCTTTATTAAAAGGGATGAACACGTTAAATGGATATGTAACGTATGAAGCGGTCGCACAAGCGCACGGCTTAGCATTTCAAGAGGCTAAAACGATCCTTGAATCAATGTAAAAGTCAAACGGCGTCTTCGCTTTTTGCGAAAACGCCGCTTTGCTTATAGAGTGATCAACTCTTTTGGATAGCTTGTTAAAATTTCAACACCATCATTGGTGATAAGCACGTCATCTTCGATTCGCACGCCGCCAATGGACGGAACGTAAATGCCTGGTTCAATTGTAAATACCATTCCTTGTTCAAGTGCCATCGCATTCGTTGCGTTCATTGACGGGTATTCGTGAATCTCGATTCCTAATCCGTGGCCGACACGGTGAGTAAAGTAGGATCCGTATCCGGCTTGTTCAATGATTTGTCGTGCTGCTTGATCCACTGTTCCCGCTGCCGCGCCGGGCTTTGAGGCAGCGATCGCCGCAAGTTGGGCTTTTAATACAGTTTCATAGATTCGCTTTTGTTCATCGCTCGGCTTGCCAAAGACGACGGTTCTTGTAATGTCAGAACAATATCCATCGAGAACGACGCCTAAATCAAATAAGACAAAATCTCCTTTTTGGATCGCCGCCAAGCCAGGCGTACCATGCGGGTCGGCTGTTTTTTGTCCCGTGAGCACCATCGTTGCGAACGACATTTCGCGAACACCTTGTTTCTTTAGTTCGTATTCGATCGCTGCAATAATCTCTAATTCTGTTTTTCCTTCGGCGATCGCTTTGACGCCGACTTCAACTCCAAGATCGGCCAACGCCGCTGCTTGGCGCAAGATCGAAACCTCTTGTTCATCCTTCATCATCCGAAGCTCGCGCAGCTTTTCTTCGGCGTTAATGGTGGATCGTGCTGAAAAATATGTACATAGCTGTTCATATCGTTCAAGCGAAAGATGGGTTTTTTCAACAGCAATGCGGTCGGCGGCAGGCTGTCTTTTAGTGACATGCTCGGAAATGAGCTCCCAAGGATTTTCAATGTCGCTGTAGCCGATCAACGAATAGTGCCAGCCCGAGCGTTTTGCTTGCCCTGCCTCCATTTGCGGGCAAACGAGTATCGGTTCTTCATTTGGAAAGACGACAAGAGCGAGCAGTCGCTCGTGCGGATCGCTATAAAATCCGCTAAGGTAAAAAACATTCGGTGTTGACGTAATGATAGCAAATGAAATATGTTGTTCTTGGAGCCATTGTTGAAACGCTTGAAGTCGTTGGTTCATAGCATCCCCTTCTTTGTTATAGTAGTCTATTTTGAGGGTACCAATAATTGAATGAGATGTAAACGCTTATTCAATTGAAAAAGGAAATCCGAAATTTTCTGCGAATACATAACATGAAAGGTTTATTAGGAAAGGAGCGAATATCGGTGAAATTAACTTACTACGGACATTCGGTGGTAAAAATCGAAACAGGCGGTAAAACGATTTTTATTGATCCGTTTATTACAGGAAACGGGGCTACCGATTTAAAAGCAGATGACGTGCATGTTGATGTCATTTTGCTGACGCATGGCCATGGAGATCATGTCGGCGACACCGTTCCTCTTGCATTGCGCAACAATGCGCTTGTCGTAGCGCCGTTTGAATTGGCAACGTATTTAAGCTGGCAAGGGGTCAATGTGCATCCGATGCATATCGGAGGGGCGCATGAATTTGAGTTTGGAAAAGTAAAGCTGACGCAAGCTTTCCACGGTTCAAGCTATATTGATGAAAACAAGCAAATTATTTATACGGGGATGCCTTGTGGAATGTTATTCTCCGCTGAAGGAAAAACGATTTATCACGCGGGGGATACGGCGTTATTTTCCGATATGAAGCTGATTGGCGAAAGAAACGACATCGATGTCGCGTTTTTGCCGATTGGCGACAATTTTACAATGGGTCCAGAAGATGCGGCGCTGGCAGCGGAATGGCTGAAGGCAAAGACGGTTGTTCCAATCCATTACAATACGTTCCCGGTGATCGAACAAGATCCCCACAAGTTCGTTTCCATGTTGAAACATGGTGTTGGCAAAGTATTGAAACCGGGAGAAAGTATCGAGTTATAGAAAAGGAGAGCCGGTTGAATGGCTCTCCTTTCCTTATTTTCTATCATGCCGCTTCATTGAATCGCATCTCGTTCACCCGTATAATAGAAAGTAGATATTTGGCAAAGGGTGAATAATTTTGGCGACAAAACATGAGCAAATTTTGCAATATATCGACAGTCTGCCTGTTGGCGAAAAAATTTCCGTTCGGCAAATTGCCAAAGAAATGGGGGTGAGCGAAGGGACGGCTTACCGCGCCATTAAAGATGCCGAAAATAAAGGATACGTAAGCACGATCGAGCGCGTAGGCACGATCCGCATTGAGCGAAAAAAGAAAGAAAATATTGAGAAACTGACGTACGCGGAAGTTGTCAATATTGTTGATGGCCAAGTGTTAGGAGGACGCGAAGGCCTTCATAAAACGCTTAATCGCTTTGTGATTGGAGCAATGCAACTAGAGGCGATGATGCGCTATACAGGGGCCGGGGATTTGTTGATTGTCGGAAACCGGACAAAAGCGCACCAGCTTGCTCTAGAAGCGGGGGCGGCTGTATTAATTACCGGCGGATTTGATACGGCTGACTACGTCAAAAAATTAGCAGACGAATTGCAGCTGCCGATTATTTCCACAAGCTACGATACATTTACCGTGGCAACGATGATTAACCGAGCGATTTACGACCAGCTTATTAAAAAAGAAATTGTTCTCGTTGAAGATATTTTAATTCCGACTGAGCAAACGGTGTACTTGCAAACAACCGACATAGTAGAAAGATGGTATCAGCTTAATAGGGAAACGAAACATAGCCGCTTTCCTGTTGTGGACCCGCAGTTGAAAGTGCAAGGGATGGTTACATCAAAAGACGTGCTAGATTGCGACCGGGCGTTATCAATTGAGAAAGTGATGACAAAACACCCGATTACCGTCAACGGGAAAACATCTGTCGCTTCCGCTTCGCATATTATGGTGTGGGAAGGAATCGAACTATTACCAGTAGTTGATGAACATAATCGGTTGCAAGGCATTATTAGCCGGCAAGATGTATTAAAGGCGTTGCAAATGATTCAGCGTCAGCCTCAGGTGGGAGAGACTATCGACGATATTATTACAAGCCAATTTCATGAAATGGACCCGCAATCCAAAACTGAAAACGTGTTTCGCTGTACAGTGACACCGCAAATGACAAACTATCTCGGGACGTTGTCTTACGGTGTGTTCACAACGATTGTGACAGAAGCGGCGACAAGAGTGTTGCGGCTGTATAAGCGAGGAGATTTAGTGATCGAAAATATTACCATTTATTTTATTAAACCGGTGCAAATTGATAGCACCATTGATATCAAGGCCAAATTGCTTGAAATCGGGCGGAAATTCGGGAAGGTTGATGTAGAGGTATATCATGAAGGAACGGTTGTGGGCAAGGCACTGATGATGTGCCAGCTAATGGATCGATAAACGTGTCTATTAAAAAAAACGGGGATCATCCCCCGTTTTTTGCCGTTTGTTGAGCTTCTTCAATAACAAGCGGCAGATAATGCTTGTAGGCACGGTACCCTGCCCATACGCTTCCGGCACCGATCAATAAAAATATAGATCCGACCACATATGTCACTGTCGAAGAATAAAGAAAAAATTGATTGACTCCGAAGAAAAAGACGAACGACCCAAGAGCAATGCTAGATTTTGCAGAAAGCCATCGCCGCTCAATCGGGCGGCGGCTGCGGAAATATTTCATTTTATAGTATGCATAAAAGGAAAGCGAAAAAATAATCAAAATGACCAATACAGGCATAGACGACCCTCCATCTTTTATCTCTCTACCATTGTACATGTTTTTCCCTTATAATGAAAGAAAACTATCGTAAATAAGGAGAAAGACGATGATGAATGAAAAAGCATTGGAAATTTTAGAAACGATTAAAGAGTTTGATACAATTATTATTCATCGCCATGTGCGCCCTGACCCAGATGCTTACGGCTCTCAAGGGGGATTAGCGGAAATTTTAAAAGCGTCTTTCCCAGAAAAAAAGATTTACACTGTAGGAAAAGAAGAAGAATCTCTCAACTTTTTGCGGCGATTAGATGAAATTGATGACAGCGTCTATGAACAAGCGCTTGTGATTGTGTGCGATACAGCAAATCAAGAGCGCATTTGCGATGGGCGTTATCGCCTTGGAAAAAAATTGATTAAAATTGACCATCATCCGAACGAAGATCCATACGGCGATTTATTATGGGTCAACACAGATGCGAGTTCGACGAGCGAAATGATTTATGAATTTTATTTAGCCGGGAAAGAAAAAGGGCTTATTATGACGCAGGAGGCAGCACGCCTGATTTATGCAGGAATTGTCGGCGATACGGGCCGATTTCTTTTTCCGAGAACAGGAGAGAAAACATTTCGTTATGCAAGCGAATTAATCCAGTACGGATTTTCGTTGACAGAGCTATATGACAATATGTACCGGACAAAAGTGAATATCGCTCACTTAAGCGGTTATGTGCTACAAAACTTTGTGTTTTTACCAACCGGAGCGGCATTTGTGAAAATCTCTAAGGAACTGCTTCAGCAATATGGAGCCTCTCCTTCAGAAGCATCTCAGCTTGTAAGCCTTCTTGGCAACATTGACGGAATGAAGGCATGGGTCTTTTTTATTGAGGAAGATCAAGAAATTCGCGTTCGCCTTCGCTCGAAAGGCCCAATTGTCAATGAAGTTGCCAAAAAATACGGAGGGGGCGGACACCCGCTCGCCGCTGGCGCTTCCATTTACTCATGGGATGATGCCGATCGGGTGATTGCCGATTTAGAAGCCGTTTGCTGTGCAACATAAAATCCCGGCGCTTCGCCGGGATTTTTAACATATTCATCGAGAGGTCTCCCGCTTCTAAACGATGTGCGGGAGGGAGAGGTTTATTGTCTAATTGGTTTAAGCTTCAGCTCGATCGATAACGTAGTGAATAGGAATAGTTCAGTAATTTCAAGCTTATATGCTTGTTCATTAATAGTAAAAGTTTTATTCTCAATTGTTTTTTTTAGCAGCTCTTTACTTTTGTAAACTGTTTCAATATCTTTAGCGACGAGATGGGATATATCTTCTTTTACGCTTTCTTCAATGCGGAACTTCATATATGAGTCGAGTTTATACTGTTCAGCGTTTGTAAGATGGATGCGGATTTCTTGTATCGTCAATTTTTTTTTGTTCATTTTATTTAATTTCACATAATCTTCTTGCCAAATTTGAATATCGTTCTGTAAGTCAACGATTTTGTCTTGTAATTCGGCGATGCGGCGGACTTGCTTTTCTTGCAGGATTCCAAATAAGTGTAAGAATATAAACCAGCTTACAATTGCACCAATAGCTGCGCCGGCAAAAAAACGCTGCCATGCACGACTCTGATAATAAGGAGGAATTCTCATGAAGAGATATGCTCCTGTGTCAGCCAAGTAATGATTGTCATACCTGTTTGCGCACCGCCAATCGCCGAAACGATGAGCAGAAACTGCTTAATGATATCGCGTGTTTCCCCCGAAAACAAACCGCGCTCCACTGTGTAGAAGGTATCGAACGTTCCGCCGATAGCAGACACGACCGCCCAAATTTTCAAATCGAGCGCAAATCGGTATATGGAGGTCAGCGGTGGCTGCCCCATTAAAAACGCTCCGATCCCACCTATAATTGCTCCTCCTAGCAGCACTCCAAGAGCGATAAAATAACCTTGAACGAATGCCGGTAAAAACGCTAACTTCATTCCCATCGTCGCCTCATCCCTTTCTTTAATCATATATATGGACGAACGATGATAAGTATGTTTTGCTTTCGAAAAGTTTTGTCGACTATAATGAGGAAAAAGGAGGGAAGAACATTGTCGTTTGTTCACCTTCATGTGCGAAGCGGATACAGCTTATTAAATGGGACGACGAAAATTAAAGATTTAGTAAAAAAAGCAAACGAGCTAGGATTTCACTCGCTTGCACTAACAGATGAAAACGTGTTGTACGGTGCTATTCCGTTTTATGAAGAATGCAGAAAATACGGCATCAAGCCGATTATTGGAATGATGGCCCACGTCCAGCTTGAAGGGGATGAAGCGTACCCGCTCGTGTTATTAGCTAAAAATAACATCGGGTATCGACATTTGCTCAAAATCAGCAGCGCAATTCAAACAAAAACGAAAGGCGGTATTCCGGAGAAGTGGCTCAGGCATTACTGCGACGGTATCATCGCGCTAACGCCGGGAAGGAGTGGACAAATTGAAACGCTGCTAGGGCAGCAGCAATGGGAAAAAGCGCTTGAAACTGCATTTGCCTACAAGAGGCTGTTTGGCGATGACTCATTTTACATAGCAGTGCAAAGGCACGGAACGGAAGAATGGTGGCAACGGGAGCTCATCGCTTTAAGTTCGGAAGCTAAGGTGCCGCTTGTTGCCACCAATGACGTATACTATCTGGAGAAAAAAGACGCCTTCGTGCATGATTGTCTTCTTGCCATTCAACAAGGTACGAAACTCGATGAGGAGGGAAGGATAAAGCTTCCGAGCGACGAATATTATTTAAAATCAACCGATGAAATGGCTGCTTTGTTCGCTGACTCACCTTTGGCGCTCGAAAATACCGAAAAAATCGCTTCCCAATGCCACGTTGATATTGTGTTTGGGGATATGAAACTTCCGAAATATCCTTTGCCGGAAAATGAAAATGCCCATGACTATTTACAGCGTCTTTGTCTAAAAGGGCTGCATGAGCGGATTGTATCGCCGTCCCCTGTATATTTGGAGCGCCTCCGCTATGAGCTGGAAGTCATTAAACAAATGAATTTTAGCGACTACTTTTTAATTGTCTCCGATTTTATGAGCTTTGCGCGAAAGCAGGGGATCATAACGGGGCCGGGGCGCGGCTCGGCGGCCGGTTCTCTTGTAGCATATGTCCTTTACATTACAAACGTAGATCCTGTCGCATACGGATTACTGTTTGAGCGGTTTTTAAATCCTGAACGTGTGTCAATGCCCGATATTGATATTGATTTTCCGGATGAGCGACGCGATGAAGTCATTCAATATGTCGCTGATAAATATGGAATGCAGCACGTTGCGCAAATTATTACGTTCGGAACGTTTGGAGCGCGGGCTGCGATTCGTGATGTCGGCAAGGCAATGGGGATTGATACTGAAGAGATAGAGAAAATTACGAAACACATTCCTAGTAAAATGGGAATAACGCTACAAGAAGCATACGACCAATCGCCTTTACTCAAAGAAGCGGTTAACGGGTCGCCGAAGTGGCGCAAGGCGTTTGCTGTCGCTTTACAGTTGGAAGGGCTTCCACGACATACGTCAACCCATGCAGCAGGGGTTGTAATAAGCGATCAGCCGCTTTCAGACGTTGTTCCATTGCAGCAAGGGCATGGTAATATTTATTTGACACAATATCCGATGGACGTGTTAGAGCAACTTGGGTTGCTGAAAATGGATTTTCTCGGCTTGCGCACATTGACATTCATTTCGAATATATGCAAGCTTATCTATCAAAAAACAGGAGAAACGGTTGATTTACAACACATACCGCTCGATGATGCGAAAACATATGCTCTATTAAGTCGAGGAGAGACAACCGGCATTTTTCAATTGGAGTCGGAAGGAATGAAAAATGTATTAAAACAGCTGCGTCCATCGCAATTTGAAGATATTGTTGCTGTGAATGCATTATACCGGCCAGGGCCGATGGACTTTATTCCGACGTATGTGAAACGGAAACACGGTGACGAAGCCGTCACGTATCTTCATCGGGATCTACAGCCGATTTTGCAGATGACTTATGGCGTGATCATCTATCAAGAACAAATCATGCAAATCGCCGCAGAAATGGCGGGATTTTCCCTCGGACAAGCGGATTTGTTGCGCCGCGCCATAAGCAAAAAGGATAAAGACATTCTTAATAAAGAGCGGGAGCGTTTTGTTCACGGGTGCATCGCAAAAGGGTACGATGAAAAGATGGCCTACGAACTATACTCTTTAATTGTCCGGTTTGCCAATTACGGATTCAACCGAAGCCATGCGGTTGCTTATAGCATCATTGCTTATCAGCTCGCCTATTTAAAGACACATTATCCACTATATTTTTATGCGGCGTTGTTAACGAGCCTTATAGGGGATGAGGAGAAGATTGCCTATTGCGTTCAAGAAATGAAACAAAAGGGCATTCGGTTACTTCCTCCTTCTATTAATCAAAGCTATTATTCATTTTCCGTTGAAAATGATGCTATTCGCTGCAGTCTTGCTGCGATTAGACATGTCGGTGCCCAAACGGTGAAAGCGATCATTGAGGAAAGAAAAAGACGTCCTTTTTCCGATTTATTCGATTTTTGCCTTCGTTTATCAAAAAAGGCGGTGAACCGAAAGGCTATCGAATCATTAGTATTAGCAGGAGGATTCGATGAATTTGGTATTGAGCGGGCCACTTTACGAGAGAGCATCGATGTGGCGCTCGAGCATGCCGATTTGATGGGCCCATATATTGTGGAAGATGGAGACAATTTGATCAATGAACTATCTTTTAAACCAAAGTATGTGGAAGCTCCGGCTCTTCCGCTTGTCGAGAAGCTCGCGCGTGAGAAAGAAGTATTAGGGATGTATTTATCGACACACCCTGTTTCCGCTTATACCGGTCGATTTCAAGCAGCTGGTGCACTTCGTATTGCTGATGTGCGGAATGAAAACGAAGGTAAGAAATTGCGCATCGGTGTTTATATTGTCGAGGAGCGGAAGGTGAGAACGAAAAAAGGAGAGGAAATGGCGCTTTTGTCCGTTAGTGATGAAAGCGGTGAGATCAGAGCGGTCGCTTTTCCTGATATATACGCTCGTTACCATTCTTTGCTGAAAACAGGTGAAGTGGTATTGCTGGAAGGAAAAATGGAAGAGCGCAAGACAAATCGACAGTTTATCATTAAAAGGGTTTTCCCGCTTGCCGAATTGCGAGAACAGGCGCTTTATATAAAAATCTCCCCTGATCACATTCGCTACGGAAAGCTGTCGGTGCTTAAAGAAGCGCTGAAAAAATATCGCGGGCATGTTCCTGTAGTGCTTTATTACGAGAAAGACAAGAAAACGATCAAGCTATCAGAGGAATATCATGTAAATGCTTCGAATGAATGTTTAGAAGAACTAAGAGAAATATTCGGTTATTCATATGTTGTGCTAAAATAATATTTCTTTACTATTTCATCGTTTTATTATATTGTATAAACGTTAGGTGGTCAGACCAGTTCTGTTTAACGATCTGTTTAGCTTTGTGTGAAGGGGAGCTACATAGTTATAAAGGATGCCAGAGAAAGCTTAGAAATGGAGAACCAGTTTTTCGTTAGCAATGTGAGCTAGTTTATTCCCATTAGAAGCGCTTTGCAAAGAAACTGCGGAGGATGTAGTAACAAACAGAGGGGGTTCGTCGCAAATAAGTCCGTTGTGTAAAGATGAAACGTGTAAAAATTGAGGTCAATAACACTAGTGCGGATAAATTTGCTATCATTAATCTCTTATACCGCTACGGTGCTCAGAATATTATTATGTTTGGCCTCAGGAAAGATGCGCAAGGGATGATTAAGTGAAAGAAGCTATTGCAAAATCTATGAACTAGAAACGAAAAAATTTTAATCAAAGAAACATCGCGTCTTATGAAAGATCATCTCAATTGCTTTTTATCATTGTCATTTCTAGTCCATCAGTTATATCGAGAGAAGCGGTTAAAGAAAGTTGGGCCGCTTCAGTGATCTGAACTAAGTTAGAGTTTCTAGCATTTTCGTGATGCGCTAAATGCTCGGGCAAAGCAAATGAAATGGCAGCAGTGAAAACAATCCTTTTTTCTCTAAAGTATAGAGAGAATTACGTAGCTCCAATGCCATTCGATTCACAGATAACGTTGGCCTTTGTCAATAGGGGCGGGGAAAATGGCATTGCCAAGGAAAATCGCTCAGGCTCAAGTGTATCTAACAAAAATCGAGGATAAGGCACGGCAAACAACGTTCATGATCTGAAACGAGTGAAAAAGAGGATGATGAAGCAAAAAGTTTACACAGAAATTTTGCGGGAAATTTATCATATTATTGAAGAAGATGGGCTTGTCGCTGGAGACAAAATTCCTTCGGAACGGGAACTATCGGAGCGATTGCGGGTAGGACGCTCTTCTGTGAGGGAGGCACTCCGTTCCCTTGAATTTCTTGGAATTATTGAAACGAAACGAGGAGAGGGGACATATTTAAGAGAATTCGGCGAACATCAGCTGATTGATTTGCTTGGAATGTTTATTTTGCGCGAACAGAAAGCGAAGGAAGATCTAGTAGAAACGAAGCGGCTTATTGAACAAATCGGGTTGATGCTTGCATGCGAACGTTGTACGAAAGAACAGCTTGATGAGTTAAAAACGCTCATGCAAGGAAGAGCGATTACGTATGAAGCGTTTTTTCAATGGGTATTTAAGACAGGTAACAACTATTTGTTAGAGCGCATCTGGCGAGTATTAAACGATTTTTCCCGCCTCCAGCATAGAGGCACCCAAGCGTCAATTGCTTTTTACGAACAGATGTATACTGCACTAGCAGAAAAAAAAGCTGCAACTGTTATTGATTTATTTGTGAAGCATACCAAAAACAATGATCACATTAATTGTTAAGGAGGGGACACCTCTTGCTGAAAGAGCTTTTTATCAAAAAGAAAAAGTATGCTACCATTCCTTCGGAGCAAGTGAAACAGGATGTTCCTGAAGGCATTATGAGTAAATGCCCAAAATGCAAAAAGATTATGTACACAAAAGAGCTCGTTAAAAATTTGCGCGTGTGCATGAGCTGCGGCTATCATTATCCGCTGCCATCGCGCGAGCGCATCGAAAGTTTGCTTGATGAAGGAAGCTTTCAAGAGTATGACGCAGAGATGATTTCCGAAAACCCGTTGCAATTCCCTGATTACTTGGAAAAGCTGGAGGCAGACCGGCGGAAATCGAATTTGAACGAAGCCGTCATCACAGGCAAGGGAACAATAAATGGACATCCGCTTGTGATCGCTGTAATGGATTCAGCTTTTCGTATGGGGAGCATGGGATCAGTCGTGGGCGAGAAAATTGCACGTGCCGTTGAAAAAGCGAGAGAACTTCGCATTCCGTTTCTCATTTTTACCGCTTCAGGGGGAGCGCGCATGCAAGAAGGCGTGCTGAGCTTGATGCAAATGGCGAAAACGAGCGCTGCGCTTAAGTTATTTAGCGATGAGGGCGGGCTTATCATTTCCGTCATGACGCACCCAACGACAGGCGGGGTATCAGCAAGTTTTGCCTCGCTTGGCGACTATAACTTTGCAGAGCCGGGCGCGTTGATTGGCTTTGCTGGTCGCCGTGTCATTGAACAGACGGTGCGCGAAGAATTGCCTGAAGACTTTCAAACTGCCGAATTTTTATTGAAGCATGGGCAATTAGATGCGGTGATTCACCGCCATGAACTAAAAGAGGCGTTAACGAATGTGCTTGATATTCATCAGACAGGGGGTGACGGCGCATGGTGGGAGAACTAGAATTTGAAAAACCGCTCATTGAACTGCGAAAAAAAATTAGTGAACTAAAGGAATTTACGAAAACGACAGATGTCGATTTGTCAGCGGAAATCGAGAAACTGGAGGCAAGATTAGAAAAGCTGGAAAACGAAACATATGCTAATTTGACTCCTTGGGACCGAGTGCAAATTGCCCGTCATCCGAACCGGCCAACAACGCTTGATTACATCGAGCGGCTATTTACAAACTTTTTAGAATGCCATGGGGACCGCTTGTTTGGAGATGACGAAGCGATTGTAGGGGGAATTGCGAAATATCATGGACTCCCTGTCACTGTCATCGGTCATCAGCGCGGAAAAGATACGAAAGAAAATATTCGCCGCAACTTCGGAATGCCGCATCCGGAAGGATATCGAAAAGCGCTTCGTCTCATGAGGCAAGCAGAAAAGTTTGGGCGTCCGATCATTTGCTTTATAGACACAAAGGGGGCGTATCCGGGAAAGGCTGCGGAGGAACGCGGACAAAGCGAGGCAATTGCGAGAAACTTGTTCGAAATGGCAGGGTTTGCTGTCCCAATCGTCTGCATTGTTATCGGTGAAGGAGGCAGCGGCGGAGCATTAGCTCTTGGCGTGGGCAATCACATTCATATGCTTGAAAACTCAACCTATTCGGTGATTTCTCCTGAGGGAGCGGCGGCGATTTTATGGAAAGATGCTTCGCTTGCAAAGCGGGCGGCCGAAACGATGAAAATTACTGCTCCCGATTTAAAGGAATTAGGTGTAATTGATGAAATTATTCCGGAAGTCCGCGGCGGTGCACACCGCAATGTCGATGAGCAAGCGAAAGCGATTGATGAGGTGTTGAAGCGATCACTGAAAGAACTCCTGCAACTAGATCACTCAGCGCTTATCGAACAACGCTACCAAAAATTCAAGCAAATTGGTCAATTTACCTTTTCGACAGATTACCAAGGTGTAAAATAAAAGGAGAGCTGTCCCATTTAATGGGACGGCTTTTTGTCTATTACTATAGAAACATTTTGTTAAACGATGGTTCTCTATTGTGTTCCTCTATGCTTCATGGTATTTTATACAATGTATGAGGTCGGACTTCTAAAGGGGTATAGGCAAGACTGATGAATACGAGGTGAGCAAAATGAAGAGAATAGGTGTGTTGACAAGCGGAGGCGATTCCCCGGGAATGAACGCTGCCATTCGGGCGGTGGTACGTAAAGCGATTTATCATGGAGTAGAAGTGTTCGGAATTTACCACGGCTATACCGGGCTCATTGAAGGGAAAATTAGAAAGCTAGAGATTGGCGATGTAGGTGACATTATTCATCGCGGCGGGACGATGTTACACACAGCACGTTGTCCAGAATTTAAAACGTTAGAGGGTCAGCTTAAAGGAATTGAACAATTGAAAAAGCACGGCATCGAGGGACTCGTTGTCATTGGCGGAGATGGTTCTTATCAAGGGGCGAAAAAGCTTACTGAGCACGGTTATCCTTGTATCGGCGTACCTGGAACGATCGATAACGACATACCAGGAACAGATTTTACGATCGGATTTGACACAGCTTTAAATACAGTTATTGATGCAATTGATAAAATCCGCGATACGGCTACCTCTCATGAACGCACATATGTGATCGAAGTCATGGGACGTCATGCAGGAGATATTGCGCTTTGGGCGGGACTTGCTGGCGGTGCGGAATCCATTTTAATTCCAGAAGCAGATTATGATATGAATGATATTGTAGCCCGCTTAAAACGAGGCCATGAACGCGGGAAAAGGCACAGTATTATCATTGTGGCAGAAGGAGTTGGAAGCGGGGTCGAATTCGGAAACAAAATCCAGGAGGCAACTGGATTTGAAACTCGTGTAACCGTGTTAGGACACGTACAGCGCGGCGGTTCTCCGACGGCGTTTGATCGCGTGCTAGCAAGCCGATTAGGTGCGCGTGCGGTCGAGTTACTGCTCGAAGGAAAAGGCGGACGCTGTGTCGGCATTCAAAATAACCAGCTAGTTGATCATGATATTATTGAAGCATTATCGCACACACATACGGTCGATCAAAAAATGTATCAGCTTTCAAAAGAACTTTCCATCTAATGGAGCATGGTATCGTTACCATAATGGTGGGTAGAAAGGAAGAATGGGAAACATGCGGAAAACAAAAATTGTCTGTACAATTGGTCCTGCAAGCGAAAGTGTCGAAAAGCTTGTTGAGCTAATTGAAGCCGGGATGAACGTCGCACGCCTAAATTTTTCACACGGCAATTACGTTGAACATGGTCAACGTATTAAAAATATTCGCGAAGCAGCAAAACGTACGGGGAAAACGGTGGCGATTCTCCTAGATACAAAAGGCCCAGAGATTCGCACACATGATATGGAAAATGGAGCGATTGAGCTAAAAGAAGGTTCTGAAGTCATTATTTCGATGGATGAAGTGCTGGGCACACCCGAAAAAATTTCGGTTACGTATGAGGGTCTGATTGACGATGTCGAACCAGGAGCTAAAATTCTTCTAGACGACGGTCTAATTGGTTTGGAGGTCGTATCTGTTCATAAGCAAGAAAGAGAAATTGTGACAAAAGTTCTTAACAGCGGTGTATTAAAAAACAAAAAAGGTGTTAATGTTCCGGGAGTGCGCGTGAATTTGCCGGGAATTACCGATAAAGATCGCCACGATATTTTATTTGGAATTGAGCAGGGAATCGATTTTATCGCTGCTTCGTTTGTTCGCCGATCTTCTGATGTACTGGAGATTCGGGAATTACTAGAGGCGAACGATGCTCTTGATATTAAGATTATTCCGAAAATTGAAAACCAAGAAGGAGTCGATAATATCGACGAGATTTTGGAAGTAGCGGACGGCCTTATGGTTGCGCGCGGTGATCTAGGTGTAGAAATTCCTGCAGAAGAAGTGCCTCTTGTTCAAAAAGAACTGATAAAAAAATGTAATGCTCTTGGGAAACCGGTTATTACAGCAACGCAAATGTTAGATTCAATGCAGCGCAATCCCCGCCCGACACGGGCAGAGGCAAGCGACGTGGCGAATGCGATTTTCGATGGAACTGACGCGATTATGCTGTCAGGGGAAACAGCAGCTGGGCTTTATCCGGTAGAGGCTGTGAAAACGATGCACTGCATTGCATTGCGCACAGAACAAGCGCTCCAATATCGCGATTTGCTTACGCAGCGCACGAAACAAAGCGGCACGACCATTACAGACGCCATTTGCCAATCTGTCGCTAATACCGCTATTAACCTTGATGTTGCAGCTATTGTCACACCAACTGTTAGCGGCCAAACAGCGCGCATGATTTCAAAATACCGTCCAAAGGCGCCGATTGTCGCCGTTACATCAAGCGATGCTGTTTCACGCAAATTAGCGCTTGTGTGGGGAGTATATCCGCAAGTAGCCCCGCAAGTAAACTCAACTGACGAAATGCTAGATATTGCGGTAGAAGCTGCAGTAAAATCGAAAATCGTCAAGCACGGGGATCTTGTGGTAATCACTGCCGGCATTCCAATTGGAGAAACTGGATCAACCAACTTAATGAAAGTGCATGTCATTGGTGACATTATTGCGAAGGGGCAAGGAATTGGGCGAAAATCGGCTTTTGGAAAAGCAGTGATCGCCAAAACAGCGGAAGAAGCGCTGAGCAAGATGGTAGAAGGCGGTATACTTGTCACATATAGCACAGACGCTGATATGATTAAAGCGCTAGAAAAAGCGGCGGCAATTATTACAGAAGAGGGCGGCTTAACAAGCCATGCGGCTGTTGTCGGTTTAAGTCTCGGCATTCCGGTTGTTGTAGGTGTACCGAATGCAACAGCCATTTTGAAAGATGGACAAGAAATCACTGTTGATGCTGGGTTTGGCGCTATTTATCAAGGACATGCAAGCGTATTATAAGGTATAATAAAACAGAGAAGAAATCCTTCTCTGTTTTATTTTTGTCAGGAAGGATGAGATAAAATGAGAATGATTATAGCATTGTTTATCATCATTCCGGTGCTTGAAATCACTTTGTTTGTGATTTCGAGCCAAACGATCGGGATTTGGCCGACTGTGATAGGTATTGGCATGACAGGGATCGGGGGAGCGTGGCTAGCCAAAAAACAAGGGCTAGCAGTTTTGCAGCAAGCAAGATGGGAATTGATGAATGGCCGGCTTCCAAGCGAAGCGGTACTCGACGGAATTTGTGTGCTAGCGGGCGCCATTTTTTTGTTAACGCCAGGATTTCTTACGGATATAATCGGTTTTCTTTTACTTTTGCCAGCGACGAGGATGTTTTTCAAGCCAGCTATAACCCGTTGGCTAAAATCGCTGTTTGAAACGAAAATGTTTTTCTATATGAGAAGATAGAAGCCCTTCTCGGATGAAAGAAGGGCTTGCTTACGTAGAGGGTTTGCCTTTAATGAATTGCCAAAGGTCTTGAAAGACATTGGCGCTATGCAAAGCACGAATGATGACAAGCAGCACTGGACCGGCAATAAGCCCGAGAAAGCCGAGTAACTTAAATCCTACAAATAAGGCGATTAAAGTAGCAAGAGGGTCAAGACCAATTGATGAAGATAGAACTTTTGGTTCCATAATTTGTCTTTGGACAAGTACGATGACATATAAAACGCCGAGGCCGATAGCAAATGGCATATTTCCGCTGACAGCAGTGTATATGATCCAAGGAACAAAGACGATGCCTGTGCCTAAGTATGGCAACACATCGACGATACCGATGATGAGCGCGATCGTAATTGCGTAGTCAACGCGTAAAATCAATAGTCCGATAAGAACGATTACCGTCGTAATGGAAATAAGTGTTGCTTGAGCTTTAATAAAACCGAACAATGCTCTTTTTAGATTGAGAAATACAGTGCGTCCGCTTGTCCGCGCTTTATTTGGCAATAAATGCTGGACCGCTCCGCTCAAACGATACCAGTCCTTGCTGATGAAAAAGGTAGCGAGTAAAGAAAAAATGATAACAGTTGCTGCGTTTGGCAACCAACCGATGAGTCTTGGAATGTTTTGCAATACATTCTGTGCAAATTGGCCGAAGGTTGTGGCGATATGTGTTCCGACTGCCTGAATATTGTTCATAATTGTATCTTGTTGACTTGCATCTAAATTTTTAAATAAAGCAGCCCAATCTCTATAAATAGGGATAATTTGGCTAGCAAAAAAATCTTCAATATAGACAACAAGAGTTTGAAAATGGCTTGGCACGACCTCTGCTAAATATTGTGTGCCGGATACAATTTCAGCAATTAACAATGTCACCAACCCTGCCAAAACAGCAAAAAGCAGGATTAATGTAAGAATGACTGCAAGTGACCTCGGCATTCTTGCTTTTTTCTCTAAATAGTTGACAAGCGGATTGATCATAAACGCAATGAAGAAAGCGATAAGAAAAGGATATGTAACGGCTGCTGCGTAGTAAATGAAAATGATGCCAAGCGCGACGGTGATGACGACGAAAACAAAGCGCAGCGCACTATATAAATATTGATGAGACAAAATTTCACCTCCAAGTTTTTTCCATACTATAATAGTACCTTTTATATACGCGAATGAAAAGAAACAGGTTTCAATTTTTTTAATGGGAAAGGAAGACGAACATTGAATGAGCCGGTACTATTTTTGTTTATGTTATTATTAATTGGCATTATAGCTAAAAATCAATCGTTAATCATAGCTGTGTCTATTTTGTTAATTATTAAACTAGTGGGATTAGAAGGAAAATGGCTTCCAACCATTCAATCAAAAGGAATAAATTGGGGAGTCACAATTATCACTGTTGCTGTATTAGCACCGATTGCTACAGGGGAAATCGGATTAAAGCAGTTGGGTGAATCCCTCCAATCGCTGTCGGCATGGATCGCGCTTTTATCCGGACTGCTTGTTGCTTTAATTGCCAAAGGAGGACTGACTTTGCTTTCGACTGATCCCCATATAACCACCGCTCTTGTATTTGGAACGATTATTGCTGTATCCCTCTTTCAGGGAGTTGCTGTTGGACCGTTAATTGGTGCAGGAATTGCATATATGGTTATGAAGGTGATAGAATATTTATGAAAATCATTTTTTTATGATAATATCGGCGGAGAATGAATCGTTTTGATTCACAAAAGTCAGATAATTGTTTATAATATAGACAAGAGCCCTTTTATTTGCCATGGGACGTGGATGGTATTCATATTGCCATGTATCAATGAATAAAAGACAATATGAATACAATATAAAATGTAAGCATTTTCTTTCTAATTTTATCCAATCATTTCGAGCAAGCGCTCGCTCTCGTGTGCTGAAACAGAATGGGAGTAGGGGAATTTTAGTGAAGAAGGAGAGATGTATATGACAGTAACACGCGGTCTAGAAGGGGTTGTCGCAACGACGTCCAGCATTAGTTCGATTATTGATGACACGCTAACTTATGTTGGTTATGACATCGATGATTTAGCGGAAAATGCCACATTTGAAGAAGTTGTTTATCTACTTTGGCATCGTAAGCTTCCAACGCAACAACAGCTCGATGAACTAAAAAAGCAGCTTGCAGAAAACGCGGCAATTCCGAATGAAATTATTGAGCATTTCAAATTATATCCGATTGAAAAAGTTCATCCGATGGCCGCTTTGCGCACAGCGATTTCGCTGCTAGGACTGCATGATGACGAAGCGGATGTGATGGATGTAGAAGCGAACTATCGTAAAGCGATTCGTTTGCAAGCGAAAATTCCGACAATTGTGACAGCTTTTTCCCGCATCCGAAAAGGATTGGAGCCGATCGCGCCACGCAAGGATCTCGGATTTGCTGCCAACTTCCTATACATGTTGACAGGTAACGAACCGAATGAGGTAGCTGTCGAAGCGTTTGATAAAGCGCTTGTATTGCATGCTGACCACGAATTAAATGCATCGACGTTCACGGCACGTGTTTGCGTAGCAACCCTATCCGACATTTATTCTGGTGTTACAGCAGCGATTGGCGCGTTAAAAGGACCTCTCCATGGCGGAGCAAATGAAGCCGTTATGAAAATGCTTACAGAAATTGGGAGTGTTGACAACGTTGATTCATATGTTCATAAAAAACTCGAAAACAAAGAGAAAATCATGGGCTTTGGTCACCGAGTTTACCGAAAAGGCGATCCGCGCGCTAAACATTTGAAAAAGATGTCTGAAAAATTAACAAAACTTGTAGGAGAGCCACATTGGTATGAAATGTCGGTGAAGATTGAGGAGATTATGAACTCCACTAAGCCGTTGCCGCCGAACGTTGACTTTTATTCGGCGTCTGTATACCATTGTTTAGGAATCGATCATGATTTGTTTACACCTATTTTTGCGGTAAGCCGCATGTCAGGATGGCTTGCACATATTTTGGAACAATATGAAAACAACCGTCTCATCCGTCCGCGTGCTGAGTATACAGGACCAGCGAAGCAAGTGTATGTTCCAATTGAACAAAGAGGATAACATTATGGAAAAAAGGGTGAGGAGATGTGTACATATTCTCGCCCTTTACATTAAATACATTGGAGGTTGTTACAAGTGGTTCAAGGTGAAAAAATTACAGTCACAAATGGTGTGCTAAACGTACCAAACAATCCGATTATTCCTTTCATTGAAGGCGACGGAACAGGCCCTGATATTTGGGCAGCAGCCTCCCGCGTGTTAGAAGCTGCGGTAGAGAAAGCATACAAAGGTGAAAAGAAAATTGTATGGAAAGAAGTTCTTGCTGGCGAAAAAGCATATAAACTAACTGGAGAATGGTTACCACAAGAAACGCTTGATGTGATTCGCGAATACATAATTGCGATTAAAGGTCCACTTACAACTCCGGTAGGCGGCGGAATTCGTTCCTTGAATGTTGCACTTCGCCAAGAGTTAGATTTGTTCGTTTGTCTTCGTCCTGTTCGTTATTTTAATGGCGTTCCTTCGCCTGTAAAGCGTCCTGAAGACACAGATATGGTCATTTTCCGCGAAAATACGGAAGATATTTATGCGGGCATCGAGTATGCGAAAGGCACGGAAGAAGTAAAGAAAGTGATCGAGTTTTTGCAAAATGAAATGGGCGTGCGCAAAATCCGCTTCCCTGAAACATCTGGAATCGGGATTAAACCAATTTCTGAAGAAGGAACAAAACGCCTTGTTCGCGCAGCGATCAATTATGCAATTGAACATGGCCGCAAATCTGTAACGCTCGTACATAAAGGAAATATCATGAAGTTCACGGAAGGCGCATTTAAAAACTGGGGTTACGAGCTAGCAGAGCAGGAATTTGGCGATAAAGTATTCACATGGGCGGAATACGACCGCATTGTTGAAGCCGAAGGAAAAGAAGCTGCGAATAAAGCGCAAGCTGAGGCGGAAGCAGCAGGAAAAATCATTGTTAAAGATGCGATCGCTGATATTTTCTTGCAACAAATTTTGACGCGTCCGCGTGAATTTGATGTTGTTGCTACAATGAACTTAAACGGCGACTATATTTCCGACGCATTGGCAGCTCAAGTAGGCGGCATCGGCATCGCTCCTGGCGCGAATATCAACTACGAGACAGGACATGCGATTTTCGAAGCAACTCACGGCACTGCTCCGAAGTATGCAGGATTGGATAAAGTAAATCCATCATCCGTCATTTTATCAGGCGTTATGATGTTTGAGCACCTTGGTTGGAATGAGGCTGCGAAATTAGTTATTGATTCAATGGAAAAAACAATTGCTTCTAAAGTTGTCACATATGATTTTGCGCGTCTTATGGAAGGGGCAACAGAGGTTAAATGTTCCGAATTCGCTGATGCATTGATCCGTAACATGGGCGAATAATAAGGGGAGGTTCAAAAAGTGCCAATGAAACGCAAAAAAATCTCTGTTATCGGTGCAGGTTTTACGGGAGCAACGACGGCGTTTATTTTAGCTCAAAAAGAGCTTGGAGATGTCGTGCTTGTTGATATTCCGCAGTTAGAGAATCCGACAAAAGGAAAAGCGCTTGATATGCTTGAATCAAGCCCTGTGTTAGGATTTGACGCAAACATCATTGGCACATCTGACTACGCTGACACGGCTGATTCTGATATTGTCGTCATCACAGCAGGAATTGCGCGCAAACCAGGAATGAGCCGCGACGATCTAGTGACGACGAACCAAAAAATTATGAAGGCGGTCACAAAAGAAGTCGTAAAATACTCTCCGAACTGCTATATCATCGTGTTGACAAACCCGGTTGATGCGATGACGTATACGGTTTACAAAGAGTCCGGATTCTCGAAAAACCGCGTCATCGGTCAATCCGGCGTGCTTGATACAGCTCGTTTCCGCACATTTGTTGCTCAAGAGTTAAATCTTTCTGTGAAGGATATTACGGGCTTCGTATTAGGCGGACACGGCGATGACATGGTTCCGCTTGTACGTTACTCTTATGCTGGCGGCATTCCGCTTGAAAAGCTTATTCCAAAAGAGCGTTTAGACGCAATTGTGGAACGTACGCGCAAAGGTGGCGGTGAAATCGTCAACCTCCTTGGAAACGGAAGTGCATATTACGCTCCTGCTGCTTCACTTGTGGAAATGGTAGAAGCGATTATTAAAGATCAGCGTCGCGTCCTTCCAGCGATCGCTTATCTTGAAGGTGAGTACGGATATGAAGGCATCTATTTAGGCGTGCCGACGATTTTAGGTGGAAACGGCCTTGAAAAAGTGATTGAACTTGAGTTAACAGAGGAAGAAAAAGCGGCTCTTGCTAAATCGGTTGAATCTGTGAAAAATGTAATGAAGGTATTAGAATAGAAAAACCTGCAAACATTCGGGAAATCCCGAATGTTTGCCTCTAATTTTTTATTGGAAGCGCTTTCTAAACAAAGGGGTGTAAGTGATGCTAAAAAAACGAAAATTGGGGAGAAATATATCAGAAATCACGGTTGGGGAGAAATTGGTAATTAATTCAAAAATAGAAGATAAAGATTTATTGCTCTATCTTGGACTGACAGATGATGCAAATCCTTTGTACATTCAACATGATTACGCTTCGCAAACACCGTTAGAGAGACCGATCGTTCCTACGATTATGCTGACTGGAATGATTACATCGGCCATTTCTAAATATTTGCCAGGGCCAGGAAGCCATATTAAGAAACATAACATCGATTTTTTAAAGCCGGTCTATCATTATGAGGATTTGCAATTTTTGTTCGAAGTGAAAGAAGTAAATGAAGATGAGCACTTGATTACGGTTGCAGTAGAAGCGCTTCGCGATGAAAAAGAAAAGGTGCTTGAAGGAACATTAAAGGTTTGCCCTCCATATTCGATATCGGCTCTTAATAGCCGGTTTTTGGAGAACTTCTAATCGAAACGGACTGTCTCTGTTATAAAGAGGCAGTCTTTTTTATGGTATAATAGTAATAACATCTTTTATCGAATATGGAGGAACATATGAGCAAAAAAGTGTTAGTTGTAGATGACGAACCGTCTATTGTGACGCTTTTACAGTACAACTTAGAGCAAGCCGGATTTGAGGTCGTTACCGCGAATGACGGGGAGGAAGGAATGCAAAAAGCGATTCGGGAACAGCCGGATTTAATGATTCTTGATTTAATGCTCCCGAAAATGGATGGCATGGAAGTTTGTAAGCAACTGCGCCAACAAAAAATGATGATTCCGATTTTAATGCTAACGGCAAAAGATGATGAATTTGATAAAGTGCTTGGCTTGGAGCTTGGCGCCGATGATTATATGACAAAACCGTTCAGTCCGAGAGAAGTATTGGCGCGTATTAAAGCGATTTTGCGCCGCATTCAATCGTCGCAGCCTGCGCATGAGGAAGAAGAACGCCAAACGCTTCGCATCGGCAATTTAGAAATTCTCCCTGATCACTACGAAGTGTATTTTAATGGGGAACGACTTGAATTAACACCAAAGGAGTTTGAATTGCTTGTTTATTTAGCAAAACATAAAGGACGCGTGCTAACACGGGATCAGCTTTTAAGCGCTGTATGGAATTACGATTTTGCCGGCGATACGCGCATCGTTGACGTACACATTAGCCATTTGCGTGAGAAGATTGAACAAAATACAAAAAAACCGTTATATATTAAAACGATTCGCGGCTTAGGGTACAAGCTGGAGGAGCCAAAAGGCGATGACTAGTCCCCGCTCACGGCTTTTGTTTGCGCTTATTTCTTTAATCGTAGCTGTGCTTATTTGTCTTGGAATATTGCTTGGGCAATTATTTAAAGATTTTTATTTAGAGACGATGAATAAGCGAATTGAAAAAGAGGCAAAAATCATTGCTCTTTTACTTGAGAACGAGGCGATAGACGCGATTCGCCCACAAATTAAAGCAATGAGTGAAACGTTGGCATCACGTATCACCGTACTAGATGGTCGGGAACGGACGCTAATCGATACAGGCCGCATCGCCAATATTAGCGATCATGCCCATGAGCAAATCGTGCGCGATATTTTGCACAGCAAGAAAACAAACAACCCTTCGATTATTGAGGAAAAGCGCGATGTATATTATTATATCGTTCCATTTTCTCGGAACGGAAAAGAAGCGGGATATGTCATTTTGAGCACCCCTGTCAATTCTTTAAAAAAGATCAATCAGCAAATTTGGGGAGTGTTAATTAGCAGCCTAGGCACTGCGTTAATTGTGATCATTTTGCTTGGGCTAAAAATTGCAGACCATTATATGAAGCCGATTGAAGCGGCGACAAAAACGGCCTTTGAGTTGGCTCGCGGCAACTATAAGGCAAGAGTATATGAAACGCGCAGCGATGAAACAGGCATGCTTAGCCACTCCATTAACATTTTAGCCCGCAATTTACAAGAGATGAGTAAAATACAGGAAATGCAAACAGACCGGTTGCATACGTTAATTGAAAATGTCGGAAGCGGCTTGATTTTAATCGACAGCCGCGGTTATATCAACCTTGTGAATCGCGCATACAAAGAAATTTTCCATATTCGCCCTGTCGATTATTTGCATTGCCTGTATAGAGAAGCGTTTGCCCATAAGGAGATTATCGAACTTGTCGATGACATTTTTATGAAGGAGACGAAAGTACGCAAACAGCTTGTCTTAACGATTGACATTGAGCGGAAGCATTTTGAGGTATACGGTGCACCCATTATTGGTACAAACGATGAATGGAAAGGGATTGTCCTTGTTTTCCATGATATTACCGAACTCAAAAAGCTTGAGCAAATGCGAAAAGATTTCGTCGCAAATGTGTCGCATGAATTGAAAACACCGATTACGTCTATTAAAGGATTTGCCGAAACATTGTTAGATGGGGCGATGAAAGATGAGCGGGCATTGGAGCATTTTTTATCTATTATCCTAAAGGAAAGCGAGCGGCTGCAAAGCTTAATTCAAGATTTGCTCGATTTATCGAAAATTGAACAGCACGGGTTTCAGCTTCAGATTGAAACTGTTAATATGACGCAACTTCTCGAAGAATTAATTGTGATGTTTCGGGCAAGAGCGGAAGAAAAAAATATTGCATTGCGCTTAAACGCTTTAAAGCCGATATATTTTGCTGGAGACAGCAATCGGCTCAAGCAAATATTTATTAATTTAATTACCAATGCGCTCACATATACGCCGAAAGATGGACGAGTCGAAGTGAGCCTTGAAGAAAAAAATGATGAACTGCTCATTCATGTTCAAGATACGGGAATTGGCATTGAGGAAAAAGAAATTCCGCGCATCTTCGAACGGTTTTATCGCGTAGATAAAGCAAGAAGCCGCAATTCCGGAGGAACAGGATTAGGATTGGCGATTGTGAAGCACCTTGTCGAAGCGCATCATGGGTATATTACCGTTAAGAGCCAAGTTGGACAAGGGGCGACATTTACCGTCCATTTTCCGAAAGAAGAATAGTTTTACAAAATATTAACAACGACTTTACCATGAATTCATAAACGATTGTTATGATAAGTAACGAAAACCCCTTCATCCAAGGAGCCAACCCTTGAGGGACGAGAACGAAAAAATGTTCTCGTCTTTTTTTCATTATCCCGATAATCATGCTACAATAAAAGCAGGATGATCGGAGGAGGGAACATTTTTGGAAAAAAAGCTTGTACTTATTGACGGAAACAGCATTGCCTATCGGGCATTTTTTGCGTTGCCGCTTTTAAATAATGAAAAAGGCATTCACACGAATGCGATTTACGGATTTACGATGATGCTGATGAAAATTTTAGAGGAAGAAAAGCCAACGCATATGCTTGTAGCGTTTGATGCAGGAAAAACGACGTTTCGCCATAAAACGTTTGAAGAATATAAAGGGGGGCGGCAAAAAACACCGCCCGAATTGTCCGAACAGTTTCCGTTATTGCGCGAGTTGTTGAATGCATATCGAATTCTTGCATATGAACTCGACAATTATGAGGCGGATGATATTATCGGTACGCTATGTGCCGAAGCAGAAAAAGAAGGTTTTGAGGTGAAAGTGATCTCGGGCGATCGCGATTTAACACAGCTTGCTTCTGAGCATGTGACGGTTGATATTACTCGCAAAGGCATTACCGATGTTGAATCATATACTCCGGAAACGATTCAAGAAAAGTATGGATTGACGCCGAAACAAATTATCGATTTAAAAGGATTGATGGGGGACGCATCAGACAATATTCCAGGGGTTCCAGGTATTGGAGAAAAAACAGCGTTAAAGCTGTTAAAAGAGTTTGGGACCGTCGAGCATCTGCTTGAATCGCTTGAGAGAGTCAGCGGAAAAAAAGTAAAGGAAAACCTTGAACAACATCGCGATCTGGCGCTCCTCAGCAAGCAATTAGCCACCATTTTGCGCGATGCTCCGCTTGGTATTACGCTTGAGGACACGAAATACGAAGGGTATGACCTTGACAAAGTCGTCGCTTTATTCAAAGAACTTGGATTTAATTCATTATTAGGAAAAATGAATGTGAAAGAAGCAGAGGAAGAAACTGCGCATTTAGCTTCGATTCGTTACACAATTGCTCGAGAAGTGACGGAGTCGATGCTAGCAAATGAGTCGGCTCTCATTGTAGAAATATTGGAAGACAACTATCATAAAGCACCGATTCTCGGGTTTGCATTGGCAAACGAAAACGGAAATGTGTTTATCCCGACAGATGTTGCCTTATCATCCTCGCTTTTTCGACAGTGGCTTGAAGACGGTGAAAAGAAAAAAAGCGTTTTTGACGCGAAGCGGGCGATTGTTGCTTTAAAATGGCAAGGTCTTGATATGAAAGGAATCGATTTTGATTTGCTCATCGCCTCTTATCTTTTAAATCCTTCGCACTCAACGGAAGATGTGGCATCTGTAGCAAAGGCAAAACAATATGTGAACGTGCAGTCCGATGAGTCCGTTTACGGCAAAGGAGCGAAACAAGCGGTACCTGATGAGCCGATTCTCGCCGAACACCTTGTTCGAAAGGCAGCAGCCATTCGAGAATTAAAGCAGCAATTTATTAACGATTTGCAGGAAAATGAGCAGTATTCATTATTTACAGAATTAGAATTGCCATTGACGTTCATTTTAGCAGAAATGGAATACGCCGGCGTGAAAATCGATGTCGAGCGGCTGCGGGAAATGGGAGAAGAGCTTAATGAACAATTAAAAACGATTGAACGAGATATTTATCAGTTAGCCGGTCAAGAATTCAACATTAACTCTCCAAAACAGCTCGGTGTCATTTTGTTTGACAAATTGCAACTTCCGGTCATGAAAAAAACAAAAACAGGCTATTCGACGTCCGCTGACGTATTGGAGAAGCTCGCACCGTATCATGAAATCGTCGAGAAGATCTTACATTACCGGCAACTTGGCAAACTACAATCCACTTATATAGAAGGATTGCTTAAAGTTGTTCATTCCGATACAAACAAAGTCCATACGATTTTTAACCAGGCATTGACACAAACGGGACGATTAAGCTCGACGGAACCGAACTTGCAAAACATTCCAATCCGCTTAGAAGAAGGACGGAAAATTCGTCAAGCGTTTGTCCCATCAGAACCTGATTGGGTCATTTTTGCGGCCGATTACTCGCAAATTGAATTGCGCGTTCTTGCTCACATCGCCAATGACCCCAACTTAATTGAGGCGTTTCGCAATGATTTAGATATTCATACAAAAACAGCGATGGATATTTTCCATGTCAGTGAAGAAGAAGTGACGTCACAAATGCGCCGGCAAGCGAAAGCGGTGAATTTTGGAATTGTCTACGGCATCAGCGATTACGGGCTGTCGCAAAACTTAAATATTTCCCGAAAAGAAGCGGCAAACTTTATCGAGCGCTATTTTGCGAGCTTTCCGGGAGTCAAGCAATATATGGACGATATCGTGCAGCAGGCGAAGCAAAAAGGTTACGTTACAACGCTCTTGCACCGCCGCCGTTATCTTCCGGATATTACGAGCCGCAATTTCAATGTGCGCAGTTTCGCAGAGCGCACGGCCATGAACACGCCAATTCAAGGAAGTGCCGCTGACATCATCAAAAAGGCGATGATTGATTTAGCAGAGCGGCTGCAACAAGAAAAGCTGCAAGCGCGCATCTTGCTGCAAGTGCATGACGAATTGATTTTAGAGGCGCCAAAAGCGGAAGTCGAGCGGCTCACCAAACTTGTTCCAGAAGTGATGGAACATGCGATTGAGTTACGTGTGCCGCTTAAAGTCGATTATCATTTCGGACCGACGTGGTACGACGCTAAGTAAAGGAAGTGATCATCGATGCCAGAATTGCCAGAAGTCGAAGCCGTCAAACGGACACTCATTCCATTGACGATTGGCAAAACCATTCATGATGTTAAAGTGTTTTGGCCGAATATTATAAAAAAGCCAAGCGATATCACATTGTTTGCTAAAAGGTTGAAAGGACAAACGATTCATAACATTGAACGTCGAGGAAAATTTTTGAAATTTATGTTAACCGATTATGTGCTCATTTCCCATTTACGTATGGAAGGGCGCTATCTTCTGCAAACAACCGGTACGCCGCTTGCGCCGCATACGCATGTCGTTTTTGAATTTACGGACGGAACAGAATTGTGTTATCGCGATGTGAGAAAATTCGGGACGATGCATCTGTTTCAAATAGGGGAAGAAGAACAGCAACCGCCGTTAGCGCAGTTAGGACCAGAGCCGTTTTTGCCGATGTTTACTCACGAAGAGTTGGCGGTTAAGCTGCAAAAAACGAACCGAAAAATTAAAAGCGTACTTTTAGATCAGACTGTTGTCGCCGGGCTTGGCAATATTTATGTCGATGAAACGCTGTTTCGCTCCGGAATTCACCCGGAGCGGATTGCTGCTTCGTTGACAAATGAAGAAATTGAACGTCTTCATAATGAAATTATTGCCACATTGCAGGAAGCGATCGAAAAAGGTGGAAGCACCGTTCGTACGTATGTGAATACACAAGGGGAGATCGGAACGTTTCAGTTGCAGTTGTTTGTCTATGGCCGTCAAGGAGAGCCATGCAAGCGGTGTGGCTCTCCTGTACAAAAAATAAAAATTGGCGGTCGCGGCACCCACTATTGCAAGCAATGTCAACGATAACGGTAAGGAGAGGGAAAAATGGCGTTAACGATCGGATTAACAGGAGGGATTGCGAGCGGAAAAAGCACCGTTTCGCGCATGTTGAAAGAATACGGCATTCCAGTAGTTGACGCGGATGTAATTGCCAGAGAAGTGGTCAATGTGGGCGAAGAAGCATACAGGCAAATTGTTGAGGTATTTGGAAACGACATTCTTCAGGAAAATGGAGAAATTGATCGCGCGAAGCTAGGATCGATCGTTTTCAACAACGAAGAAAAAAGAAAGCAGCTCAACGCTATCGTTCATCCGGCTGTCCGAAAAACAATGATGGCGCAAAGGGAGTCCTATATTCAAAGCGGAGCGAAAACGGTCGTCCTTGATATTCCGCTTTTATTCGAAAGCAATCTTACTCATCTTGTGGATAAAGTGATTGTTGTATATGTAGATGAAGCGATTCAGCTTGAACGGTTGATGAAGCGGAACGGATTATCGAAAACGGATGCCACGGCACGCATTCGTTCGCAAATGCCGCTGATTGAAAAAAAAGTGTATGCCGACGCAGTTATTGATAATAACGGTGCTGTCGATGAAACGAGAGAACAACTTTTATATATTTTAAAACAATGGAACGTCCTGTAAAAATAGGACGTCTTTTTTTTATTTTTTGTAGGATTTGCTCTATACAAATATCAAATATATGTTATACTAATTATACGGATATACGACAATTAGTATAACATATATTTGAGGGGAGAAAATTTGATGAAAGCAAAAGTAGCGATTAATGGGTTTGGACGAATCGGAAGAATGGTGTTCCGAAGTGCCATTGATGCGGAGAACTTTGATATCGTTGCGATTAATGCGAGCTATCCGGCTGAAACGCTGGCTCATTTGATAAAATATGATTCCAACCATGGGAAATTTGACGCGGAAGTAGTCGCACTTGAGGACGGACTTCTTGTTAACGGCAAAAAAATCCAACTTTTAAGCTCACGCGATCCGAAAGAACTTCCTTGGAAAGAATTAGGAATTGATATTGTCATTGAAGCAACTGGCAAATTTAACTCAAAAGAAAAAGCGAGCCTTCATTTAGAGGCTGGAGCAAAACGTGTCATTTTAACGGCTCCGGGAAAAAATGAGGATATTACGATCGTTATGGGTGTCAACGAAGAAATGCTGGATGTAGACCAACATTTCATCATTTCGAATGCTTCTTGTACGACGAACTGCTTGGCTCCAGTCGTTAAAGTATTAGATGAAGCGTTCGGCATTGAAAATGGCCTTATGACAACGGTTCATGCTTACACAAACGATCAAAAAAATATCGACAATCCACATAAAGATTTAAGACGTGCTCGTTCTTGCGGACAATCGATCATCCCGACAACGACAGGGGCAGCGAAAGCTTTGGCGCTTGTATTGCCACATCTAAAAGGCAAACTGCATGGAATGGCTCTTCGCGTTCCAACGCCAAACGTCTCACTAGTCGATCTCGTCGTCGATCTTAAGACAGAAGTGACGGTTGAAGCAGTGAATGAAGTATTTATGCGCGCAGCTAATGGGCCGTTAAAAGGCATTCTTGACTTTACGACAGAACCGCTTGTTTCGATTGATTTCAATACAAATCCACATTCGGCAATTATCGACGGACTATCAACAATGGTGATGGAAGGACGTAAAGTAAAAGTGCTTGCATGGTATGACAATGAATGGGGATATTCTTGCCGCGTCGTCGATTTAACAAATTTAGTGGCAAGCAAAATGATGGAAAATCTCAAGGTAAATGCATAATAACGGAAAGCGCTGATCAAGGATCAGCGCTTTTGTAATTTTGGGTGAAAAAAATAAAAAAAGTGTATTGCAAAACAAAAACAAACAAAGTATACTATGTTTCGTGAACTTCTTAAACGCGCGGTAATGTGACTACTTAAAGGGTTAGGACCTCTTTGGACTAACTTTCCCCCGTGGTAGTTATACATGCCATTATGCAAAAGAAATTCATGTTTATTTTTTTGTAAAATTGATAAAGGGGGATGATTTAGATGGACACAATGGGTCGTCACGTTATCTCAGAATTATGGGGATGCGATTTTGATAAGCTAAATGATATCGAATTTATTGAAAAAACATTTGTTGATGCTGCATTGAAATCTGGTGCAGAAATCCGTGAGGTAGCATTTCACAAGTTTGCTCCACAAGGAGTAAGCGGTGTTGTCATCATTTCGGAGTCTCACTTAACCATTCATAGCTTTCCGGAACATGGCTATGCCAGCATCGACGTTTATACTTGCGGACATTTAGATCCAACGATTGCCGCTGATTATATCGCTGAAGCGTTGGGAGCACAAACGCGCGAAACGATCGAATTCCCGCGCGGAATGGGTCCGATTGAATTGAAAAACGCAAAAGTTTTATAATGAGCAGAAATAAAAGAGGTGTCGTATTGCACCTCTTTTTTTGTATTGTACATATAAGGGGAACTAATGGTATCATAATTAGTAAAGAATAAGACAAGGAGCGGCAAAAAATGAGCGTTTGGAATAAGCTAAAATACGCATTGACGAATCATTGTGAAACAAAAGAACATCACGAGGATGAGCAATTGCGGAGCCGCTATTACAAAACAACGGGCGCCAATGCCATAAAGGTCGTCAAAGAACTCATCGCGTCTTCCGCCGAGTACGAATTGCTGTCCGTTTCCGAAGAGCGAGGGGAGTTTAGCGTCGCTACTCGCCGTGGAAAGAAAGCGTTTATCGTCATTACGGTGATTTCTGTTCGACCGTTTGAAACCGCCATCGATTTTTCTGTGACGACTGATACAAAAGTGCTTCCGTTCGACTTTGGATGGAGCCGCCGCGTCATTATTGATTTATATGAAAAAATAGACAAACGTCTCCCTTATATCGGTTCAGGAATTCATGGATGAACATAATGAGCATAAAAGCATAAAAACGGAGTGGTTCATGTGAAATGTCCATCTTGCCACCATAATGGCACAAGAGTGCTTGATTCGCGCCCCGTTGACGAGGGACGTTCGATCCGCCGAAGAAGAGAGTGCGAGCAATGTCACTATCGATTCACAACATTTGAAAAAGTTGAGGAAATGCCGCTTATTGTTGTCAAAAAAGAAGGAACGAGAGAAGAATTTAGCCGTGACAAAATATTGCGAGGATTGATTAAAGCCTGCGAGAAACGTCCTGTAGCATTAGAACAATTAGAACATATTACGCAAGAAATTGAAAAGGAATTGCGCAACCGCGGAGTAGCAGAAATCAAGAGTGAAACGATCGGCGAAATGGTGATGGAGCGGCTTTCAAAAGTGGATGAAGTGGCATATGTGCGTTTTGCGTCGGTTTATCGACAGTTTAAAGATTTAAACGTATTTATTGAAGAATTAAAAGAGTTAATTAAAAAAGAGCAGCATTAAAGGGCTTATATCGTCATGCGGACAAGCCCTTTTTTTACTCTGTTGGGTTGGGGAAGGTCGATAGCATGGAACATCATTGGAAAGAACTGATTCCTGTAGATCGTTACATAGTGCGTAGCAGCGGAATTTTACACGATTTTGATCGAAAAGTTGTAACTTTGTTATACCAGCCTTTAATTGGTTCAAGGGCCTTCAGTTTATACATGACTCTTTGGGGAGAGCTGGACCAGCAATTTTGTGGAGAAGAAACAACGCATCATAGCCTTATGTCGATTATGCAGTGCAGTTTAAAAGACATTTATGAAGAACGTCTAAAGCTAGAAGGGATCGGATTAGTAAAAACGTATGTGGACCGTACAAAAGACCCGAAGCTATTTATTTACGAATTGCAGCCACCTCTTACACCAGAACGTTTTTTCACGGATGGCGTGCTGAACATCTTTCTTTATAATCGGGTAGGACGAAATAAATTCCAAAAGTTAAAGCAGTTTTTTTCTATCCCCTCAATTGATAAAAAACAATTTTATCCAGTTACCCGATCGTTTAACGACATATTTTATTCGGTCCATCCTGAACAAATGATTGCTGTTATGAACGACGAAGCGAAAAGCGACTTGTGGCTTTCGGATGGCCGTGAATATATCGGACGGCGGCCGGAAACGTATGAACTTCAAGATGAAATATTTGATTTTGATTTATTTTTTGCCGGCCTATCAAAGCAAATGGTTCCGAAACGAGCGATTACGGCAAAAGTGCGCGAAGCGATTAAAAAGCTGTCATTTTTATACGGAATCGATCCACTAGAGATGCAAAAACTGGTGCTGGACGTCATTGACCCGACAGAACAGATTGATGTCGAAGCGCTGCGAAAAGCAGCACGCGATTGGTATCAATTTGAACGCGGAGAAGAATTACCGAGTTTAAGCACGCGTGTTCAACCGCTCTCTCAACGAACAATGACAAACACAGAACCGAAAACGGAGGAAGAAAAGCTGATTCGATACTTTGAGACGATTTCGCCGCGCCAGTTGCTCAGCGATATTTCCGGTGGCGCGGAACCACTCGCGAGCGATTTGAAATTAATTGAAGAGGTCATGTTTCAGCAAAAATTGCCTCCTGGGGTTGTCAATGTTCTTATTCATTATGTCATGCTGCGGACGGACATGAAGCTATCAAAGGCATATGTAGAAAAGATTGCGGGACACTGGGCGAGAAAAAAGGTTCGTACGGTGAAAGAAGCAATGGAACTTGCGAAGAAGGAAGCGGAGAAGTATCAAAGTTGGGCGAACGAAAAAGGAAAGAAAACGACAAAAAAAGTGGTTCGCAAAGAAATGTTGCCTGAATGGCTCAACATGGATTATAGTCAAAAAGAAACCGAGCCGAATGAACAGATCGATCTAGAACAAAAGCGTCGAGAGCTGGAGGAACGACTTAAAAAGTATCGAAACGAGTAAACGACAATAGGATGTGGGAACGATGGAACAAATCAACCAATTCATCAATCGTCTGCTTAGCCGGAAAGATTTTCAGGAGCGATATGCGCAATTAAAAAACGAAATTCTTTCTCATCGGGAGGTGCAAGCGTTTTTACGCGAGCACGAAGGAAAAATAACAGACTCTATGTTAGAGAGAAGTTTAATTAAGCTATATGAATTCATTCAGCAAAGCAAACATTGCGAGCGCTGTCCTAATTTAGATCGATGCACGAATTTGTTGAAGGGCTACCATCCGCATCTTATTTTGCAAGGAAATGCGATCACTATTCAATACGACCGTTGCCCGACGAAAGTGAAATATGACGAGCGAAAGCGGCAGGAATCGCTCATTCAAAGCTTATTTGTACCGCGCGAAATTTTACAAGCCTCTTTGTCTGATGTGGATCTCGCCGACGATGGCCGTATGAAGGCGATTGAACTAGCGGAACAGTTTGTGGCGAACTATGAGCCGGGCAAAAAAATGAAAGGGCTTTATTTGTACGGGTCATTCGGTGTTGGAAAAACATACATTCTTGGCGCTATTGCTAACGCGCTTGCGAAAAAAAATATTTCGTCTCTCATCGTCTATGTTCCAGAGTTTTTTCGGGAATTAAAAGGATCGTGGCAAGATCAGACGATGAATGAGAAGCTCGAATACGTTAAAAAAGTGCCGATTTTAATGCTTGATGATCTCGGAGCTGAGTCCATGTCGAGCTGGGTGCGCGATGACTTACTAGGTCCGATTTTGCAATACCGCATGTTTGAGAATTTGCCAACTTTTTTCACTTCCAATTTTGACTTGCAGCGATTAGCCCATCATTTAACATATTCACAGCGGGGCGAAGAAGAGCAGATGAAAGCAGCCCGTATTATGGAACGTATCCGTTATTTGTCGCACCCGGTGGAGATTAAGGGAAGAAACCGTCGGCTTGATAAAAACAGCTAGGTACTAATGGACTTTTTCTGATTCTAAATCAACTTGTCCTCCCATATATATAGAACAAGCATTCACTTATAAAGGGGGGACAACGTTGATTGAAATTTATTTTGAACAAGAGAACGATGCAGAGAAGTTTTCCAATCTTTTAAACGAAAAGAGGAACAAAGGGGACCGTCCACTTTTTCAAACTGAACATCGTAGCGGCTGCATTGTTAAGATTTACATACACGAGCGTTCTGACGAAGTGATTTCATCGCATATAGTACCAGCGATCAATGATTTTATTCTTCGTTTTGTCGAAGATCGACTGCTGCTTTCCATTATTTCGGATACATTTTATTTCAAAAACGAAGAAGAGCAACAACAAATTTTGCAGCTCGCTCATTCATTTCTTGACGGTGAACGGCACGACTATCGAAGCAGTAAACAACCGACTATTTCGCGTGAAGCGATCATTATGAACGCTCTTTTACAATTTGTAAGGGACGGTCTTTCCTTTTCGCTTACATCCTTTGTTACTTTTCGGCTCAAGCAATATACCGAACGTTTGCATTACTATGTCGAATTAGCTATTGACGAATATAAATTAGAACAAGAATATCAAAACTTTGTACAAATGTTGCGCGATTATGTAGCGGAGCGTAAAGAAAAGTGGTCAACTGTCCATCTTGTTCATCGTTCACCAGATTTTCTTTTTTTTGATGAACAACTTTGTTTAGTCACAAAAAAAGAACTAAAACAACTTATTGATCGAAATTTGAGCATAAACCAACCAATGTATATCGATTCTTCTGTGTTAGCACCGCTTGTGTCTATCGCCCCGCGTACCATTTATTTATATACGTCAAATCCAGATGACGGCATGATTCAAACGATTCAAAATGTGTTTCAAGAGCGGATTTGTTTTTGCCAATTAAACGATTTTGCGAAATACGAGGCGATTTTGTCGATGAATGATGCGCCGACTTGATTTTTCTAAGCTCTCATTCTATAATTACGTACATAACGAACATATGAGACAGTGATGATGAGGACACGGGTGTATTTTTACGGTTTCCAGAGAGGGAAGGCATCGGCTGAAACCTTCCTAACACGAAAAATGCACTTACCACCTCGGAACTTCAGCAGTGAACAATTGTAGGAGTTATTTTTGCTTTTCTGCCGCTTTCCTCGAACAATAACGCCAACTGGCAAATTCATTTGCCCATAAAGTGTTCATTGTTCGAGGGGAGCCATGCGGTTCGCATGGCTGGTCGACATGCATATAGCATGTCGACCGCGGCAGAAAAGCTGTAGGCAGTCCAAACTCGCTACGATCTAGTAATTGCTGACGGAAAGCACCGTTATGCGATTCGAGCCATCGTTTATTGCTTTTTTATGCAAGCGATGGGAAGAAGGGTGGAACCACGAATTCAACTCGTCCCTTATTTTGGGACGAGTTTTTTATTTTAATTTAAAAAAGGAGTGAAATAGCGATGTCAGAGGTAATCAAAATTACATTTCCTGATGGTGCGGTAAAGGAGTTTCCGAAAGGCACAACGACAGAAGATATTGCCGCTTCGATCAGCCCTGGCTTAAAGAAAAAAGCGATTGCTGGGAAATTAAACGATAAATTGCTTGATTTGCGCACACCGATTCACGATGATGGGACGATTGCGATTATTACGCAAGATATGCCAGAAGCTCTGGAAATTTTGCGCCATAGCACAGCTCATTTAATGGCGCAAGCAATTAAACGTCTCTACAAAAACGTAAAACTTGGCGTAGGTCCCGTCATTGAAAACGGATTTTATTATGATATTGACATGGAAGAGTCGTTAACGCCAGAAGACCTTCCAAAAATTGAGAAAGAAATGCAAAAAATTGTAAAAGAAAACTTAGAAATTGTTCGCAAAGAGGTCAGCCGCGAAGAAGCAATTCGCCGCTATGAGGAAATCGGCGATAACTTAAAGTTAGAATTAATTAATGATATTCCTGAAGGTGAAGTTGTTTCGATTTATGAGCAAGGTGAATTTTTTGACCTGTGCCGCGGCGTTCATGTGCCATCGACAGGCAAAATTAAAGAATTTAAACTCTTAAGCATCGCGGGTGCATACTGGCGCGGCGACAGCAAAAACAAAATGCTCCAGCGCATTTATGGAACAGCATTCTTCAAAAAAGAAGATTTGGACGAGCATCTTCGCCTGCTTCAAGAAGCGAAGGAGCGCGACCACCGCAAACTTGGAAAAGAACTTGAGCTGTTTACAACGTCACAAAAAGTGGGACAAGGCTTGCCGCTATGGCTTCCAAAAGGAGCAACGATTCGCCGCACGATTGAACGTTATATCGTTGATAAAGAGTTAGAACTTGGCTACCAACATGTGTATACACCGGTGTTGGGAAGCGTCGAGCTATATAAAACATCCGGCCACTGGGATCATTACCAAGACGGCATGTTCCCGCCGATGGAGATGGATAATGAGCAATTGGTGCTGCGCCCGATGAACTGCCCGCATCATATGATGGTGTATAAAAACAAAATTCATAGCTATCGCGAACTGCCAATCCGCATTGCTGAGCTTGGAACGATGCATCGCTATGAAATGTCAGGAGCGCTGACAGGACTTCAACGCGTGCGCGGCATGACATTGAATGATGCCCACATTTTCGTTCGCCCGGATCAAATCAAGGACGAATTCAAACGAGTTGTCAATTTAATTCTTGAAGTATATAAAGACTTCGGCTTAAACGAATATTCATTCCGCTTGTCGTACCGCGACCCGCAAGATAAAGAAAAATATTACGATGATGACGCGATGTGGGAAAAAGCGCAAAGCATGCTGCGCGAAGCGATGGACGAACTCGGACTTGAATATTACGAAGCGGAAGGAGAAGCAGCGTTCTACGGTCCGAAGCTAGACGTGCAAGTGCGCACGGCGCTTGGAAAAGACGAAACGCTGTCAACAGTTCAGCTCGATTTCTTGCTGCCGGAACGCTTCGATTTAACATATATCGGCGAAGACGGAAAACCGCATCGTCCAGTTGTGATCCACCGCGGTGTCGTATCAACGATGGAACGTTTTGTTGCTTTCTTAATTGAAGAGTATAAAGGAGCATTCCCAACGTGGCTTGCGCCGGTACAAGTCGAAGTCATTCCAGTAGCGCCGGCTGTCCATGCCGACTACGCATATCAAGTGAAAGAAGCGTTGCAGTCGCAAGGATTCCGCGTCGAAGTCGACGAGCGCGACGAGAAAATCGGCTATAAAATTCGCGAAGCGCAAATGCAAAAAATTCCTTACATGCTTGTTGTCGGCGACAATGAAGTAAAAGAACAAGCTGTCAATGTGCGGAAATATGGTGAACAAAAAAGCGAAACGATGCCGCTTGACGCCTTTATCGATGCATTAAAAGCAGAAGTGCGCCGCTAAAAAATAAAAAAACATATTGTCAAATATAGAAACATTCGATATAATGAAAATCGTTGTGTCGAAAGGGAACTCGCAATAAGCAAATATTGACATGCTGCTTCCAGTGTGTTATGCTTTATAAGTCGAATAGAATACTTGTTTGTGACAAAAGCAGAAGCACCCGGCTTCTCACCTGTTTGACGCAGATGGCTGTTGGCAGGTTGTTACGGTTCGTTTCTTATATATTTCGATCGTAATAAGCATGGGTGTCGTATGCATCCATGCTTTTTTGTTCGAAAAGCGAAGGCGGCGAGAATAGCTCTCGAAGCGAAATGTTCTTCACCTGAAGAGGTGCTTGCACCTCGAAGGGGAAGATTATTTCGCACAAGAGAGTTAGCCGCCACAGCTAGACAAAACGGAAAGCGGAGGCGAGCGCTATCGTCCCGTTTTCCGCGAGAGGGTGCTCATGCAAACAAGTCATTCGCGAAAAAACCTTGGAGGTGGCTAGTTATTAGCAAAGATTTTATCATTAACGAAGGCATTCGTGCGCGCGAAGTTCGTTTAATCGATCCAAACGGTGAACAGCTAGGCATTAAATCGAAGCAGGAAGCGTTGGAGATTGCTGCAAGGCTGAACCTTGATTTAGTCATGGTAGCACCAAACGCGAAACCGCCGGTATGCCGCATTATGGATTACGGCAAATTCCGTTTTGAGCAACAAAAGAAAGAAAAAGAAGCGCGCAAAAAGCAAAAGGTGATTAACGTCAAAGAAGTGCGTTTAAGCCCGACAATTGAAGAGCATGACTTTAACACAAAGCTCCGCAACGCGCGCAAGTTCCTTGAAAAAGGCGATAAGGTAAAAGCGACGATTCGCTTTAAAGGACGGGCGATCACGCATAAAGAGATCGGTCAACGTGTGCTAGATCGTTTTTCTGAAGCATGCGCCGATATTAGCATTGTGGAATCTGCACCAAAAATGGACGGTCGCAGCATGTTTTTAGTGTTAGCGCCGAAAAACGATAAATAATTGAACGAGGAGGATACACCCTATGCCAAAAATGAAAACTCACAGAGGCTCTGCAAAGCGCTTTAAAAAGACGGGTACTGGTAAACTTAAACGTTCTCATGCGTTTACTAGCCACTTATTTGCAAACAAAACGCAAAAGCAAAAACGCAAACTTCGCAAAGCAACGCTTGTATCTTCTGGCGACTTCAAACGCATTCGTCAATTGCTTGACAACTTAAAATAATTTTTGGAACGAAACATAATCGTAGGAGGGAATACAAATGCCACGTGTAAAAGGCGGAACAGTAACGCGCAGACGTCGCAAAAAAATTCTTAAACTTGCAAAAGGCTATTTCGGTTCAAAACATCGTTTATATAAAGTTGCGAATCAACAAGTAATGAAATCGTTGATGTACGCGTATCGTGACCGTCGTCAACGGAAACGCGATTTCCGTAAACTTTGGATCACTCGTATCAATGCGGCAGCTCGCATGAATGGCCTTTCTTACAGCCGTTTAATGCACGGCTTAAAGCTTGCGGGCGTAGAAGTGAACCGCAAAATGCTTGCTGATTTGGCAGTTAACGATGCAGCAGCATTCGCACAGCTTGCGGATCTTGCGAAAGCCAACTTAAATAAATAATGTAAGGAAATCGAAAATGTAAGTGACCATTCTCGCTTAAGAGAATGGTCATTTTTCATAAACAAGGTGGCGATCATGATGGGATGGTATATCGTGTTTATCAATATCATTAGTTTTTTGACGATGGCAATTGATAAGCATAAAGCGAAACATCGAAAATGGCGCATCTCCGAACGGACGATTTGGCTTCTGGCACTCGCTGGCGGTGCGGTGGGAGCAACAGCTGGCATGTATAGCTTTCGGCATAAAACAAAACATCGTGTGTTCCGCTACGGATTACCTATGCTTGCTGTTATAGATATTTACACATCTATTACTTTGTATTGGTAACAGAGGGGGAAATGAGATGAATATTCCATTGCTTTACTCATTGCAACGGCAACTTGATGAACGGATTGAAACACAACACGGATTACAGCAGGAAAACCTTGTTGATAAAAAGGTATTAGCGCTCTTAGTCGAACTTGGCGAGCTTGCGAATGAAACGCGTTGCTTTAAGTTTTGGAGCGTCAAGCCGCCGGCGTCGCAAGAAAAAATATTAGAAGAATATGTGGATGGGTTGCATTTTATTTTATCGCTCGGGCTTGATTGTGGATTTACGTTTGGCGGAAACCGCAGCCAAAAATTGTGTTCGTCGCCGATTGAACAGTTTTTGTGCGTCTATCAAGCTGTTAATCAATTTTATGAAGCAAAATCATTTGAAAACTATGAACATCTATTTGCTGAATATTTATATTTAGGCGAACAGCTCGGCTTTTCGACCGAACAAATCGAGCGGGCGTATACACAAAAAAACGAGGTCAACCATGAGCGGCAAAATCAGAATTATTAACAAATTTTGTACATTGACTCATGTTTAGGTATAATGGGGATGGAGTAGATGTGAAAGGGGTTTGAGCATGACAAAATTGGATGCGACTTTAACGATGTTAAAAGAGTTAACCGACGCAAAAGGTGTGCCTGGAAACGAAAGAGAAGCGCGGGAAGTGATGAAGAAATACATAACTCCTTATGCCGACGAAGTGATGACAGACGGGCTCGGCAGCTTAATCGCGAAAAAAACAGGAAAAGAAAACGGTCCAAAGATTATGGTTGCCGGCCATTTAGATGAAGTCGGTTTTATGGTTACGCAAATCGATGAAAAAGGATTTATTCGCTTTCAACCGCTTGGCGGCTGGTGGGGACAAGTCATGCTGGCTCAGCGTGTTACCATTATGACAAAGAATGGTGATATCACTGGTGTGATCGGTTCGAAGCCGCCGCATATTTTACCTCCGGAAGTAAGAAAAAAGCCAGTAGAAATTAAAGATATGTTCATCGACATCGGCGCAACAAGCCGCGACGAGGCAATGGAATGGGGCGTGCGCCCGGGCGATTCGATCGTTCCATACTTTGAGTTTACAGTGATGAACAACGAAAAAATGCTGCTTGCCAAAGCGTGGGATAACCGCATCGGCTGTGCGATCGCAATTGATGTATTAAAGCAGCTGAAAGATATCGAGCATCCGAATGTTGTATACGGCGTTGGCACGGTGCAAGAAGAAGTGGGCTTGCGCGGTGCAAAAACATCGGCGAACTTCATTCAGCCGGATATTGCGTTTGCCGTCGATGTCGGCATTGCCGGCGATACACCGGGAGTGTCTGAAAAGGAAGCGATGGGCAAGCTTGGCGCCGGGCCGCACATTGTGTTATACGATGCGACGCTCGTGTCGCATAAAGGGTTGCGTGAGTTCGTCATCGATGTTGCAGAAGAACTGAACATCCCGTACCATTTTGACGCAATGCCTGGGGGAGGAACAGATGCGGGCGCCATTCATATGACAGCAAGCGGTGTTCCGGCGCTCACGATCGCCATCCCGACGCGCTACATCCACTCGCATGCGGCGATGCTTCATCGCGACGACTACGAAAATACGGTGAAACTGCTTGTCGAAGTGATTAAACGTCTAGACGAGGAGAAAGTGAAAGAGATTACGTTTGATTAATGTTTGAGAAAAGCCAGTGTATGTGCGCTGGCTTTTTGAAATTATATTTAACACATTCACCGAGAAGTCTCCCACCTCTAAGCGAAGTGTAGGTGGGGGATGAATCGGATGTTTTTCTTTCTAAAACAGAACGTATGTGCTATAATCGTCTTAACCAAGCTGTAGGGAAAGGGAGGAATCTCAATGCTTCGCGGTCAAAAAATCGCCTTTCGTGCCTCCAAGAAGGATCTCGAACGGCTGGTGGCCTGCAATCGGGAGTCGGCACGCGTTTGGAATGAGTGTCTTCGGCTATCGAAAGAATACTTCCTTCAA
>NZ_JHVN01000021.1 GCF_000620165.1 Anoxybacillus tepidamans PS2
CGCTGGGTAGCTATGTGCGGAAGGGATAAGCGCTGAAAGCATCTAAGCGTGAAGCCCCCCTCAAGATGAGATTTCCCATTGCGCAAGCAAGTAAGATCCCTTGAAGATGACAAGGTAGATAGGTCCGAGGTGGAAGCGTGGCGACACGTGCAGCTGACGGATACTAATCGATCGAGGACTTAACCAATTCGAAAAGTGGAGCAAGCTCGCTTGCATCCATAGGGCGTTCAAGCTTCTGGCGGAAAAGTCGATAGACTTTGACAGAAGAAGCGGAAACGACCGTAGGATGCAGCTTGCGGAACTAGACAACACGAAAAGCGGAAGCGCCACAAATCCTTTCTTCAACCCTTCACTGTTATCTAGTTTTGAAGGAACCATCCTTCAGACCGTCTAGTGACGATGGCGGAGAGGTCACACCCGTTCCCATCCCGAACACGGAAGTTAAGCTCTCCAGCGCCGATGGTAGTTGGGGCTAGCGCCCCTGCGAGAGTAGGACGTCGCTAGGCAAATAAAAAAGCATGTTTCATGATGAAACATGCTTTTTTATTTTTTCTGTGAACCTCCCCCACCTACACTTCGCAGCTTAGAGGTGGGAGACTTCTCGGTAGGTATGTTAAACCAATCCTTGAATAAATAGTTTTCTTTTTCTTCAATAAAGCAGAATTAGGTATTAACCAGTGGTGCTAGTCGGTCGTTAGCGCTCAATTAGCATGAGTGTAATAAGCGAATACGCTAACAATATGCCGTCTAGCCCACTTCAAATATAACAAAAGAATTCCTGCAAATAGCTATCGATCAGAACAAAGAATACTGTCTCAATGACTTTTCGTTTTTGTTTAATCCACGCTTCCCATGTCTCAGACGGACGATGTTTTTGATTTTTTCGAGATAGAGTTCACAGCGTCATTTGATATTCTTTGTACAGTCTTTTTTGCAAGCCGCTACTAATAGGGATAAGGAAGTTGGGTCATGACGCTTTCGGCTGCCATTCGATCATGACAGGATGCTTCCGTCACCAAGTATTCCATCGGTAGACCTTAATCTGTCATTTGGAGATGAAACTTAAACCCATCATACCATTGCTTTTTCGAAACGCAATAGCTAACATTAGTGATCCCTTGAAACCGTTTGACGCGACACATTCTCGCGACATGACACAACTCGAATGGTAAGCGATCTACCACAGCATAGGCACGGTGTTGGTCGCGTCTCGCCAACTCATGCCGAACCCATTTGATCGCAAAACGTAGTGATCGACAACGACAATGGTATCGGAAACGTTCAAGAAACCGATGTTTTGAGAACAAACTACCGATGACAAAGCGATGCTGCGCGTGTTCGGAAGTAAAGCCGAACAACTTCCTTAGAATATGAATAACAATGATACAATGATAACTACATCTTCTTGCTTCACCAAATGACAATTGGATGCTGAACATACACCTGAATGAACGACAGTTGAGTCGAGACAAAGAAGAAAATGTCTGCATATTGCTTTTGGATGTTTGCTTTGTCTGTTGTAAAAAATGAAAGTGCTCTTGCATACGAATCCTTCTTTGGAATGATGGGTCGCACTTTCATTTTAATGGAGATTCCTCATGCAAGGGCTATTTTTATGCTCATCTCATTTTATCTATATAAGTTGCAATAAAGAATTTCCGCAAGACTGTTTCCAAAGTTGGTTTACAATAAAGCGATTCAACTTGTATGTTCACAAAAAATCAGGATGTAAGACAAAAATTCAATTTATATAGCACCACGGGTTAGGTATTAGTAAATATATAAAGGATTTTCAGCTAACGGTATCGAACTAAATTCAGTAAAAAAATTCTAAGGAGCGTTAATTTGTGGATATTTATCGTGTTTGTTGCATTTTTTCAATCTTTGCTATATAGTAAAATTAAGGTCAAATATAGTCAAAGTCAACTACCTATGCTATGCAAGGAGGGGTAGGGTGCGAAACATTTCTGATATTATCGAGCAATACTTAAAGCAAGTATTAAATATGAGTGAGCAAGAGATTGTGGAAATCAAACGGAGTGAAATCGCAGATAAGTTCCAATGCGTTCCTTCGCAAATTAATTATGTTATTAATACCCGTTTCACTCTAGAGAGAGGATATGTTGTAGAAAGTAAACGAGGCGGTGGTGGCTATATTCGGATTATGAAGGTCAAAACAAAAAGTGAGGCCCATTTAATTGATCAGTTATTAGCTCTTGTTCATCATCGAGTAAGCCAATCGAGCGCTGAAGATATTGTTCGCCGCCTAGTCGAGGAAAAAGTAATTTCTGAGCGGGAAGCAAACATTATGATGAGTGTCATGGATCGCTCAGTTTTATATATCGATTTGCCTGAACGTGATGAGTTAAGAGCACGAATGTTAAAGGCAATGTTAACGTCATTGAAATATAAATAAAGAAAGAGGTGAGAACCTTGATATGTCAGGAATGTAAACAAAGACCGGCCACCATGCATTTTACCAAAATCATTAATGGAGAAAAAACGGAATTCCACCTTTGTGAACATTGTGCACAAGAACGTGGAGAGGTATTTATGTTTCACGAGAATGGGGGATTCTCGATTCACAATTTATTGGCTGGTTTGTTGAATTTTGACTCGCCTATAAAAGAAACAAAACCAAGTGCGTTTCAAGGAATAGAACTTTTGCAATGCGAGCGTTGCAACATGACCTATCACCAATTCACAAAAATTGGTCGCTTCGGTTGCTCTAATTGTTATTATGCTTTTGTTAAACAACTACAACCTATATTGAAACGGCTTCATAGTGGCAATACTACTCATGCTGGAAAAATTCCGAGACGGATTGGCGGTACGATTCATATTCGTAAACAAATAGAACATTTAAAGCAAAAACTCCAGGACTTTATTGTAAAAGAGGAATTTGAAAAAGCAGCTGAGGTTCGTGACCAAATTCGTTTTCTTGAATCGCAATTAAGCGCACATGGAGAGGGGGACTAATCATGTCGCTTGAAAAATTTTTGAATACAGCAGTAAGTTCATGGATGAGTCAAGAAGGACCGGATTCCGACATTGTATTGAGTAGCCGAATTAGGCTGGCGAGAAATATTGTCGATTATGAGTTTCCAACGGTATTCAGCAACGAGGAAGCTCAGGAAATTGTAGAGCGTTTCGAACAGGCATTTGCTTGGCAGTCACACCGTTCAGCTGGTCGCTTTGAGCTTTTAAAAATGAACGAACTCCAGCCAATTGAGAAAAGGGTGCTGGTAGAAAAACATTTGATTAGCCCTCATTTAGCTGAAGATTGTCCATTTGGGGCATGTTTGCTTTCTGAGAATGAAGAGATCAGCATCATGATTAATGAAGAGGATCATGTTCGTATTCAATGCTTATTTCCTGGCCTTCAATTAACAGAGGCTTTGGAAATGGCTAATGAACTTGATGATTGGATTGAGATGCATGTCAACTACGCATTCGATGAAAAAAGAGGTTATTTAACGAGCTGTCCTACAAATGTAGGAACAGGTCTGAGAGCATCAGTGATGATGCACCTGCCAGCACTAATTTTAACTCAGCAAATGAATCGGATTATTCCCGCTATTAATCAGCTTGGCTTAGTTGTAAGGGGAACATATGGAGAGGGAAGTGAAGCTTTAGGTAATATATTCCAAATATCAAACCAAATCACACTTGGTAAATCAGAAGAAGATATTGTTGAAGATTTGAAGAGTGTTGTTCAACAATTAATTGCCCAAGAAAGAATGGCAAGGGAGGCATTAGTCAAAACTTTAAACATACAATTAGAAGACAGAGTCTTTCGCTCTTACGGTATATTGGCCAATAGTCGCGTCATTGAATCAAAAGAAGCTGCGCAATGCTTATCCGATGTCCGTCTAGGAATTGATTTAGGTTATATAAAAAATATTTCGCGCAATATCTTGAATGAACTAATGATTTTGACGCAACCGGGATTTTTACAGCAATATGCCGGAGGAGCATTAAGACCAAATGAGCGGGATGTTCGCAGGGCTACACTGATTCGGGAACGTTTAAAAATGGAAGAAAGAAAAGCGATGGAGAGTGATGAATAATGATGTTCGGTAGATTTACAGAAAGAGCACAAAAAGTGCTAGCGTTGGCTCAAGAAGAAGCAGTTCGTCTAGGACATAACAACATCGGCACAGAGCATATTTTGCTCGGTTTAATTCGTGAAGGAGAAGGAATCGCAGCTAAAGCCTTAATTGCTTTAGGGCTCGGTCCTGAGAAAATTCAAAAAGAGGTAGAAACGTTAATCGGTCGAGGACATGAGGCTTCACAATCGATTCACTATACGCCGCGTGCGAAAAAAGTGATCGAACTTTCCATGGATGAAGCCAGAAAGCTCGGACATTCGTATGTAGGCACAGAGCATATTTTGCTCGGTTTAATTCGTGAAGGAGAAGGGGTAGCGGCTCGTGTTCTTAATAACTTAGGAGTAAGTTTAAACAAGGCGCGTCAGCAAGTCTTACAATTGTTAGGAAGCAATGAGTCAGTTTCCGGGCATCAGGGAAATACTTCCCATGTCAGTACGCCAACTTTAGACAGCCTTGCTCGTGATTTAACAGCTATTGCTCGTGAAGGAAGTTTAGATCCTGTAATTGGAAGAAGTAAAGAAATTCAACGCGTTATTGAGGTATTGAGCCGTCGTACAAAAAATAACCCAGTTCTAATTGGTGAACCGGGTGTTGGAAAAACAGCTATTGCCGAGGGATTAGCGCAACAAATTGTCAATAATGAGGTTCCAGAAACGCTCCGGGATAAGCGGGTAATGACGCTTGACATGGGCACAGTAGTAGCCGGAACAAAATATCGCGGTGAGTTCGAAGATCGACTCAAAAAGGTGATGGATGAAATTCGCCAGGCTGGAAACATTATTTTGTTTATTGATGAGCTGCATACGCTTATCGGCGCAGGAGGCGCAGAAGGGGCTATTGATGCATCTAACATTTTAAAGCCTTCTCTTGCCCGCGGTGAACTGCAGTGTATCGGAGCAACAACGTTAGATGAGTATCGTAAATATATTGAAAAAGATGCGGCGTTAGAGCGTCGTTTTCAGCCAATTTATGTCGATGAGCCTACAGTGGAGGAATCGATTCAAATTTTGAAAGGATTACGCGATCGCTATGAAGCGCATCATCGTGTATCCATTTCTGATGAAGCGATTATTCAAGCGGTTAAGTTATCAGATCGCTATATTACTGATCGTTTTCTTCCAGATAAGGCTATTGACTTAATTGACGAAGCTTGCTCAAAAGTTCGCCTTCGTTCTTTTACGGCACCTCCAAACTTAAAAGAATTGGAGCAAAAGTTAGAAGAAGTTCGTAAAGAGAAGGATGCGGCTGTACAAAGTCAAGAATTTGAAAAAGCTGCTTCTTTACGAGATACAGAACAACGGCTGCGCGAAAAATTAGAGGAAACGAAGCGAGCTTGGAAAGAAAAACAAGGACAGGAAAATTCGGAAGTAACGGTTGAAGATATCGCAATGGTTGTGTCAAGCTGGACCGGAATTCCGGTATCTAAGCTAGCCCAAACGGAAACAGAGCGACTATTGAAGATGGAAGAAATTTTACACTCACGCGTTATCGGACAGGAAGAGGCAGTTAAAGCTATTGCCAAGGCGGTACGTCGAGCTCGCGCGGGATTAAAAGATCCAAAGCGTCCAATTGGTTCATTTATTTTTCTTGGGCCAACAGGAGTAGGTAAAACAGAATTGGCACGCGCGTTGGCAGAAGCGATGTTTGGTGATGAGGATGCATTAATTCGAATTGATATGTCAGAGTATATGGAAAAACATTCGACTTCTCGCCTTGTTGGTTCTCCTCCGGGATATGTCGGATATGAAGAAGGCGGTCAATTGACAGAGAAAGTGCGTCGTAAGCCGTACTCCGTTGTTTTATTAGATGAGATGGAAAAAGCGCATCCAGATGTATTCAATATTCTTTTACAAGTACTCGAGGATGGGCGTTTAACTGATTCAAAAGGAAGAACTGTTGATTTCCGTAATACGATTGTCATTATGACATCGAACGTCGGTGCGGAGGCGCTCAAACGAAATAAGTATGTTGGCTTTAATGTCCAAGATGAAAGCCAGAAATATAAAGACATGAAGAGCAAAGTGATGGACGAATTGAAAAAAGCATTCCGTCCGGAATTTTTAAACCGTATTGATGAAATTATCGTGTTCCATTCTCTAGAGAAACAACATTTAGCACAAATTGTGAATCTGATGGCTGAACAGTTAGTAAAACGTCTAAAAGAGCAAGACATTGACTTAGAATTGACCCAAGCAGCGATCGAAAAAATTGCTGAGGAAGGACACGATCCAGAATACGGTGCGCGCCCATTGCGTCGGGCACTACAAAAACACATTGAAGACCGTCTGTCAGAGGAATTGTTAAAAGGAACGATCGGAAAAGGACAAAAAGTCGTCGTCGATGTAAAAGACGGAGAATTTGTCGTTTTATCTAAGCAAACGGTTCAGTAAAACATGGCTGTAAGGTATGCGGCAATCATTTGGCGCATACCTTATTTTTGCATTCGCTTAGAGAGAGGGAAAGTGGCATGAAAAAGAAAACAAAGTTTGTTTGTCAAGAGTGTGGCTATGAATCGGCGAAATGGATGGGAAAGTGTCCTGGTTGCCAAACATGGAATTCGATGGTTGAGGAAATTGAGAGAGGAAAACCAGCTACAAGAGGAGTATTTATTCATTCCTCTTCGAATGCTATATCGAAGCCAGTACCTATCACCACGATAACAACATCACAGGAGCCAAGAATCGTAACGAATCTTGCGGAATTTAATCGTGTGTTAGGCGGTGGAATCGTAAAAGGCTCCCTCGTATTAATCGGCGGTGATCCAGGGATTGGAAAATCGACACTTCTTTTGCAGGTATCTTCACAGTTAGCGTTGAAACAATATAGGGTACTGTATATTTCCGGAGAAGAGTCTGTAAAACAAACAAAATTGCGTGCGGATCGTTTATACATTTCTACTGATAAACTATATGTATTAGCAGAAACAGATTTAGAGTATATTCATCAAGCAATCGAGGAGATACAGCCTGATTTTGTGGTGATTGATTCGATTCAAACGATTTATCGTGCCGAGATTACATCTGCCCCTGGAAGTGTCTCACAAGTAAGAGAGTGTACAGGAGAATTAATGAGAATTGCAAAAACAAAAGGGATTGCGATTTTTATTGTGGGCCACGTGACAAAAGAAGGATCGATCGCAGGCCCAAGAATTTTAGAACATATGGTGGATACGGTTCTTTATTTTGAAGGAGAGCGGCACCATACGTATCGAATCTTACGTGCGGTCAAAAATCGATTTGGCTCGACGAACGAGATTGGCATCTTTGAAATGAGGGAGTCTGGTTTATTAGAAGTAGAAAATCCTTCCGAAGTTTTTTTAGAGGAACGTTCAAGCGGAGTAGCTGGTTCGACGGTTGTTGCTTCAATGGAAGGGACACGGCCTGTATTAGTAGAAATTCAAGCGTTGATCTCTCCAACTAGCTTTGGGAATCCGCGAAGAATGGCCACCGGAATTGATCACAACCGCGTGTCTTTACTAATGGCTGTGCTTGAAAAAAGGGTCGGGCTTCTTCTCCAAAATCAAGATGCTTATTTGAAGGTAGCTGGCGGTGTAAAATTGGATGAACCGGCTATTGATTTGGCGATTGCCGTGAGCATTGCTTCTAGCTTTCGTGATCAACCTACCAACCCATCGGATGTAATCATTGGAGAGGTGGGATTAACAGGAGAAGTGCGCCGTGTTTCTCGTATTGAACAGCGGGTTCAAGAGGCGGTTAAGTTGGGGTTTCAGCGCATTATTATTCCAAAAAATAATCTTGGAGGATGGAGCGCACCTGAGGGAGTCGAAGTTATTGGTGTTTCTCACGTTGCTGAGGCACTTGAGTATGCGTTAGAAAACAGAAATGCTATATAAACTTTACAAACGTGTGTCAAATTTTTAAAAAACATTAAAAACTTTGTTATTATTGGTTTCAAACATTCGAAACTGTTTATAATGTAGTAGAGGGAGGTGAAAATATGTTAAAAAGAGTTGTTCAATTGTTTTTCTTAGTTATTGGTGGAACGTTAGGAATTATTTTTTTACCAAATATATTGAAGTTATTGAATATTGGACATCTATCATTTTTGAATAATCCATATATGTTGGCGATTATAGGGGCACTTATTTTCTTTGTCATGACTTTCTGGTTAGTTGATTATGCGGTTGGTGTAATTCATTGGATTGAGGAGTCTCTTGTAAAGGCACCTGTGACGGACATTTTGTTTGGCAGTTTGGGACTGATTTTTGGATTGATTGTTGCTTTTTTAGGAGTGATGCCGCTTAAGGCGTTTCAATTTCAGGTGGTTAATACGGTATTACCTGTATTTTTAACAATTTTGCTTGGGTATTTAGGTTTTCAAGTTGGTTTTAAAAAGCGGCATGAGTTGATGAATTTATTTTCTATTTCGAATCGTATATCGAAGAAAAAAGGCGTAGAAGATGAAAATGAAAGTCAGAAAAATCGTGCCCTAAAAATTCTTGATACAAGTGTTATTATTGACGGACGAATCGCCGACATTTGCCAAACAGGGTTCTTAGAAGGAACTATTGTGATTCCTCGCTTTGTTTTAGAGGAACTGCAACATATTGCTGATTCATCAGATGTGTTAAAAAGAAACCGTGGCCGTCGAGGCCTTGACATTTTAAATCGTATTCAAAAAGAACTGGAAATGAAAGTAGAGATTTATGAGGGAGATTTTGATGATATTCAAGAAGTCGATAGCAAATTAGTGAAATTGGCGAAATTAACATCAGGGGTTGTCGTGACCAATGATTTCAATTTAAATAAAGTATGTGAGCTTCAAAATGTAAGAGTGCTTAATATTAATGATTTAGCAAACGCTGTTAAACCGGTTGTTCTCCCGGGAGAAGAATTGAGTGTTCAGGTCATTAAGGATGGCAAGGAACATAATCAGGGCGTTGCCTATCTAGATGACGGTACGATGATCGTTGTAGAGGATGGCAAGGATTATATCGGCAAGCAGGTTGACGTATTAGTAACAAGCGTGCTACAAACATCAGCGGGAAGAATGATTTTTGCTAAGTTAAAGCTTCTCCAAAAAGCATTATAAGTGTGAAGTTAGGGGAATGAAAATGCTATACCAAGTTGTCATTCCTGCCGCAGGGCAAGGAAAGCGGATGAAAGCTGGCGTAAATAAACTATTGATTGAACTCTGCCATCAGCCAGTTATCATCCACACATTGAAAGTGTTTGAGCAGGACGATTGGTGCGAAGGAATTATCATGGCAGTTAATGAGGCGGAGCGAGAACGATTTTATGCGTTATTAGAGGAGTTTCGAATCCGAAAAGTGAAGGCGATTGTCACTGGTGGTGCAGAACGACAGCATAGCGTTTATAATGGACTTAAGGCTGTCAAAAGCGACCTTGTACTCGTTCATGATGGGGCCCGCCCATTCATTACTCTTGAAAAGATACATGAACTTGTCAAAGAAGCGGGAGAGCATGGTTCGGCGATACCCGCTGTACCGATGAAAGACACTGTAAAAAAAGTCTTTCAAGGATTTGTGGATGAAACGGTGGAACGCTCTAGCTTGTGGGCTGTACAAACTCCACAAGCTTTTCGTGTTTCCCTTATTTTAGAAGCTCATGAGCAGGCAAGAGCGGAAGGCTATATCGGAACGGACGACGCAAGTCTTATTGAGCGAATGGGAAAGAAAGTAAAAATCATCGAGGGAGATTATCGCAATATTAAGTTAACGACTCCGGATGATCTGTTGTTTGCAGAAGCGATTTTATCAGTAAAGGGAGAAAGGTGAATATATGTTTCGCATTGGTCAAGGTTTTGATGTTCATCAGTTAGTAGAGGGCCGACCTTTAATTATCGGCGGTGTTCAAATTCCTTATGAAAAAGGATTGCTCGGACATTCCGACGCAGATGTGTTATTGCATGCGATTTCAGATGCTTGTTTAGGAGCGATTGGTGCAGGAGATATCGGTAAACATTTTCCAGATACAGAACAGCAGTATAAGGATGCTGACTCCGCCTTACTTTTACAGCATGTATGGGATCTTGTAAAAAAAGAAGGGTACAAGCTAGTAAATGTAGATTGTACCATCATTGCGCAAAAACCTAAAATGGCTCCCCATATCGAAAAGATGAAAGAAAGAATTGCTCAATTATTAGAAGGGGAGCTATCGCAAGTCAATGTGAAAGCAACAACGACAGAAAAATTAGGTTTTACTGGCCGTGAAGAAGGAATTGCCGCCCAGGCAGTAATTTTATTACAGAAGCGTTGATTGTTTCTCGTTGAGAGGTGCGTGTTGGTTGTACGAGCTATAAGCGCCCTAAGAAATAATGATTGTAATTCTGCTTTTCGAAATGTAGATGCTAGTTGAGTAAACGAATCGGCTGTCAAAATGTCCCGTGTTGGGATGGCTATATCCATGCCTGGTCGGCTAGATTCTAGCCGACTAAGGCAGCAATTAAGACATTTTAACTTTATTTTATCGATATCAATTAACACGCTAGATTTTATTTACAAAGACATAATCGCTTTGAATTTTGCAACTATATGATGGTAAAATAACGATACACAGCTTAGTTGATGGAGGTCTTTGAGAATGTCACAAGAAGTAAGAGTGCGTTATGCACCGAGTCCGACTGGCCATTTACATATCGGTGGAGCTCGCACGGCTTTATTTAACTATTTGTTTGCCCGTCATCATAACGGAAAGTTTATCGTACGAATTGAGGATACCGATATTGAGCGGAACGTGGCAGGCGGGGAACAATCCCAGCTTGAGAACTTAAAATGGCTCGGTATTGATTATGATGAATCAGTAGATAAAGATGGCGGATACGGACCTTATCGCCAAACAGAACGTCTTGATATATACCGCCAATATACGGATGAATTGTTGGAAAAGGGATATGCGTATAAGTGTTTCTGTACGCCGGAAGAGCTCGAACAAGAACGTGAAGCGCAAAAGGCGGCAGGAATTGCAGCACCGCAGTACAGCGGAAAATGCCGTCGATTAACTCCTGAGCAAATCAAACAGCTTGAGGAGGAAGGAAAGCCGTACACCATTCGCATCAAAGTTCCGGAAGGAAAAGTATATGAATTTGAAGATATGGTTCGTGGCAAAGTTGTATTTGAATCAAAAGACATTGGTGATTGGGTCATCGTAAAGGCTAACGGCATTCCGACGTATAACTTTGCAGTAGTCATTGATGACCATTTAATGAAGATCACCCATGTATTCCGTGGAGAAGAGCATCTGTCTAATACGCCAAAACAATTAATGATCTACGACTACTTAGGATGGGAAGAACCAAAGTATGGGCATATGACATTAATTGTGAACGAGAACCGCAAGAAGCTGTCTAAGCGTGATGAATCGATTATTCAATTTGTATCTCAATATAAAGAACTCGGCTATTTACCGGAAGCAATGTTTAACTTTTTCGCCTTATTAGGATGGTCGCCTGAAGGAGAGGAAGAAATTTTCACAAAAGAAGAGCTGATTCGTATATTTGATGTGTCGCGTTTATCGAAATCTCCTTCCATGTTTGATAAGCAAAAACTTACATGGATGAATAACCAATATATTAAGAAGCTCGATTTAGACCGGCTTGTTGAATTATCTCTCCCTCACTTAGTCAAGGCAGGACGCTTGCCAGAGCAAATGAGTGAAGAACAAAAAGAATGGGCACGTCAGTTAATCGCTTTATATCAAGAGCAAATGAGTTACGGCGCAGAGATCGTAGAGTTATCTGATCTATTCTTTAGAGAAGATATTGATTACGATGCTGAAGCGAAGGCCGTATTAGCGGAAGAACAGGTACCGGATGTGCTAAAAACGTTCTTAGAGGAAATAAAAACTCTTGACACGTTTAACGCGGAAGCCATTAAAACGGCTATTAAAGCAGTGCAAAAGGCAACAGGACAAAAAGGGAAAAAGCTGTTTATGCCAATCCGTGTAGCAACGACGGGACAAACGCACGGACCAGAGTTACCACTAGCTATTGAGCTGTTAGGCAAAGAAAAGGTCATGAGCCGGGTGGAAAAACTGATTAGTTAACACTTTTGCTATGTTATAATATAGTTAATGTAATAAAAAACAAATTCAAAGTGGCATAAAACGTTGATGAGGAGAAGTAAAAAGCATCGACATTACAGAGAGAATCACCTTGGCTGGAAGTGATTTATGTTCGGTGCTTTTGAAATGCGCCTCTGAGTCTCCTTTCGAATCAGAGATGCTCTGTAGTAGAATGGGGCGGATTCTCTTCCGTTATAAGAGTTAAGGGAGCTAAACACATTAAATGTTTAGCTAAACAGAGTGGAACCGCGCGTCGAGCGTCTCTGTGTGAACGAACACAGAGACGCTTTTTATTATTCTTCAAAGCAGGCAGGAGGGGGATGGATATATGTTCAAAACGTTGAAGGAAGACATCGAAGTGGTGTTTGAGCAAGATCCAGCGGCAAGAAGCTATTTGGAAGTTATTTTGACATATTCAGGGCTGCATGCAATTTGGGCACACCGCATTGCCCATGCATTTTACAAACGGAAATTTTATTTTATTGCAAGATTGATTTCACAAATCAGCCGCTTTTTTACAGGGATCGAAATTCACCCAGGCGCCAAAATTGGCCGTCGCTTTTTTATCGACCACGGCATGGGAGTTGTGATTGGGGAAACGTGTGAAATTGGGGATAACGTAACGGTATATCAAGGTGTCACACTTGGGGGGACGGGAAAAGAAAAAGGAAAACGCCACCCAACGATCAAAGACAATTGTTTGATCGCAACAGGAGCCAAAGTGCTCGGATCGATTACTATCGGGGAAAACTCAAAAATAGGGGCGGGGTCGGTTGTGTTGAAAGATGTTCCTCCGAACTCTACAGTTGTCGGTATTCCGGGAACAGTGGTTGTACGTAATGGAGTAAAAGTGAAGAAAGATTTAAACCATACCGACTTGCCTGATCCAATTGCTGATCGTTTAAAAGCATTGGAAGAACAAATTCAAAAATTGCAGACAGAACTTCAAGAATTAAAGGAAGGGAAGAAACAAAATGAGCATTCAGCTTTATAATACATTGACGCGTAAAAAAGAAAAATTTGAACCGATTGAACCGAACAAAGTGAAAATGTATGTCTGCGGTCCAACTGTATATAATTATATCCATATTGGGAACGCTCGTCCGGCTATTGTTTTTGACACGATTCGCCGCTATTTAGAATTTCGGGGCTATGACGTTCAATATGTCTCCAACTTTACCGATGTCGATGATAAATTGATTAAAGCAGCTAAAGAATTAGGGGAAGATGTTCCAACCATTGCCGAGCGTTTTATTCAAGCGTATTTTGAAGATGTATCAGCGCTAGGATGCAAAAAGGCAGACGTACATCCGCGCGTCACAGAAAGCATCGATATTATTATTGAATTTATTGAGCAGTTGATTAAAAAAGGATATGCTTATGAAGTGAACGGAGATGTATATTATCGAACAAGAGCATTCGCTGAATATGGGAAGCTTTCTCATCAGTCAATTGACGAACTCCGAGCTGGAGCGCGCATTGAAATCGGAGAAAAGAAACAAGACCCGCTTGATTTTGCTTTGTGGAAAGCAGCAAAAGAAGGGGAGATTTCATGGGATAGCCCATGGGGAAAAGGCAGACCAGGATGGCACATCGAGTGCTCAGCCATGGCACGCAAGTACTTAGGAGACACAATCGATATCCATGCGGGTGGTCAAGATTTGACGTTTCCGCATCACGAAAATGAGATTGCCCAGTCTGAGGCGTTGACAGGGAAAACATTTGCGAAATATTGGATGCACAACGGTTACATTAATATTAATAATGAAAAAATGTCTAAATCACTTGGAAATTTTGTACTCGTTCATGACATTATTAAACAAATCGATCCGCAAGTGCTACGCTTCTTTATGCTATCGGTTCATTATCGGCATCCAATCAACTATAGTCAAGAATTGTTAGAAAGCACGAAAAACGGGCTTGAGCGATTAAAGACGTCGTACTTTAATTTAAAGCATCGTTTATCAAGCAGCACCAATTTAACTCATGACGATGAGCAGTGGTTGAACGAAATTCAAGAATATCACCATGCGTTTATCCAAGAAATGGACGATGATTTTAATACAGCAAACGCGATTGCCGTGTTATTTGAGCTGTCGAAGCAAGCAAATCTATATTTGCTTGAGCAAAACACATCTGAGAAAGTGATTAAGGCCTTTTTACATGAGTTTGAACAATTGTTTGGTGTACTTGGTATTGTTTTTCAGGAAAACGTGCTGTTAGATGAAGAAATTGAAGCACTGATTCAAAAACGAAACGACGCTCGAAAAAATCGAGATTTTGCTTTAGCGGATCAAATTCGCGATGAATTAAAAGCAAAAAATATTATCTTAGAGGATACACCACAAGGAACGAGATGGAAAAGAGGATAAGAACGGAATGGGTTTTTTTTCAGAAATAAAAGATGTAAAACAGCTCAATGGTCTAGCCCTTGCTTATATTGGTGATGCCGTCTATGAATTATATGTACGGCATCGCCTCCTTTCTAAAGGCAATGTTAAACCAAATCAACTTCATCGACAGGCGATTCGATATGTTTCAGCAAAAGCTCAAGCGCAAACGCTGCTGTTGATGTTGGAACAATCGATATTGACAGAAGAGGAAGAAGCGGTTGTACGCCGAGGAAGAAATGCGAAATCAGCCACGATTCCTAAAAATACAGATGTTCAAACGTATCGTTATAGCACAGCCTTTGAAGCGCTCATTGGTTATCATTTCTTAGGAAATAATGAAGAACGGATGGAAGAATTGATTCGCTATTCGTTTGACATTATTGAAAACCAAGAAAGGAAGTTGTAGGAATGGATTTTATTATCGGAAAAAATCCCGTGATAGAGGCGTTAAAGTCGGAAAGAGACATAAACAAAATTTGGATAGCTGAAGGATCACAACGCGGAACGATGCAATCCATTATCCAGTTGGCGAAGCAACAAAATGTGATTGTCCAGTATGTACCGAGACAAAAACTTGATCAAATGGTAGATGGAAACCATCAAGGTGTTGTCGCCCAAGTCGCTGCTTATCAATACCATGATATTGACGATTTATTTCGCCGTGCAACAGACAGAGATGAACAACCTTTTTTCTTGCTTTTGGACGAGCTAGAAGATCCGCATAACTTAGGATCTATTATGCGAACAGCAGATGCGGTAGGGGCGCATGGGATCATCATTCCGAAGCGCCGTTCGGTCGGATTAACAGCCACGGTTGCGAAAGCTTCAACAGGAGCGATTGAACACATTCCCGTTGCTCGAGTTACGAATTTGGCACGAACGATTGATGAGTTAAAAGATCGAGGAGTATGGATTGTCGGTACAGACGCGAAAGCAAGCGATGATTATCGCCAGCTCGATGGAACAATGCCGCTTGCGCTTGTAATCGGCAGCGAAGGAAAAGGAATCGGAAGGTTAATTTTAGAGAAATGCGACTTTTTAGTCCGCCTGCCGATGCGAGGCCATGTCACATCCTTAAATGCATCGGTCGCTGCTAGTTTATTAATGTATGAGGTGTATCGTAAACGATATCCTTTAGGAGAATAGTTTTTATGGATATCCTTGTTGTTGACGGCTATAACATGATTGGTGCTTGGCCAGAGCTTCGGAAATTAAAAGAATTTGACCTTGCTGCCGCAAGGGACTTATTGATTTCCAAAATGGCCGAATACCAAGGGTTTACAGGATATAAAGTTATTATCGTTTTCGATGCACATCTCGTACAAGGGATTGAGAAAAAATATACGAATCACCAAGTCGATGTTATTTTTACAAGAGAGAATGAGACAGCCGATGAGCGAATCGAAAAACTTGCTAAACAATTAATTAACGTTCGAACAAAAGTATATGTTGCTACTTCCGATTATACAGAACAATGGGCCATTTTTGGACAAGGAGCTCTACGGAAGTCTGCCCGGGAATTATTAATTGAAGTGGAATCAATCGAACGGAGTATTTCAAAAAAAGTCGAAAAAATATACGAACAAAAACCATTATCCAAAATCCCTTTGACAGACGAAGTAGCAAGAATTTTCGAAAGATGGCGAAGAGGCGAAAAATGAGTGGTTGACGCTGTAAAATTTTGTACTGTATAATAATTCTAGCGATTTGTGCGGTCGGAGGGATCGGCGTGGGCGAAGGCTTCAAAATTAAAAATGATCAAAAATTTGAACAATTTGAAGATGAAGAATTGGTTGAGCGTGTTCATCAGGGGGATAGCGACGCCTTAGACTTCTTGATCCATAAATATCAAAATTTTGTTCGGGCAAAAGCACGTTCTTATTTCTTAGTAGGGGCAGATCGAGAAGATATTATTCAAGAGGGAATGATTGGGCTATACAAAGCTATCCGTGATTTTAAGGAGGACAAGCTTACTTCTTTTAAAGCCTTTGCGGAATTATGCATTACGCGACAAATGATTACCGCAATCAAGACGGCAACAAGACAAAAGCACATCCCTCTCAATTCGTATGTTTCCCTTGACAAACCGATTTACGATGATGAATCAGACCGAACATTAATGGATGTTATTTCTGGGACAAAAGCGACAGATCCGGAAGAGCTTATTATTAATCGTGAAGAAGTAGATGATATTGAAGTAAAAATGACGGAACTTTTGAGTGATTTGGAGCGAAAAGTTCTTGTTCTATACTTAGACGGGCGATCATATCAAGAAATTTCTGAGGAACTCAACCGCCATGTTAAATCCATCGACAATGCGTTGCAGCGTGTAAAGCGAAAATTAGAGAGGTATTTAGAATACAGAGAGGTTAGTTTATAACAAACATGCAAAGACGACTGGGACGCTATTGGTCATTGACATAAGAAATATGTATGTGTTAAATTTTTAAAGACATACTGTAGAACGGTGGGACACCTATGAGCAACAAGGTAGTATTAGCCTGCAACGAATGCAGCAGCCGTAATTATTCGACTAGAAAAAATCCTATAAATGTTCAGGAGCGTCTAGAAATCAAAAAATTTTGCAAAGTATGCAACCGACATACACTCCACCGCGAAACGAAGTGAATATTTGTAAAGGCAGCTCTAAGTTGTTGGAGGTTACTAATTATGCAGCGTATTATAAAATTTTTTAACGAAGTTGCACGTGAGATGAAAAAGGTCAGTTGGCCTAAAAGAAAAGAACTTGTTAACTATACCATTACTGTACTGGCGACTGTTGCATTTATGACGATCTTTTTTGCGGTTGTAGATTTGGGGATTTCTTCTTTAATTCGCTTAGTGCTTGAATAATGAACGTTCTAGTATGGTATAATGAAAAATAATAAGGTAGACAATCTAAAGCCCGGAAACGGGTTTTTATTTTGCTTATAAAATATTAATTGTCGCTTAGGGAGGGAAGGACATTTAAGTCCCAGTCAATGGAGAAAAATTGGTATGTCATTCATACATATTCGGGTTATGAAAACAAAGTTAAAGCTAACTTGGAAAAAAGATTAGAATCAATGGGGATGCAAGATAAAATTTTTCGTGTAGTTGTACCTGAAGAAGAGGAAACTGATACAAAAAACGGAAAGAAAAAAGTAACGAAACGGAAAGTGTTCCCGGGATACGTGCTAGTTGAAATGATTATGACCGACGATTCATGGTACGTAGTGCGAAACACGCCTGGAGTGACGGGATTTGTCGGATCGAGCGGAGCGGGATCGAAACCAACCCCTCTTCTTGAAGAAGAAGTTCATTTGATTCTAAAACGTATGGGAGTACCGTTAACAGAGCTTGACTTTGATTACGAGTTGAAAGAAACGGTGCAAGTAAAGGAAGGGCCTTTTGCGAACTTCACTGGAACCATTGAAGAAATTGATATGGATAGAAGAAAGGTTAAAGTGCTCGTCAACATGTTCGGACGGGAAACACCAGTCGAACTTGATTTTTCGCAAATTGAAAAAATATAATATGAAATAACTTGCAATCAAAAAGGAAAAGTGATACTATTTTATAGTCAGTATATCTCTTGACACAGGTATTAACCTGCTGATAAAAGCGATAAATAAACAACTTTCTATTCAAATTGCAATGAACTTATACATCTCAAAATATGTATAAGGGAGCCGGTTAAGAATAGGAAAGTGTCCCCCTATTTTTAAATAATAGGGATGAAAGGGTGCGAGGTTACATCCTAACAAGAATAATGTTATAGTTAAGCATTATTCATAACCTAAATGAGTGGGAGGGAAAATCCCTAATACCACATCACGGACTTAAGGAGGTGTGTCTCGTGGCTAAAAAAGTAATCAAGGTTGTAAAGCTACAAATTCCTGCAGGTAAAGCGAACCCAGCACCGCCAGTTGGTCCAGCTTTAGGTCAAGCCGGTGTTAATATCATGGGGTTCTGTAAAGAATTCAATGCTCGTACAGCTGACCAAGCAGGTTTGATCATTCCTGTTGAAATTACGGTATACGAGGACCGTTCATTTACATTCATTACAAAAACTCCACCTGCTGCTGTATTACTTAAAAAAGCAGCTGGTATCGAGTCAGGTTCTGGTGAGCCAAACCGTAATAAGGTAGCAACAATCAAGCGCGATAAAGTGCGTGAGATTGCTGAAACGAAAATGCCAGATTTAAATGCGGCTAGCATTGAAGCTGCAATGCGCATGGTTGAGGGTACTGCGCGTAGCATGGGTATCGTTATCGAAGACTAATTGCCCAATATAATCTGGCCAGCGAAGGTTGCGAATACAGGAATGTTCTGTTTCGCAACCTTTATTCGTGGGAGGTTATTCCGTTAAAACCACAAAAGGAGGATTTTTAAATGGCTAAAAGAGGAAAAAAATATGTAGAAGCGGCAAAACATGTTGACCGTTTTAAAGCTTATGCTGTAACAGAAGCGATTGAACTTGTAAAGAAAACAAGCATCGCAAAATTTGATGCAACTGTAGAAGTTGCTTTCCGCCTAGGCGTAGATCCTAAAAAAGCAGACCAACAAATCCGTGGAGCGGTTGTGTTGCCGCACGGAACTGGTAAAGTGCAACGCGTACTAGTATTTGCGAAAGGTGAAAAAGCGAAAGAAGCCGAAGCTGCGGGAGCAGATTATGTTGGCGATACAGATTACATCAACAAAATCCAACAAGGTTGGTTTGATTTTGATGTAATCGTTGCAACTCCTGATATGATGGGTGAAGTAGGTAAATTAGGTCGTATATTAGGTCCTAAAGGATTAATGCCAAACCCAAAAACAGGTACAGTTACATTTGATGTAGCGAGAGCAGTCAAAGAAATCAAAGCTGGTAAAGTAGAATACCGTGTCGATAAAGCTGGTAACATCCATGTTCCGATCGGTAAAATCTCATTCGATAACGAGAAGCTTGTTGATAACTTCACAACAATTTATGAAACAATCTTAAAAGTAAAACCAGCTGCAGCGAAAGGTACGTACGTGAAAAACGTTACAGTTACTTCAACAATGGGACCTGGCATTAAAGTAGATCCTTCAACATTTGCAGTTGCAAAATAAGGAAGCTGTTGACTTTCCATAAGTCATTTAGTATCATAAATTTTGTCTGAAAAGAGAATATCATTTGTACCGTAGACAGTAGGTGCTCGATAAGAGCTTAATTTCCTACCGAGGTGTTTCGTTATATAATTAGAAGTGCTTCATATTAGCACTTTTATGATACCTCCATGTCTACGTTGGCATGGAGGTTTTTTCATGAACGGTATAAGTGGTGTCTCATTTTATCTTCTACAGGAGGTGTAAAAATGAGCAGCGCAATCGAACTCAAACAACAGATTGTCGCGGAAATTGCTGATAAATTCCGCGCGAGCAAATCAACGATCATTGTAGATTATCGCGGTCTAAACGTAGCAGAAGTTACAGAGCTTCGTAAGCAACTTCGCGAAGCAGGCATCGAGTTCAAAGTATATAAAAACACGTTGACTCGCCGTGCGCTTGCTGAAGTTGGTCTAGAAGGGTTAGATGAAGTACTTACTGGGCCAAATGCGATCGCGTTCAGCAACGAAGATGTCGTAGCTCCTGCAAAAATTTTAAATGACTTCGCAAAAACTCACGAAGCATTAGAGATTAAAGCGGGCGTTATCGAAGGTAACGTTGCTACTGTTGAAGACGTTAAAGCACTTGCGAACCTTCCTTCTCGCGAAGGCCTACTTTCTATGTTGCTTAGCGTTCTTCAAGCTCCTATCCGTAACTTCGCGCTTGTCACAAAAGCGGTTGCAGAGAAGAAAGAAGAGCAAGGAGCGTAATATAGCTTTAGCTTATTAAAATTGAAAACGAAAAAATTTGATATCAAGGGAGGAATCTTACAATGACTAAAGAACAAATCATTGAAGCGGTTAAAAATATGACAGTTTTAGAATTAAATGACTTAGTAAAAGCAATTGAAGAAGAGTTCGGTGTAACTGCTGCTGCTCCTGTAGTAGTTGCTGGCGGTGCTGGTGCTGGCGGCGAAGCTGCGGCTGAGAAAACAGAATTCGACGTTATCCTTGCGGATGGCGGCGCACAAAAAATCAAAGTTATCAAAGTTGTGCGTGAACTTACTGGCCTCGGCTTAAAAGAAGCAAAAGATTTAGTAGACAACACTCCAAAGCCAGTTAAAGAAGGCGTTTCTAAAGAGGAAGCTGAAGAAATCAAGGCTAAACTTGAAGAAGCTGGCGCTAGCGTAGAAATTAAGTAATTTCTGTTCAATGCATTGAAAAGCTCGCTAATGATTAGCGGGCTTTTTTAATATTTTTTGGTCTAATTGTGCCGTACTATTTCATTTTATTTTTAAAACAAGATGTCGTATTCTCTGAAATGAACAGAGTTATTGTAAACGGTGCTTTATGTGTGAATCGACGCGAACCATGTTTTTAATATTTTCATGGTGGGAAATATTAAAATGGAAAGAATGGTAAAAGACCAGTGAAAGGATGAGGTAATTGAGTGAACACTACTATTCTAGGACGCCCTCTTCTTCAAGTAATCCGCATGTATGGGAGTATACTCTGAGAGAAAATGAGTTTACTTTTATGACGGATCAAGGTGTTTTTTCAAAACGTGAAGTCGATTTTGGTTCGCGTTTATTAATTGAAACGTTTGAGGAGCCGGCGGTAGAAGGCGGCTTTTTAGACGTTGGTTGCGGCTATGGACCAATAGGCTTGGCGATCGCTAAATCCTTTCCAAATCGTACGGTGGAAATGGTTGATATTAATGAACGCGCAATCGAATTAGCAAAAAGGAACCAGCAGCTTAATCACATTGATAACGTTGTCATTTATGAAAGCGATTTATTTGAAAGTGTGGGAGACAAAATGTTTGCTGCGATTTTAACCAATCCACCGATTCGCGCGGGGAAAAAAGTGGTTCACTCCATTTTTGAGCAAAGTGCCTCCCATCTCGTTCCGAATGGGGAGCTATGGGTTGTTATTCAAAAAAAGCAAGGAGCTCCTTCAACGCTTGAAAAGCTTCAGTCGCTGTTTCCGGAGGTGGAAGTGGTGGCTAAGAAAAAAGGATATTATATCATAAAGGCGAAAAAATATTGACAGTTTTTTTTGTCTATGATAGCATTATAAAATGCCAAATGTATAACCTTATTCAGTTATCAAGTATTAGTCATGTATAATTTTATTTCCAATGGGAAAAATTATAAAATCAATAAATAGGTGAAAATGTGGTTTTCTTATTATAGAAACCATTTTTCTTTTGTCTGATAGTAAGACAAAAATTGTCTTCCTTAAGGAAGATAGCCTCCTATTTTTATCAACGCTTGAATTTGAGGGGTGAATCAGTTGACAGGTCAACTAGTTCAATATGGACGACACCGCCAACGAAGAAGTTACGCGCGTATTAGTGAAGTGCTAGAGTTACCGAACCTTATTGAAATTCAGACCTCCTCTTACCAGTGGTTTCTTGATGAGGGTCTGAGAGAAATGTTTAAAGAAATCTCTCCAATCGAAGATTTTTCCGGAAATCTCTCTCTTGAATTTATTGATTATAGTTTAGGTGAGCCGAAGTATTCGGTAGAGGAATCAAAAGAACGCGACGTTACATATGCAGCACCACTTCGCGTGAAAGTGCGCCTGATCAATAAAGAAACAGGCGAGGTTAAAGAGCAAGATGTATTTATGGGCGATTTCCCTTTGATGACAGAAACAGGAACGTTCATTATCAACGGTGCTGAACGTGTCATTGTTTCCCAGCTTGTGCGCTCTCCAAGCGTGTATTACAGCGGGAAGGTAGATAAAAACGGTAAAAGAGGTTTTTCGGCGACTGTTATTCCAAACCGTGGTGCATGGTTAGAATATGAAACAGACGCGAAAGATGTCGTATACGTCCGTATCGATCGCACTCGCAAGTTGCCTGTGACGGTGCTTTTGCGCGCTCTTGGATTCGGATCCGATCAAGAAATTATTGATTTGATTGGTGAAAATGAATATCTTCGTAATACGCTTGAAAAGGACAATACGGAAAGCACGGAAAAAGCGTTGTTGGAAATTTATGAACGCTTACGTCCCGGTGAGCCTCCAACAGTCGAAAACGCAAAAAGCTTGCTTATTTCTCGCTTCTTTGATCCGAAACGCTACGACTTAGCAAGCGTAGGACGTTATAAAATTAATAAAAAATTGCACATCAAAAATAGATTGTTTAACCAGCGTCTCGCTGAAACGCTTGTAAACCCGGAAACTGGTGAAATTATTGCCGAAAAAGGAACAATGATTGATCGCAGAACATTAGATCGAATCTTGCCATATTTAGAAAACGGTATCGGTTTCCGTGCGTATAAGCCTGCCGGTGGCGTTGTAGATGAGGAATTTACGCTCCAGTCTATCAAAATTTATTCACCGAATGATCCGGACGGCGAGCAAGTAATTAATATCATTGGAAACGGATATATTGCCGAAGACGTGAAACATATTACTCCTAGCGATATCATTGCGTCCATTAGCTACTTCTTTAACCTTCTACATGGGGTAGGAGATACTGATGATATCGACCATTTAGGTAATCGACGTCTTCGTTCAGTGGGAGAATTGCTGCAAAACCAATTCCGAATCGGGCTATCGCGCATGGAACGTGTAGTTCGCGAGCGCATGTCGATTCAAGATACAAACACAATCACACCTCAGCAGCTAATTAATATTCGGCCAGTGATTGCAGCGATTAAAGAATTCTTTGGTAGCTCACAGCTTTCTCAATTTATGGATCAGACGAACCCGTTGGCAGAATTGACGCATAAACGCCGTTTATCTGCTTTAGGTCCAGGAGGATTAACACGCGAGCGTGCTGGTATGGAAGTTCGTGACGTACACTATTCACACTATGGACGCATGTGTCCGATTGAAACTCCTGAGGGTCCAAACATTGGATTAATTAACTCATTATCTACGTATGCCAAAGTTAATAAATTCGGGTTTATTGAAACTCCGTACCGCCGTGTTGACCCTGAAACTGGAAAAATCACGGATCGTATTGATTACTTAACGGCGGATGAAGAAGATAACTATGTCGTCGCTCAGGCGAATGCAAGAATTGCTGAGGATGGTACATTCTTAGACGAAGATATCGTCGCTCGTTTCCGCGGTGAAAATATTGTTGTTAAACGTGACCGGGTTGATTACATGGACGTATCACCGAAGCAAGTTGTATCAGCTGCGACTGCATGTATTCCGTTCTTAGAAAACGACGACTCTAACCGTGCGTTGATGGGTGCAAACATGCAGCGTCAAGCGGTACCTTTATTACAACCGGAAGCACCAATCGTTGGCACAGGAATGGAGTATGTTTCGGCAAAAGATTCCGGCGCTGCTGTTATTTGCAAACATCGTGGAATTGTGGAGCGCGTAGAAGCAAAAGAAATTTGGGTTCGCCGTTTAATTGAAGTGGACGGAAAAGAAGTGAAGGGCGACCTTGACAAATATCGACTTCTTAAATTTGTTCGCTCAAACCAAGGAACTTGCTATAATCAGCGTCCGATTGTAAAGAAAGGTGACATTGTTGAGAAGGGCGAAATTCTCGCAGACGGTCCTTCAATGGAAAAAGGTGAACTTGCACTTGGTCGCAACGTATTAGTTGCCTTCATGACATGGGACGGTTATAACTACGAAGACGCGATCATTATGAGCGAGCGTCTTGTAAAAGAAGATGTATATACGTCTATTCACATTGAAGAATACGAATCAGAATCCCGCGACACAAAATTGGGACCAGAGGAAATCACCCGCGATATTCCGAACGTTGGAGAAGACGCATTGCGCAATCTAGATGAGCGTGGCATTGTGCGCATTGGTGCAGAGGTAAAAGATGGTGATTTGCTAGTAGGTAAAGTCACGCCAAAAGGAGTGACGGAGCTGACCGCAGAGGAGCGTCTACTCCATGCCATCTTCGGAGAAAAAGCGCGTGAAGTGCGCGATACATCGCTTCGTGTGCCGCACGGTGGCGGTGGAATCGTATTAGATGTAAAAGTCTTTAACCGGGAAGATGGGGACGAACTTCCTCCTGGGGTTAATCAGCTTGTGCGCGTATATATCGTACAAAAACGTAAAATTTCTGCAGGGGATAAGATGGCTGGTCGTCACGGTAATAAAGGGGTTATTTCAAGAATTCTTCCGGAAGAGGATATGCCTTTCTTACCAGATGGCACGCCAGTTGATATCATGTTAAACCCTCTAGGCGTACCTTCACGTATGAATATCGGTCAGGTATTGGAATTGCACCTTGGTATGGCTGCGAAGAAGCTTGGTCTTCATGTCGCTTCTCCAGTATTCGATGGTGCTCGTGAAGAAGACGTTTGGGCGATTTTAGAAGAAGCGGGAATGGCTCGCGACGCAAAAACAGTCCTTTATGATGGCAGAACAGGTGAACCTTTTGACAACCGCGTATCGGTTGGCATTATGTACATGATTAAATTAGCGCACATGGTTGACGATAAACTTCATGCTCGCTCAACAGGACCTTACTCGCTTGTCACGCAGCAGCCGCTTGGAGGTAAAGCTCAGTTCGGTGGCCAACGTTTTGGTGAGATGGAAGTTTGGGCACTCGAAGCTTATGGTGCGGCATACACATTACAGGAAATTTTAACTGTGAAGTCAGACGATGTAGTCGGCCGCGTCAAAACATACGAAGCTATTGTTAAAGGCGAGAACGTTCCGGAACCTGGTGTTCCAGAATCGTTTAAAGTTTTAATCAAAGAATTACAAAGCTTAGGTATGGATGTAACTATTCTTTCTAGCGATGAGAAAGAAATCAATATGGAAAACTTCGATGAAGATGACGATGTTCAACCAGCAGACGCTATTGCTGTCGGAATATCTGAAAAAGAGGAAGAAAAAGACGCCGTAACAAAAGAATAAACCGATAAGGCAATAAGGGTAAAACCTGGATATTGAGAGGGAGGTAGGCCCCTTGCTAGATGTAAATAATTTTGAGTATATGAAAATCGGACTCGCCTCGCCGGAAAAAATTCGTTCTTGGTCATACGGCGAAGTGAAAAAACCAGAAACTATCAACTATCGCACGTTAAAACCTGAAAAAGACGGGTTGTTCTGCGAGCGCATTTTCGGTCCAACAAAAGACTGGGAGTGCCATTGCGGAAAATATAAGCGCGTACGTTATAAAGGCGTTGTTTGTGATCGGTGCGGTGTAGAAGTTACCCGCGCCAAAGTTCGTCGCGAACGCATGGGCCATATTGAACTAGCTGCCCCAGTTTCACATATATGGTATTTTAAAGGGATTCCAAGCCGCATGGGACTTGTCTTGGACATGTCCCCGCGCGCTTTGGAGGAAGTGATCTATTTCGCTTCATATGTTGTAACGGATCCAGGCGATACACCGCTTGAGAAGAAGCAGCTCCTTTCAGAAAAAGAGTATCGTGCCTATCGTGAAAAGTACGGGAATTCATTCCAAGCATCAATGGGAGCGGAAGCGATTAAAAAACTTCTACAAGATATTGATCTTGAAAAAGAAGTAGACACTTTAAAGGAAGAGTTGAAAACAGCACAAGGACAACGACGTGCACGGGCGATTAAGCGTTTAGAAGTGCTAGAAGCATTTCGTAACTCAGGAAATGACCCAGCATGGATGGTGCTTGATGTGCTTCCGGTCATTCCTCCTGAACTGCGCCCAATGGTTCAATTAGATGGCGGCCGTTTTGCAACATCTGATTTAAACGATTTATATCGCCGTGTCATTAACCGTAACAACCGTCTTAAACGTTTATTAGATCTAGGAGCGCCAAGCATTATTGTGCAAAACGAGAAACGGATGCTTCAAGAGGCGGTGGATGCGTTAATCGATAACGGTCGTCGCGGTCGTCCTGTCACAGGCCCGGGAAATCGTCCATTGAAATCTCTATCTCACATGCTAAAGGGTAAGCAAGGGCGTTTCCGCCAAAACTTACTTGGTAAACGTGTTGACTATTCGGGGCGTTCCGTAATCGTTGTAGGTCCGAACTTAAAAATGTATCAATGCGGTTTACCAAAAGAAATGGCGCTTGAGCTTTTCAAGCCGTTTGTGATGAAAGAGCTTGTAGAGCGAGGCTTGGCGCATAATATTAAGAGCGCGAAACGAAAAATTGAACGCGTACACCCGGAAGTATGGGATGTGCTGGAGTCTGTAATCAAAGAACATCCAGTTCTCTTAAACCGTGCTCCAACGTTACACAGACTTGGTATCCAAGCTTTCGAGCCAACATTGGTCGAAGGTCGTGCCATTCGTTTGCATCCGCTTGTATGTACAGCGTATAATGCCGATTTTGATGGTGACCAAATGGCTGTACACGTTCCGCTATCAGCGGAAGCGCAAGCAGAAGCACGTTTGTTGATGCTGGCAGCACAAAACATTTTGAACCCGAAAGACGGAAAGCCAGTTGTTACTCCTTCGCAAGACATGGTATTAGGAAACTACTACTTGACAATGGAGCGCGAAGGCGCGATCGGCGAAGGAATGGTCTTTAAAGATACAGACGAAGCGCTGCTGGCTTATCATAACGGTTATGTGCATTTACACACTCGGATTGCGATTCATGCTGGTTCGTTGCAAAATGAAACGTTTACAGAAGAGCAAAATAACAAACTGTTGTTGACAACGGTTGGTAAGCTCATTTTCAATGAAATTTTACCGAAGTCCTTCCCATACATTAACGAGCCGACTCAAGAAAACATTGAAGAACGGACGCCGGACAAATATTTCCTTGATAAGGGCGTAAACGTAAAAGAAGAAATTAGCAAACGCCCGCTTGTCCCGCCGTTTAAAAAGAAAATTCTCGGTAACATCATTGCGGAAGTGTTCAAGCGCTTCAAAATTACTGAAACGTCAAAAATGCTTGACCGTATGAAAGATCTGGGCTTCCGATATTCGACGAAAGCGGGTATTACGATCGGTGTAGCTGATATCGTCGTATTACCGGAAAAACAAGAAATTTTACAAGAGGCACAAGCAAAAGTTGATACGGTATTAAAGCAGTTTAGACGCGGTTTAATTACTGATGAAGAGCGTTATGAGCGTGTCATTTCGGTTTGGAGTGCGGCGAAGGATAAAATTCAAAGCAAGTTAATGGAGTCTTTAGATAAGCGAAACCCGATCTTCATGATGAGCGATTCGGGTGCCCGCGGTAACGCTTCGAACTTTACACAGCTTGCGGGTATGCGCGGACTGATGGCGAACCCGGCAGGACGAATTATCGAATTGCCGATTAAATCGTCATTCCGTGAGGGTTTAACGGTATTGGAATACTTTATTTCGACGCACGGTGCGCGTAAAGGTCTTGCGGATACAGCACTCAAAACGGCGGACTCTGGTTATCTAACAAGACGTCTCGTCGATGTAGCCCAAGACGTCATTGTCCGGGAAGACGATTGTGGAACGGACCGGGGCATGCTTGTGCGAGCGCTCACGGATGGCACAGAAGTCATCGTGAAATTGGAAGAGCGTCTAATTGGCCGCTACGCGAGAAAAACAGTTAAACATCCAGAAACGGGCGAAATTATCGTAAAAGAAAATGAAATGATCACTGAAGATATTGCTAGCGCAATTATTAAAGCCGGCATCGAGCAAGTTTGGATTCGCTCCGCATTTACATGCAATACTCGACACGGAGTATGTAAGAAATGCTATGGCCGCAACCTTGCGACAGGTTCAGAAGTCGAAGTGGGTGAAGCGGTTGGTATCATCGCTGCGCAATCGATCGGTGAACCAGGTACGCAGCTAACGATGCGCACATTCCACACAGGTGGAGTAGCAGGAGATGATATCACACAAGGTTTACCGCGTGTCCAAGAGCTATTTGAAGCACGTAATCCAAAAGGTCAAGCGGTGATTTCCGAGATTGATGGTGTAGTCATCTCGATTAGTGAAACACGTGATCATCAACAAGAGGTTGTTGTAAAAGGCGAAGTGGAAACAAGAACGTATACGGCTCCGTATAACGCGAGATTGAAAGTTCAAGAAGGGCAACAAGTCGAGCGCGGACAAGAGTTAACAGAAGGTTCGATTGATCCGAAGGAACTTCTTAAAGTGAAAGATATTACTGCTGTGCAGGAATACTTATTGCGTGAAGTACAAAAAGTATATCGGATGCAAGGGGTAGAAATTAGCGATAAGCATATCGAAGTAATGGTTCGTCAAATGCTTCGCAAAGTTCGCGTCATCGACGCTGGTGATACAGATGTGTTGCCAGGAACGTTGCTGGATATTCATCAGTTTACTGATGCAAATGCAAAAGTATTGCTTGAAGGAAAGCGTCCAGCTACAGCTCGGCCTGTGCTTCTTGGTATTACGAAAGCATCGCTTGAAACAGATTCATTCTTATCAGCTGCTTCGTTCCAAGAAACAACACGCGTCTTGACAGATGCGGCCATCAAAGGAAAACGTGACGAGCTGTTGGGCTTAAAGGAAAATGTTATCATCGGTAAACTAGTTCCTGCTGGGACAGGAATGGCGCGTTATCGGAAAATTAAACCAGTAGTCAATAAAAAAGAAGATGAGCAACTAACAACGTCTAATAAATAATTAAAAAGTTACCGGCAAGAAAACTTGCCGGTAACAAATTTGTTAGATATACAGTTGACAATGTCATCGGAAAATGTTAATGTAATAAAGGTGTTCCGAAAACCTGGTACTTTGGAGGATATATATATATGTCTTATGAAAAAGTATTACAGGCTCAACAATTTGTAGTGGGAACGAAGCAAGCAATGCGAGCTCTGAAGGAAGGCAAGGCAAAGGAATTGATTATTGCTGAAGATGCTGATCCGCAGGTTGTTGAAAAAATCAAGGAAGCAGCAGAATTAGCAAATGTTCCTGTTGCAAAAGTAGATTCCATGAAAAAGCTTGGAGAAGTTTGCAAAATTCAAGTAGGAGCTGCTGCGGTTGCTATTATTCGCTAAAACTGTTTTTGTGGGTTTTACTACAAAAACTTTGTTTTTGCATAAATAATGAGCCACCTGGATGTGTGGGCTTGAACTTATGTGTGAAGGGAGGAAATTTATCATGCCTACAATTAATCAATTAGTACGCAAAGGCCGTACGAGAAAAGTTGTGAAATCTAAATCCCCTGCGTTAAATAAAGGGTATAACAGCTTCAAGAAAGTACAAACAAATGTTGCATCTCCGCAAAAACGTGGTGTGTGCACGCGTGTAGGTACGATGACGCCAAAGAAGCCAAACTCAGCGCTTCGTAAATATGCCCGTGTGCGTTTATCAAACGGTATCGAGGTAACAGCATACATTCCGGGTATTGGTCATAACTTGCAAGAACACAGCGTTGTGTTAATTCGTGGTGGTCGTGTAAAAGACTTGCCAGGGGTACGCTATCATATCGTTCGCGGTGCGCTTGATACCGCTGGTGTAGCAAACCGCATGCAAGGCCGTTCTAAGTACGGTGCGAAGAAACCAAAAGCAGCTAAAAAATAATGTGAATGATTGAGAAATTAGGATTTTTTTCTTGAAAGGAGGAAAAAATATGCCACGTAAAGGTTCCGTTGCGAAAAGAGATGTACTACCAGATCCAATTTACAATTCTAAACTCGTAACTCGCCTTATCAACAAAATTATGATTGATGGTCAAAAAGGAAAGGCGCAAAAAATTCTTTACACAGCGTTCGATATTATTCGTGAACGCACTGGCAAAGATCCAATGGAAGTATTTGAACAAGCATTAAAAAATGTAATGCCTGTTCTTGAGGTGCGCGCTCGTCGTGTTGGTGGTGCTAACTACCAAGTTCCAGTAGAGGTTCGTCCTGATCGCCGCACAACATTGGGTCTTCGTTGGTTAGTAAACTATGCTCGTCTTCGTGGTGAGAAAACGATGGAAGAGCGTCTAGCAAACGAGATTTTAGATGCTGCAAACAACACAGGTGCATCAGTGAAGAAGCGTGAAGATACGCACAAAATGGCTGAAGCAAACAGAGCGTTTGCTCACTATCGTTGGTAATGATTTTATAACTGCGCTATCCATTTTTGTATAATTAGGAAATAGGTGAAGGCGATCAGGAAATCCTGTTCGCACGCTCACCTATATTCCTATATATTCGACATTTTATCAAACAAGACACTTACTCAAAGGAAGGAGAAAAACCAAGATGGCAAGAGAGTTCTCCTTAGAAAACACTCGCAATATTGGTATCATGGCCCATATCGATGCCGGTAAAACGACAACAACTGAACGTATCCTTTTCTATACAGGACGCGTTCATAAAATTGGTGAAGTGCATGAAGGCGCTGCCACTATGGACTGGATGGAGCAAGAGCAAGAGCGTGGAATTACAATCACGTCTGCTGCGACAACAGCTCAATGGAAAGGTCACCGTATTAACATCATCGACACACCAGGACACGTAGACTTCACAGTAGAGGTTGAGCGTTCTCTTCGTGTTCTAGACGGTGCAGTGGCGGTACTTGATGCGCAATCCGGGGTAGAGCCACAAACAGAAACAGTATGGCGTCAGGCGACTACATACGGTGTTCCGCGTATCGTATTCGTTAACAAAATGGACAAAATTGGCGCTGATTTCTTATACTCTGTCAAAACGCTTCATGACCGTTTGCAAGCGAACGCGCACCCAGTTCAACTACCGATCGGTGCTGAAGACCAATTTACTGGTATTATCGATCTTGTTGAAATGTGCGCATACCATTATCACGATGAATTAGGTAAAAATATTGAACGTATTGAAATTCCTGAAGATTATCGCGATTTAGCAGAAGAGTATCGCGGTAAACTGATTGAGGCTGTCGCAGAGCTTGATGAAGAGTTAATGATGAGATATTTAGAAGGAGAAGAAATTTCAACGGAGGAACTAAAAGCAGCGATCCGCAAGGCAACAGTTTCTGTTGAATTCTTCCCTGTATTCTGCGGTTCTGCGTTCAAAAACAAAGGTGTTCAGCTAATGCTAGATGGAGTCGTAGATTATCTACCTTCTCCAATAGACATCCCTGCAATTAAAGGGGTTGTTCCAGATACGGAAGAAGAAACAGTGCGTGAATCTCGTGATGATGCACCGTTTGCAGCATTAGCATTCAAAATTATGACAGACCCTTACGTTGGAAAATTAACATTCTTCCGCGTATATTCCGGTACATTGGATTCTGGTTCTTATGTGTTGAACTCGACAAAACGCAAACGCGAGCGCATTGGTCGTATCCTACAAATGCATGCTAACCATCGTCAAGAAATTTCCACAGTATACGCTGGTGACATCGCTGCAGCTGTAGGTTTAAAAGATACAACAACTGGCGATACTTTGTGTGATGAAAAAGACCCTGTAATTCTAGAGTCTATGACATTCCCAGAGCCAGTTATCCAAATTGCGATTGAACCAAAATCAAAAGCCGACCAAGACAAAATGAGCACAGCGTTACAAAAACTTCAAGAAGAAGACCCAACATTCCGCGCGTGGACAGACCAAGAAACTGGTCAGACAATTATTGCGGGTATGGGTGAGCTTCACCTTGACATCATTGTTGATCGTATGCGTCGTGAATTCAAGGTAGAGGCTAACGTAGGTGCTCCGCAGGTTGCGTACCGTGAAACATTCCGTAAGGCTGCACAAGTAGAAGGTAAATTTGTGCGTCAATCCGGAGGTCGCGGTCAATACGGTCACGTTTGGATTGAATTCACTCCAAACGAAGAAGGAAAAGGATTCGAATTTGAGAACGCGATCGTTGGTGGGGTTGTTCCAAGAGAGTATATCCCAGCAATCCAAGCGGGCCTTGAAGATGCAATGCAAAATGGTGTTCTTGCTGGATATCCAGTTGTTGATATCAAAGCAAAACTATTCGATGGTTCTTACCACGATGTAGACTCAAGTGAAATGGCGTTCAAAATTGCTGCTTCTCTTGCATTGAAAAATGCAGCAACAAAATGTGACCCAGTATTACTTGAGCCGATTATGAAAGTAGAAGTTGTCATTCCAGAAGAATACCTTGGTGACATTATGGGTGACATCACTTCCCGTCGAGGACGCGTTGAAGGTATGGAAGCTCGTGGTAACGCGCAAGTTGTGCATGCGATGGTTCCACTATCCGAAATGTTCGGATACGCAACTTCATTGCGTTCTAATACACAAGGTCGCGGAGTGTTCTCCATGGTGTTTGACCACTATGAAGAAGTTCCAAAGAGCATTGCTGAGGAAATCATCAAAAAAAATAAAGGTGAATAATTGATTTTCTAGCACTGTTCAAGTATAAATACTTATGTAAGACTTGGAAGTGGACATGTTTGCATGTGCGCTTCCAAGCATTCAATATAATACTTAATATGAAATTTATATTTAAGGAGGATATTTATAATGGCTAAAGCGAAATTTGAACGCTCTAAACCACACGTTAACATTGGTACAATCGGCCACGTTGACCATGGTAAAACAACTTTAACAGCTGCAATCACAACAGTTCTTGCAAAACAAGGTAAAGCAGAAGCTCGTGCATACGACCAAATCGACGCTGCTCCAGAAGAGCGTGAGCGCGGTATCACAATCTCAACTGCACACGTTGAGTATGAAACTGACAACCGCCACTATGCACACGTTGACTGCCCAGGTCACGCTGACTACGTGAAAAACATGATCACTGGTGCGGCACAAATGGACGGCGCAATCCTTGTAGTATCTGCTGCTGACGGTCCAATGCCACAAACTCGTGAGCACATCCTTCTTTCTCGCCAAGTAGGTGTACCATACATCGTTGTATTCTTAAACAAATGCGATATGGTAGACGACGAAGAATTATTAGAGCTTGTTGAAATGGAAGTTCGTGATCTATTATCTGAATACGAATTCCCTGGAGACGAAATCCCAGTTATTAAAGGTTCTGCATTAAAAGCTCTTGAAGGCGATGCTGAGTGGGAAGCAAAAATCGTCGAGCTTATGAACGCTGTTGACGAGTACATCCCAACTCCACAACGTGACACTGACAAACCATTCATGATGCCAGTTGAGGACGTATTCTCTATCACAGGTCGTGGTACAGTTGCTACTGGTCGCGTTGAGCGCGGTATCTTAAAAGTTGGTGACGTTGTAGACATTATCGGTCTTTCTGAAGAACCAAAATCTACAACAGTTACTGGTGTAGAAATGTTCCGTAAACTTCTTGACCAAGCAGAAGCTGGTGATAACATCGGTGCGCTTCTTCGCGGTGTTGCTCGCGATGAAATCCAACGCGGTCAAGTACTTGCGAAACCAGGCACAATCACACCACACACAAAATTCAAAGCGGAAGTTTACGTATTATCTAAAGAAGAAGGTGGACGTCATACTCCATTCTTCTCTAACTACCGTCCACAATTCTACTTCCGTACAACTGACGTTACTGGTATCATCACTCTACCAGAAGGCGTAGAGATGGTAATGCCTGGCGACAACATCGAAATGACAGTAGAATTGATTGCACCAATCGCGATCGAAGAAGGTACAAAATTCTCTATCCGTGAAGGTGGACGTACAGTAGGCGCTGGCGTTGTATCTTCTATCATCGAGTAATAATAAAAAACAGGTTTGCTTGAACGCAAACCTGTTTTTTATATTGGTATGTTCATAAATTACGATCTATATACAAGTATAATGTAAGAAATGCTTGAATACACGAGATTTCGCTTGCAATTTGCTATAGATATCTGTATAATATCTAATGTTGGTCTTTGACTGCGATGAAGTGGAAGGTTGCTGACACACCCGGCCGCTTTGCCATGGCGAGTGTGAGGAAATTTCCACGGAGAATGTCTATTTTCAAAATAGGCGAAGAAGGAGGGAAAATAATGGCAAAAGAAAAAATCCGTATCCGTTTAAAAGCTTACGATCATCGAATTCTTGATCAATCTGCTGAGAAAATCGTAGAAACAGCAAAACGTTCAGGTGCAAAAGTGTCTGGACCGATCCCATTACCAACAGAAAGAACTGTTTATACGATTTTGCGCGCTGTTCACAAGTACAAAGATTCTCGTGAACAATTTGAAATGCGTACACATAAACGTTTGATCGATATCGTAAACCCTACTCCACAAACTGTGGACTCGTTAATGCGACTTGATTTACCATCTGGTGTCGATATTGAAATTAAGCTTTAATTCTAAAAATGAAATCATAGGAGGTGTGACGAATGACCAAAGGAATCTTAGGTAGAAAAATCGGTATGACGCAAGTGTTCGCGGAAAACGGTGATTTAATTCCTGTAACAGTAATTGAAGCGACTCCAAACGTCGTCCTTCAGAAGAAAACAGTAGAAAACGACGGCTATGAGGCAATTCAATTAGGTTTTGAGGACAAACGCGAAAAATTAGCGAATAAACCAGAAAAAGGTCATGCAGCAAAAGCGAATACTGCACCTAAGCGCTTCATCCGTGAAATCCGCGGAGCAAATGTTGCAGAATACGAAGTTGGTCAGGAAGTCAAAGTTGATATTTTCGCTGAAGGCGATATCGTAGATGTAACAGGAGTTTCGAAAGGTAAAGGATTCCAAGGTGCGATTAAGCGCCATGGCCAATCTCGCGGACCTATGGCTCACGGTTCACGTTATCATCGTCGCCCTGGTTCAATGGGTCCTATTGCGCCAAACCGCGTATTTAAATCAAAAGAATTGCCAGGCCGCATGGGTGGAGAACGCGTAACTGTTCAAAACTTAAAGATTGTAAAAGTAGATGCGGAACGCAACTTGCTTCTTGTTAAAGGAAATGTACCTGGTCCAAATAAAGGACTCGTTGTCATCAAAAGTGCGGTTAAAGTAAAAGTGAAATAACTTTTCTAAGAAAGGAGGAATTATCCAATGCCAAAAGTAGCATTGTACAACCAAAACGGAGCAACTGTTGGAGAAATCGAATTAAGCGATTCCGTATTTGGTATTGAGCCAAATAAACATGTTTTATTTGAAGCAGTAATTATGCAACGCGCTTCTTTGCGTCAAGGAACGCATAAAACAAAAAATCGTGCTGAAGTAAGCGGCGGTGGCCGTAAACCATGGCGTCAAAAAGGAACTGGACGCGCGCGTCAAGGTTCTATTCGTGCTCCACAATGGCGCGGTGGTGGTACTGTATTCGGACCAGTTCCACGCAGCTACAGCTACAAACTACCGAAAAAGGTTCGCCGTTTAGCGATTAAATCGGCTTTATCTTCAAAAGTTCTTGAAAATAACATTGTTGTATTAGATAACTTAGCTCTTGAAGCACCAAAAACAAAAGAAATGGTGAAAATTTTAAGCAGCCTTTCTGTTGATCGCAAAGCTTTAATCGTGACAGCAGACGTGAACGAAAACGTTATGTTGTCTGCGCGCAATATTCCAGGAGTAACAGTTGTTACTGCAAACGGAATTAACGTGCTTGATGTTCTAAACCACGATAAGCTTGTTATTACGAAAGCTGCCGTGGAAAAAGTAGAGGAGGTGCTTGCATAATGAAAGATCCTCGCGATATTATTAAGCGCCCCGTTATCACTGAAAACTCAATGAATTTGTTAGCACAAAAAAAATATACATTTGAAGTTGACGTGAAGGCGAACAAAACAGAAGTAAAAGACGCTGTTGAAGCTATTTTCGGTGTAAAGGTTGAAAAAGTGAACATTATGAACTATAAAGGAAAGTTTAAGCGCGTTGGTCGCTACAGCGGTCTTACTAACCGCCGTCGCAAAGCGATTGTTACACTAACACCGGACAGCAAAGAGATCGAACTATTTGAAGCATAAGTTTAAAAGAGAAGGAGGGAAACCGACATGGCGATTAAAAAATACAAACCAACGTCAAACGGTCGCCGTGGCATGACAGTTCTTGATTTCTCAGAAATCACAACTGACAAGCCAGAGAAATCATTGCTTGCGCCTTTAAAGAAAAAAGGTGGTCGCAACAACCAAGGTAAATTGACGGTTCGTCACCAAGGTGGCGGTCATAAACGTCAATATCGTATCATCGATTTCAAACGCGACAAAGATGGTATTCCAGGACGCGTTGCTACAATCGAGTACGATCCAAACCGTTCAGCGAATATTGCGTTGATTCATTATTTAGATGGTGAAAAACGCTATATCCTCGCTCCTAAAAACTTGGAAGTGGGCATGGAAATCATGTCTGGTCCAGATGCGGATATTAAAGTAGGTAACGCATTACCACTTGCAAATATTCCTGTTGGTACTCTAGTACACAACATTGAATTGAAGCCTGGTAAAGGTGGACAGCTTGTTCGCTCTGCTGGTACATCTGCACAAGTGCTTGGTAAAGAAGGAAAATACGTACTTGTTCGTTTAGCTTCTGGCGAAGTTCGCATGATTTTAGGAACTTGCCGCGCTACAATTGGTCAAGTAGGAAACGAGCAACATGAGCTTGTTAACATTGGTAAAGCAGGACGTGCTCGCTGGTTAGGTATTCGTCCGACAGTTCGCGGTTCTGTTATGAACCCAGTGGATCACCCACATGGTGGTGGTGAAGGTAAAGCACCAATCGGACGTAAATCTCCAATGACTCCATGGGGCAAACCAACTCTTGGATTCAAGACTCGTAAGAAGAAAAATAAATCTGATAAATTTATTGTACGTCGTCGTAAAAAATAACGGGGTTGAACTACGGTTCTTAAGAACCGTAGAACAATCACGAAGGGAGGTTCATTTATGGGTCGCAGCTTAAAAAAGGGTCCTTTCTGTGATGATCATTTAATGAAAAAAATCGAAAAATTAAATGAGACAGGACAAAAACAAGTTATTAAAACGTGGTCTCGTCGTTCAACAATTTTCCCACAATTCATTGGTCATACGATTGCAGTATATGACGGTCGCAAACATGTGCCAGTGTATATCACAGAGGATATGGTAGGACACAAACTTGGCGAATTCGCGCCAACACGCACATACAAAGGTCATGCTGCTGATGACAAGAAGACAAGACGTTAATATGAGAGGAGGCTTAATTTATGCAAGCTAAAGCTGTTGCAAGAACGGTTCGTATTGCTCCTCGTAAAGCTCGCTTAGTGATTGATTTAATTCGAGGAAAGCAAGTAGGTGAAGCAGTAGCAATTCTTCGCCACACTCCAAAAGCTGCTTCTCCAATTATCGAGAAAGTACTAAAATCTGCTGTAGCAAACGCAGAGCACAACTACGATATGGATGTTAACAACTTAGTGATTACGCAAGCATACGTTGATGAAGGTCCAACGTTGAAACGTTTCCGCCCTCGCGCGATGGGACGTGCCAGCGCGATTAACAAACGTACGAGCCACATTACAATCGTTGTTTCAGAAAAGAAGGAGGGATAATCAGTGGGTCAAAAGGTGAATCCAGTCGGTCTTCGCATCGGTATTATCCGTGATTGGGAATCAAGATGGTATGCGGAAAAAGACTATGCAGATCTTTTACATGAAGACCTTAAAGTACGTGAGTACATCACGAAACGTTTAAGTGATGCGGCAGTTTCTAAAGTAGAAATTGAGCGTGCAGCAAACCGCGTCAACATCACAATCCATACAGCAAAACCTGGTATGGTTATTGGTAAAGGCGGTACAGAAGTTGAAGCGCTTCGTAAAGCTCTTAGCCAATTAACTGGGAAACGTGTTCATATTAACATTTTAGAAATTAAAAAACCGGATCTAGATGCGAAATTAGTAGCGGAAAACATCGCGCGTCAAATTGAAAACCGCGTATCATTCCGCCGTGCACAAAAACAAGCGATTCAGCGTACAATGCGCGCTGGTGCAAAAGGAATTAAAACAATGGTATCTGGTCGTTTAGGCGGTGCCGATATCGCTCGTTCTGAACACTATAGTGAAGGAACAGTTCCACTCCACACTCTTCGCGCTGACATCGATTATGCGACAGCAGAAGCAGATACAACATATGGAAAAATCGGTGTGAAAGTATGGATTTATCGTGGAGAGGTCCTTCCTGCGAAAAAGAAAACTGAGGAAGGAGGAAATTAATCATGTTAATGCCAAAACGCGTAAAATTCCGTCGTGAACATCGCGGACGCATGAAAGGTCGTGCAAAAGGCGGCACAGAAGTGCATTTCGGTGAATACGGATTACAAGCATTAGAGTCTGCATGGATTACAAACCGTCAAATCGAGGCTGCTCGTCGTGCGATGACTCGTTATATGAGACGTGGCGGTAAAGTTTGGATCAAAATCTTCCCTTCAAAACCTTATACTGCGAAACCTCTAGAAGTGCGCATGGGTTCCGGTAAAGGTGCTCCAGAAGGTTGGGTAGCGGTTGTAAAGCCTGGAAAAGTAATGTTCGAAATTGCCGGTGTTTCTGAAGAAGTGGCACGTGAAGCATTGCGTCTTGCTTCTCATAAACTTCCGATTAAATGTAAGTTTGTAAAACGTGAAGAAATTGGTGGTGAATCTGAATGAAAACTAAAGAAATCCGTGACCTTACCACTGCCGAGATTGAACAAAAAATTAAATCTTTAAAAGAGGAATTGTTTAACCTTCGCTTCCAATTAGCGACAGGTCAATTAGAAAACACAGCTCGCATTCGTGAAGTGCGCAAATCTATTGCTCGCATGAAAACGATTGTTCGCGAAAGAGAGATCGCTGCTAATAAATAAACGCTTGAGAGGAGGTTCGCGGCATGAGTGAACGCAATCAACGCAAAGTATACGTTGGCCGTGTTGTGTCTGACAAAATGGACAAAACGATTACGGTTCTTGTAGAGACTTACAAAAAGCATCCGCTTTATGGAAAGCGTGTTAAGTACTCTAAAAAATATAAGGCTCATGACGAAAACAACGTAGCAAAAGTTGGCGACATCGTGAAAATCATGGAAACTCGCCCTCTTTCTGCAACAAAACGTTTCCGTCTTGTAGAAGTAGTAGAAAAAGCAGTTATTCTTTAATGAATTTGTTCGGATGATTGATATAATTCCGAAGGGAGGTTTCGTAAATGATTCAACAAGAAACTCGTATGAAAGTTGCTGATAACTCTGGTGCGCGTGAAGTGCTTGTTATTAAAGTATTAGGTGGCTCAGGCCGTCGCTATGCGAACATTGGTGATGTAGTAGTGGCGACAGTTAAGGACGCAACACCAGGTGGCGTTGTTAAAAAAGGTCAAGTCGTAAAAGCGGTTGTTGTCCGCACTAAACGCGGTGTACGTCGTACAGACGGCTCCTACATTCGTTTTGATGAGAACGCATGCGTCATCATTCGTGACGACAAAAGCCCACGCGGAACTCGTATTTTCGGACCGGTTGCGCGTGAATTACGCGAAAAAGACTTTATGAAAATCGTTTCTCTAGCTCCAGAAGTGATCTAACGAAATGGAAAAGCCTTTCAAGGAGGTGCGAACTACGATGCATGTAAAAAAAGGTGATAAAGTACAAGTAATCTCTGGTAAAGATAAAGGAAAACAAGGCGTTGTTCTTGCAGCATTCCCGAAAAAGAACCGAGTGCTTGTAGAAGGTGTAAACATCGTTAAAAAACACGCAAAACCATCTCAAGCGAACCCTCAAGGCGGTATTATTAGCAAAGAGGCGCCAATTCATGTTTCAAACGTTATGCCTTTAGATCCTAAAACAGGAACTCCAACTCGCGTAGGTTATAAATTAGTAGATGGTAAAAAAGTACGTTACGCGAAAAAATCTGGTGAAGTTTTAGACAAATAATCGTGATGTGAGAAAGGAGGTACTTACATGAACCGCCTAAAAGAAAAATATCTAAAAGAAGTTTCACCTGCTCTTATGAGCAAGTTTAACTATAAATCTGTAATGCAAGTTCCAAAAATCGAGAAAATCGTCATCAACATGGGTGTTGGTGATGCGGTACAAAACGCCAAAGCTTTAGATAACGCTGTTGAAGAGTTAGCCCTAATTTCTGGTCAAAAACCTGTGGTAACTCGTGCGAAAAAATCTATCGCTGGGTTCCGTCTGCGTGAAGGTATGCCTATTGGTGCAAAAGTAACATTGCGTGGAGAGCGCATGTATGAATTTTTAGATAAATTAATCTCTGTATCTCTTCCACGTGTGCGTGACTTCCGTGGCGTATCGAAAAAATCGTTTGACGGTCGCGGTAACTATACATTAGGGATTAAAGAACAGCTTATTTTCCCTGAAATCGACTATGATAAAGTGAACAAAGTGCGCGGTATGGATATCGTAATTGTTACAACAGCGAACACTGACGAAGAAGCTCGCGAGTTATTAGCATTGCTCGGTATGCCGTTCCAAAAATAATGAATCCCAATCGTAAAAAGAGGGAGGCGAAAATGTGGCTAAGAAATCGATGATCGCGAAACAAAAACGCACGCCAAAGTTTAAAGTACAAGCGTACACTCGTTGCGAGCGTTGCGGACGTCCACACTCTGTGTATCGCAAATTTAAACTTTGCCGTATTTGTTTCCGTGAATTAGCGTATAAAGGTCAAATTCCTGGTGTGAAAAAAGCAAGCTGGTAATGAACCCGTGAATTGGGAAGGAGGTAAAACATAATGGTGATGACAGATCCAATTGCAGATATGCTTACTCGCATTCGTAATGCGAACATGGTACGTCACGAGAAACTAGAAGTTCCTGCTTCTAAAATGAAAAAAGAAATCGCAGAAATTCTAAAACGCGAAGGTTTCATTCGTGATGTCGAATACATTGAAGATAACAAACAAGGTATCCTCCGTATTTTCTTGAAATACGGTCCAAATAATGAGCGCGTTATTACAGGCCTTAAACGTATCAGCAAACCTGGTTTGCGCGTTTATGCGAAAGCAAATGAAGTACCTCGTGTATTGAACGGTTTAGGTATTGCAATCCTTTCTACGTCTCAAGGAATTTTAACGGATAAGGAAGCTCGTCAAAAAGGAACTGGCGGCGAAGTGTTAGCATACATCTGGTAATTAGTCTTTTTAAGAATGGAGGTGTCAAGTATGTCACGTGTTGGTAAAAAACCAATTGAAATCCCAGCTGGTGTAACAGTAACAATCAACGGCAGCACAGTTACAGTAAAAGGACCGAAAGGCGAACTTACTCGTACTTTCCATCCTGATATGACAATTGCGTTGGAAGGCAATGTTCTAACAGTTTCTCGTCCAAGCGATGAGAAAGAACATCGTACACTTCATGGAACAACTCGCAGCTTACTTGCAAACATGGTTGAGGGAGTTTCAAAAGGATATGAGAAAGCCCTTGAATTAGTAGGGGTCGGTTACCGTGCTTCTAAACAAGGTAAAAAATTGGTGCTTAGCGTCGGTTATTCTCATCCGGTTGAAATTGAGCCAGAAGAAGGCCTTGAAATCGAAGTGCCTTCACAAACAAAAATTGTTGTTAAAGGTACGGACAAACAACGTGTTGGTGAATTAGCGGCAAATATTCGTGCGGTACGTGCGCCAGAACCATACAAAGGAAAAGGTATCCGTTACGAGGGCGAAGTTGTACGTCGCAAAGAAGGCAAAACAGGTAAGAAATAATGCTGCTTAGGTAAATGAAAGGAGTGACGGAAATGATCACTAAGCTTGATAAAAATGCAGTTCGTAAAAAAAGACACGCTCGTGTTCGTAGAAAAGTATTCGGAACTGCTGAACGTCCACGCTTAAATGTGTTCCGTTCTAACAAGCACATTTATGCGCAAATTATCGATGATGTAAAAGCAGTAACACTTGTTAGTGCTTCTACACTAGATAAAGAGTTTGGTTTGGATTCGACTGGAAATGTGGAAGCAGCTCAAAAAGTGGGCGAGCTAGTTGCAAAACGCGCATTAGAAAAAGGCATTAAGAGCGTAGTATTTGACCGCGGCGGATATTTATATCATGGTCGTGTTAAAGCACTTGCGGACGCTGCTCGTGAAGCTGGTTTAGAATTCTAATCATAAAGGAGGGACAAAGATGCGTCGCATTGATCCAAATAAACTTGAACTTGAAGAACGCGTTGTTGCCGTTAACCGCGTAGCAAAAGTAGTAAAAGGTGGACGTCGATTCCGTTTCGCTGCTCTAGTTGTTGTTGGTGACAAGAACGGTCATGTCGGATTTGGAACTGGAAAGGCTCAAGAGGTTCCAGATGCGATTCGCAAAGCAATCGAGGATGCTAAGAAAAACTTAATTACTGTACCGATTGTTGGTACAACAATCCCTCACGAAGTAGTAGGTCACTTTGGTGCAGGTGAAATTATCTTAAAGCCAGCTTCTGAAGGTACAGGAGTTATCGCTGGTGGTCCTGCGCGTGCTGTGTTGGAGTTAGCGGGTGTTAGCGACATTTTATCAAAATCAATTGGCTCTAACACACCAATCAACATGGTACGTGCAACAATTGACGGCTTAAAACAATTAAAACGTGCAGAAGATGTTGCAAAATTGCGCGGTAAAACAGTTGAGGAACTGTTAGGATAAGGAGGGAAATACAATGGCAAAAAAATTAGCGATTACCCTCACTCGCAGCGTGATCGGTCGTCCTGAAGATCAGCGCGTAACGGTTAAAACTTTAGGTTTAAGAAAATTACATCAAACAGTGGTTCATAACGACAATCCAGCGATTCGCGGAATGGTCAATAAAGTGTCACATCTTGTAAAAGTAGAAGAATTAGAACAATAATTATATAAGGAGGTGCCTCGCGATGAAACTTCATGAATTACAACCAGCACCAGGATCCCGCAAAGAGCGCAATCGTGTGGGTCGTGGTATCGGTTCAGGTAACGGTAAAACGTCTGGTAGAGGTCATAAAGGACAAAACGCTCGTTCAGGTGGCGGTGTAAGAATCGGTTTTGAGGGCGGTCAAACTCCTTTATTCCGTCGTCTTCCAAAACGTGGTTTCACAAACATCAATCGCAAAGAATATGCGATCGTGAATCTTGAGGCGTTGAACCGTTTTGAGGACGGTACAGAGGTAACACCTGAACTTTTACTAGAAACAGGTGTCATCAGTAAATTAAAAGCTGGTGTAAAAATTTTAGGCAACGGTCAAATCGAGAAAAAATTGACTGTAAAAGCACATAAATTCTCCTCTGCTGCGAAAGAAGCGATTGAAGCTGCTGGCGGTAAAACTGAGGTGATTTAATGTTTCGAACAATCTCCAATTTTATGCGCGTGGGTGACATAAGAAAAAAAATTCTGTTTACCCTCCTTATGCTCATTGTGTTTCGTATTGGAACCTTTATTCCGGTTCCTAATGTGAACGCAGATGTGTTGAAAGTGCAAGACCAGTTAAATGTGTTCGGCGTTCTCAATACATTTGGAGGAGGGGCTTTAAAAAACTTCTCCATTTTCGCTATGGGGGTTATGCCTTACATTACAGCATCCATCATCGTGCAGTTGCTACAGATGGATGTTGTTCCTAAATTTACGGAGTGGTCCAAACAAGGAGAAGTTGGACGGCGTAAATTAGCTCAGTTTACCCGCTACTTTACCATTGTGCTCGGTTTAATCGAGGCATTTGGAATGTCATATGGCTTTAATAATATGACAGGTGGAGTGTTAATTAAAAACCCAGGCATACCGACATATTTGCTCATCGCTGTTGTATTGACTGCGGGAACGGCATTTTTAATGTGGCTAGGGGAGCAAATTACGGCAAAAGGTGTAGGAAACGGAATTTCGATTATTATCTTTGCCGGTATTGTTTCAGGGATCCCATCCACCCTTAACCAAATTTATGCCCAGCAATTTGAGGACGCTGGTGATCAGCTATTTTTAAGAATTGTAACGGTTCTTCTTATCTTTTTAGCTGTGATTGCGGTAATTGTTGGAGTTATCTATATCCAACAGGCGTTTAGAAAAATTCCGATTCAATATGCGAAACGATTAGAGGGACGCAGTCCGGTAGGCGGTCACTCTACTCATTTGCCTTTAAAGGTAAACCCAGCGGGAGTGATCCCGGTTATCTTTGCGGTGTCGTTTATTGTTGCACCACCGACAATTGCATCGTTTTTTGGTTCGAATGATGTAACATTATGGATTAAGAAAACGTTTGATTATACACAACCAGTTGGTATGATTATATACGTGGCACTGATTGTCGCCTTTACGTATTTCTATGCCTTTGTTCAAGTGAATCCAGAACAAATGGCGGATAATCTGAAAAAACAAGGCGGCTACATTCCGGGTATTCGTCCAGGAAGAAACACGCAAGAATACGTTACAAAAATTCTTTATCGGTTAACATTTGTCGGTTCAATATTCTTAGCAGTAATCGCTATTCTTCCTGTGTTCTTTGTTAAGTTTGCTAATGTGCCGCAGTCGGCCCGAATTGGTGGAACAAGCTTGCTGATCGTCGTCGGTGTTGCGCTTGAAACAATGAAGCAGCTTGAAAGCCAATTAGTGAAACGGCATTACAAAGGTTTTATCAAGTAAGAGGTTCGGGGAAGCCAATTCCCTCTACCTCATTTGGAACTGAGGGGGAACTATCATGAACTTAGTTTTAATGGGGTTGCCGGGTGCCGGAAAAGGTACTCAAGCGGAAAAAATTGTAGATAAGTATGGGATTCCTCATATTTCGACTGGAGATATGTTCCGGGCTGCTATCAAGGAAGGTACACCATTGGGATTACAGGCTAAGGCATATATAGACCGCGGCGATCTTGTACCAGATGAAGTCACCATTGGCATCGTTCGTGAACGCTTAAGCAAAGACGATTGCCAAAAAGGATTTTTGCTTGATGGGTTCCCACGAACAGTGGCTCAAGCAGAAGCATTAGAAAACATGCTTGCTGAGCTTGGCCGTTCTATCGACTATGTAATTAACATTCAAGTCGATAAGGAAATTTTAATGGAACGTTTAACCGGAAGACGTATTTGTAAAGATTGTGGTGCCACATATCATCTTGTGTTTAATCCGCCTGCTCGTCCAGGTGTTTGTGATAAATGTGGCGGTGAGCTTTACCAGCGTGCAGATGACAATGAAGAGACGGTTGGCAACCGTTTGGAAGTCAATATGAAGCAAACACAGCCGTTGCTTGATTTTTATAGCGCGAAAGGGTACTTACGCAACGTTGATGGACAGCAACCAATTGAAGTAGTATTTGCTGATATTTGCGAATTGCTTGGGGGCCTACAGTAATGATTATTTGTAAAACCCCTCGCGAAATTGAGATTATGCGTGAAGCTGGGCGAATTGTTGCCCTTACTCATTTAGAGCTTCAGAAACATGTAAAACCGGGAATTACAACGAAAGAACTTGATCATATTGCTGAAACGGTGATTCGCCAGCATGGTGCGATCCCTTCTTTTAAAGGGTACAACGGGTTTCCGGGCAGCATTTGCGCTTCTGTCAATGAACAACTTGTTCATGGTATTCCGGGTGACCGTATCTTAAAAGAAGGCGATATTATTAGTATTGATATTGGAGCTCAGTATAATGGCTACCATGCGGATTCAGCTTGGACGTATCCGGTCGGTAATATTGCTGAGGAAACGAAAAAGCTTCTTGAAGTAACGGAGCAATCTTTATATAAAGGATTGCAAGAAGCGAAGCCAGGAGCTCGGTTATCGAATATTTCCCATGCAATTCAAACGTATGTAGAATCATATAACTTTTCAATTGTCCGCGAGTATGTCGGGCATGGAATTGGTCAAAACTTACATGAAGACCCGCAAATACCACATTATGGTCCGCCAAATAAAGGGCCAAGGTTAAAACCAGGAATGGTTTTATGTATTGAGCCAATGGTGAATGCGGGAAGCCGTTATGTAAGAACACTTGAGGATGATTGGACAGTTGTAACAGTCGACGGAAAAATGTGCGCTCATTTTGAGCATACAATCGCCATTACAGAGACCGGCTATGAAATTTTAACTACCCTCTAATCGAAGGTGATGAAATCATTGCATGCAGGCTCACTATGCCAAATCGGACAAATCGTGTTGATTACACATGGTCGAGAAGCAGGGCAATATGCTGTCATTATTGGAATCGTTGATGAGCGATTTGTTCTGCTTGCTGATGGAAGTAGGCGGAAATTTAACTTTCCAAAACTGAAAAATGTCCAGCATTTAAAGTTGCTAGACTATATTTCTTTGGAAGTGCAAAACAGCATTATTGAAACTGGTCGTGTGACAAACGGCAAATTGCGTTATGCGTTAACGAAATTTGCTAAAGAATATGTTACTGATTCGAAGAAGGGAGAGCCGATCCATGGCGAAGGACGATGTAATTGAAGTGGAAGGAACAGTTGTTGAAACATTGCCGAACGCGATGTTTAAAGTAGAGTTGGAAAATGGTCATACGGTTTTAGCACATGTTTCCGGTAAAATCCGCATGCACTTCATTCGTATTTTACCTGGAGATAAAGTTACGGTAGAATTATCTCCGTACGACTTAACTCGCGGCAGAATTACGTATCGTTATAAATAATGAGTACTCCGCATGAATAAGGAGGTAAAGATCATGAAAGTAAGACCATCAGTGAAGCCGATTTGCGAAAAATGCAAAGTTATTCGCAGACGAGGAAAAGTTATGGTTATTTGTGAAAACCCAAAACATAAACAAAAACAAGGGTAATTTTTAAGGAGGTGTACAAATCATGGCACGTATTGCAGGTGTAGATATTCCTCGTGAAAAGCGTGTAGTAATTTCTTTAACATACATTTATGGTATCGGTAAGCCAACTGCGCAAAAAATTCTTGCTGAAGCAGGTGTTTCTGAAGACACTCGCGTTCGTGACTTAACAGAGGAAGAGTTAGGAAAAATTCGTGAAATCGTTGACCGCTTGAAAGTAGAAGGCGATCTTCGTCGTGAAGTATCTTTAAATATCAAACGTCTTATGGAAATTGGCTGCTATCGTGGTCTTCGTCACCGTCGTGGCTTACCAGTGCGTGGTCAAAATACGAAAAACAACGCTCGCACACGTAAAGGTCCGCGCCGTACAGTAGCGAACAAGAAAAAATAATTAAGCAAAGGAGGTACATGAACGAATGGCACGTAAAACAAATACACGCAAACGTCGCGTGAAAAAGAATATTGAATCAGGTATTGCTCATATTCGTTCTACATTTAACAATACAATCGTGACAATTACTGATGTTCATGGCAATGCAATCTCTTGGTCAAGTGCTGGTGCATTAGGTTTCAAAGGTTCTCGTAAATCTACTCCATTTGCGGCGCAAATGGCTGCAGAAGCAGCTGCTAAAGCTTCAATGGAGCATGGCATGAAAACTGTTGAAGTAAACGTAAAAGGTCCTGGCGCTGGTCGTGAGGCTGCTATCCGTGCACTTCAAGCTGCAGGATTAGAAATCACAGCAATTAAAGACGTTACTCCTGTTCCACATAATGGATGCCGTCCGCCAAAACGTCGCCGTGTTTAATTTCTCTGTATAGATTTTGTATCCTTGTCAATAATGGGATATGATGCAGTTTTTTAACAGAGGAATTTTACTCAGCTACTGCGCACATTCGGGAACTGATTCATGGGGGAATTTCGATTAGGCGTGTATCGTTTGGTCGGGGTTTCGACGTTTTGAAGGAG
>NZ_JHVN01000022.1 GCF_000620165.1 Anoxybacillus tepidamans PS2
AAAGCCGCCTTTCAACCAAAGACCATGCGGTCTTCGGTGTTATCCGGTATTAGCTCCGGTTTCCCGAAGTTATCCCGATCTTACGGGCAGGTTGCCCACGTGTTACTCACCCGTCCGCCGCTAACTAAAAGGAGCAAGCCCCTTTTAGTCCGCTCGACTTGCATGTATTAGGCACGCCGCCAGCGTTCGTCCTGAGCCAGGATCAAACTCTCCAAAGAAAGTTCTATTTCCATACTCAATCATTATTGACGTGGACGCTTCGTTTTGTTCAGTTTTCAAAGAACATCAAATATTAATTACTAGTTGGAGCGGGTGATGGGAATCGAACCCACGACATCAGCTTGGAAGGCTGAGGTTTTACCACTAAACTACACCCGCATATATCATTTTTAAATAATCGGGAAGACAGGATTCGAACCTGCGACCCCATGGTCCCAAACCATGTGCTCTACCAAGCTGAGCTACTTCCCGTCTTCATGGCGCGCTCGAGAGGATTCGAACCCCTAACCTTCTGATCCGTAGTCAGATGCTCTATCCAATTGAGCTACGAGCGCAAAACAAAGACATCTTTTAATATAACACATACACAATATCGATGTCAACTTTTTTATTTCGTATGCGGCCGAGAGGACTTGAACCTCCACGGGGTTGCCCCCACTAGGCCCTCAACCTAGCGCGTCTGCCATTCCGCCACGACCGCATGACATCTGGTTAATATGGTGCGGGTGGAGGGACTTGAACCCCCACGCCGTAAGGCGCCAGATCCTAAGTCTGGTGCGTCTGCCAATTCCGCCACACCCGCAAAAGTGAGCCATGGAGGACTCGAACCTCCGACCCTCTGATTAAAAGTCAGATGCTCTACCTACTGAGCTAATGGCTCATTTTAAAGTTGCAAGTAAAATCCTAAGCAATTAAAGCTTGTTAATTGCCTGACGTCCCGCTCTCAGAATGCTCGTTCAAGTGGTTGTTCGAGCGGTACGCTGTAGTTTGATCGAAGAAGATGTTTCGATCGTGCTCTACCTGCTGAGCTAATGGCTCATACCACATGGCTGGGCTAGCTGGATTCGAACCAGCGCATCACGGAGTCAAAGTCCGTTGCCTTACCGCTTGGCTATAGCCCATCAATACAAACCAACGATATCAAGTAAAATCAAAGCAATTATATGGCGGTCCCGACGGGACTCGAACCCGCGATCTCCTGCGTGACAGGCAGGCATGTTAACCACTACACTACGGGACCAAACAATGGTTGTAAATGGAGGATGACGGGATCGAACCGCCGACCCCTTGCTTGTAAGGCAAGTGCTCTCCCAGCTGAGCTAATCCTCCTTACCCGAACAAAACGGGAGGTGATGTTTCGAAACATTCCCATCGCCTCCCGATAAACAGATAAATCGATGACCCGTACGGGATTCGAACCCGTGTTACCGCCGTGAAAGGGCGGTGTCTTAACCACTTGACCAACGGGCCACACCATAATATATCGAAGTGGCGGAGAAGGCGGGATTTGAACCCGCGCGCCGCAAAAACGCGACCTAACGGTTTAGCAAACCGTCCCCTTCAGCCACTTGGGTACTTCTCCAATGGCTCCGCAAGTAGGATTCGAACCTACGACCTACCGGTTAACAGCCGGTTGCTCTACCGCTGAGCTATTGCGGAATAAATATTATTACCATATTTATCATACTTCTGACGTTTTTCATTATAGCGATGGATTTATTGATTGTCAACGTCTTTTTCTTTTTTTCAATTTTCTTTTGTTATCGTCTATCAGCGACGGCTTTTATAATTTAACATACATATATTAAATATGTCAACATTGTATTTCAAAAATATTTTATAAAACATTTAAAGGAAATTATAACGCCCCCTTCCTTGAAACTAAACTCAACTCTCTCTGTTTGTTTTAATCATTCTCAACTTTCCATGACACTTTCCGCAAACATATCGTTGTGTATTCATTTTCCTTTTACGTTCATATACTAACCCGCACTGAAGGCACGCATACAGATAATGAGCACTTACCGCTTGTCGATTCTGGTTGGGCAGAGGACGGCAGTAACGAGGCGCCTGCACTCGATGCAATAATGCTCGAAAATCATTATCGCGATGTCGATATCCTTTCCCTTCTAAATGCAAATGATAATGGCACAGTTCATGTTTAATAATCGAGATAAGCTCCTCTTCTCCAAATGCCTCATAGTACTTCGGATTAATCTCGATATTATGGGATCTCAGTAAATAGCGGCCTCCCGTTGTTCGTAAACGCGGGTTAAATAACGCTTTATGCTGGAATGGCTTTTGAAAAAACTGTAAAGATACTTGCTCTACTAGCTTTTGTAGTTCATTTTGCTCCATACTCCCCACCTTTTCTGACACAGGACGACTTCCCTATACATACATTATATACTACCTTTTTCAAAATGGAGGGGGTACTTTTGATGCCAACTTGGCTAAAAAACCAAATGCGCCGTGCTTATTACGAAAAAAATCGCTATCAAATTAAGCTGTTAAACCAATGCTGGTTTTTTTATCAAAAAAAACACTGCTCATAAAAGCAGTGTTTTTACTCTTGCGGCGGAAGCATCGATAATGAAATTCTGCCTTTCGCTGCATCTACATTCTCTACCCATACCTTTACAACATCTCCAACTGATACAACATCGAGCGGGTGCCGTACATATTGTTTGCTTAACTTAGAAATATGCACAAGTCCATCTTGCTTGACACCGATATCAACAAAAACGCCAAAGTCCACAACATTGCGCACCGTTCCCTCTAATTCCATTCCTTTTTGCAAATCTTCCATTTTTAATATATCTTTTCGTAATAATGGCTTTGGCAATTCATCACGCGGGTCTCGTTCCGGACGAATTAAAGCATCCACAATATCCTTTAATGTTAACTCACCGATACCAAGCGTTTCCGCTGTATCTTTAATCGATATCGTCTGTAAAAACTCACGAAGCGAATCAGTTCCAATATCAGCTGTCGTAAAACCGACTTGCTTCAACAGCTTTTTCACTTCTTCGTAACGTTCAGGATGAATCGGTGTTCGGTCTAACGGTTCATCACCATCTATAATCCGTAAAAAGCCGATGCACTGCTCGTATGTTTTAGCCCCTAGACGCGGAATGGATTTTAGCTCATTTCGGTTTTTAAATTTTCCTTGCTCTTCTCTTCTTTTAACAATATTTTCGGAAACGGATTTCGACAATCCTGATACGTACTGCAAGAGAGAAACAGAGGCAGTGTTGACATTGACACCAACTTGGTTGACAACTGTTTCGACAACAAAACGAAGTGATTCTTCTAATTTTTTTTGTGAAACATCATGCTGATATTGACCGACACCAACGGATTTTGGATCAATTTTTACTAATTCGGCAAGGGGATCTTGTACACGTCGGGCGATGGAAACCGCACTCCGCTCCTCTACCTGAAGGTCTGGAAACTCTTTTCGCGCCAAATCGGATGCGGAATATACACTGGCCCCTGCTTCGTTGACAATGATATAAAACACATCTTGCGGAAGCTGCTTTAAAGTATCCGCAACAAATTGTTCTGTTTCTCGCGACGCTGTGCCATTGCCTATGGCAATCATTTGCACCCTATACTCTTGTACCAAACGCAAAAATTTCTCCCGCGCCTCATCCAATCGCGCCTGAGGAGGATGAGGGTAAATAACATCAATTTTTAATAACCTTCCCGTCTCATCTACAACAGCCAACTTGCATCCTGTCCGATACGCTGGGTCCACGCCGAGAACGATCTTTCCTTTTAACGGCGGCTGCAATAGCAGATTACGTAAATTCTCAGCGAAAATATGAATCGCTCTTTCTTCAGCTTTCTCTGTTAATTCATTGCGAATATCTCGCTCGATCGAAGGTTCAATTAAACGTTTATAACTGTCCTCAACCGCTTCGAACAAATAGGAAGTTGCCGGAGATTGTGAATTCGTCACTATTTTCGTTTTTATATAGCTGATAATCTCCTCAACCGGCGCCTGAATCGCTACGCGAAGCACGTTGTCTTTTTCACCGCGGTTAAGTGCTAGAATGCGGTGCGGGACGATTTTATGAATCGGTTCTTCATACTCGTAGTACATTTCGTACACATTCTTCTCGTCCTTCTCAATTTCCTTTCCAGAGGATGTGATAATTCCTTTTTTCCATGTACATGCCCGAATCCACTGGCGAATCGAAGCGTTATCTGAAATTTGCTCAGCTATGATATCTTTCGCCCCTTGAAGCGCTTCATTGGCAGTTTGCACTCCTTTTTCCTCGTCGATAAATTGTGCCGCTTTTTCTTCCGGCGATGGATCCATCGGACATGTAAGCAGCCACTCCGCTAACGGTTCTAACCCTTTTTCCTTCGCGATCGTTGCCTTTGTGCGGCGCTTTTGCCTATAAGGGCGATATAAATCTTCCACTTGCTGCAATTTTGTTGCTTTCTTGATCTCCGCTTTTAGATCATCTGTCAGCTTCCCTTGCTCTTCAATAAGGCGCAACACCTCTTCTTTCCGCTGCTCTAAATTTTGCAGGTAATTCCATTTTTCGAGTATGTCGCGAATTTGCACCTCATCTAAAGCGCCTGTTAATTCTTTTCGATAACGGGCAATAAACGGAACTGTATTGCCTTCCTCAGAAAGGGAAATCACATTGTTAACCTGCTGCGGAGAGAGTTGCAGTTCCTTCGCAATAATATGAACAAGTGATTCTGTTTTGACCAAATCAACTAACCCCCAACTATGTAATAATGGCTATTTTAACAAAAAATAAAAATAGCTACAAATAATGCAGCTATTTTCCAACGAGCGTTTATATCATTACTAATATGAACAAATCTAGTGCACATGATCTGTTCCTTTGGGTTAAAAGTCAATGAGTCCTAGGCTAATTTGAAGTGCCTCATCCACTTTATCCATCATTTCGTCATCTAAATGCGTAATCTTGTCTGTTAGCCGTTGTTTGTCAATCGTCCGAATTTGTTCTAAAAGAATGACGGAGTCCCGTTCAAATCCATAGCGTTTCGCATCAATTTCCACATGCGTCGGCAACTTTGCTTTCTGGATTTGCGCCGTAATCGCCGCCACAATGACCGTCGGACTAAAGCGATTCCCGATATCGTTTTGAATCACTAATACCGGGCGAACGCCTCCCTGTTCAGAGCCAACTACTGGGGAAAGATCCGCAAAATAAACGTCGCCACGCTTCACAATCAAAGCATTACCCCCCGCTAACTAAACGTTCAACGGTGTGGTCGGCCTCATATTCTGCAAGAAACGCTTCCGATGCAATTGATAAATTAATTTTCGCCATCTCCATGTAACCGCGTCTCATGGCCTCACGAATTTGCCGTTTTTTCCGTTCACGAATATACATCTTTGTCGCTTGGTAAATGAGTTCATTGCGATTACCATTTTCTTGTTTTACAAGGCCATCTAACTCAGTCAATAATGCTTGAGGCAAGCGAACGACGATTTCCGTTGTCGCGCTAGATTCAGACACGAACATACACCTCCAAGAAACTGCAGCCAATTAGTTGCTCCCATATTCGAAAAATGCTCCTATTTTATAATACCATTAAATAAAAGCAATGCAAAGTTAATTCCATTCTTCTTTACATTATCGTCTGAAAAAAATTTTTGTTTATACATAACGGTTGCCATCTAAAACAAAATTTCTCACTTCCATTATACTCTTCTTTTTCAAAAAAATACGGGGAACCCGGTAACTTATTGTACAAGGGATCTCGTAATTAATCGTTCCAATATATTGAGCTACATCATCAATGGTCACTTGCTCGCCGCCTTGTCTCCCAATTAGCGTTACTTGTGTTCCTACAGGTACTTTTTTAGGCAAACGAATCATCATTTGATCCATGCATATCCGCCCAATAATCGGCACCTTCACCCCATCCACTAGTACTTGAAAGTTCTGCAACTTCCGGATCCAGCCGTCAGCATAGCCAATTGGAACCGTGCCGACCCACTCCTCATCCTTTGCCGTATAAGTCGCCCCATAGCTGACTTTTTCTCCCGGCAACAATCGTTTTACATGGACTACACGACTGTGGAGGGAAAATGCTTCCTTCAACGCAAATGGTAAATGAGGCTTTATCTCAAGCGAAGGAGATAAACCGTACATCGCAATCCCGAAGCGAACAATATTGAATACTTTATCTGGAAACCTTAGGCTCGTAGCGCTGTTTCCACAATGAATCCATTTCGGCTTATATGGAAGCCAATCAAGCATTCGCAAAAAATTCTGATATTGAAATGAGAAATATTCCGTATTTACCTCATCTGCCGTTGCAAAATGGGTATAAACCCCCTCTAATGAAAATAGCGGATGCTCATCAATGATAGCAACGATCCGTTTTGCTTCTTCCTGTTCCTTCACTCCAAGCCGCCCCATCCCCGTGTCCATTTTGAGATGAAAAGAAACCGGAAGTTCTTCCTTAAATAACTGTTTCGCCCTTTCAAGCCATTCAACTTGAAAGACGGTCAGCGCGATTCGTTCCCGCGCCGCTAGCTCCACATCTTCAGGCCGAACAGCACCTAAAACTAAAATCGGAGCTGTAACCCCCTTTTTTCGCAAAGCAAGCGCCTCGTCTAAAAATGCTACAGCTAAATGGGAAGCCCCCGCCTCCAGCGCGGTTTGTGCTACTTGTACATCACCATGCCCATACGCGTTCGCTTTCACAACCGCCATAATTTCCGTCCGATCATCTAAAAACTCTCTTAGAGAGGCCACGTTATAAAAAATCGCATCTAAGTCAATTTCAGCCCAAGTATCGCGATGAAATGAACCGACCATATTATCATACACTTCCTTGTAGTTTTTATATAAAAATTATTGTTCGTTATCTTCTCCATGTCAACTCTTGAACCTCTCTGACCTACTTGCTTCCCTCCTTAAGGCGGGAGTCTCCTCTTATTAGTGATAAAAAAACAGGCTCTATTGATCAATGAGCCTGCCCCAAATTCTCTATTTGATCGATTTTCCCTGTACAGAACGAGCAATCATCACCATTTCATCCTTGGTTAAATCGTCGGAAGCAATCATAAAATCAACACCTTTGTACGACCATGAGAGTGAATGATCTGTAAGAGCCCCAACCGCAAATCCTAAATCCACAGGTTCGCCGTTCACCAGAACAGAAGTGCTTGTCGTTGGCAATACGCGCGCTTTTTCTTGAATAAGCGTAAATGATTTTTCACCGCCAAACGTCATAATAATGCGTTTGCCATTGTCAGTTGCCACTTCTTTTTCATCCAATTGTTCTACACCTTTCGGTAAATTCACCGGATACATCACTTCAGCGGCTGCGTTTCCTTCTTTAGCCATTGTCGGCACTTCTAAGCGAGCACCTGTCATATTTTTCGTTGTATCGAATGCGTCTTGATCGAATTTTTTATTAAATTCAATTTTCGAAAATTGTACCGTCAATAGCGCATTCATATCTGTGTCCATTACTTTTACTGATATAGGCGACAAATCTTTTTTGCTGAGCGTGATCTCTTGCTTCGGAATCACTTTACTATTTGGATAATTTGTTTTCGTTTCAAACACATAGTATTGTTTTGTCGCTTTAAAGCTTGCTTTCTTATCACTTAAAATATCTTTTACTAAAGATTCATACAAATAGGCTTGGCTGCTGTTTTTTGGCCAATCGCTTTGGAAACGAAAACTTTTGTTTAACGCTGGAGTAATTACGAATACCCCTTCATCGTTGCGCAAAATCATCTGGTTTTGATTTTTTTCAGCGTTTTTCAAGCTCACGCGGTAATAGTGCGGCTGTTTATACCAAATTTCTACATCGTATACTTGTGGTTCTGTTCCCGTTTTGAGAGTCAATTTCGCTTTCGCTTGATAACTCGAAACTTCATCCATTTTCTCATCCAGCGCTTTGATTACGTCCCCCTGTGATTTTGTCCCGCATCCCGCTAATCCTAAAAGCAAAATGATGCCCAGCAATACGCCAAACAAACTTTTCCTCATGTTTTCAACCCCTTTGCCTCATATCAACGTTAGGAGACTCGCTCCTTTTTGCACTACCAATATATGAGACAGCTTGGTTGAATATGCAGACTAGCATGACAAGCGTTCAACAATTACTTGGCCTACTGCATAATCGCGACTGTGCGAAATGGAAACGTGAATGCGGCACCCACCTAAGGCCACAGCAGCCACAGGTTTGCCGTATTCGTCGTTAATAATTTCAATATCTTGAAACGACAAATGTTTCCCAATCCCTGTTCCAATCGCCTTGGCATATGCTTCTTTGACAGCAAATCTTCCTGCTAAAAATTCAGCTTTTCTTACATTCGACGATAATGAATCAAAAATATTTTTTTCCTTTTCTGTTAAAATACGATGGATAAACTTCTCATTTTGTTCCATCAATGTTTGAATTCTTTTCAACTCCACGATATCGATGCCAATTCCAACAATCATGGTCTTCTATCCTCTCTATCCTGTACATATAGTTTAATAAACAAGCAGTCGGAAAGAGGAGCGGTTGTATGTTTGTCCGTACAGAAAATGCGTCTACATTTTTTCGCTTATATCCGGTCGTTTCAACTATTATTGTAGCTCATGTTATTTTTTTTCTTTTATCCTCTATCCCTACTCCGCTATCTAACAATATATTAAAAACGTTGATTGGGTTCAATGCGGCTATATTTCAAGGTGAATATTGGAGACTTGTTACCCCTCTTTTTTTGCATGTTCACCTAGGGCATATGATCGTTAATTCCGTTTCTCTCACGCTATTTGGACCTGCTTTAGAAAAGATCATCGGCAAATCGATGTTTCTTGTAGCCTATGTGGGCAGTGGAGTGTTGGCTAACGTGGCCACTCTATTTCTCGCTCCTCCAATGTACAGCCACCTTGGCGCTTCTGGAGCTATTTTCGGGCTGCTCGGCATTTACAGTTACCTTGTTTTTTTCCATCGCGAAATCATGAATCAGCACTACTCCCATATTATCTTCGCCGCATTAATTGTCGGATTCATAATGACACTAACCGCTACTCATACAAACATTATCTCTCATTTTTTTGGCTTTTTAGGGGGGGCCATTTTAGCTCCGTTCGTCGCTTTTCGTACGAAGCTTTATGGACGCTAGCAATAAAGAAAAAACGATGCTCTTCGCATCGTTTTTTTCTTTATCTCGCTACACGCCGGCTTTTCGATGGGCGGGTTCGGGCTGTTTCCTTTGTTTGGCCGCTTTTTCGATTGATCCGTTTCTTCTCTTTTTTCACTGGAAGCGGCGGCTCTTCAGTTAACATGACCGGCGTCGTGTCAGGTTCTTTTGTAAGCATTTTAATGCAGGCTGCCACAAGAGAAACAGAATCATGCTCTTCTAACAATTCTTCAGCAGCACGTTTATAAAATGACAAATTTTCGTTCTCTACAACCGACAACAGCTTCTCGATGGCAATGCGCTGTTGTCCTTCGAGCGCCTCGTCGAGTGTTGGCGGTCTCATGCGCTCCATTCTTCGTTTTGTCGTTCTTTCAATATTATGAAGCTGGCCAATCTCGCGAGGGGTTACAAACGTCATTGCTACCCCCGTTTTTCCGGCACGTCCTGTACGGCCAATACGATGCACATAACTTTCCGGATCCTGCGGAATATCGAAGTTATAAACGTGCGTGACCCCAGAAATATCGAGTCCTCTTGCCGCTACATCGGTCGCAACTAAAATTTCAATGGACCCTTCTTTGAATTTGCGAAGCACTGAAAGACGTTTGGCTTGGCTTAAATCTCCATGAATTCCTTCCGCTGCATAGCCCCTTAAATTCAACGCCTCAGCAAGTTCATCAACGCGGCGTTTCGTGCGGCCAAACACAATCGCCAATTCAGGCGCTTGAATATCCAACAGCCTTGTTAAAATATCAAATTTTTTCTTTTCTTGGATTTCTAAATAATATTGTTCAATATTCGGAACGGTCATCTCTTTCGCCTTCACTTTTACAAGCTGCGGATTGTTCATAAATCGCTCCGCAATACGGCGAATTGGTTCTGGCATCGTCGCTGAGAACAGAAGTGTCTGCCTTTCGGTCGGCACATGACCTAAAATCGCTTCAATATCATCGACGAACCCCATATTCAACATTTCGTCCGCCTCATCTAATACAACGGTATGCACATGTTCAAGGCGTAGCGTTCTCCGATTGATATGGTCAATGATTCTTCCAGGTGTTCCAACGATAATATGTGGGCGTTTTTTCAAAGCGCGAATTTGTCGCTCAATGTCCTGTCCTCCATAAATCGGTAAGACACGAACACGCTTGATAGATCCAATCTTATATAACTCCTCCGATACTTGAATGGCTAATTCACGCGTCGGAGCGACGACGAGACCTTGAATCATATCCTTCTTCGTATCTACCTTTTCAATCAGAGGAATACCAAACGCCGCAGTCTTTCCCGTTCCGGTCTGCGCTTGTCCGATCACATCTTTATTTTGCAAACTTAGTGGAATAGTTTGTGCTTGAATGGGAGTCGTCTCTTCAAATCCCATTCGACTAATCGCTTTCATTAGCTCATTGCTTAATCCTAATTCATGAAATGTTGTCAATGCTATTCATTCTCCTTTTACTTCCTTACTGTTCAAAACCGTTCTTCCCAAACGAAGGATGGGGCCTTGGACATTATGGAATTTATCATACCATTTCTATACCTCTTGTGCAATAAATACCATTTTCAAGCATGCTCCCTTAAAAAATGCTCGACCTCTTTAAACAGAGTATAGCGATCAGGTTCATGACAAACGTGATGACGTGAAGAAGGTAGAAATAATAATTTTTTCTTTGTAGAGCCTACCGTTTCATACACATAGCGTGCGCTTTTCATCGGTACAATCCCATCCAGCTCTCCTTGAGCAATCAATACAGGGATATGAACGTTAGGCAGCTGCGGGCGGACTTCATGGACCAACTTTCGGAACTCGACTGTAGCAGCAAGCGGAGTCGTAGCGATTTTCTCTTTATAACGGATGAATACTGGATGTTCCTTTAGCTGCCGCTGTAACCCGGCATAAACCATCTCGCCTACTTCTTTAAGCAGCTGCTTTGGATTGATATAGTAAAAAGCAGGACTTAATAATACGACCTTACTAATCGGATATTTCGCTGCTAAATAGGAAGTGATGACCCCTCCCATTGAAAAACCGATGACATGAACAATATCGCATTTTTTCATTAAACGTTGTAACTCTGCTTCCGCCGCCGCAAGCCATTGATCATACGTGATTCCTTTCAACCGAAGCGTTTCGCCATGCCCCGGCAAAGTCACTAGTTCGACGAGCCAATCTGTTCTTTCTTGCAGGTAGCGGGCAAGAGGCTCGACCTCGTATGGTCCTCCCGTAAAACCATGGATACATAAACAGCCAATCATCAGCTATCACCACCCCTCACAAAAAAGAAAGGGGGAGGTATACGCGTTCGCATATCCTCCTACACCTTATGCTTGCAAGTCATGGATGATTTCTTCTAATTTCATTCCTCTTGATGCTTTAAATAAAATAACATCATCCGCGGTAACGATCGCACAAAGATCTTTAGCTAATACTTTCTTATCATCATATGCTTTGATTCGTCCCTTTGGAAACGAATCTTGAGCGGTAAGGGCAATTTGTTCAGCAAGCCGGCCGTATGTGAACACATAATCGACTTTTTCCGGCTGCAGCATCTCGCCAATTTGTTTGTGAAACTCGACTTCCTGTTCGCCAAGTTCCAGCATATCGCCTAATACCGCAATTTTTTTCTCATATCCCGTCAGCTCAAAAAGCAACTCAAGAGCCGCTTTCATCGACGTTGGGCTGGCATTGTACGCATCATTAATGATCGTAGCGCCGTTTTTCGCTTGCACAATTTCCATACGCATGCGCGTAATTTGCAGCTCAGCGAGGCTCTCTTGAATCGCTTCCCAGCTTACACCAAACGTGCGTGCTACCGAAATTGCAGCGAGCGCATTATATACATGATGTCTTCCTAAAATCGGAAGAAAAAGACGATATTCCGGCGCTTGATTCACGGTAAATGATGTTCCGTTTGCCTCCAACGAAATGGTTAGTGGGTAATAGTCATTAGACGCTTCCTGACCGAACGTAATCGTGCGGAAAGGGCATTCCATTTGTCGAACTCTCGTTTGTAAAAGTGGTTCATCTCCGTAATAAATAAACACGCCATCCCGCTGCAAACCAGAGATAATTTCTAGTTTCGCACGAGCGATGCCATCCCGCGAACCTAGCTCCTGCATATGCGATTCGCCAATGTTTGTAATAATGGCCGCATCCGGTTCGGCGATCTTTGATAAAAGTTCGATTTCCCCGAAATTGCTCATGCCCATCTCGACGACTGCCATTTCTGTATTTTCTTCTAAGCGAAGCAGCGTAAGCGGCACCCCGATATGGTTATTAAGATTTCCTTCTGTTTTTTGCACTTTATATGTTGTAGCTAATAAGGCATATACGATATCTTTCGTAGTTGTCTTTCCGTTGCTTCCTGTAATACCCACTACTTTTGTCGGCAGCTGTTTTCGATAGCGATGAGCAAGCTGCTGGAGCGCCTGCAGCGTATCATCAACAAAAATGAGCGGAACGTTTTCTGGCGGATTCGCTTCATTTTCCGCCCACAGCGCCGCGCTTGCGCCTTTCGCAAACGCATCCGCCACAAAGGCATGGCCGTTAAAATTCGCGCCCTTCAGCGGAATATATAAATTCCCAGGCTGAATCGTTCTTGTATCGGTAGACACACCTTTGATCAACACATCATAAAAGGACTCGGCAAGGCCGCGCCCATCTGTCATTTCCTCAATAGCGCGTAATGTGCGAACAATCATTGTAGATCCCCTTCATTGTATGATTTTAAAACGTATATGTGATGGTCTGCTTCTCTTCATGTCGTTCAATCGCGAGCTGAACTAGCTTTTCAATCAGCTCAGAATAAGGAACACCAGTATGCTTCCAAAGAAGCGGGAACATACTAAAAGGAGTAAAGCCAGGCATCGTATTGACTTCGTTAATATATACAGCGCCGTCGCTTGTTAGGAAAAAGTCCGCGCGCACGAGCCCAGAAAGGTCGAGCGCCTTAAACGCTGTAATTGCCATCTGTTGGATCGTCTCATATTGCTCATCAGTAATATCTGCTGGAATGATTAATTCTGTGTTCCCGTCCTCATATTTCGCTTGATAATCATAAAACTCTTTCTTTGGTACAATCTCACCGACAACAGAACAAATCGGGTCCTCATTTCCGATGACACCGATTTCCACTTCACGACCAACAATCGCTTCTTCTACAATAATTTTTCGGTCATATTGAAATGCTACAGCAAACGCTTCTTGAAGATCTTCCCGCTTTTTGCATTTCGAAATGCCGACGCTTGATCCAGCGTTTGCCGGCTTTACGAAACAAGGATAACCAAGTTCGATTTCCACTTTTTCATAAGCAGCATTCTCATCTTGCTTCCATTCCTTTTTCAAAAACGATACATATTTCGCTTGACGAAGCCCTGCTTGCGCAAACAAATTTTTCATCATTACTTTATCCATTCCTACCGCTGAAGCCAGCACGCCGTTTCCAACATAAGGAAGGTTCAATAACTCTAGCAATCCTTGGACTGTTCCGTCTTCTCCATTTGGACCATGCAAGAGAGGAAAAATAACATCGATCGTTTCTTCCTTTTGTTCATGCATATGCATTTCGGCCGCAACTGGCTTTTGATTTAAGGCAACTGGCAAAATCGTCTTTGCTTCTGGCTTCATTTCAAGCTGCTTGACATCTTGAATCGGGCCCGTCAATTTTTCTCCTTTGACCCACTGCCCTTCTGTTGTAATATAAATTGGAATCACATCAAATTTTGCTTGATCAATCGCATTCATCACCGCCATTGCGGTTTGTAACGATACTTTATGTTCAGGCGATTTTCCGCCATATAACACTCCAAGTCTTGTTTTCATTCGAGATCCCCCTCTTCTTGTTTCCACAATTTTTATTGTACCATGTTTCCATCGTCTTCGTATGATACTTTTATATGAGATCAATAGGTTGTTTCGCCACTCCCGCCAAATAGGAAAAACACCGTCTAATGCGGACTTTGCTATTAGACGGTGTTTGTTCTATTTAGAAAGAGCTTTTTCGTTCTTTTCTTGCATGAGAACGAGTTTCTTTAACGAATCCTGAGCCGTTTGTTCAATTTGGGAGAAATATTCAGCAATTCGTTTGTAGAAACGGCTTTGTTCCATTTCATCATTTAGCACATGCCAAATTTTTTGTTCGTAATGATCCATCCTGCTTAAATTATAGATGAGCCCTTTTGCTTCAAGATAACGCAAATTAATTTGCTCTTGTCCAGGCAAATATCCAATTGTAAATAACGGAATGCGCTTGTGTAACACTTCGCTGACCGTTACCCCGCCCGGCTTTGTAATTACCGCATCGGCCTCTTCGTATAAGCGATTCATATCCTCAATGCTCGAAATATAAGGGAGAGGACGAATATGCGGTTGTTTCCAACGCAAAATTTCTTCGTAAAGCGCCTTGTTATTTCCGCATAAAACGGAATAACGAAATCGGTGCGAACCCTTCATTTTTCTAAAAAAATCAAGAATGTTTCCCAACCCTTGATTGCCTCCAGCGACCAATAAATGCGGGCGATAAGACGTGCCTCGTTGCCCGTATTTGCGAGCCATGAACGTCTCATGGACAGGAATGCCTGTGACGATCACGCGATCCTTCGCAATTCCATATTTTAAAATTAACTCTTGCTTCGCCTCCTGATGCGGAACAAAGTGATAATCGATTCCTTTTTTTCCCCAAACACCGTTCATAAAAAAATCCGTATAAACATTAATAACAGGAACATCTACTAAACGTCTCCTTTTTAGACGCTGCAAAATGCGTGAAGGAAACGAATGTGTACAAACGATAAGGTGCGGTTCCTCTTTTTCGAGCATCCGCTTCATTTTATGCTCAAAATAAGGTAGCCAAGGCTCAAGGTGAATCCATTCGCTTCTTTGAACATCCCGGTACATTAACATTTTATAGATATGATGGTATGAAGAAGGATGCGATCGTATCCAACGAAGATATACCTCTGAAACCAACTTTTCAATGTATTCATTACAATAGCTCAAAAAATCGACTTTTCTACAGTTGACAAATGAAAATTGTCGTTGTAAAGAGTCGATGAGTACATCAGCCACTTTATGATGTCCCGAACTCATTTGAAACAACGGCAAGACAAGAACTCTCATGGTCACGATAGCTCCCTTTAATTTTCAAATTGTTTTTTGCCTAGTAGTTGTTTAATCCATACAACTGCTAGGAAGAGCAGAAAAAGAGCCAACCCGATTAAAGGAATGGAAGCGAGCGGAATGCGCATATGCTGACCTAAAAACAAACCGACCGACATAACAGGAGCGACCCATAATAATGCTCCCACAAAAGAGAGAAACAAAAACAAAGAAAACGGAAAGCGAATGACTCCCGCCATATACGGGGAAATTTGTCTCACTCCCGGAAGATAAAAGCCAAATAAAACGAGCCATTTTCCATACTTCTTAAATAAATGATTCGTTCGCTCCCATCTTTCCTCTTTCATTCCTATATACTTTCCATATCTTTTTATAAACGGATGACCAAAATAATAGCCGATTCCGTAAGCAGCTATCATTCCCATTGTAGCACCGAACCAGCTAACAAGAAAACAATATGCCCATTCCAATTGTTGTTGGGAAATTAGCACGCCAAGAAAAAACAGCAAACTTTCCTCCGGAGCGGGAATGCCGACAATTCCAAAAAAGAGGAAGAGGAAAATAATAAAATAACCATATGATTGTATATATGAAAAAATGATGTTTGTATCCATATAACCCTCTCTACATAGACGATATCTGTTTGTTAGTTTGTACATTCATCATATCGCTAATCGTAACCCACTCCATCTTTTGGGCTTTTTCCTCTTCTAACAAGAGCTCTAAAGCGCTAATCATGTTTCCTGGCGCTTTTTCGTCCGCGCCGAAAGTCTCGCCGCTGTCATGTAATACAATGATCGCTCGATCGGTTAAGCTATTTTTTAAACGCTGAAACAGCCCATGAACTCCGACGCGTTCCTTCCAATCACCAAGTATGTGCGTCCACATAATTGTTTTATACTTCGCTTGCACGAGCCATGTAAATATATTGAAATGTCCCCAAGGCGGACGGTAATAAATTGGACGCTGCCCAGTAATTTCTTCGATGATGCGAGCCGATTTGTGTAGTCCTTGCTGCAGAAATAGGGGAAGCACGAACCAATTGCTCACATGGCGATAGTTATGCAAGCCAATTTCATGGCCTTCTTCATGCATTCTTCTAATAATTTCAGGGTGCTGTTTTGCTTTCTTCCCAACAACAAAAAAAGTGGCTTTTACACCATGTTTTTTCAGCAAATCCAACAGTTGCGGCGTATAATACGGGTCAGGCCCGTCATCAAACGTTAAGGCGATAGCGCCTTCTTTCAATCCTTTTTTGTAAATTCCTAACCCCATTTGGCGAATGAGAATCGTGGGAATAACCCCATATATTATGATCAAGCATAACAATATAAAAGCTGCGGTCATATAAACACCTCTTGATATAAAGGACGCAATCAAGCATGTTGCAGCATCATCGCTCCAAAAATGCAATTCTGTTTTGTTTTCAAACATTTATATATCGTTCTCTGCTATAATACAATACGGAATGGTGAAAGAAAAGATTCAAAGAATCTAGCGTATATTGTTCAATGATGAACGACAAAAGACAGGTGATGAGATTGAATAAAAAAATTATGCTTACTGGTGGCGGTTCGGCGGGACACGTAACCGTCAACATCGCACTAATTCCAAAGTTGAAAGAACGCGGATGGGACGTTCGTTATATCGGTTCACACAACGGTATTGAACGAGAACTGATTGCCCAGGTACAAGATGTTCCATATTTTCCGATTTCAACAGGAAAATTGCGGCGTTACTTTGACTGGAACAACTTTAAAGATCCGTTCAAAGTGCTTAAAGGGACATTCGAGGCTTATCGACTCATTAAAAAGGAAAAGCCGAGCGTTGTCTTTTCCAAAGGGGGATTCGTTTCCGTCCCTGTCATTATTGGCGCTTGGCTAAACGGTGTGCCGACGATTATCCATGAATCGGATATTACTCCGGGACTTGCTAATAAAATCGCCATGCCGTTTGCGACAAAAATTTGCGTAACCTTTCCCGAAACATTGCCGCACGTCAACGAACAAAAAGGCATTTATGTCGGAGCGGTTGTCCGAGAAGAGTTGAAACAAGGAAGCGCCGACAAAGGGCGGGAACATTGCCAATTTGAAAAAGGTAAGCCCGTTCTGCTTGTCATGGGCGGAAGCTTAGGATCGAAACGCATTAACGACGCGTTGCGCGCGAATTTGCGGACGCTTCTTGCCGATTTTCAAATTGTTCATATTTGCGGAAAGGGAAACGTCGATGCTGCATTCGCCCATGAAAAAGGCTATAAACAGTTTGAGTACGTTCATGACGAGCTGCCGCACATCATGGCGATGGCGGACATCGTGTTATCAAGAGCCGGCTCCAACTCCATTTTCGAATTTTTAACATTGAAAAAACCGATGCTCCTCATCCCGCTTTCAAAAGGAGCCAGCCGCGGCGACCAAATTTTAAACGCGCGCTCGTTCGAAAAATCCGGATATGCCGACGTGTTGATGGAAGAAGACTTAACGAACGAATCGCTGCGCGAAGCAATTTACCGACTATACCGCAACAAAGAGAGTTATATTGGAAAGATGAACAATTCTGAAGCAACCGACGCGTTGCATAAGTTGCTTTCGCTTATTGAAGAAGCGGGGAAAAGTAAACGATAAAAAAACATGGCGCCTGTAAGCATATGGGTGCCATGTAATTTTTCATTCGCCTCGATCAATTATGTACAATAAACCGTTTTAATCCTTTATTATCTGCTACTTCAGCCTTTTGCATATTTTATAAACAAAAACTCTATAAACAACTTCAAGACAAATCCAAAACGGCCTATTTTCCTTTTCGTAGACGGTAACATTAGCTTATTAACGACGGATGGCGATCCGCAGCACGATCAAAGAAAATATCCTCTAATGTCGCTTTTTCTACTCTTACTTCATATATATCAATATTTCGACCCGACAAATAATGAATCAGCTTTGGAATGTCTGACTCCCGCAAAAGATCACAACATAAATATTCGCCCGATGTTTGTACATTGGAAATAAAATCGCCGACATCACATTTTAACGAATGCGCAATAGAATTATGTTCTTTTTTTATTTTTATCAACAACTGAATCGCACGTTTATACATCCCTCTTAATTGTTCCATCGTCCCGATTTTCGAAATGACACCATCTTCCATAATCGCAATCGTATCGCATATTTTTTCTACTTCAGAAAGATTATGTGATGTTAGAAAAATCGTCATATCATTAGAAGCAAGCTGTTGAATAAGTTGCTGAATTTCGGCAGCCGATTCCGGGTCCAGACCGGAAGTCGGTTCATCCAGAAATACAACTGACGGTGTTCCTATGATCGCCTGCGCAATCCCAAGCTTCTTTTTCATACCAAATGAGTAACTGCCGACCTTTTTCTTCTCATGCCCTTTCAATCCTACACTATCTAATATAGTCAACGCATCAATCTTTTTTAGTTTCACGTTTTTCAATTTTGCAAAAAATGTTAGATGTTCTAAAGCTGTTAAATCATAATAATAGTTTGCCGCATCAGGCATAACACCGATCATCTTCTTAATCTCGTTCATTTCTTTGTTCGTTTTCCCGCCAATCACAAAACTCCCTCCGCTAGGGAGCGTAATTCCAGTGAGCATATTAATGGTCGTTGTTTTTCCTGCGCCGTTTTTGCCTAAAAAGCCGAAAATTTCGCCCTTTTCTACATCAAAAGTAACCCCTTTAACGACATAATGATCTTTAAATTTCTTTTTTAGGTTATGAACTTGTATCATTTTCATTACAAATCTCTCCTTTTAAATACCGCCAAGGCGATTAGCAGCATAAGCGCCGCGAAACAAGCAGGGATAAAAGTATAATAACTTCCTTTCATAATGTAGTAATAAGGCAACACATATTTAACAATTTTTAAAACAAATTGCTTAGATGCGATAGACCATATCCCTAACACCGGTATAGCAATCCCTAATAAAATACCAATGAATGTAGTATGGGACGGTTTTTTTACCACTAATGAAAGCAACATCGTCACACCGATAGCGTAGGCAAGAAAACAGATCATTTTCAGAAAATCAAAAACAAATAGTTGTCCCGCAAACAAAGCAATGACAGTAAATGAACTTAGAACACAGACGAACCAAAACAAAAAAATCCCAAGAAACTTTCCAATTACAATGGCATTTCTTGAAGACTTTGTAACTAAAAAACGGATTGTCTGATTTTCTACTTCCCGATTCATCACATCATGAGATAGCGATAAGACAAAGAGAAACCCAAAAAACATCACAAGTGCACGAATGCTGGAGGCATACACGGATTCACCTTGATTTTGTTGCAATAATTCTAAGTTATTGCTGAAAAATTTAGACGCTGCAAAACTCACAATCAGAAAAAACAAAATCACGGCAATTGACTTAAAACTTTTAAATAAGCTTTTAAATTCTTTTTCAATAATGGCTCGCATGAATCATCACCTACTTTGTTCTCTTTTTCGAACTAAGCACGGAAACTAAAAGTACTGCAACAACAGCGATCAATATAAAGTTGTAAGGCGATTGGTTGCGATAAATAAAATAGGCAACAACGGCGGCAGCCAATAGAAGATATCTCATGCTACTCAATTCCTTCCCTGTATATTTTGTAATACGTAAAAATACCGAAGACTACCAACGCTAAAATGCTCAGCAATATTCCTGCGTGCAACAATATAAGCCCTAGAAATAGGCTTAAAATTATATACTTTACATAGGAAAATATTACATATTTCTTCGCCGGAGATTTTTGTGCTTTAAAATAAAGGCTGATATTATACAAAAAAATAGATATTATCATATTAGCCAACATAACCGAAAGATGGATTTTAAAAAAAATACAGTAAACAACTAATGCAAACCAGCTAAACAAAATATTTAAACATCCTGCCACAAAATCATCGGACATTGTCTTCTGCCGATTTGGTACAGGGAAACGATCAGCAATGCTGTTGGAACGGAACAGTCTTAACATTCTAACTTCATAAAAAAAATAACAACTCATCATAAATACTAAGTAAAAGCTGGAAATTTCGTCATTGGCTCCTTGTACAGCATAGCTCCCCCAAGAATATACGATTGATAAAACCGTAATAGTCCAATATTTTAATAATACAGATTGATCCCTTATATATATCTTTATGCTCGTTTTTATGATATTTTGTAACTGCGGATTGAATACTGCTATATAACTCAGTCGCGAGATAACATTGCTCAACCTCCTGATGCCTATGGGAAGATCTGGCTTCTTGACGATTAATAATTTATTAACAAAGACAGGTGCTGCCACCAACGATATAGCAACACTTAATAAGATTATAGAATCATATAGTCTTGTTTGAGAAAAGTGCGCTGCATAATAATGAAAGTTCAAAAAATATGGCTTCTCATTTTCTAGGAAAAGCAAAAAAAATAGAAAAATTATTGGTATTAAAAAATGCCAAAAGTACCTTCTTTTAGCTATATAGACTATATACTCTACCATCTGAGATATGAATATTAGAGAAAGAATTCGAAAAAAATAAAGAGCTATAAGTAGCGCTGGAACTTTAAATATAACTAAGACAATAAAATTAAAAAAATAAAATCGCATTTTATCTTGGTTGAATAGTTTGCATAATCCATTTAAGATAACTATTTTAAATGGGTGTATAGGTGTTTTTTGTAAAAAAACAAATAATGCTTCAATACTTTCTCTTTGGTTCCCGTTCATAAATATGGAAATTATGTGTAGAAGGAAAATGGCTAATGGGACTGCCTTCAGTACAATATCAACTTGAAACATATAAAATAAAACAGCAAATATTCCTCCAAAAAGAACAGCAGTTCCCCAAGATAGCAATTTGTTAACATGCCCTTCTACTAGCTTTGTATAAATCATAAAATATTGTTTAATGAGCATGTTATTCGAGACTCCCTTTTATAAATAATTGTCCTCTTTAATTGTTTTGTTAATGATCTGGTAACATCTATCCGATACCGCAATAGCCTCTTGGTATAAATGACTTGTAAACAAAATAGAGTGACCCCTCTTTTTCTTCTCTAAAAATATCTCCCTAACCGCTTGGACTGACGGTGCATCCAACCCCTCAAAAATCTCGTCACAAACTAACAAAACTGGATCATATAATAAAATACCCATGAGTACAATTTTTTTTCTTGTCCCAAAAGATAAATTTTCGATTAGTTCATCTAAGTAAAGCTTTACAGATAATTTCTCTGATAGATGTTCAATTTTTCTGCTCGTCTCTTTTTCAGATAAAGAAAAAACACCTTTTATAAATGAAAAGTATTCATTAGGGGTTAAAAGCTCACAAAAAGAATAGTCATCTGTTGGTACAAATCCGCTGTACCTTCTGATTTGGATTCTTTTCGTTATATCGTATCCGTTAATCTTAACTAATCCCGAATCAAAACTTGTGAACCCTAATATGCAATGTAAAAATAAACTTTTTCCTGTTCCGTTTTTTCCGAACAGGCTGCATATTTCCCCCTTTGTGATCGTCATATTACAATCCTTTAAAATAACTTTACGATTTATCGTCTTTGTAAAATCCCTAACATATAATGCATTGGAACTCATTGACATATAATCGAAACTCCATTATAATTTATTTAACAAAAATAGGCTAGAACGCATCGTTTTTTATTTTTAACAATGTGTTCTAGACAAACTAGTTCGAATGGCTGCAAAAGGGACTTATAGGGACTTCCTTTGTAGCCATTTTTATTTTTTATAGCCGCAAGTTGCCCTCTAATTAGAGGCCTAATAATTTTGCGATGGCCTCAATAACGGTAGACGATAATCCTGAAAGGTAATCAATAAGTGCGCTAAGACCTCGTGCAATCGCATCTACGAGCGCACTACCCGCAATAGTAATAATCGCTTTTTTGACCCAATCGCTTAGCTTAGGCCAATTTCGAATTAAATATTCCGCAATTTTTCTAATTAGAGTTGCCATATTTTCATCCTCCTATCAAGGATGCGTTCTAGCCTACGTTCTACATTTTAAGACAACTTAAAATAACAAACATCCGTATTTTCCACAATTTTGATTGTGGAAAATACCTATTTTTCCAGAAAATCATGACATAATTTGTAATATAGTGTAAAATTTTGATGAATTATTATCGAGGGAGGCTTTGTTTATGAATCAAAATTTATGGGATGTCCTTCAAGAACTTCTTGAGAAAGATGTCATTGGAACAGCGGAACTTGCACTCGCAAAGGAACGCTTAAGTCCACAAGAATTTTCAGCACTAGCAGCATATCTTCAGGACAGTTCAAAAAAAGAAGGAAATCTTTGGGTGTAAGATTAGATGAACAGTATTGAAAAAAGCGCCATCAGAACTTTTTTGCAAAATCACTTGTTGACTAACTGTATGTTAGAAAAAGAAATCATTCAATATATTTTTCATCTGCTACACGGCAAGGGAAAAATATTTAGCACTGATGAAACACATTTTTCCTGGGGGGGATTTTATGCGCAAGTATCCTCCTTCCATTTGAAAGATGACACTTGCATACAATCTATTATTAGTCATGCTGCTGCTATTGAACTTCTCATTCTAGCAACTGACATTTTTGATGAGATTTCCGATTGTGATCAAAGTGATCCAATTGTAAGTCAACTATCGATTGGAGAAGCCATCTTGATCGCGAATGCACTTATGATGGAAGCATTTCGGCTTATTCTTCATAACTCTAAAGAAGATATACAAGAAAAACTTTCTATTATTATTTCTGAATTACAAAATACTTGTAATGGGCAATGGAAAGACTTACATTTTATTATTTCTGAATGTATTCCAACAGAAGAAGAATATTTTACGGTTGTTAAGCAAAAATCATCAGCACTGGTAAAACTAGTTTGTGAACTAGGTGATATGCCCAATAGACATATATGGGAAACCATCGCAGCTGATATCGGTATTGCTGGTCAATTGAAAAATGATGCTCGGGATATTATGTCAGACGACAAAAGCGACCTCATTAATAGAAAAGCGACACTCCCGTTCATTAAAGCCATCGAATATAGCTCTAAAAAGGATAACGGATGGTTGATAAGGAAGCTTCGTCAGCTAAAAGAAGCTGACAATAATTCTCCATTAATTAAGGAGATTAGAAACTACATTCAAAAAACGGGGGCGACCGACTACTGCTTTATTCTCTCAAAAATTTATATGGATAAGGCGTTGAATCAAATAGCTGCTCATTTTCCCGAAAAACAGGTTCAAATAGCTCGCTTAAAAAGATATTTAGAAAGTTAGGGATAGAATGAATAAAAAAGTTCTTTCTTTTAGCATAATCCTTATTTCCATTTTCGTTATTTGTTATATTCTACTAAAAATGTACAATGAACATGTTTCACCACAGCGTTATTTTCCAATATTTATAGGAATGATATTTTTATTGACTGGTATTTATAGTTATGTGCAAAAACCTAATTCGATTGTCGTTCAGTATTTTTTGGCTCTTATGTTTATTAGCGGAATGGCCATCGCTCTGTCAGGCCCTTCCAGCGAAAATATAAAACCAGCAAGGGAATTGGAGGTCATTTCTATTTCATTTGCTCCTTACATCCTTTTGAAATTTTTCGATCATTTTCCTTCATCTGCAAAACCAAATTTTTTTCGCCGAGCGTGCATTCTCACATTATTTATTGCCGTCTTTATAACGATCAGTTATCTACTCATCGGTATTCATCATCGTCTAATCATTAGCACAATCGTTCGTCCAGGTATTGTGGTCAATATTATTCTAGCACTGCTAGGTTGCGTAGTCCTATTTTATTTACACCTTCGTTCCAATTCGGATAAGATAAAAAATCAAATATATCTTTTAATTAGCAGCATCATTATATCGTTTGCGCCTGTGGTTATTCTTAATTTGATTCCAAATGCTTTTTTTTCCCTGTCCATCGCTCCTTTTTATTATAGTCTTGGAAGTATAGTCATGTTTCCGCTGACGCTGTCATATTTGTTAACCCGGCAAGAAATTGTCGATTTTCGCGAAATATTAGAGAAAATGATGATCCGTCTATTCATAATTGGCTCTTGTTTAGCGATATTTAATATATTATTGTCGCTATTTTACGATATACACTTTAAATTCTGTATCTTAGTTAACACATTGCTCATTTGTCTTTTCATTGTCTATGATTTAATCAACAAAGGGCTCGAACCGTTACAAATGAGGAAATGGCATGTAAAACACGAAGAAATTCAAAAAGAAAAACTAACGATTATTCAGCACTTATTAAACGGAAAACATTTAGAACATTGCGCCAAACTCATTGCTGATTTAATACATAAAACAATGGATGTAAGCGGAGTATGCATCGTATGGAAAAATGATCGGATCCCTACCGTATTGCATAAAACAGGAATCTTCCTTCATCTTCACGATAGTGAATTATTATCTTATAATTGCCAAAGACACCATTTCTACAAAATTACTATTAATGAAAAGAGCGTCTTTTTCTATCCTATGAATATAGACGATACAATAATCGGCTGGATGATGATTGGGGGAAAAACAAACGCGACGGTTTTTGACAAAGAAGAACAAAAACTAATTAAAAAAATCCAAATTGACGCCATAGAATTATTGGCCAGCTCAAAAACGCTACAACAGATTGAGAACCAACTAAAGAAAACAGCAGAAGAATCATGGATGTCCGAGCAATCCCACTGGCTCCTTCTTCATGAACATGAAGAAGAAAAAAGGAAACTATCAACTTTCCTCCATGATGAGGTATTACAACATTTAATTCTTCTTTTGAATAAGCTTGAGTGGCTTATTCAAAAGAAAAATATAGATAAAAAACTATTCGAGGACATTAAAGGGTTGCTTCAACGCGATATTTTTGAAATCAGAGAGGTGTGCCATGAGCTGTATCCTATTATGGTGGAAGATTTAGGACTCAAACAAGGTCTCTCTTCATTAAAGAGAAAATGCGAAACGAACTATAACGTGATTGTTGAAGTCAATTATATTACGAACCTAAAAATCATTTCGCCGTTTCTCTCTATCCAAGCATTTCGAATCATTAAAGAATTAGTTTATAATGCAATCAAACATTCTTCGTCAAGAAAGATTGTTGTAACTGTTGAAGAAACACAACAGTTTCTAAGTATACAAGTAAAAGATTACGGCGTCGGATTTAAGGTGCCGGATCATTTATTAGAATTATCACAGACAAATCACCTAGGTTTAGTTACAATTCAAAAACGGGTTCACCAGTTAAAAGGCACACTGACAATACAGTCAGAGCTGGGGGCTGGAACTTGCATTTCCGTTTCTCTGCCAATTACAGTTGAAGAAGGTGGGGTCAATGAAAATCAAAATATTGTTAGTAGATGACCATTTATTGGTCATGCATGGAATTCAACAATTGTTAGAAAATGAAGTCGATTTGGAGGTTGTCAATACCGTTTGTGATCCCGCACTTTTAAAGACAGAAATCAAAAAACATAACCCCGACGTGATTGTGATGGACATAAGGATGAAAAATGATAATGGGATTGAATGGACGAGAAAAATTGCCAAAACATATCCTACCTGCAAAGTCGTGATTTTATCAGGATATGATTATGACGAATACATTCGGGCTGCCTATGAAGCTGGTGCTTATGCCTTCGTCACTAAGGAAAATTCGGCCTTTGAATTAGCCAATGCTATTCGGCAAACTTATTTAGGGATTAAATCGTTCCCAATTGACTCATTATGCAATTGCAACTCCCCTCTCACAACAACTGAATTGAGAATTCTTCAATTTATCTCTGAAGACAAGACAAATACGGAAATTAGCGACCTATTACATATCAGCCGTAGAACGGTTGAGCATCACGTATCTTCCATTTTGCGAAAGCTTGATGTCGATTCGCGGGTCGGAGCGGTTGTGAAGGCAATAAAACTAGGGTTGATTGAGTAAAAAGCCTAAGGAACTATCCTAGGCTTTTCTTTCTAAAACTGCTATGTCAATCAATAAAGAACGACTATTGTTGGGATCACACCAAATAAAAAACTATCTCGTAACAAACCAAACAGCTAACAATATAATAGCGATTCCTAGCCAAATTACTGATTGCTTATATTTATTCATTTAGAACTTCTCCTTGCATTATTAAGATTTCTTTATGTTAATGTTATTCTTTTTAAGGTTCCCCACCAAAAGATATACTTGATTTTTTGATATTAAGTATGTAGAGGTTTTTTATCCCGCTTGTTGTATATAAAAGTAAAACTGGAAACAAAGGATTATACATGTTTCATAACACCAATCGTTTGTCAAGTGCACATTGTAGTGATGACCCTTATTGATTAAAAATTTTATATATATGGCCTCCCTCTTAGCCAAGAACCCACTTCCTTTTATATATGTACCTTCTCTTTGATGGGGATTGGGCTGATGAAGAAAAGGGATGCATGATCATTTGTAGACAATCCACGGTTCAAAGATTAAGCATACCCACTAAGAAGTCTCCCATCTCTAAGCAAAGTGTAGGTAGGAGAAATTCATACATTCAACCTCACACTATAATTCCTCACCGACGACAGAGCCCCTTCCGCCTCGAACACCCCTTGTTGAATCAATGCGCGCAAACGGTATTCTAAATAATAGTCTCCTACATATTGCTCGAGGTGCGTGTATACTTCGCCGATCAATCTGGCAGCTTTGCTCCAGTTGTCCTTGCCATGTTGACGATGCCATCTTGTTGCCGCAGCCATAATATTTGCATCAAAATAGTCTTCTTGAACGTTTCGAACTTTCTCCTTTTCCCATATGCGCAGCACAGCATCGTCATTCGCCAAGCTCTCCCATTCTTGAATAAGACATTTTTTCTCTTTTTGGTTTAAAGCGCGATGGCAAGCTTTTTTCTCCATCATCATTCGCAGTTTTTCCGGTCCGATTTCCCCCGTATGCAGGACGAAATAGCGGATATTCTTTTTGCCAAACAGCTCGCGATGCGCTTTTGTACTATTAACAGCCACAATCGGGTTCGCTTTGTCACGCAGCAAATAAAGGACATATCTCAGTCCGCTTTGTTCATGCGCGTTCTCGCCGCACCAAATAACAACGATTTCCTTCCCACTGATCGATTCAATACGCATCAACGTATGTTGAAACCATCGTTCGTATTCCTCTTCAAAAAACAAATCATATTCTAGCGACAAATGCTGTTTCATCCAAGCAGTTCTTTGCTTTCTGCCTTCTTTTGTGTGCAATTGCCACAACGGACCGATGGCAAACATGTCCGAAAAATGAATGACAGGCTCTTTTCTCTCCAAATTCATATCTCGAAGCGCCATCTTCAGCCCTGCCGCTACTGAGTCGCCAAACACAATGTGCGTTCTCATGTTTAATCACCCAAATTTATATTGTCCATGCGAGCGAATCAACGATCCATGCCATAAAGATGGCAATAATAAATAGCGTTTTCATTTTTGTCCTCTCTTGCCTAGGCAAACGATCGATATATTTTCGAACGGCCCAACCTAAACCCCAGAAATACAAAATCATACTAAATAACAAAACAATAAACGTCGCATTCGGAAACACATTGGCCTCAATAACCGATCGAATCATCAAATTCATGAAAAAATGAAAGGGAGCAAATACAAAGATTACATAAATCACACAGAATAGAAGATAATGGTAAAACATATTATATGACCTCTTTTTTCCATTTATGAACATCAGCTTGCATCGGACAGCAAAAACAAAAGCTCTCTATTTATACTTTCGTGAGTAGAAAAATTCTGTGAGGGGCCAAATGACAAAAGACGAATCTTTTATAGCAGCCACTTCTCCTTAAAACTAAAAAAAGGCTTAAGCCAATATTTTGCCAAAAACTTTTTTTCATCTTAAGATAACAGTTGGAGTCTAAATTTTCAAATGGAGGCGTTGTCCATGAACCGCACTAACCAATTTATTCAATACTTTCTAGCTCACCGCAACGTAACAATCGAACTAATTAATAAAATCGGAACAGAACATTACGATTATCAGCCAACTCCGACATCGATGTCAGCAAAAGATTTGGCGTTACATATGTTGCAAAGCTTCTATAAGTTTGCAAAAGTCGCCAAAGAAGGCAATCCAGCAATATTTACAGAGAAAACCGAAGAATCGGAAACGGATCTTTACAAATTGGCGGAAACTTATACGGAAAAGACAAAACAATTGCTAGAATCGTTAGCGGACGAAGATTTCGACCGTGTGCTCGATCTCACGAAAATCTTTGGCGCACCATTCTCTGTTGCGCAGTTTCTGCAATTGGCTATGGATCATGAAATTCATCATAAAGGCCAACTTTTCGTATATGTACGCGAAATGGGGCATGAAACACTTCCTTTCTTTATCAAAAGAGGCTAATTGAACTCTAAAAGACAAACCAGATGGTTATCAACACGAAAGCACCATCTGGTTGTTTTAATATAAAATATTCTCATTGAGAAATCCATTCCGGCCTGGACAACGAATTGGCGAGATTTTCAATCATTCCGTAAATTCAGACTCTTCCTCCCGCGGGTACGTCATCGAAATCGCCTTATTGGCGTTGCGCACGTCATTGTGTAACAGTTGGTTCAAATCGTACGCTGGGTAGTAGCCACGTTCGTTCATATATTGAAAGACTTTTTTATGCGTCTCAATAGCTTTCAACAAGTGGTTGACGAATGTTTTTCGCAATATCGGCGTAGCCGTTTCTGTAATAGCGGCCGCATAGTTCCGCACTGCTGTTTTAGCGAATCCGAGCAAGTCACCAGCATAAAATGCGTTGTCGTCTCGCGATTCTTGCACTTCCCCGTATTCTCGTGCTTCCCCGTACATCGGCGCCGCAGGAATAAACGGCAACAACTCTCTTAAATTCATTTCTAATCCTTCAATCGTATGAATATAGATCGATTTTAATACAGGGCACCCTACTTTGCCGACCGACTGTTTCATTTTCATTAATCCGTTTGATTGAAAGGCGATTAATTCATGAAGTTCCAATGTTTCGTGCCATGCTAGATGGCGAACATCTCTATCCATATCTGTCTCCTCCTCATACAATGGTTAAAACACCAATTACTTTATATGCATGAGCGGAGAAAATGTCACTAAAAAGACCTTCTCCCATTGTAGGAAAAGGTCTTGTTGGATTACAGAATGTCAATATCATCATCGCCGTCAAACCAGTCATCTATCATATCCTCCGCACGATCGTCTATATCAAACGCATCTTCTACTACATCTTCAATCAATTCTTCCGCTACCATCCCCGCGAGCATTCCCGCCGCGAATCCGCCGATTGTCCCCATCATGCTGTGTCGATGCGGATGGTAATGATGCGACGGACTAACATGATATTCCGTATGATGCGCTGTATATGGAGAGTGCCAGACTTCATGCCCGCTTGTGTGTAAACGAGGCTGCTGCACCATCTCCTGCAATAGCATATGTAGTTTTTGTGCTAGTCCCTCTACATCATCGATTTCATCGTATCCTAAAAACACATCGCGTCGTAATTCCGTTTCGCCGAGACCAAACAAGCCGCCCAATACATCTACTTTCAGTTGTAAACGAACACCTTGTTCCTCAAAGAAAGCCAAACATTCGACCTCTTCAATAACGCCGCGAAACGCCGCTGTCGGAAAAAATTCAAACTCCTGTCCATACGCCTTGATTTTTCCCGATGTTGGCTTTTCCCGAAACCCCAGCTTCTCTAATGCATAAAACACTTTTTCCAATGGGACAGGAGGCAGTATGCGAAACGCATCTTTATCTAACGCATCAACCCCATCAGCAATATCAAGGCGTGTAACAAACACGTAGTCAACACCGTAGCGGGTAATTGGCAAATGGATCGGCAGAGTATAAGAAAATGGACATACCTTTCTTTCCCCAGGTTGGATCGAAAATGATGAAGCGACCGGAATTAATGCCACCGTTCGATGGTGTTCATGCCCATCCGCATGTACGATAAGATGAAGCTCCACCTCTAATTTACGAACATACTGTTCGATCGTCCCCCCTTCAATCAAAAATTCTCCTTCGATTTTTTCACCGAGACGAGCATGAGGCTGATGTAACATAAGATTGACCTTTGCCGCACCGACACCTAGCTTCGATAACAACTTTTTAAACATCTTTATTCCTCCTCATTTTTTGCTACTTATTTGTACGACTTCATTTGCCAAAAGGATTCAAAAAATCCTAAAAGCTCTCACCGCCTTTAGGATTTTGGTAAATATGAATTTTTCCCATTCTGTTTCTTACTTAGACTTCATACTATGCCCCCGCCTACACTCCGTTTAGAGGTGGGAGACTTCTCGGTGGATGTGTTAAAAGAACATTTTCAAAAGCCCGAGGCAAATCAAAATGACTCCTGGAATCATCGTCGCTTTTTTCATTATTTTAAACTGTGAAAATTTATACCCTGCTTTTAATCCGAAGCGGATAAAGACAACGTTCATGATCGAGACCAACAAAGCTAGAACAAACGGCGAATAGCCAAGAAGCGAAGCGCTCAGACCGGCACCGAATGCATCCATTGATAATGCAAATCCTATCAACATCGCTTCTTTCATGCTAATGCTGCCAGATCCATCAAGGTCGGCCAACGATGGCCGTTTTAATATTTGAATGACGATTCCAAACCGTTTTAAATGCACGCGCCATATTCGCACAGTCTTTGTAGCAGCCGCGATTTCTGGAGTTACATCTTCAAGTTCATCTTCCCGCTTCTTTAAGACATTGTAAATGGCCCATACACCTAGCGCAATTAAAATCCCTGCAGCTAGAGCCCGCTCTACACTTACAGGTAACCACAATATTAAAAATGTGCCTACATACATTGATGTCAATAACATCCCGCCAGAAAACAAAGCGATAACTATTATCGATGAAAGCGGAAATTTCATTTTCCGCAATCCATATGTCACACCTACGCTCAAGCTATCTAAGCTTACCGCCAATGCTAACATTACCATGGACAAATATTTTAGCATAGTTTCGTTCCCCCTGCGTTACTATATGCATCATCTTTCGCAGGGGAAACTCGTTTACGTCCCTGACCTTTCTTCGACAACGTTCGATTTCCAGGGAAATATTTTTTGTTATTTCGACACTTTCTTCGCCTATTCTTTAAGATGATATGGCATTGTAGCGATCACAATATCTTTTTTCAGTATTAAAAAGAAACGAAGAAAAATTGCCGTCTGATTATGCAGCAATGTGTGCCACCATTTTTTTACAATAAACTGCGGCATCAAAATGGTAATGGGCGCCCCCTCTGTTTCCCTCTCTATTTGATTAATATAATCTAGCATTGGCGACAAAATGGTTCGGTATGGCGAATAAATTACTTTCAGTTCAACATCCGGATAAAACTTTTCCCATTTCGCCCGCAGCTTTTGCTCTTCCTCTTCATGAAACACGATAGAGATGGCAGTAATATCATCGGAAATACTTCTTGCATATTGAACCGATTGAGCTACTAGTTTACTGACTCCTGAAATCGGAATAATAACCTTTGGCTTCACGATTTTTTCTCGGTGCTCCCATTCTTGTTCATCAAGCTTTAATTGCTCACCTAACTTATCGTAATGAGCACGAATTTTATAAAACATTATTACCAGAAGAGGAATCGAGATAATTACAAGCCATGCTCCTTGCGTAAATTTTGCGATTACAGTAATCATCGTGACCAATCCTGTCACAATCATTCCGATCGTAATCGTTGCTAATGTAGCAGCACTTCGTTGCTCTTGATCTCCCCATATCTTTCTCACCATTCCCCACTGGCCGATAGTAAAAGAAAGAAACACGCCAACAGCATATAACGGAATGAGGGAATGAGTTTCCCCGCGGAACACAATGATTAAAATAATCGCCAATACACTTAAAAGAATAATCCCATTCGAAAATACGAGGCGATCTCCGCGAGCGGCCAAGCTTCTTGGTAAAAATCGATCATTTGCAACAATCGATGTCAACTGCGGAAACCCGGCGAAACTTGTATTAGCAGCCAGCACTAAAATGAGCATCGTAATCATTTGGAACAAATAAAAGAACACGCTGTTTCCAAATACGTGATGACCGATTTGAGAAATCACCGTTTTATGATCCGTTGGTGTCACGCCAAATCCGGCTGCTAAAATCGTAATGCCTAAAAACATCGTTCCCAATAAAACCGACATCCAGCCCATCGTGATTGCCGCGTTTTTCGAACTGTCCGGCCTAAACGAAGGAACCCCGTTACTAATCGCCTCTACCCCAGTCATCGCTGAACATCCGGAAGCAAAAGCTCTTAGTAAAATAAACGTTCCATACCCTGATGCAAAGAAATGTTCCGAAGAGGCATGCTCTTGATAATTAAACCCATGCCAACCTTCATGCCACAATTGCCATCCGCCAACAACAATTAACACTAACACAGAAATAACAAACAAATACGTCGGATACGCAAACACAGTGGCTGACTCAGTAATCCCTCGTAAATTTAAAATCATTAACAACAATACGAGCGCAACCGCGATTTCAACTTTCCACGAAAGCAAACTCGGAAAAGCGGATGTCAGCGCAGCAACTCCCGAACTAATACTCACAGCCACTGTAAGCACATAATCGATCATCAACGCTGCACCCGCGACCAAGCTTGTCGTCGTGCTCAAATGATCCCTTGCCACCACATACGCGCCACCCCCTGAAGGAAAGGCGTAAATAATTTGTCGATAAGACAACGTGACAATCAATAATAATCCCAAAATCGCTAACGCAATTGGCAATGAATAAAAGAACACACTCGTTCCTAGTAACATAAGCACTAACAAAATTTCTTCCGTCGCATACGCCACAGATGATAATGCATCCGATGAGAACACGGCCAACGCCTTCCATTTAGGCAACTTTTCATGCTTCAGCCGTTTTGTTTCCATTGGCGATCCAATTAACAATCTTTTTAACGAAGCCATTGTTCATACTCCTTTTTATTTCACATCAAAGATTTGTTGTGATGCATAAACAAATAATCATCGAAAAAAACGCAAAAAACCGCTAAGGATGCCCCTAACGGTTTCATAGTTCTTCACATCCCTCCCAAAACGCTTACGAGGTTAGCTGTCGGGTTAAGACCATGAGAGTAGCCTTTCCTTCTTTAAGGATTCACCCCAAGTAACACACGTTACAATAGTGGTTCCCCCGCTCCATCACGGATTCAGCGATTCCGATTTATTTTTTATCATAGCTGATATGTTACTCTCTTCGATATGGGTTGTAAAGGAGCGAAAAACAGCGATTAAGCAGAAAAGAACGGATTTTACCTTTTTTTATTTGTGTTTTCTCTCTTTTCTCACCCTTGCTTTTATTTTTGGAACCATTCTTACTCAATTATGATTTTGCTTTTCGGATAACGGAATGAACCCGACTTGCGATGCAGTGTTAACATATAGGCTATCGTGAACGGCCCCCACCCGTCCTGCAAACATAGTCAAAATAATTAGCATTTTCCCAAACAGAGACAATTGCGGGGCTAATCCCATTGACAACCCGACCGTCCTAAATGCCGATGTCGCTTCAAGATACGTGTCAAAAATATACCAAAAAATACATTCATCTTGTACAATGGTTTTAGTAAAGGATAAGGGAGGGAGAGAGATGAACATCGTTTCTACTCGCCACTTAAATCCTCAAACGGTGCAGCATTTTTTTATTGATCACTGGGGAAGCTCAGAAATGGTAGTTTCCACAGGAGTGTATGATTGCAAAACATTGGACGGCTTTGCCGCTCTCAATGAACAGCAAGATATCGTTGGGCTTATTACATATATCATCAAAGCGGATGTGTGCGAAATTGTTTCGTTAGACAGCGTTGAGGAGGGAAAAGGAATCGGCACAGCGCTGCTAAAAAGACTGGAAACGCTTGTTCAAGAGCATGGATACAATCGCATTCAGCTCATTACTACGAACGATAATTTGAATGCTTTGCGTTTTTATCAAAAAAGAGGATACCAATTAATGAGGGTATTCCCTAATGCCGTTGAAAAAGCCAGACGCCTAAAGCCAAGCATTCCTCTTACCGGCTTCGACGGCATTCCGATTCGTGACGAGCTATTATTAGAGAAACAAGTAGAACAAAACATTTCACAATAATTTCTACTCATCAGGCCAAACCTGTCGTTCATTTCTGTTCGTCTATTGTTGAAAAATTGCATAAGGTAAAATATTTGTATGTTTCATTATAAAATATTACAATCAAAGTGTTACACTAATGGGCAGTGAATGAGGAGAAGAGGAATTATTTTACATAAAATGTTCATCAACTGAGGCTAGTTGATACGAAAAATTTACTGTATAATATAGAGGTTAGACATTTAGTCATAAATGCACCGGGTATTCCATATATAAAAATCTAGAATGAGAGAAGATAGAGGTGAGTTGGAAAAATGAAGGGGCTCAGTAAAACAATACAGTGGTTTCAGCGTCTCACGAACTCGCATCTCCGCTTTTTTGTATTAGCGGTATTTTTATTTTGGTTGAAAACATACGCAGCCTATCGAATCGAGTTTAATTTAGGCATCAGCAACTCAATGCAGAAGTGGCTATTGCTGATCAATCCTATTAGCTCAGCGATTTTCTTTTTCGGCTTAGCTTTATTAGCCAAAGGGAAACGGTCATATATCTGGTTGATTGTTGTTGATTTTGTTTTATCTTTTGTTTTATACGCCAATATTGTATACTACCGATTCTTTAGCGATTTCATTACGTTTCCAACATTGACGCAAACAAACAACTTCAGCAGCTTAGGCGGAAGCGTTTTAGAGTTGCTAAAATGGTACGACTTTATTTATTTCTTGGATATGATTATCCTAGCGGCTGTCATCATTAAGCAGCGCGCTAAGTTGCAACCTATTTTCTTAGAGCGTTATAAAAAGAATTTATTGTTTGCCACGGCTGTTTTTATGTTTGTAACAAACCTAGCATTAGCAGAAATTGATCGACCGCAGCTATTAACAAGAACGTTTGACCGTAACTATATTGTAAAGTATTTAGGCATGTACAACTACGTGATCTATGATGCGATCCAAAGCATGAAATCGTCCACGCAACGTGCCTTTGCGAATAAGAGCGATGTAACGACAGTTTTAAACCATGTACAAGCAACGTATGCAAAACCGAACCCAGCTTACTTTGGCAAAGGAAAAGGAATGAACGTCATCTATATCCATTTAGAGTCGTTCCAAAACTTTTTGATCAACTACAAGTTAAACGGTCAAGAGGTTACGCCATTTTTAAATTCATTAACACGTGAACAAAATACAATGTATTTTGATAACTTTTTCCATCAAACAGGTCAAGGGAAAACGTCGGATGCCGAATTTATGTTAGAGAACTCCTTATTCGGTTTGCCGCAAGGATCGGTATTTACAACAAAAGGTCAAAACACATATCAAGCAGCTCCGGCTATTTTAGGACAGCTCGGTTATACATCGGCAGTGTTCCATGGCAACTATAAAACTTTCTGGAATCGGAATGAAATTTACAAATCGTTTGGTTTTGACCATTTCTTTGACGCTAGCTACTATGATATGAACGATCAAGATGTACTAAACTACGGACTGAAAGACAAACCATTCTTTAGAGAATCGATACCGTTGTTGCAAACACTAAAAGAACCGTTTTATGTTAAATTTATTACATTGTCAAACCATTTTCCTTATTTAATTAATGAAGATGAGGCGACGATTCCGCCTGCAACAACAGGTGATGCATCAGTAGACCGCTACTTCCAAACTGCTCGTTACTTAGATGAAGCGGTCAAAGAGTTCTTCGATTACTTAAAAAAATCAGGTTTATATAATCGCTCTATCATCATTTTATATGGTGACCATTATGGCATTTCAGACAACCATAACGAAGCGATGTCACAAATTATTGGAAAAGAAATTACGCCATTTGAGCATGTTCAATTGCAACGTGTGCCATTGTTTATTCGCGTTCCAGGCTTAAAAGGTGGCGTGATGCATCAATACGGCGGAGATATTGACGTATTGCCGACAGTTCTTCATCTGTTAGGGATCGATACGAAAAACTACATCCAGTTCGGTACAGACCTATTGTCAAAAGAGCATCAGCAAATCGTTCCATTCCGCAACGGTGATTTCATTACACCGACCGTTACGGCGATTAACGGAAAATACTATAATTCGCAAACAGGCGAACCAATTGAGAAAAATGAAGAAATTAAACGTGACGAACAAATTGTAAGAACGAAATTAAGCCTTTCTGACAAAGTCGTATACGAAGACTTATTGCGCTTCTATACGCCAAAAGGCTTTAAACCAGTCGATCGAACAAAATACGACTATAACCATCACGAAGATAAAACAGAAGAAAAATAAAATCGGAAAAAGGGAAAGCTATTTCAATAGCTTTCCCTTTTCTTTTTTCCCTTATTCCTTTCGTCAAAAACATGGACTCCATTTTGTCTCTGTCCAATAAAGATGCATAAAAAGGAGGGATTCCTCAAAATGCAATAGAACACATATTATAACAAAAAGGAGGGACGTTTGATGAAAGATGTCCATGAAACCGAAGCAACACGAAAGTTTCTCCAAACAGACGATGATCGCATTTTTTCCGCTACTGAAGATTTGGAAAACATCGTAAGAGGCGGGATATGGAAAAGAAACAGCTTTGATTTTCACGCTTTTCCGAAATGGATAAAGTACGTAGGCTTTTTTATCGTTAGTTGGCTCGTTGCCATATGTTTGCTTGTATTTTTCCTCAATTTGTTTTTCTAAAAGAAAAATCTAACACCGCCTCCTAAGATATAGACAAAAAACAACTAGAGAGGCAGCCTTCCTCCAGTTGTTTCCTTGTCGATCACTCTACACTGCAGCTGCCGTCTGCGCATTGTCCATTGTCGTTCGTGGCCATCGTGCGCAATGGGGAGGGCGTTTGCTCCTCTTGCCATACTTTGTTCAATGCTTGCAAAAATACTTCCGTCGGCTGTGCACCAGAAATTGCGTATTTTCGGTTTAATACAAAGAACGGTACACCGCGCACGCCGAGACGGCTTGCCTCTATCTCATCGCTTCGCACTTCTTCTGCATAATGATCGCCTGTAAGCACGCGCTTCACTTCTTCGCCATCGAGTCCCACTTTCTCAGCTAGCCGAACTAAAACGTTATGGTCGCCAATGGATTCGGAGGCAGTAAAATAAGCATAAAATAACTGTTCAGCCATTTCATTGAGCTTTCCTTGCTGCCTTGCATATTGGGCAAGACGATGGGCATCAAACGTATTAAGCCATTTCATTGTCTCAAAACGAAAAGACAATCCAACCACTTCCGCCTGTTTCGCCACATTCGCAGTCATTTGCTTCGCCTCATCTACAGAAATGCCGTATTTATCAGCAAGATGCTCATGAATCGCTACATTGCCTTGCTTCTCGGCATTCGGATCAAGTTCAAAACTGCGGAACACGACCTCGACTTGATCCTTATGTGAAAACTGTTCTAGCGCTTGTTCTAATCGTCGCTTTCCAATATAACAAAACGGACATACAAAGTCAGACCATATCTCAATTTTAATCATAACGCACCCCATTCAAAGATTGATGTTCCATTCCATTGTAACGAACCGTGGGCTTCGTGTCTAAAGCTTTAGTTCTAAAAACAGAAAAAGGGCTGGCCCGCCGCAAACGCGGTATTGAGCCAACCTTTTTTTCTTAGTTATTTTTCAATCCTGTATAAATCAAAATCGCGTCTCGGAAAAACTTCGCTGCTCCAGGATGCTTGCGCTCATAATAAGCAGCAAACCGTTCATCATCGACGTACATCTGCGCCACTCCCGCATGCGCTTCCTTCGTATAGCGATCCCAGAAATAGCTTAACCATTGGCGGTGCAAATCTGCTGCTTTTTGTGCCAATTCGCCCGCCGGGTCTCCCGTGAGAAACGCCGCATCAAGCAAATCAAGAATCTCTTGCCCTAGTCTTTCCACTTCAGCATACTGTTCTGGCGTCATATTTTTCACTTTTTGATTTGATCGATCTACTTGTTCGTCTCCGTATTTTTCTCTAATTTCTTTGCCGTATTTCCGCTCGTTTTCGTCAATTAATTGTTGTTTAAACGCTTCAAACTTCTCTTTATCGCTCATAATAATTCTCCCTTTCTTAGCCGCCAATGTTTTCTCAACATTAGCGATCAATAAATCTAACTGCATTCGTTTTGCCAGAAGTTTTTCGCGATGTTCTTTCAGCGCCTGAATATCGTCGAATGATGGGGAATTAACAATTTTTTTGATCGTTTCTAAATCCACTTCAAGCTCTCTATAAAATAAGATTTGCTGCAGTTTATCGACCTCTTTCGACCCATAAATGCGATACCCGGATGAATTGATTCTTGCCGGCTTTAGAATCCCAATTTCATCGTAATATCGCAATGTTCTCCCCGTCACTCCAGCCAATTTCGCTAACTGCTGCACTGTGTATTCCATGCGATCACCTCCTGACATCTTTACTATAAACCTTTACGCAACGTAAATGTAAATAGGTTATTTGTAAAAAATTATAGCCCATCGATCTATAAAATACGAAACCCGGTCCCTCAATATAAAGGAACCGGGTTTTTCAGCTGCCGACAACCTTGCTATGAAGCTTTTTTAAACTTTTTCTTAACTCACATAGCTTCCAAACAAACATCTTCGATCGGTAATTTGAATTTAAAATAGTGCTTCACCTTCCCAGAGTCTGTCTTAATTTTGATGCGGCCTTTTAAAGTAACCTCCGCTGTAGAACAGCCTCTTTTTAACTTCCTCAGTTTTTTTAACAAAAAACGAGAAAAGGATGGGAAAGGTGAAAAATTTCTTAAGGAGCTTTCATTTTTAATGCAATATTTGAATTTAAAACGTTTTTTAACTTTTCCACATTGAATTTTCATTTTTATTTTTATACATGCTTCTAGAATATGATCTGACGGGCAGCAACTTTCTAGAGCTAAGTCGATATGCTCTTCCTCTCTCGGGGCCAGCTGAAAAATAGGACTGCTTTGCAACAAATAGCATTCTTGGAACATGACCTCTTACCCCTGAGCCTGAACCGTCGCCTTGACACGGTAAGTCCCAGGAGGAATATCTCCGAATAAATATAAGCCTCCCGCGTTCGTCTTGGTAATATCAATCACCGTCTCTACTCCGTTCGAAATGGAATAAAGCGCGACAGTGGCATTCGCGATCGGCTGGCCGGTCGTTCTGTCAGTCACAAATCCGCTGACCGTTCCTGTATTCGCATCCGGATCCACTGCGAGGACCGTATTAGCCGGAGCGAACGTTCTTCCGGAAAGAGCAACAGGCGTACTTTCCGAAGATAAATACCCCGCCTTCGTTGCTCTTATAAAATATGTGCCATCATCCAAATTGGCAAATAAATACTGACCTTGAGGATTAGTGCTTACAATTCCTACTAGTTGGTTTGTTGAGTTCACAACTTGATACAATTCCACCGTCGCGTCATCAACGGGTTGCCCGGTGCTGCTTGTCACCACCCCAAAAACGGCGTTTTTGTTCGCATCAGGATCCGTCGCCATCGTAATTGTTACATCGGTTGTTCGGTTTCGCACTACCGTCACTGGAATGCGGACGGGGGTTAAATAGCCTGGTTCAGAGGCAGTAATAAAGTAAGAACCGACAGGAACCCGGTTGAAAAGAAAGCGGCCAGCAGCATTCGTATTGATATGTTCAAATGGCACCCCATTCGCATCAAAAAGCTTCACCGTCGCTAAAGGAATCACTGTCCCGTCCGAGCGGCGCACAGTTCCTGAAATATTGCCCGTATCCGACGGAGGCGCTGCTTGCAATTTTAAATCTGCCGTCACCTCTTCGCGGCCCGTGATCGTTGCTGAAGTACTTTGTGTTAACGTATAGCGGTCTACAATCGCCATGCCTAACATCCTCCTAAGTTAAAATTTCATTATACGTAACCATATTTTATGAATAAGGAGGATGGGTGTTTGAGCACATGTCCAATAAAACAAGCCCTTTTTCTAGGGGGGTATCACATTCTTTCCTAAAAAGGCTAACGCGAATTTGCGATATAAACAAAAAATAATAGTTTATCTCACCATTTGTTTTATTAACTGCCGATTCCGTTCTTTAAAAGCCTCATTATGAGAAGAAACCATGGCAAACTTATCAGCGGTAGGCTCGATGAATTGTTTGGCGCTGTTGACGGCATTAGCCGCATCATGAAAAGCTCCAGCGATTAAATTTAATTTCCCATCATACTTTAGAATGTCCCCCGCCGCATACAATCCCGGTACAGAAGATTCGCTATTCGCATTGCCTGCGATGTAATCACCGTCAATCATTTGAATATCCAATTCACTATTTGCAAGCAATGACGTATCTCGTTCATAGCCATGATTCACAATCACTTCATCCACCGACAAATAGCTTGTCTCTCCTGTTTCATGGTTCGTTAATTCGACACGCTCAATCGTCTCGTGGTTCGCACTGGCAATTAATTTCGTAATTGATGTATTAAAATAACACGTCGCTGAACTGCTTAATAGTTGCATTACTTGCGATTCGTGCCCTTTTAAAGCGCCCCTTCGATACGTTAAGTAGACCTTTTTCGCAATCGGCACTAACTCATTAGCCCAATCAATAGCAGCATTGCCTCCGCCCGAAATGATAACCGTCTTATCTTTAAAACGCTTTAACGATTTGATTGTATAATGCAAGTTCGTTACTTCAAACTTCTCTGCCCCTTCAATCTCCAATTTTTGCGGCTTTAAGATGCCGCTTCCTACCGCTACAATCACCGCTTTCGAAAAATGCAGTGTTCCGGAAGCTGTTTGCAAGACAAAAATGCCATCCTCATCCCGTCTTATTAATTCAACTTTCTCATTCAAAACAACGGTAGGATTAAATGTTAAACCTTGCTTGACAAGCTGTTCAATTAACTGCTCTCCAGTAATTGGCGCATGCCCTCCTACATCCCAAATCATTTTTTCAGGATAGGCATGAAGTTTTCCACCTAGTTGTGGCTGAAATTCAATCAACTTTGTTTTCATCCCGCGAAGCCCGCTGTAAAAAGCAGCATATAATCCAGCTGGACCTCCGCCAACAATCGTAACGTCATATAATTCTTCCTTATCCATCAATATCACCTTTCGCTCACAATTCTATTGATTATCATTATCAATAAATATACACTTTTCCTTTCTCCATTACAACCAATTTAATAATTGACAATAAGAATAAAGGATATTATAGTAAGTATGTGTTTATTTGATTATGATTCTCATTTTCATAAAAACATAGAACAATAGGAGGTGAAAGAATGGTTCGCCTATACGCAAGCGATTTAAGCGTCGGTTACAATGAACGTCTAATTGTAAAAAATCTCAATATACAAATTCCTGATAAAAAAATCACGACCATTATTGGACCGAACGGTTGCGGAAAATCAACATTATTAAAGACGCTGACTCGAATTATCGCTCCGCAATCTGGAACGATTGTGTTAGACGGCAAACAAATCTCCACCGAAAACACGAAAACGCTCGCTAGAAAAATAGCGATTCTTCCCCAAACCCCGGAAAGTGCAGGCGGGTTAACGGTCGGAGAATTAGTTTCGTACGGGCGCTTTCCCTATCAGAAAGGGTTTGGGCGTCTAACGAAAAGAGATTATGAGGTGATCGACTGGGCGCTTGAGGTAACGGGCACGAAAGATTTTAAATTTCGTTCAGTAGATGCTCTCTCAGGAGGCCAACGCCAACGCGTTTGGATTGCGATGGCTCTGGCACAAGAAACGGACATCATTTTTCTCGATGAACCGACGACTTATTTAGATATGGCGCACCAGCTAGAAGTTTTAGAGCTTTTGCAACAATTAAATGAAGAGCAAGGACGAACGATCGTAATGGTTCTTCACGACCTTAACCACGCCGCCCGTTTTGCTGACTATATCATTGCCCTCAAAGATGGGGAGATCGTAAAAGCGGGAAGCGGAGAGGATGTCATCACCCGAGATGTATTAAAACAAGTATTTCATATCGATGCGGAAATCGGGAGAGACCCGCGCACGAATAAACCTATATGTCTCACATATCACTTACTGAAAGGAGAATAAACAAAAATGAAAAAAATATGGTTCCCTCTTATGTTATTATTGGTGCTTATCATCAGCGCTTGCGGCAACCATTCAGCGGAAAACAAGGAAGGTTCATCTACTAAAGAAAAGAGCTCAGAAATGATTACATATCAATCTGAAAATGGGCCGATCAAAGTGCCTGCCCATCCAAAACGTGTCGTTGTACTATCTTCTTTTGCTGGGGACGTGATGGCTTTAAACGTGAAACTAGTAGGCGTGGATTCTTGGTCTAAAATGAACCCTCGCTTTCAAAAACAGCTAAAAGATGTCGCCGAAGTGTCAGACGAGAATATCGAAAAAATTATGGAATTGAACCCTGACTTAATTATTGGTTTATCAACGACGAAAAATATTGATAAATTAAGCAAAATTGCCCCTACTGTCACATACACGTATGGAAAAGTAGATTATTTAACTCAATTTTTAGAGATTGGTAAGCTTTTAAACAAAGAGAAAGAAGCAAAAGCTTGGATCGAAGACTTTAAAAAGCGAGCGCAAAAAGCCGGAGAAGAAATTCGTGCAAAAATTGGAGAAAATGCAACGGTTTCAGTGATTGAGAACTTCAATAAGCAGCTTTATGTATTTGGGAATAATTGGGGTCGTGGCACAGAAATACTGTATCAAGAAATGAAATTGAAAATGCCTAAAAAAGTGGAAGAAACAGCGCTCAAACCAGGGTATTATGCACTATCACCAGAAGCGCTTCCTGAGTTTGCTGGGGACTACTTGATCATCAGCAAAAACGCAGATACCGACAATTCCTTTCAAGAAACCGAAACGTACAAAAATATTCCAGCTGTAAAAAATGGTCGCGTATTTGAAGCGAATGCAAAAGAGTTCTATTTTAATGATCCGATTACATTAGATTACCAACTCGATTTCTTTGTGAAACACTTTTTAGGCAAGTAATTTTCAGTCTATTAAAAAGCGAGGAATTCCTATCGAAGAATTCCTCGCTCTTTCTGTACATGTAAAAGAAAGAGGGAAGAAATATGCGACTAAGAAAGGAAGAACGTCTTGCATTTATATATAAGCTCATCGTCGCTATAGGTGCATTGATGGCGATGTTTTTGGTGGCACTGGTACTCGGAGTAGCAGATACAACGCTTAAAGATGTATGGCACGCTCTTTCTTCTCACGCTAAAGGCGAGAAACTTTCTATCATTCGCGAACTTCGCCTGCCGCGTGAAATAGCAGCACTGTTTGTCGGAGCGGCTCTTGCTGTTTCCGGCGCGATTATGCAAGGGATGACGAGAAACCCTCTGGCTGATCCAGGCTTGCTTGGATTGACTGCTGGCGCCAACGCATCATTGGCCATTACAATGGCGCTGATTCCTTCCGCCAATTATTTTGCTATTACCGTTGCATGTTTTATCGGGGCCGCCCTCGGAGCCATGATGGTGCTTACGATTGGAGCATTTAAAAAAGGGGGCTTCTCTCCCCTGCGAATTGTACTAGCTGGCGCTGCCGTTTCTACTTTTCTATACGCATTGGCAGAAGGGGTCGGCATTTATTTTAAAATCTCAAAAGATGTATCTATGTGGACAGCTGGAGGCGTGATTGGAACTTCATGGAGCCAACTGCAAACAATCATTCCGTTCATATTAATCGGCATTTTCATTTCTCTTTTGCTCTCAAGACAATTGACCATTCTTAGTTTAAGTGAAGAAGTAGCGGTTGGATTAGGGCAAAAAACAACACAAATAAAAATGATTTTGTTTATTGTCGTCATTTTGCTCGCTGGTGCTTCTGTCGCACTCGTCGGAAATATCACGTTCGTCGGCTTGATAGCTCCGCATATTGTTCGAACCATGGTAGGAACCGATTATCGCTTCGTCATACCAATGTCAGCGGTGATAGGAGGAATTTTTATGCTTTTTGCTGACACGCTAGCCCGCACGATTAATGCTCCCTACGAGACACCATTGACAGCCATTGTGGCGATGATCGGGCTGCCTTTCTTCCTGTTCATCGTGAATAAAGGAGGGAAAGCATTCTCATGATTCAATCTGCGCTTATAAAAAAGCAGCGAGTCATTGTATGTCTGCTGCTCATACTGTTGATAGCCACTATCGTGCTTGCCATGGGAATGGGCTATGCTTCCCTCTCTTATGACAGGCTCATTCCTACTCTGTTAGGCCATGGTACATTTAAAGAGGAATTTATTTTATTTTCGATTCGCCTGCCTCGCATCATCATTACACTGCTGGCAGGGATGGCATTGGCACTGTCGGGCGTCATTTTGCAAGGGATTACGCGAAATGACTTAGCCGATCCGGGAGTTTTAGGTATTAATTCCGGAGCCGGTATAGCGGTTGCGATTTTCTTTTTGTTTTTCCCGATCGAAGCCGGGGCATTCATTTATGCAATTCCCCTTATTGCTTTAATCGGTGCTTTACTAACAGCGTTTCTTATTTACTGGTTATCATATAACAAGCATAGCGGGATTCAGCCAGTCAAACTTGTGCTAATTGGAGTCGGTTGCTCGATGGCTCTTTCTGGAACGATGATTGTACTCGTTTCCTCTGCTGAGCGGACAAAGGTCGACTTTATCGCGAAATGGTTAGCGGGGAACATTTGGGGGACCGACTGGCCGTTTATTTGGGCTCTTATTCCTTGGCTGGCTCTGTTGATCCCATTCACTTTATATAAAGCAAATCAATTAAATCTCCTATCACTGAACGAGCCGGTCGCCATCGGCGTTGGGATATCGGTGGAAAAAGAGCGTCTTGCTTTACTTTTTGCCGCTGTCGCCCTGGCTGCTTCTGCCGTTTCTGTCACCGGAGCAATCGCGTTCATTGGACTGATGGCTCCACACATAGCAAAAACGCTAGTAGGGCCTAGACATCAACTATTTCTTCCAATCGCGCTTCTTCTAGGCGGCTGGCTTTTATTATTCGCCGACACCATCGGCCGCAATCTCGCTGATCCTGACGGCATCCCAGCCGGAATCATGGTTTCCTTGATTGGTGCGCCTTATTTCATCTATTTGCTATTGAAGAAATAATAGCGGACAGGTGTATAGATTGTCTTCATAATAAATATGTTACTGAGGCTCCCGCCAGCGCTTTCCAAGCCAAGGGAGCCTTTTATAATTAAAAGCCTTAGCCGGAGTTGCCGGCTAAGGCTAAAAACCAAGCATTATTATAACAGACTTTGTCTTTAACACATTCACCGAGAAGTCTCCCACCTCTAAATGGAATGTAGGTGGGAGATGAATCGGGCGTTTTGGCTTTTCTAAACAGAACGTATGTGCTATAATGGTCTTAGCCAAAATGCAGAGAAAGGGAGGAATGACAATGCTCCGCGGTCAAAAAGTCGCCTTTCGTGCCTCCAAGAGGGATCTCGAACGGCTATGGGCCTGCAACCGAGAGTCAGCCCGCGTTTGGAATGAGTGTCTTCGGCTATCGAAAGAATACTTCCTTCAACACGGCCGCCGCAT
>NZ_JHVN01000023.1 GCF_000620165.1 Anoxybacillus tepidamans PS2
GATGCCGCGTATGACAGCGAAAAGGTTCGTCAAACAGCTGAGCAGTCAGGAATCCTATTTATTTCCCCTATCAACCGCCGCAATAGCGAGGAACGGAAAGATGCCTATGGCCGGGTTCTTCCTGTCTTTTTGAAAACGAGGTTTGGCCAATGGCTGTTTGGGCTTCGCCGCGGGATTGAACGGGTATTTAATGAGTTAAAAAGTGATGGGGTGGAACAGCCGCGATGGTATGGATTTCATCGATATGTACTGCATGTGTTATGCTGTATCCTTATGCATAACTTCGAGTTTTTACTCTAGTTTTGCAACACCATCTACAGTAAAAATAAACACTCTAAAAAAAGTAATGTAGAATAATAGTATATTTGGTTTTACTTTTGTTTTTACTTTTGTGAATAATTGACATGGGCTGAATCCGTGTATCTCGCACTAGAGTTTCGTCTAAGACTCGTAAAAAATATAGGGAAACACCCCCATTCCGGTAAAAAACGTGCAAGTTTTTATTTAGTGTCGAGTAGAGTAATGGGAGATAGAAAGCTGAAGCCGCTTCCATTTGTAGTGGAAGCGGCTTATATTTTACGAAGCTTGTCCGTTCTCCGCGATTTTCGCGGATTTAAGCTGCGTGCGCAAAATCAATGATTGAATAATCGAAAAACAACCGCCGACAACCCAGTATAACGACAAGGCAGATGGGACAGAACTAGCACCCATAAAAATCATCACTGGCATAATATACGACATGATCGCCATTTGCGACATTTGCTGCTCCGACATTGAAGGCGATAGTCTCATCGAGATAAATGTCGTTACTGCAGCCAACACCGGCAAAATAAAATATGGATCGCGATGCCCTAGTTGCACCCATAAAAACGAGTGAAGCTTAATTTCTTCCGTGCGCCGAATGGCGTAATAAAGCGCCATAAAAATCGGCATTTGAATAAGAGCTGGCAGGCAGCCGCTCATCGGGTTGACCCCGTGCTTCTGGTACAGCATCATCATTTCTTGCTGAAGCTTCCGCTGCGTTTCTACGTCCGTGCCTTTATATTTTTCCTGAAGCTTTTGCATTTCAGGGCGAAGTTTCTGCATTGCCACCGCCGTTTTGAACTGCCTTAGCATTAAAGGCAATAAGCAAAAACGAATGATTAGCGTCAATGCGATAATCGCCAATCCATAATTTCCGCTAAATAAATGCCCTAATGTTAAAAGCAATTTAGACATCGGATAAACAAAGTAATGGTCCCATACTCCTTGACTATGCTCATTAATCGGGGCATTGCGGTTGCAACCGCTCAGTAGTGCTGCAATCATTAATAGAAAAAACAGCCATTTTTTCTTCATCATTGTATCCTCCTTGTTTGTTCAACTAATTAACGAAATAACAAGGAGCCGCCTTCCTTCCTCATCAGAAACATGCGATCGTTCGCGTGCCGGAACTTTGCGCTGTTTCGACACAAATAAACGATGAATCGGAAACGACGTGACACGATCATCTCGATGCTGACCGCGAGCATCGACATCGTAAAACAGCATTTGCTCAAGAAACACCTTATTTTTCTGATACTGGGTCACATAACATTTCATCGCCACCAAAAGCGCGCTGAATAGTGATAAATATGGCAATAAATCAAACGGTGTTTCCAATCCTTCCTACCTCTTTTCATTCAACATCCTTATGTACATAAACATAACAGATTCGGCCAAGAAAGAAAAGACGCGTGTCCACCTTCATTGGAATTAAAAGAACTGTTGAAAAAACGGGCGAAACGAACGAAGCCACTCCTCCAACAAATGGTACTGATTACCTATGTAAATCAATAATGCAAATGATCCGTAAAAGATCAATCTTTCAACTCCGCCACCCGTACGGTATAGCGGGATTTTATAGCGCTTCGTCTGAAACGGCCATAATAGCGGCACTCCTTGCACAGACAAAAGATCTTCTATAATATGAAACAAATATCCTAATATAGTTCCAACCGCAAATGCCGATGATGACTCGTATAAAACGACGAGAGCCACTGCCGCCCATATAAACAGAGAATGCGTCATGCCGCGATGACCGAATGCCTCCTTTACTTTACGAGACATTCCAAGCGAACGGCGTCCGACATAAGAGGTTGGTTCATCAATATCCGGAAGCAAGCTCCCTACTATAATCCCCGCTGTGTAACCTAGAGTAAACGACAACGGAGTTTGCGAAGCGACAGCCGCTCCGATGCACAAAGATGTTACAACATGTGTATGATAACGCAAGCTTCATCACCTACACGCACGTTTTCATTGATTATATCACAAAACGAACAAGCATCGATTTTTTATCAGGCGTTAACGATTTGCTGGCAATCTCTTTAGGAAGACTGTGATCTCACTGCCCTCCCTTTACTCTTTTAATACAAATACTGATTTTTTGTATGAGAAACGTAGCACATGAAACGGGTAACTTTCCAACAGATTATTTAATAAACTTAGATCCCTGTGCGGAAGTATAGGCGACATGATGCGCATCAAAATTTTTCTTTATTTTCTGAAAAAAAGAATGCAATTTATCATTTTTTCTCATATACATATATAAACATAAAGATAAGGGAGGGGTGTTATGTTTCGAAACTATGAAGATTTTTATCCGAGGTCTTTTATTCCGATAGGCGAAAGCGATCGATCCACTTTTTTGCAAACGTTTTCTGAAAATACCGATATGCTTTTGTTGGCAACGCATTGGTTCGTTGCTTTAGAAGGCTCGCCGATTCAGCCCAATAGCCACATCTACCATTGGAAAGTCGTAGTCTATCCAGCGACGGCTGACACAGTGTTTTATTACGACTATCCTCATTTTTCTTCTCCGCCGATTCAATCATTTCACGATGCTTCATTATTAGCTAAAGAGATCGAAACACAAATCAAAGCCGATGAGTTTTTATCAAAAAAACAACATTCACTGAAAGTTGTATAACCTTCCGATTTCTTCCCTCTTTTTTACCGGTTATTGTGAAATAACATACAAAATGTATTGATACATATTTAGTCGCCAGCTAAAAAACGGGGATGCCTCTTAATATAGTTTCCGTCACAATCCGCGAACGCCATATACCAAAAACGAGAGAGCGCTATTTCGCTCTCCAGATTATCGTTTACTGACATCGTTCAAAATATTTAGCGAGCGTAACAATCATCGCTCCCATTCGTTCTAGCTCCGGAGAAATGACGCGCTCAATCCCTTCTTCTCTAAGAGCCTCAGCCGTCACCTTGCCAACGGCACAAGCGACCACTTGTTCAGAAAAAGCGCGGCGCAACTGTTCAAGATCTTTGTTATCTTTCGCAAATGAAAAGAAAAAACGCACTTGCATCGCTGTTGTAAAGCAAACAGCATCGACTTTTTGCTCAACTACTTCGTTATATAATGTTTCAAGAACAGAACGATCCGGAGAAACGTGACGATAAGGAAGCAATTCTGTATAAAGCGCGCCACATTCCGAAAGAAATTGTTTTAACATTGGCGCTGTATCTCCATGCAATTGCACGACCGCTCGCTTACCTGCAAATGAAAACGGCTGAAGCGCACGGATTAACCCTTTTGTCGTTCCGTCACTACTTTCAGCAACCGGAGAAACATCGATTTTTTTTAGCGCACTTGTCGTTTTATAACCGCGAACCGCCACACGAGCTTGACGTATCGTGTCGAGCCATTCCTTTTTCATTCCCCCTCGCTCAGCCGCCGCAAGCAACGCGTCGGCACCTACACCAGTCGTAAAAATGAACCAATCTGGCTGCATGGAAATAATATCGCGAATTTCTTGTACTAGCTCGTCTTCTTTTGCAAATACTGTTCCTTGCGCCGGGCGGACGAGCGGAATGCCGCCTTGTTTTTCAATAATTGTTGTCATTTCGTCTAGTTTTCTTGACGCGCATAAAACAATCCGTTTTCCTTTCAACAGGAATCCCCCTTCCTTATTTGTTCCATTTTAAGCAATCATCGCTTATTGCGCAATAAAAAAGAACGACCCATTGGCCGCTCTTGCTCATTTATAACGTATGTATCAGCCCCTCGCTTCGCATGTCAAACGAACCGTAAATACGCGTTGGCTGAATCGATACAATATCATCTAAAGCAATATTCATTAATCTCATTCTCCGATTATACACAAACAATTTACGTGCGTCTTTATATAGTTTAACGGGCAAAAACGTCGCTTCTCCTTGACGCATTTTTATCTTAACAGGCTGCTTTTGCTGAATCCATTTAATCAGTTGTATATATTGATCCCCCGTCATAAGAAAATCCCCCTTTTCTTTCTGATACACTAAAATTATAAAAAAGAAAGCGAAGAACAATAAACAAAAAAAAATCAACAAATTCCTAATAAAAAAGGGTGAATATTGTCGTTTATTCGGGTTGTGTTGAAAAATCGTGATTTATGTCAAAATAACTCTAATGATTCCCTCTTAACATTTGACATCTTTTTTGTTTACAATGAAATAGTCTAGTACACGCTGTCGAAACGCGAAAGAAGGTGCTCTTTAATGCTGGCCATTTTGAAAGATTTTTTGTTAAATTTATTTTTTATTCTTGCGCCTATTTTTGTCGTGCCATTATGGCTTGAAGAACGGAACGTACCGAAACAATTGAAAAAACATATATTAACATTTTCCTTTGCCATCACCACACTCCTCTGTATGGCCTTTCCGATTGGCACCGACACAGAGCACATCTATGATTTGCACCAAATTCCCCTTTGGCTCGGAGGTTTATATAGGGGAGCGTTCGTTAGCTTCTTGCTTTGCGCGCTGGCAATTGGATACCACATGCTTTTAGGGGAAGGCGGATGGATCATTACTGTTCTTTCCTCTCTTGTTATTATGTTCGTCAGCATCGTTTTGTCAAAATATTTTTTATCGCTATCCGCAAAACAGCGCATCTTGCTTGCGTTTGTATTGTCTGCTCTCTCCGGCATGCTAACAGTTATTTTGGATGAAATGGCTTTCGCTTCTCTGCCATTTTGGTCTTCTTACTTAGTCATTCAACCGCTCAGCATGGCAGTCGCTTGTTATTTAAAGGAAATGCTTTATAAAAATAGCTCGTTGCGCAAACAAATTATTCGTGCAGAAAAAATGGAAGTCGTCAGCCATTTGGCAGCTTCCATTTCTCATGAGGTACGCAACCCTCTTACCGCTGCTCGAGGATTTATGCAGCTCCTTGAACAAAGCCATTTGTCTCTAGAAAAAAGGAAGCAATATATACAAATCGCCATTGAAGAATTGGACCGCGCTGAATCCATTATTACTGATTATTTGACATTTGCAAAACCTGCTCCAGAATGCGTCGAAAAGCTAAATGTGAAGACAGAAATCGAACGTGTGATTGATTTATTACGTCCGCTTGCTAATATGAACAGCGTCGAAATCCAATCATCACTCATTCCGTTTCATGTAAAAGGAGAACGCGAAAAATTCCAGCAATGTTTGTTGAATATTATGAAAAATTCGATCGAAGCAATGCCGAACGGCGGAACGCTCGATGTTTATGTCTCTATTGAACATGACCAAATTTTAATTCGCATTAGCGATACGGGAATCGGCATGACGAAAGAACAGATTGATCGACTGGGCGAACCTTATTTCACGACAAAAGGAACAAAAGGAACAGGGCTTGGCATGATGGTCGTATACCGCATTGTCGAATCGATGGACGGAACAATTCATATTACTAGCGAAGTCAATAAGGGAACTACCGTTTGTATTTATTTTCCAATAGCACAATTGAATCGAAGCGAAGCGATCAACAAAAAGAAAAATGTTCTTTTTATATAGTTTTTTGCTTACTATATAGCTTGTATATTACAATAAAAATAACATACATACTGTAACAAGGAGAACAGTGATTGCTATGATTCATTTGAAAACAGAAAGAGAAATCCAATTGATGCGTGAAGCGGGACAGCTGTTAGCTGCCTGTCACCAAGAAATCGCAAAGCTGATCCGACCAGGAATCACGACAATGGAAATCGACCGCTTCGTTGAAAGCTTTCTTGACAAGCACGGAGCCAAACCAGAACAGAAGGGGTACAAAGGTTACTCTTATGCAACATGCGCCTCGATCAACGATGAAATATGCCACGGCTTCCCGCGCAATGAACCGTTAAAAAGCGGAGATATCGTCACCATCGACTTCGTGGTCAATTTACATGGAGCGCTTGCGGATTCAGCGTGGACATATGCTGTGGGAGAAATTAGCGAGAGAGTAAAAACGCTGCTCTCTGTCACTGAACAGTCGTTATATAAAGGAATTGAGCAAGCCATTCCTGGAAACCGAGTTGGTGATATTGGCCATGCAATTCAAACATACGTCGAAGCACATGGTTTTTCTGTCGTTCGTGACTTTACTGGTCACGGTATCGGACCGTCGATTCACGAAGAGCCTTTTATTCCGCATTTTGGGGAAAAAGGAAAAGGACTGAGATTAAAGGAAGGAATGGTCATTACCATCGAACCAATGGTCAACATGGGGCAATGGCAAAGTAAAATGGATCGCAACGGTTGGACAGCAAGAACAGTGGACGGTTCCTATTCGGCACAGTACGAGCATACGATTGCAATCACAAAAAACGGTCCGTTGATTTTAACGACTACCGATCAATAGGGCTCCCCCGCTTTTGGGGCAGTCCTATTGATTTTTTTATCTTCTCATCCTTCCCATACTTTCACAAAAAACGTGCGCTGCCGCGGACCATCGTACTCGCAAAAATAAATCCCTTGCCATGTCCCCAAAAGGAGCTTGCCATTTGTAATAATGACGTGCTGTGACGCGCCAACCGTGCTGGCTTTCATATGCGCCGCTGTATTTCCCTCGGCATGCTGGTCAAGCGGATGGCGCCACGGATACGTTTCATCAAAGCGGCGTATCATATCGCTTTTTACATCCGGATCAGCATTTTCATTAATCGTAATTCCGGCTGTTGTATGCGGACAATATACAATTGCGAGCCCTTCTGCTACCCCCGATTGACGTACTGTTTCCTCCACAAAACGAGTAATATCGATCATCTCATCCCGCTTCGTCGTTCGAATCGAAAATGACTGCAACACGATGTACCACCCCATATCAATTATTTGTCATGTATAAGCCGTTTTGCTACTCTTACATTATAACGCACGCAAAAAGGGAAGGGAAAATGATGAAGCGATATGAAAATTTAGATCGTGTCCCAACGAAAAAAACGTTCGCCGATTTTCGTCGCTGGCAAAAAGAACGGAAAGGTAAACAAAAAGATCTTTCGTATCGGGTGCCTCATGTTGATCCGCCGGAGCATGAACGGCTTCGTACGAACCGCTCAAAAACGTTGCTCTCTTGGATCGGACACTCGACATTTATCATTCAGTTAAACGGCCTTACAATCGTAACAGATCCCGTCTGGGCGAATCGAATGGGAACAGCAAAAAGGCTGACAGCTCCTGGTATTCCTATTGAAGAGATGCCGCCTGTAGATGTTGTTCTTATTTCTCACGGACATTATGACCATTTACATTTTTCTAGCATTCGAAAGCTGAAAGGAAATCCGCGCTTTTTCGTTCCTGCGGGACTTGGCCGCTTATTTTTACAAAAAGGCTATTCAAATGTTGTTGAATGCTCTTGGTGGGATACCGTGGCACATAATGACGTGACCTTTACCTTTGTTCCGGCTCAACATTGGACAAGGCGATCGTTGTTTGACATGAATACATCACATTGGGGAGGTTGGGTTATTCAGGCAGACGACCGACCAACGTTTTATTTTGCTGGGGACAGCGGCTACTTCCGCGGATTTCGTGAAATCGGGGAACGATTTTCGATCGATTATGCTCTCTTGCCCATCGGCGCCTATGAACCGGAATGGTTTATGGGACCTCAACATGTCACCCCTGAAGAAGCGATACAAGCTTTCCTTGATTGCCAGGCGAAAATCTTTATTCCGATGCATTACGGTGCGTTCAGGCTTGCCGATGATACGCCAAAAGAAGCGCTTGACCGCCTGCTTTCAGAATGGGAGCGGCATCGTCTCGAAACAGAACGGCTCCAATGCTTAAAGTTAGGAGAAGTGTTGGAGTGCGACCACTCTCCATAAAAAAGCCCTTATCTGTTCTAAAGATAAGGGCTTTTGGTGCATTGATCTCATTTCTTAACCGACCACTATAAAAATTTTTATCTATCGTAACCGCGAAATACGTACGGCTCTTCCGGCTGTCTGATCGTATGCCAAGACTTTACCTCAACATACGGAATAGTTGCGTTATACGGTTGGTAATAAATCGTTGACAATTTCCCTTTGATGTGAACCCATTCATCATTTTTCAAATGAGGCGGCTTTGAAAACTGCGTTAGCAATCCGTAGACGCCGGAATCAGCCACACAATGAATAATACCAAATCGCAAAATAAACAATTGGTTTTGATTCGTTGTCTCATCATGATAAACAAAACCGTCAAATTCAATTTCCCGATCGCTGAACTCTCCTGGGAATTGGTAAACGGTTTCGATCGCCTTTAAATAATTTTCATCATTTAGCACAAGGCGGCGCTGTTTCCCGAAATACGACAATTCTTTTTGCATCAAGTCATTGTATCCATCTTTATCGTAATAAATGCTTGTATCCGGACGGAGAAATTGTCGTTGTACTGTTGGGTCCTCACTTTTTGTATCGAACCCCGGGATATGGAAGCCTTTCGCTTTGACAATGTCCGAATCCAGCGTAGCAATTGGAAATAAGAGAGCAGAAACAATTGGAAAAATAAATACCATATAATTAAGTGCCCGCTTCCATTTTGGTGATTCTTCATCATGATGGTGACAGCATCCATCATGACAATGATGCTCCTTCTCTTTTCGGTTCGCGATGACAAACTGGACAATTGTCAGGAAAGCAAAAAGAAAAATAGCACTGAACGACAAATAAGAATAACGCATATTAATATACTTACTTATGTCGCCGGTAGCATGCAGATGAAAAAACAAAAAGGCAAACCCAAGCAAAATATATGTCCGTAGCATCCAACCACCTCCCTTTAAATAAATAACGAGCCGATAAATACAAAGACGGTGATATAAGCAATTAGTACTAATACAAAACGAGTTTTAAATGACTGGAAAAGCATTAGCGTATTTTTAATATCTAGCATTGGACCGTACACTAAAAACGCGGCTAACGCCCCGAACGAAAATGTATTTTGGAACGACGACGCGATGAACGCATCCGCTTCTGAACATAATGATAACACAAACGCCAGCGCCATCATGACAAGCGATGACGTCGCTTTACCATGACCGATTGCTAAAAATATCGATGTTTTTACATACGTTTGCATAGCGGAAGCAATGAACGCACCGATAATTAAATATTTTCCCGATGCAAAAAACTCATCGACCGCATGCTGGAGCGTCCCCATCCATTTCTCCTTTAATGTCTTGGAAGAGACGGATGAAATCACCTCTTTTTTCCGGAGTTGGTCGTCTTTATATTGCACAGACAATATCAATCCGATGATAACAGCAACAATACAAGAAAAAATGGAACGGTAAAGCACCATTTTTATGTTGCTGCCAAACGCAATGTAAGTGGAAAATAACACGATTGGATTGATGATAGGCCCCGTAAGCATGAACGGAATCACCGCATGTAACGGAACTCCTTTTGCGACTAAGCGCCTTGTAATCGGCACGATCCCGCATTCGCACGCGGGAAACAGAATGCCAATCAGCGCTGAATACAGCACGGCCAACACTTTATTTTTCGGCACCCATCTTTGCACCATTTCTTCTGTTACAAACATTTGAATAATTCCTGAAATAAATACGCCGATTAAAACAAACGGCATCGATTCTATTAAAATGCTAACAAAAATAGTATTCAGCTGCAGAAAAGATTTCATGCGGCTTCTCCTTTTCTTTTTCTTTAAAAATAGAACCTACAACGATTTATTTTATCATGGTCTCTATTATGTTTCATGAGAATTTAGTGAAATATTGTCATAAAAAAACAGGGCTATATTTGCCCTGTTTTCCTCTGAATCTCCTACTCTTTTACTTCTTTTTTCAATAGTCCGACCATAATCGCTGTCACAAAAGAGCCAACTAAAATCGCAAGTATATATAACCATGCGCTTCCTTTCACGATTGGAATTACGAAAATCCCGCCGTGCGGCGCAGGAAGACCGATTTTAAACAGCATCGTCAGCGCTCCTGCAATAGCCGATCCAACGATAATCGAAGGAATCACGCGCACCGGATCGGCAGCCGCGAATGGAATCGCCCCTTCAGTAATAAAGGATGCTCCCATAATATAACATGTTTTTCCTGCCTCGCGCTCAGCCTTTGTAAATTTATTTTTAAACAATGTCGTAGCTAACGCCAATCCTAACGGCGGTACCATTCCTCCTGCCATAATGGCTGCATGCGGCGCATAATTTCCAGCATCAATCATCGCAAGACCGAATGTAAACGCTGCCTTATTGATCGGCCCCCCCATATCGACAGCCATCATTCCGCCCAGAATGAAACCTAATAACACGAGGTTTCCTGTGCCCATATTTGTAAGCCAATGCTTCATTCCGTCATTTAACGCTTTTACTGGATCAATGACTACATACATCATAACAATACCTGTTAACAAAACACCAAATAACGGATAAATTAATACGGGTTTAATTCCCTCAAACGATTGCGGCAAGCGGCTAAATAGCTTTTTTAGACCAACGACTAAGTATCCTGCTAAAAATCCAGCGATTAATCCTCCTAAGAAGCCAGCTCCCCCGTTTGCCGCCATAAATCCGCCCACCATTCCCGGCGCAAAACCAGGACGATCAGCAATACTCATCGCAATAAACGCAGCCAGTACCGGAATCATTAACGCAAATGCGCTGCCGCCACCAATATCCATTAATGTCTTGGCTATTGGATGAAAAGAAGGATCTTTCGGATCGAAAGCTTTGATTCCGAAAGTGAATGAAATGGCGATCAGAATCCCCCCGCCAACGACGAACGGAAGCATATTTGATACACCGTTCATCAAATGTTTGTAAAATCCTGTGCGTCCTTTTGTAGGCAATGTCTCTCTTTTCGCCCCATATCCTTGGTAAATCGGCGCATCTTGCTTTAGCGCTTGTTCAATCAGTCGCTCCGGCATGCGAATCGCATGAGCGACCGGCACCTGAATGACATGTTTTCCTCTAAAACGTTCCATTTCAACTTGTTTATCCGCTGCCACAATCACGGCAACCGCTTCTTCAATATCATTCGTTGTCAGTTCATTTTTAACTCCGCTAGAACCGTTTGTTTCGACTTTGATATCGACATTCATTTCCTTTGCTTTCGCTTTTAACGCGTCAGCGGCCATATACGTATGCGCGATCCCAGTTGGGCAAGCGGTAACCGCTACAATTTTCTTTCCTGACGAAGCCTTCTCTTCGCTTTCGTTCCCTACTTCCTCTTCTTTCTGAGCGATTATATGAAGCAGTTCTTCTTCCGATGAAGCGCTTTCAATCCGCGAACGAAACGAAGCATCCATCAACATCGACGACAAGCGGGAAAGCGTTTCTAAATGCGCCTGATTCGCTCCCTCTGGAGCCGCAATCATGAAAAATAAATAACTCGGCTTCCCATCTAAAGAATCGTAATCAATTCCGTTTTTAGAACGGCCAAAGGCAACCGCTGGGCGTTTCACCGCTTTTGTTTTGGCGTGGGGAATGGCAATCCCATCCCCGATTCCTGTTGTACTTTGCGATTCGCGGGCAAAAATGGCGTCTTTAAACGCTTGCAAGTCATTTAATACACCTGCTTGATCAAGCGTTCTGGCAAGCTCGTCAATGACTTCTTCTTTCGTTCTTGCTTTCACATCAAGAACAATTGTGTCCCGAGTTAATAACTCTGTCATTTTCATCTATCCCATTCCCCCTTCGATGCGAGTAACTTTTACTTTATGAAACAGCTGCTCGACCTTCTCTTTTGTACATAAATCATGCGAAAATGCTGTGGCGCTTCCCGCTGCTACACTATAAGCAAACGATTCTTCTATGTTCTTGCCGCCTGTATATGCCGCTAGAAATCCTGCAACCATCGAATCGCCGGCTCCGACCGAATTTCTTACCGTTCCTTTCGGCGCCTCCGCCAATAGCGCTACGTCTTGGTTGAAAAATAATGCGCCTTCATCAGCCAATGAGACAATCACATTTTCTACTCCTAGCTCGACAAGCTTAAATCCATATGTAATTGCCTCCTCCTTCTTATGAAGAACCGTATCAAACAACTCCCCTAATTCCCGGTGATTCGGCTTTATAAAAAACGGTTTGTATTTGATCCATTGTTTTAAAGCGTCCCCGCTCGTGTCCACCGCCACTTGAACATTCATTGCTCTTGCTGTATTGATGATTTTTTGTTCAAAACTTGTTGAAACAGATGAAGGAATACTCCCAGCTAAGACGAGAACGTCACCGCTTTGCAACGATTGAATTTTATGGATGAGTTCCGCTTCCCACTGCGGGGAAATCATTGGTCCGCAGCCGTTGATTTCCGTCTCTTTCCCATGTTTGAGCTTAATGTTGATTCTTGTATTTCCGGGTACTTTGACAAAATCGAACCGAATGTTTTCGCGCTGCAATTCATCTTCAATATATTTTCCGGTAAATCCGCCAATAAAGCCTAAAGCGGTATTATCTACCCCAAGGCGTTTCAATACGCGTGAAACGTTAATCCCTTTCCCGCCTGGGAATATAGTCGTCTTTGTTGCCCGGTTCAGCTCGCCGATGTGAAAGTCATCAACCTCCACAATATAATCAACAGAAGGATTCAACGTACATGTATAAATCATTTTGTCACAACCTCTATTACGGTTTTAGCTTCGTATAGTTCTAGCAATTCTGCATCTAGTTCGTCTGTAATAATCGCCGCAGCTTGCAAATCAGCAATTTTCGCAAATGTACTTTCATTGATTTTCGAATGATCGGCTAAAACATACGCTTGTCGAGAAAGCTTGATCGCCAAACTTTTAACCATCGCTTCTTCCGGATCTGGTGTTGTGTATCCGTATTCAAAATGAACTCCGTTTACACCGATAAAGCATTTATCAAAACTATAATTTTCTAACGAGCTCAACGCTCCTCGGCCAATAAGCGCTTTTGTTTTCTTTTTAATCATTCCGCCAAGTAAATACGTTGGGATCTCCTTTTCTAGTAATGCATCTAAATGGGTCACTCCGTTTGTAACAACAATGATGTCCCTCGCATTTAAATGAGGAATCATTTCGAGCGTTGTCGTCCCTGCGTCTAAATAGATGCAATCGCCATCTTGTACAAGACTAGCCGCATATTTGGCGATGATTCGTTTTTCATCAATGTTTTTCATCGATTTTTCAAGCACGCTCAGCTCTTCTCGTTTTTGATGCAACAACGCCGCACCGCCATGAACGCGACGCAGCTTTTTTTCTTTCTCTAACTGGCTTAAATCCCGACGAATCGTCGACTCCGAAGATGACGTAGCTTCCACAAGTTCCTGCAATTTCACCACTTTTTTTTCTTCTAATAGCTCTAAAATGAGGCGATGCCGTTCCTCCGTCAGCACCTCTTCACCCCCTCATAAGATCAAGTAAGTGTTTACACCTTTATCATATAGTAAGTTTTTTTAAAAATCAATCATAAACATTCATAAGCAATCAAAATATTTCATAGTTAAACTGAAAATCAATCATAATCATTCAAATATTTTTGTGTTTTGTTCGAAAACTAAAGAAGGTTGTTAATGAAAACAACAACCGCAGCCGCACTCACATCACTTCCAAGTCCGTAAAAAACAAAAACACTTGCCATTAACACAGGCAAGTGCTATACATCAATGAGACATTTGCTCTTTAGATGCGACAAATACTTCGTTTCAATCATTTCGGCAAATGTTTCCGCATAAACAGGGTCAAACTGGGTTCCAGCACATTTTCTTAATTCGACAACGGCTTCTTCGAATGTTTTCGTACGTTGATAAGGCCGTTCAGTCGTCATCGCATCAAACGAGTCAATCACGCACAAAATGCGCGCTAATTTAGGAATTTCTTCTCCTTTTAACCCGTACGGATAACCTTTTCCGTCGTATCGTTCATGGTGAAGTTCGACAAGAGGAAGCAAATCGTCGAACCGACGGTCTGAGGCCAAAATCTCTTTTCCCCATGTAACATGCTTTTTAACAATCTCCCATTCATGCGGTTCTAGCTTTTCTTTTTTATTTAAAATATCACGCGGCACTTCTAACTTTCCGATATCATGAATGAGCGCGCCTAAAATGAGCGTTTGCTTTTCATGTTCGTTCAAATCAAGCATTTCACTAAATTCAAGGGCATACGTAAACACTCGTTTACTATGGCGATACGTATAAACGTCTTTTGATAAAAAAATTTTGAGCTGCTGCTCCATCGCATCTAAATCTTCTTTAAACTCGATCGCACTCAAACTAATATTTTTCTCATCATATATTTGCACATTGTTTTTTCCTTGCGCCTTCGCATAATACATTGCTTGGTCAGCTCTATGAATTAACTCACCGCTGTCATAAATGCCCTTTTCATACTCGGCAATTCCGCAAGAAAAAGAAAGGCAGCGGTAAGGAATATATTCAACCCCAGGAAAATATGTGTCATTCACTTTTTTACGCAATTGATTCAAAAATAAAAACGCTTGCTCTTTTGTCGTGCTCGGCATTAACACGGCAAACTCTTCACCGCCGTACCGTGCCACAACATAGTTTTTCTCCTTCGTCTCCGTCTGCAATAAATCTCCAAAAAATTTCAGCAATTCATCACCGCGCAGATGACCGTTGCAATCATTATATTTTTTAAAATCGTCCAAGTCTATCAATGCAAGGCAAAGAGGTTGGTGTAGTACCCTTGCATCTGAAAATTTTTCCTTTAATGTTTCTTTAAAAAACCCGTGATTGTATAGACCCGTTAAATGATCTTTATTAGCTTGCTCGGAAGCATGTTGGTATAATTTCAAAAATTTCCTAAATACAAACGATAATAATGTTACTAAAACAGTAAATAAAAATAAACCAAAGTATCTTTGCTCATTGAGTAGAATAGCTAAAACTAAAGAAAGAAGCAAAGTCACAAAGTAGCTTACAGTAGATTCTAGCAATACTCCCATATCGAAAGCGCCTCTAAAAATTTGCCCCGAAAACAAGAAAAATAGAAACATTAACGTAACATTGATACTAAAATACACTACTAAGCTAATCATATATGGAAATAAGTTGCGTATATTTATATCACCGATTTGACCATCAAATAAAGAAAAGGAATAATATGCTCCTAATATCATGAAACAATACATTGAAAAGTTAAATAGATGCCTCCATAAAGACATTTTATGTTTAGAAAATAATTCTACAATACTACAAAGAAGAAGAACTATTAATGCTAGATGTGTTCCATACAGAAACAAAGTAGCTAAATAAACAGCTGAATCCATTGAAAATGAATTATCTTTGGGAGGAAGGTTAATTAGAAAAAAATTCAACAAAGTAATAGAACCAGACAACATATAAACTAATACCCAATCCTCTAGAGATTGAGTACGAAAATTACTCTCTAACCAAAACACAAATATTCCTGACAATGAAATAATGGAGGTATACAGTTTTTCATAATTTTTTACCTTTAAACATCTGCTGAAAAACATTCGAAATCACTCTCGTTTATTTTATAAAATACTAAGAAGGAAGAGTACATTTTCTCTTCCTTTTAAAAATCAGCCCCCAAGTTTATATCCCGACGTCAACGCCACAATAACAGACCCAATGATGAATAGGTTGATCAACACTTTTTTCACTGTTGCGTTCATCCTTTTCACCTCCCTTCATGGACTGGTTGGTGCGATGATTGGTCATGATGCCCATCCACCATGAGATGTTGAATAAAGATAAACGCCCCCACGTTCATGATGACATCGCCGATGCTGATTACTTGTTGGCGCGGGTATGGCGGAGAGAGCGGAATAATGTCGCCTAAAAATGGAAGCCATGTTGACGCAGTGATCGCTTCGTGTTTTCCATATACCCCTGCCTTAAGCGCTTCTATGTATTCATGGCCCAAAAATTGCGCCGCTTCGAGCGAAACGGGCATTCTTCCGCCGTTTAGCGACATAACGACAAAATTTAACAAAACTCCGGCAAAAATAACGATAAATCCCGGCTGGTGCCGATTCAGCCATAGAAAAACAAGTCCAATTACATAGATTGCTAGAAACAATCCGTTGCTAAATCGAGCAACAACTTCTATTTTATTTTGCAATATGAAAATAAAAATTTCAATCCCTAACAAAATTGGAAACAACCATCCGCCGCGAAGCTTCATATTCGCAAGCCCTTTCAAGCTTCCTCCGCGAAAAAATCCAATTAACAATGACAAGATAATTCCATCGTAGACCATGATTCGTTCTCCTTTAATCTTCTACGTGAACAATTATTCTTAAAATTCAATGTTTTCTATATATACAAAAAATTATACCACTTATACACATTAAATCTATTTTTCTATACTCTTGTAAATAGGTCTTCGCGCCTAATTTGACAGAAAAAGGACAAATGTCGAGTATATTTGTCCTTTTTCCTGTTTCTAGCTGTAAACGAGCCATTTATTGATTTTTCATGTTTGCATGACAAGAGGAGCATCCGTCGGACAACGAACAGCTGGCGCATGCTCCTTTTGTGCTTTTTCTTATATGGCGCACAAGCATCCAGCCGGCATATAGGAAAATCAATCCACCAATTGCAATATCAGCAATCATATGTTTCCCCTTCTTTCAATAAAGCTATGAAAATCCTAATAGCTTTCCGCCTTCATAAATTGAAAAAGCAATGATATAGGCGATGCATAATGCATAGCCGATTGAAAAAAACATCCATTTATTTGAAGCCGTTTCTTTTCGAATCGTTGCGACTGTTGCGAGACAAGGAACGTAAAGAAGGACAAACGCCATGAAACTAAACGCTGATAGCGGCGTAAAATAATGCGCCATCAACCCTTGTAGTGTATCAGCATCTTTCGCATGGTAAATAATATTCATCGTCGAAACGACAACTTCCTTCGCTAGGAAGCCAGTGATTAACGATGCACCCGCCTGCCATGTGCCAAAGCCAAGCGGCGCTAAAATAGGTGCGAGCACCCCGCCGATCGCTGCTAAAAAGCTATCATCCATTGAAACATTCAAACCGCCTGGGCCGACATAAGACAAGAGCCAGATCGCAACAGATCCTCCAAAGATAAATGTTCCTGCCTTCCGAACAAATCCTTTTCCTTTATCCCATGTGCTTCGCCATAAAGTGAGCAATTGCGGCATGCGGTACGGCGGCAATTCAATCACAAATACCGAGTGCTCATTTTTTAGTAAAGTGGTAGAAAATAATTTTGCCAGCAACAGTGCTACAACAATGCCAAGGATGTATAACGAAAAGACGACAAGCGCCTGATGCGATTTAAAAAAGGCGCCAACGAACAACGCATACACCGGCAGTCTTGCCGAACACGACATAAGAGGAAGCAACAAGATCGTCAGCAACCGTTCACGCGGCTGTTCAATTGTCCGAGCAGCCATCACTCCTGGTACGTTGCAGCCAAATCCGATAATCATAGGGATAAATGCTTTTCCGTTTAATCCGATTGATTCCATCAACCGATCCATCACCATTGCCACGCGCGCCATATATCCCGAGTCTTCTAAAAAAGAAATAAAAAGGAATAAAATAAAAATTTGCGGAACAAATACGAGCACGCCGCCGACCCCGGCAACGATCCCGTTTAAAATCAACTCTTTCAAAAAAACAGATGCGCCTAAGGCAGATAACAATCGAGAAAGCATATTCGTTAACGGTCCGGAAAAAAACTGGTCAAGCAAATCAGCAAGCGGCGAGCCAAGCCAATCAAAAGTGAGCATAAACATGATATACATAAATAAAAGAAAAATAGGAATCCCTAAATACTTGTTAGTGACAATCGCATCAATTTTCTCCGTCCATGTGTACGCTTTCTCTCTAGCGATCGTGATCGTTTGTTTCAACACATCGGCAATGAACATTTCCCGAATGTGATGAATCGATTGCCGAATGGAACCTGTAGGTTGAATTAGGCGAATGTTTTCTTCTACCATCTCGCGAATAGAAACGAGCGGTTTCATATCGATTTGTCCCTGTAAATACTCACATACCCTTTCATTACCTTCAAGAAACTGCAAAGCGAGCCATCGCTTTGAGATTCCATTTGGTTCTGGCAAACAACAGACGATTTTTTCAATAGCCGCTTCAATCGCCTCGCCGTATGAAAGTGTAAAACGCTGCTCGTATTGCTGCGGTGCGGTCATCACATCCACTAACTCCTCAACACCTTTGCCGCTTCGAGCCACGACCGGTATAACCGGCACATGAAAACACTCAGATATTTTATTGATATCGATTTTCATTCCATGGCGCTCGGCCACATCGATCATATTTAAGGCGATCACAAGCGGCTTGCCGAACTCGAGCAGCTGAATCGTCAAATGCAAATTCCTCTTTAACTGAGACGCATCAACAATATTTAAAATCGCCGAAAACGGCTCTGTCAACAAAAAGTCAGTCGCTACTCCCTCGTCTCGAGAAAGCGGATGGAGCGAATAAATTCCAGGTAAATCGACCACCCTGGCTTTTTGATTGCGCAAAATTCCTACCTTTTTTTCGACCGTTACTCCACTCCAATTCCCGACATATTCGTAAGAGCCAGTCAGATTATTAAATAACGATGTTTTTCCTGTGTTCGGATTGCCAAATAACGCGATTTGTGACATGTCTTACTCCACTCCAATACACGCTGCTTCCTTCCTGCGTAAACAAATGCACTGTCCCGATACCTCGACCATGACTGGTCCACCGAACGGCATTGTGCATTTCAAGCACACTTCTTCCCCTTCATGAACACCCATATCAATTAACCGCTGTTTCAGCTTTTCATTCATCAACGATAAGTTTGTAATGATTGCTTTCTTACCGGGCTGCAAGTCGGTAAGCACCATTGCTGCTTCCTCCTAAATAATATTGATAATTCTTCTCAACCATAGCTATTTTTATCATACTACAAAATAAAAGTTTATGGGTATCCTTTCTTTTGCATTTTCATATCGTTTTTTCACTAAATGTTCCATTTTTGAACTACTCCCACTTTCACTTCGTTTCAAAGTGGGAGATTCCTACGAACACCGAAGCCTCCTTCGGTTCTCTTAGTAGGCGATCCCCGTCGTCCCAACGGTTCCGTTGTCTAACACGACAACAAGCGCAGTCCTTCTTTTAGAATATTGATACTCGCGTTCTGATCCCGATCGTGATGGGTTCCACAAGATGGACATTCCCATTCACGAAGGTTCAGATGTTTCACCTCTTGGTGTTGGTAGCCACAGCACGAACAGAGTTGGGAAGAGGCAAAGGTCTTCGATACAACGACCACTTGTTTCCCGTACCATTTCACTTTGTACTCCAACATGGTGCGAAATTGTGACCAAGACACTTCGTGAATCGCTTTGGCTAATGAGTGGTTCTTCATCATGTTGGACACTTGCAACTCTTCCAACGCAATGATGTCGTGGTTTTTGACGATCTGCGTTGAAATTTTTTGCAAGTAATCGATTCTTGTGTTGGTGATTTTTTCGTGAATGCGAGCCACTTTGATGCGTTGCTTATACCAATTCGAGGAACCTTTGACCCGTCTGGACAAGGTACGCTGGGCCCGAATGAGTTTTTGTTCCATGTTGCGCAGCCATTTTGGGTTTTCAAATCGTTCGCCCGTTGAAAGAATCGCCAGCTCTTTCAATCCTAAGTCGATTCCAACCGCTGAACCCGTTTTGGGAAGAGGATGCACGTCCGTTTCCACCAAAATAGATACAAAATATTTCCCGCTTGGGTTCCGTCTAACCGTAACAGATAGGATACGACCTTCCACTTCACGACTTTTGGCCAAACGAACAAGACCGAGTTTCGGGAGTTGGATGTGTTTTTCTAATACAGCTATGTTTCCATTCGTGTACTTAGTGGTATACGATTGAACCTGATTCTTTTTAGACTTGAAGCGCGGTGGATCGTTTTGCTTCTTAAAAAAGCGAGAAAAAGCATCCGCGAGGTGTTTCAGGGAAGATTGAAGAGCTGTGCTGTCCACCTCTTTTAACCAGACCCATTCTTTTTTTAGTTGAGTGAGTTGGGAGGAACAAGTGTGGTACGACCATCCTTTACCAGTTTCCTTATAGGTGCGATCCCATTTTTCTAGAAAATAGTTATACACAAATCGGCAACAACCAAACGTCTTTTTAATGAGCTCTTCTTGTTTTAGGTTGGGATAGAGACGAAATTTGTAGGATTTGTGAATCCTCATGACGTTCCCCTGCCTTGATGTGGTGATATACATATTATACCATAACTGAATCTATCTTTATATCATTCTAGAGCCTTGTCCGAAGGCGATTCCTCTCCCGCCTACTCACGTTCGTTCCTTGAGGTGGGAGTCTTCTCGCCTAAAATGATAAAAACGGACAGGGATTATACAGTCGATTTAACATAATCCACCGAGAAGTCTCCCCCACATCGAGGATAGGTGGGAGAGATTCATCACCGGTTTATTCTTTAACTGGTTTGATTGGAAACATCATTCGTTCCGCCAGCTGAGGAACGTCAATAAATGGATTTCGGTTTCCTTGAATGAGAAAAATAGCTTGATTTCGATGTTTTTCATAAATCGTAACAGGAAACTGTTTGTGCCAACGTACTAACAATAGGATATCAATTTTTCTGCGAAACGCTTTGGCGATCTCTGTCGGATAGCGCAGCAGAAAATACAACATCGCCCGAGCAACTGTCCCTTTGCCGTATTCCGGTTCAAACCAGCCATTATCGGCTACACCGCAGTGGTTTTGAATTCGCTCATCCGGAGATTCCGGTTCATAAAATGGAAAATCAGCGTATGGAAAATTCGAGCGTACCGTATTGCATTTAGGCTGACAAACGAAAAGGTGATGCAAATCCCCTTTCATCGGCTCCCTCGACCCAAACCACGACTGGGGAACAACGTGCTCTGTATTAAATTTCAACTGCTGCTCAATGCCGCGTATTTTTTGTTCAATATTAAATTCATTTTTTCTCATTTTCTTTAACAACCGCTGAAACTCTTCGTATCTTTTTCTTATAATCTCGTAATCTTGCAAAATTACTGTTTCCGGGTCTTTCTTTTCCCCGGAATAAATGCTTCTAACCGAACCATCAGGGTGAAGGTCCACCCATGTATATAAATACTCGTCCTTGCTAAAAAAATAAGGCAAGCGCCGCTTATGCGTCCGCGTCACAAGTTCATGATATTTAACAAAAAGAGCCAATCCATCTTGTTCGTTCGTAACTTTTCTGTAATACCGCTCCATTGCCCGTTTGTCTTTCGGCTCGTCGTAATATACGGCCACATTCGTTTGAATTTGTTGTTGATTCTCCCTTAGCAACATCAGCTGAGCATCATAATCTTCGTACTGCCACTGCTTGAGCTCCTGCACACTTTTTAACAAATGCCGCTCATCTGCCATCTGTCTCTCCACCGCCTTTAGGAGATGTACCCATTTGTATTCGCATTAGGTATACCACCATTATATCAGAAAGAGAGACTCCGCCTTGCTCTCTAAAAAAATTTGTCAGCAGACGCAACTTCTTTAGCACGCACTTGCTTTCCGTAAGAAATGAATAGCGTCATTAGAGGCAAGCTCCATAAAAAAATAGCATATGGCATGTAAGAAAGAACAGGAACTTTCGTGATCGTGCTGCACATAATGGCAAGGATGCTCCAAGGAATTAAACCGGGAAACAGCATCGTCGAATCAGCCATAATTCTCGCTAACTCTTCACGGGAATAATTTTTTTGCCAATGAAACAAAAACGAACGGCCTGTTAAAATGATTGGCAATGTTTGATTGCATGCTACAACAGCAATGAAAAGCGATGCCACAATCGTTCTCCATGAATAGGAAACGAGCGACCGAGCATCCGCCAGCCATCGATTTAAAAACGGCTGAACAAGCTGCAATTCCTCCAATATGCCATTATAGACGCCCGCTACGGCGATAAATAATAATAAAAACAACATCGAATGAACTCCCCCGCCTAACCGTTCCCCGCCGATCCATAGATGATTTACAATTGCAAGCGCAGGTACCCCTCTTAATAGCGCAACGGCCGCTGCACAGCAGATGCTGCTTAGAAAAGCGTACTTAATTTTGATGCGAAAACAAACAAGCGTTAGAAGCACCGCGGGCGGCATAAGGGCAATGAATAACTCCATACCGCCGTTTGCTGAAATATGCGGCGAAAAAGCAGCAGACGATGCGGGAATCATCATAGAATCAAACAATGCATACAAGGCAGCACTCAGTCCGACGGCAAGAATCGTTGTCGGCAACAGCTTGCGCAATTGACGGTATAGAGGCACTTCCACCGTATGCGCCAAAAGCTGATAGGCGCTCGAAAAAATAGATGTCCTGTCGCCGACAAACGCGCCGGAAATGAGCGCCCCTGCTACGATATCAAGCGGCAGATGAAGCGAAGAAGCAGCGCTTATAATCGGAATCCCGAGCGCGCTTAACGAACCGACAGCGGTGCCTAACAAAAGCGATGTCAGCACCATAAATAAAAACGCCAAAAATAAAAAGTGATCCTTTGATAAAAAATGCAAAAAAAGGGCGACCATTTCGTTAATTGTCCCACTTAACTCCCACATTGGCAGCAACATGCTCACAAAAAGAAGAATAATGATCACTTCCTTTGTTTTCATCGCTCCGCGTAATCCCATTAACATAAGATCACGGGTGCCAACTCCTTTTTTCTTGCATGCAGCGATTAAAAATAAAAGGCCGGGAGTAAATCCAATAAGCAATGTGATATGGCATACAACAGAAATAAAAATTCCCAACAATGTGGTCAGCAATAAGCCGAGCATTTCCCGATTGGAAAACGAAATATCGTACGTCATAAAGCCCCTCTCCGTTTTTAGCTGATTTGGTTATTATTCATCATACAAAACAAAAATGTATTTTTCCATATTTATTCACAGCAAAAAAGTCTAGTTTGCGCCTGCAAACTAGACTTTTTACTGTATCATCTCATCACAAACGACATGACACCGAACAATACGGCCGCCAGTCCGGCTGCTATGAACGAAGGGACGATTTTTGTGCGAGCATACTCGATCACCGGCAAATCTAAAATTGTACACAACGTTACCGTATTATCGCTAAGCGGGGAGGCAAAAGCGCCAAATGTGCCGCTGGCAAATACAGCTCCAATCACTAATAAAATGTTTGTTCCCGACTCATGGGCGAGCGTCACACCAAGCGGCATTAACAATCCCCACGTTCCCCACGATGAGCCGATAAAATAAGAAATAAGAGCACCTAACAAAAATAACACAGGAGCTACAAAGTAGTGCGGAATCCATCCTTTCACATGGTCGGTAATATACTCGGAAAACCCTAGATCTTCTGAAATAGCAGATACCGCCCAAATGAGCGCCAGCATTAAAATAACAGACATTAGTTCGTTTCCGCCTTTAACAAAATGTGTCAAAAGATCAGCGAGCTTGAATTTTTGTACTAAAAAATAAACAACCGTGACAATTACAGTGATCATTAGCGCTTCTAACATGACACCGAGGGCATCGCTGCGCAGAAACGCATCAAAGAAACTCGTGGCGCCTTTATGTCCATCCCACCAGCTCAAAAAAAGCGTCAACACTAAAACAATGGAAAGCGGAACGATTAAGTTCCATGGCTTAATCGGCGTGTCCTCCTCAAACGCTTCAGGGCACGACTCTAAATCTTCTTCCCCTTGCGCTTCATTCGGACTTTCTCCTGCCTCAGTTGCCGCTTCCATCAGGACGGCTCTATTCCATTTTTGCACATCTTCGGCTGTTTTCGCTTTTTTTGAGTATTTAAAAAAACTATAATATAGACCGACGATAATGATAGTAAATGAAAAAAAGTTAAACGGGATGCTTTGAACGTACACGCTGTACGCTTTCTCGTGAATCCCTGCCGTCTTTAATGCCTTGTCAATGACCGATACCATATAGCCGACAAACGCGGTAGCGAGCGGAATTAGCGCCACGACGGGATTCGATGTGACCTCGATTGTAAACCCAATTTGCTGAGAAGATAAATGCAGGCGCTTCTTGAGCGCTTTCATGATTGGAGCGATCGTTACAATCCGAAAATCCGGATCGCTAAACGTCACCATCGTTGAAATCCACGTCAGAAGTAAAGCGCTTCTTGCCGTTTTGACCTTTTTGCTTACAAGATGAACAAATCCTTTAATTCCCCCGGCATATTTAATCATGCTGATAAGACCGGCGAACACATATAGGAAGATTATGATCCGAATGTTGTTTGTCTGCATTAAATTATTCACAGTGTAGGAAAGCATCGTTTTTAAACCGCCAAGCAAAGTAGGGTCCACTAAATAACTGCCAAGAAGTAGCGCAACGAACAACCCCGGAATGACTTGTCTCGTCCATATCGATAACGGAATTACTACTAAAAACGGGAGAAGAGCTTTCCAAGATGGCTCCATATTTTACAGCTCCTTTTCTTAAAAAATCAGTCCACCCTCTAATGTTTAGTATGGTGCATATAGAGCCAACGTATTCTCTCTCCCAGTTTTGTTATTAGCTACCCGCGAAACCGAAAATGTGCATTCATTTGCCCTTTTAACATTTTCTCCCTCAGCTCTTTTGTCAATTCCCTGCGAATTTCTTGTGTTGTGACCCCTTCTTCTCTCTTGTCCGCAATATCCATTAGCCGCTCGACATCATCAAAGGAATATTTTCGCGCCCCTCTCGAACGATCTGGAAAAATCAACTTCCGCTCTTCATAATAACGAATTTGCCGCTGCGACAGCCCAGTTAGCTCGCTGACAACCCCGATTGAAATAACTTTTTTCAATTTATAAGAATCATCCTTGCCCTTCATTCCAATTCTCCCTTCGGTAAATTTATTAACATAATTATATAAGTTTTTATTTAAACTCGTTACTAAAATGTCAAAAAACCTAACAATAGTTCATTTTTTATGTAATGAAACCTAACAATAATATATCCCCTTCCCAAAAATGAATATATGATTATAAATAAAAAGGGAGTGAGAAAAATGGGCAGTTTGATCCGAGAAGCAGTACTGAGGCAAAAACAATTTTACATCGGTAAACTGTTACGATTAGGAATATTTTCGAATGATACCTCCCTTCAACAATGGACGATCAGCGAATTGCGGCGCGAATATGAACGAATAGCTGCCTATGCAGAAAAAAGAAGGAGGGAGCGATTTGAATAGAGAGGCGTTTGAACTAGCGAAGCGAATTATTGAATTAGACTTACAGCGAGATAAGATGTTCGAGCATCTAATGTCCCTCATAGGGGAACAAGCATATGAGTTGTTACGACTAGTACAAAACAAATAAATATTACGCAAAAAATCAAAATATGAATGCACCAATTGACTCTCAAGTAGAGTTAAAGAAGATTTTATTACGGTGAAACGCACAACTATAAAATTCGCGTATAAATATAAAATTCGCGTATAAAAAGATGGGAATTAGCCATTCCCATCTTTCGTTATATAAGAAGGATTGCTGATATACTTTTTTGTCTGCCAAGTATACATGTAAATAATTAATATGCTGATTCAAAAAGTAACTATAGCTACTAATCACCCCAAAATCATTTTATAACTCCAATCTTTGCCGCAATGCTTTTACATAATTGCGGCTGACAGGAATTTTTTCGTCTGTTCCTGAAAGCGTCAGCTGATAAGCGCCATTGAACCACGGGGTCAGCTGTTCCACCTTTTGGACATTCACAAGATAGCTTTTGTGCGGACGGAAAAATAGATTTCCTTTTAATTTTTGTTCTAATTCTTTTAAAGATACCTTTGTACAATATCTTTTTTGTTTTGTTACAATGAGCGTCTCTTTAATTTCTCGGCAGCAATACAAAATATCGTGCGGAGAAACGTATACAATCCCATCTTCCCCTTCAATGGCTAACTTACGAAGCGTATGTTCCGAAGAGTCAAGCCGCTCTTTTTCAAATTTGCGAATGAGACGCAATACAGTTTCCCCGACTTGTCCCTCGTCGAACGGTTTTAGTAAATAATCGACCGCTTCATAGCGGAACGCCTCTACTGCATAATTCGGATACGCTGTTGCAAATACAATGCTTGGCGGCTGCTTCATTCGCTGCAGCATCCTTGCAAGGCTAAGCCCGGACATTTCCGCCATTTCAATATCCAAAAATACGACATCAGGCTCCAACATCACAATTTTCTCTAGAGCGCTTTCCCCACAATCTGCTTCACCAACCAACTCAACTTGTTCATAAACGCATAATAAATGCTTCAGCTCTTCGCGACTTAACGGTTCGTCATCTACGACCATAACCCGAATGCGCAATTTCATATCCCCCTTTTTCCTCGTGTTTCAGCGGGACCATTAATTGAACCGTTGTTCCCTCTCCTTCTTTCGATATAATCGAAAAATGCGCCTCTTCTCCAAGCAGCGATTTTACCCGTTCGTTCACATTATATAATCCGATTCCTGCCCCTTGTTGCGACACAATCGGGGCTCGCAATAGCCGCGAAACCTGTTCCTCCGACATACCTTTTCCGTTATCAGAAACGGAAATTCGCACCATATTTCCATGCGATTGAACGGAAATGATGATTTCACTTCCTTTTTTCATATGCTTTAGTCCATGTTTTACCGCGTTTTCAACAAGCGGCTGTAGCGTCATCGTCGGCAGCGTCACTTGTTCATATCCTTCCTCAATCTCGTACCGTACGCGCAGCTTGTCTTGGAATCTCGCTTCTTCAATTGTCAAATACGCTTGGACGTGACGGATTTCTTCTTCCAATGTAGACATCATTTCAGTCGCACCAATCAAATTCTTTCTGAAATAATAAGCTAAAGAAACGAGAAGCTGCCTCGCTTTATTGGGGTCAAGGCGAACACATGACACAATCGTATTGAGCGCATTGAACAAAAAATGCGGATGCACTTGTGCATGCAATGCCTTAATTTGTGCCTCTTTCATCAATTGATAATACTTTTCTGCTTCAGCAATCTCCAGCTGCAAGCTTAAAAGTGATGATAATCCTTTCACAAATTCAAATGTAATCGACGATAAATCTGCTTCCGATTGAAAATAAAACTTTAGTGTCCCCACCGTTTCATCTTTTCGCTTCAACGGGGCGATAATCGCCTGGTGCAACGGACAATCCCGGTCATGACAAACGACTCGATCGTGCACAACCATCATCTCGCCCGTTTCGATCACTTGACGGGTCGTTTCCGTTTGAATCGGTTCATTCGCAAAATGATGATCACTTCCAGCTCCTACATGAGCAAGAATGTGAGTTCGATCGGTTACTGCGACGGCAACCGACGGAACTTCTTTAATAAAAAGCTCACAAATCGCTTTGGCCGATTGAGACGTCAGCCCGTTGCGCAAATGATGCACCGTTGCTTCTGCAAGACGCATCGCTTTCTCCGCTTGCAAAGCCCCGGCTTTCTCTTCCTCATGAAACACGTTGCGAATCACTAAAATAAAAATAGCGCTCCCTAGCCCATTGGCGATAATCATTGGTATGCCAATTTCCTCCACTAAAAGCCATGCTCGTTCAAATGGCTTAGCTATCAATAAAATAACAAGCATCTGTAAAGCCTCCGCCGCCATGCCAACGACAAGCGCCACAGCCGGTGAAAGTGCAAACGTTCTTTTCTTGCGATGATGCACCATCCCCGCAATCGCTCCAGCAACCATTGTTGAAACCCCGCAAGCCACCGCTGTAAAGCCGCCAAGAAACAATCGGTGAATGCCTGCGATAATCCCAGCTCCAAGCCCCACTTGCCATCCGCCGAGAAGTCCGGCAATGACCACACCAATCACGCGTGAATTCGCGAGCGCTTCATTTTCTTTTAATGACCATGTCCATTTTGATACTGCAAACGTTTCTACATGCACCGTCAAACCGGTATAAGTGCCGACAATACCGAAGATTCCGAAAATTAACATGATAATAAACCGCTGCATTCCATCTACTTTCTGATGATAAATCAATCGGCGAAAATAGGGAAGACGCGTTAATAAAAAAGCGACCATTACAATAATCCCAAGCCGTTCTACCATCGTCAGACAAAGCTGCCACACTGCTTTCACCTCTACTTTGATCTTATCATCGATTATACAAAAGACTCACATGTTTTTACACTAAAAAAATAAATGGCTAGACTTAGAGGAACGGGTTCACCTTTGTCGTGGAAAAATTGAATTGACACGCAAAATGGTGTATTAACTGACAATCAGTTTTACATGCCGTTTTTGTTGTTATATCAAACTTTTTACATTTTGATAGTCAGTTTGACAGGAAAATGTTATCCATTTTCCTAGTAATTTTAAGTATCATTTTAAATTCCCAAAAAACTATTTACATTAAGAGGTTATTTTTAACATATCTACCGAGAAGTCTCCCACCTCTAATGGAAGTATAGGTGAGGAAGGTTCATTAATATTGAACTTCAAAAAGGCAGAACTAGAATATTAAAAAGCGAGGAGATGAGGAAGCTTTTGAGGTGTTAGTTGAAAAAACTACACTTTACACTCAAAAATACTGAAGAAACACAGGAACTAAAATTATTCAAACAAGCACTCAATATACATTAAAATCTTGATTCTTCCCTAAAATAACTGTAGATATTTTATTCATCGATATACCATGTTCTGTTAAAGAACGATGTTGATTGCAATCCAACAGACAGGTTAGATTAATTAAGAGAAGAATAATCTCAGCTATTAGAATTACATAGGGTGCACATACAAAGAAGAGAGGACAGAATAGAATGGATATTTCAAAAGTAAGAATTAATATTGACATGGAAAATGTGGTGTTTGTTGAAGAATATAATTATATAGCGGATTCATGACGAATATGAATATATCTAGCGGTGATTTTGTCTTCTCGCACTCCAAATCGAAAGCCATGTCTGCGTATATTTTAAGATGGTTGTTAAGACAGATGCGTCTATTAGCGAAAAAAAATAACCCCATTAAAAAAAGAGAAGTATATTTTTTACCTCACAACGGAAAATACATTTTGTTGGAATTGGTAGAAGAAGAAATACTATCTATCGATTTCGTTAAAAGAATCAACTATAATCCTTGGATTGTTCATAGCATTTATTCTGAAGATGGAGAATTGCTAACTACTACCTTTCATTGTTTATATGACGATTTTTTTATGGAAACATATCGGCAAGCCGAGCAGTTTTTTCATACATTTAAAGATTCTTTTCCTCAAACTAGCGAGATGTTTGTGTTGGAACAAGAGTTGTATTATTCAAAAAAGATTGTTAATAAAATAACAAAAAAGAAGCCATTAAAAGATTGAAACGATTTTTTTCTTTTGCCAAACAATCAACACCATCTTTTAATAAAGGCTTGGTAATAAAAGTGATAATGACAAAAAGCTCGGCTATTTGCCGAGTTTTTCGTTTCCATCATTCTGCCGAAAACCACGTCATTTTGGATTTTCTGCCTTAAAATTGAGCCTGTTAGACTTCGAGTGCCAGCCCTTTATTTGCCACGTAAATAATAGTTTGTAATCACCTCATTTGTTTTCCTCGATAAACGCACCTTTCGATGTATCCCGCGTTTCTCCATCACAACTTATCTACTCTGCCCATCGCTTCCCTCACAGCCTCTCTCGCCTCTTCCATTAGCAAAGAAAGAAGCTCTGCGGCTGGCATCTCTTTAGCAAGCCGATACCCTCGTCCAGCCCATAGCGCCATCGTATGCGGATCGTTCTGCTCTGCCGCTGCCTTTCGAAGACTTTTCGTCATATGGTGCACTTGCGGATAAGCCGCCGGTGCCATCGCATCATATTTAGCCAAAAATCGATTCACTAACCCGCGCGCTGGGCGACCTGTAAAAGCGCGAGTCACAACGGTTTCAGAAAACTGTGGATCGACAAGCGCTGCTTTGTGAACGGGATGTGCCCCGCTTTCCGAACAGCGTAAAAATGCCGTTCCTAACTGCGCCGCGCACGCACCCGCTGCTAGCACTGCGGCAAGATCGCGTCCCGTCATAATCCCCCCTGCCCCAATTAACGGAAGATCAACGATGGTACGAATTTGCTGCAACAGAGTGAAAAGACCTATGTGCTGATCTGCATCTTTTGCATTTCGAAATACGGCTCGATGCGCTCCGGCTTCTTCTCCTTGAACACATAGAGCCTCTGCTCCTGCTTGTGCCGCTATGATCGCTTCCTCTGTTGATGTGACCGTGACGATAACAAAAGATCCGTTCGCTTTTAAGCGGGCGATAATATCTGCCGAAGGACATCCAAACGTAAAGCTAACTACCGGAATTTTCTCGTTATATAAAACAACAAGCTTCGCTTCCCAATCGTCGTCGTCCCATTGGCAATCCCCAAGCGGCACTCCTAACCGCTCTGCTTCCTTTCTTAGTTCTTTCTGATAGGAAGATAGGGCTTTTTCATCGCTACTTTGCGCGCCCGGTACAAATACGTTCACGCCGAATGGGGCGGACGTCATTTCCCGAACCGCTATGATTTCCTTTCTCATCTCTTCTGCCGTTTTGTAGCCGCCCGCTAAAAACCCGAGTCCGCCTGCATTGGAAACCGTTGCCGCCAATCGAGGCGTCGACACTCCGCCAGCCATTGGCGCTTGAATAATTGGAATTCGAAGCGTATGAAGTATTGTTTTCTGCATTTCTGTATTCCTCCTGTCTCAATGATAAAAACAAACCTGTTACCCGCGTTTTCGCGGCAACAGGTACGTTGATACAAAAGATACACTACTATGTATCTAATCAATAGAACGACTTACCGCCCTATAAAATTCGGTTTTCTTTTTTCAAGAAATGCCCGCACGCCCTCGCGGTGATCTTCCGTTTGTCGCATTTTTTGTTGCGCTTCTGTTTCAAGTTGGAGCACACGATGCAGCTCATCTTTCGTTACATCAGCATACAACATCTTCGTTGCGATCATCGCCTGTAGTGGTTTAGCTCGCCACTCAGCAATTTTTTGTTCAATTTGTGCTATATCTTCGGCAACAAAATCCACGATGCCATGCTTATACGCCTCGTCTGCGCTCATTTGTTTGCCTTCCCAAATCAGGTGCTTCGCTTTCACGACACCGACCCGTTTCGCTAAAAAGAAATGCCCTCCACCATCCGGAATGAGCCCAATACCGATAAAATTCATGGCTAAACGCGCTTCTTTAGTCGCCATCACATAGTCGCTCGCTAACGCGAAGCTGAGGCCTAGCCCTGCTGCCGGCCCGTGTATCGCTGCCACCACAATTTTCGGCATCGTATACAAGGTTGTAATGACTTGCTTAATGGTGTTCATCACCTCGTAAAACTTTTCCGGGGCATCGACACTCAACATCGTTTTAATGTCGCCGCCAGCAGAAAACCCTCTTCCCCTGCCGCGCACAACAACGATCGATGCCTCGCTTCGCTCGATTTGCTGCAACACCTCTACTAATTCATTTAACATTTGTACATCCATTGCATTTAAGGAATCTGGGCGATTTAACTCCAATACCGCTACATTTTCTGAAAAAGCCAACGATACTGTTTGCATTTTACTCCCCCTGTTTGACCGATTTTTTCCCTTCATTATTGTATTTCCCCGTAGTTTTCAAATTTCCTTTTTTATCACTTTCCTACACGAGATTCCTATCTAAAGAAATAGGAAGGGCATGATCTCCATGAGAAGGTGGGAGACGACTGGCCGTTGGTATTAACCTAAGTGGTTGAAGAATAAGAACATATGTTCTATCCTCTACTTGTAAGACTTTTTACAGCTTCTAATTTGCATTTTAAGCCGTTTTGGCTATCGAGATTGTCAAATATGTAGTTAGAAATGGGTGTTGTTGAAGAACGTGTCTGAGCGTTCTATGAAGAGTTGTAACGACTAATGCGTTTGAGGAACTTCTCTGAACGACATAATTTTTATTTTAGGAGGGAATAACATGGAAGTTTTTGCGAAATATTTAGCAAGTATCGATAACCCCGACCATCGTGACCGAACAGAGAAAGTTTTGGCATGGGTTGCTAATCAATTTCCAAATTTGGAGCCACAAATTAAGTGGAACACGCCAATGTTTACCGATCATGGCACATTTATCATTGGCTTTTCCACGGCAAAGCATCATCTAAGCGTTTCACCCGAAGAAGTATGCATTGCGCACTTCGCCGATGACATTGCACAAGCTGGCTACAGCGCTACCAAAGGTTTGTTTCGAATTCCTTGGAATGAGCCGGTAAATTACGAACTGCTTGAGAAAATCATTCAATTTAACGTAATTTCCGAAAGAAGTCTCCCGCCTCAAGGAACGTGAAGGGCACAGCCCCGTGAGTAGGCTGGGAGATGAATTTCGGTTGGCGATAACCAAAGGTTTTGATATAATCAGTCTTATAAAGATAAAAGGATTGATATATCAATGAAATTAGATAGTAATAATCATTCAGTGTTCTCGTTGCATTATCATCTTGTATTAGTCGTGAAGTACCGCAGAGAAGTATTCACTGATGAAATATCTGATTTTGCAAAAAATATGTTTATTGAGATTGGAAGCAAATACAACATTACTTTGACAGAATGGAATCATGACAACGATCATGTTCACGTTCTATTCAAAGCCCATCCTAATTCCGAATTGTCAAAGTTTATCAATGCCTATAAAAGCGCAAGTTCTCGACTGATAAAGAAAAATTTTCCTCATATCAGAACAAAACTGTGGAAAGAAATGTTTTGGTCAAGAAGCTTTTGTCTGCTTACAACAGGCGGTGCTCCAATAGATGTCATAAGGAAGTATATTGAGAATCAAGGCAAAAAGTGAGTTGATGAGATATGACCCATCAAAACAAAGCGTTCAAGTTTCGCCTATACCCCCATGAAGAACAGAAAGAGTTATTAGAGAAAACGTTTGGTTGTGTGCGGTTTGTCTACAATAAAATGCTCGCCGAACGCAAAGAACTATATGAAAAATTCAAAAACGATAAAGAACGGCTTAAAAAGCAAAAGTGGCCAACACCCGCCAAATATAAAGAAGAATTTCCGTTTCTCAAAGAAGTGGACTCATTAGCTTTGGCAAACGCGCAAATCAACCTGCAAAATGCCTATAAAAACTTTTTCAAAGGTCGGACGGAATTTCCGAAATTCAAAAGTAAAAAGCACAAGCAATCTTACACAACAAACATGGTCAACGGCAATATTAAGTTGGAAAATGGTCATATCCAATTGCCCAAGTTCAAAAAACCAATCAAAATGAAGCAACATCGAGAAATCCCCGCCGAGTATAAAATCAAATCTTGTACCATTTCTAAAACAAAGTCGGGCCAATACTATATTTCGATTTTGACCGAATATGAAAAGGAAATGGAACCTGTCAAGATTCAAAAAGTGGTCGGTTTAGATTTTGCCATGGACGGTCTATATGTCGAGAGTGAACGGGGTGAGAAAGCCAATTACCCACGTTACTATCGACAAGCTTTAGACAAGCTGGCAAAAGCAGGGCGGATTCTTTCCCGTAGAAAGAAAGGTTCTTCACGATGGGAAAAACAACGCTTAAAAGTGGCTAAATTACATGAAAAAATAGCAAACCAACGCATGAATTTTCTTCATCACAAGTCAAAAGAATTAGCAATCACTTATGACGCTGTAGTCATCGAAGACTTAGACATGAAGGGGATGTCTCAAGCCCTTCATTTTGGAAAAAGCGTTCATGATAACGGGTGGGGGATGTTCACAAGATTCTTAGAATACAAACTAAAAGAGCAAGGAAAACAACTGATCAAAATCGATAAATGGTTTCCTTCGACAAAAAAGTGTTCTTGTTGTGGCAAAGAAAAAGAAATGCCGTTATCTGAACGTGTGTACCAATGTTCTTGTGGTTTGGTATTGGATCGCGATCACAATTCTGCGATCAATATCAAAAATGAAGGATTGGGCTTATTAGCGTTAGCATAAACAACAACAACTCTTGGAACGAGAGGGTTCGCTCGGTCCATTTCCTATCGTTAGATAGGACTACCCGAGAAGCCCCCACTTCAATCAAACCGCAAGGTTGATAAGTGGTGGGTAGTTCACTATTGAGGATAAAGCAAACTGTTCAACTTTTTGGCAGAAATAGAAAAATAGGGTAGCTCTTAGAAAGGCTGTGAAAACTTCTGAGAGGCTTTAACATATCCATCGAGAAGCCTCTTACCTCTTAACGGAGTGTAGGTGGAAGAGGTTCATGCCAAAACATAAAAAACGCACCGGCAGCCACCGGCGCTTGATTATTTGCGAAGCTTTTTTAACTGTTCATTTATTTCTTTCGTTTGTGAATAGATCTGGCGGTATACAAGGAAGAGTTCCCGATAAAGTTTGGTTTCTTCCTCTCGCGGTTCGACAATCTGCTCCACTTGCTTAAACACGCTTGCGCACTCTTCTAACGATGTAAACCACCCGCAGCCGCATGCGGCAATCATCGCCGCTCCCATTCCCGGACCTTGTTCATTTTTTAACTTTTCGATCGGGGTATCAAATATGTTTGCTTGAATTTGTAACCATTCCTGACTTTTGGCTCCTCCGCCAACCGATACGACTGATTTTACTTGCTTTCCGCTTTCTTTGATAATCGTTATCGATTCATTTAAAGAAAATGTAATTCCTTCTATTACTGCACGAGCAAAGTCCCATTTTGTGTGCGATGCATCAATTCCAATAAATGAAGAACGAATATTAGCATCCGCATAAGGAGTTCTCTCGCCTACTAAGTACGGCGTGAACAATAGTCCATTAGCGCCTATCGTTGATTCAGAGGCTCGCTTTACAATTTCGGAAAATGAATCTTCCGGGGCAAATGTTCGTTTAAACCATTCAAAACTGTATCCCGCTGCCAGAGTAACCCCCATAATATAATAAGAGTTGGGATTGGCATGGTTAAAATAATGGACTTTTCCAGCAAATTGTTTATTTCCTGTTTGTTCATATGCTAAAATAACACCCGACGTACCAATGCTGCACATTGTTCTTCCTTCTGATAAAATCCCCGCGCCAATCGCTCCGCAAGCATTGTCCGCTCCTCCAGCAAACACCTTTACAGTCGTTGGCAGCCCCGTTTGTTCTGCGACTTCCGGAAGCAGCGTGCCGACATAGGCAGCCGATTCAACTAAAGGGGGGCACAGGCCAATATCAATGTCAAGCGCATGGCAAAGTTGCCGGCTCCATACTTTATTTCTTATATCCAAAAGCAACGTCCCTGCAGCATCAGAGTATTCCATTGCGACGTGCCCTGTAAAGCGGAAACGAACATAGTCTTTCGGTAATAAAAAGGTATGGGCCTGTTCGTAAATATGCGGCTCATATTTTTTCACCCACAATAGTTTCGGAAGCGTAAAGCCTTCTAAAGCCCGATTTTGCGTAATGGACAATAATTTCTCTTTTCCAACCCGCTCCTCGATTTCTCGGCACTCTTCTGTCGTTCTTGTGTCGTTCCAAAGAATGGCCTCCCGCAATACTTCGTGTTTCTCATTCAACAACACTAACCCATGCATTTGCCCGGAAAAACTTAAGCCCCGAACAGAGTGAGGATCGATTTTCGCTGTTTGTAATACATTCTTCAACGCAGCGATTGTTTTTTCTATCCAATCTTCGGGATTTTGTTCGCTATATCCGGAACGCGGTTGGTAAAGCGGGTATGGCTCCGTCCATTCTCCTTTTACTCGGCCGTTTTTATCAACCAGCAGCACCTTTACAGCGCTCGTTCCTAAGTCAATGCCAATAACATATTCCAACGTAATCCCTCTTTCCATTAAAGGGTTGCACTAACTTCAAGCAAATATTGATTCAGTACTGTTTTAAGCCGCTCTTGACGCCCTGATTGGTTTTGAATTTCTCCTAATTGTAAAGCATATGCCTCTAATTTATGAAAATCCGCGGTTCCTTCAACAATTTCCCTGCCAATTCCTTCGGTGTAGCTTTTATATCGTTTATCAATAACATCCTCAAAAACGCGATCTTCAATTAAACGCTGGGCTACTTTCAAACCAACGGCAAAACTATCCATTCCAGCAATATGCGCATAAAACAGATCCTCTACTTCGAACGATCCTCTTCTTACTTTCGCATCAAAGTTCAATCCGCCTCTGCCAAGACCGCCGTTTTGCAAAATTTCATACATGGCAAGAGTAGTAGAATATAAGTCTGTCGGAAACTCATCCGTATCCCAGCCTAATAACGTGTCTCCTTGGTTCGCATCGACAGAGCCTAGCATCCCGTGGATCCGCGCCATACGAAGTTCATGCTCAAATGTATGTCCTGCCAATGTTGCGTGATTGGCCTCGATATTGAATTTAAAGTAATCTTGCAACCCATATGTTTGAAGAAATGCAAGCGCACTTGCCACATCAAAATCATATTGGTGTTTCGTTGGCTCTTTTGGCTTCGGTTCGATCAAAAATTGCCCATCAAATCCGATTTCTTTTGCATAGTCTACTGCCATATGTAAAAAGCGCGCTAAATTGTCAAGCTCCAGTTTTAAGTCTGTATTTAAAAGCGTTTCATAGCCCTCACGTCCCCCCCAAAACACATAGTTTTCAGCTCCTAACCGTTTCGCAATTTCCAATCCTTTTTTCACCTTCGCTGCGGCATAGGCAAATACATCAGCGTTGCAGGAAGTCGCCGCCCCGTGCACAAAGCGAGGATGCGTAAACAAATTGGCCGTATTCCAAAGCAGTTTCGTTTTGCTTGTTTTCATGTATTCTTCAAGCATATCAACAATCGTGTCTAAGTTTTTATATGTTTCTTTTAAACTTTCTCCCTCTGGTGCAATATCGACATCATGGAAGCAGAAAAACGGTACATTTAGCTTTTCAAATAATTCAAATGCGGCTTCGACACGCGCTTTCGCTAAATCCATTCCGCGATAATGGTCCCACGGACGAAGCATCGTTCCCACCCCGAACGGATCAGATCCATCCCCTACAAATGTGTGCCAATACGCAACAGAGAACCGCAAATGCTCCTCCATCGTCTTATTGCCAACTTTCTCCTCCGGGTTATAAAACTTAAACGCCAGCGGATTTTTGGAAGTTGGGCCTTCGTAACAGACTGTACCGATCGTTTTAAAATATGGCATAGCAAATTCCTCCTTATCATGGTTTTACAATGTGATTACTAACTAGCGAACGTCAAAACAAGCAGAATTTTCAATAAAATTATACACTTTTTAAATTTGTTTGTCTATTAGATAAACAAAGTTGTTTGCGCTCCTTCACTATGGACAAACTCTACTCCAAAGGTATTTGGAAAGTATTTTTTATTTAAGGGGAGGAGTGGGATAAAAGCCTGCTCGTAAGAATCGGCTAACTACAATGGCCGAGCAGAAAACGAGCTTCTCCATCCCCCATCAACATTTTAAACGTATTCACCGAGAAATCTCCCGCCTCTGAACAAAGTATAGATGGAGGAAGTTCATTTAACTACAGAATGAATTTCCGAGTTTTAGTAAAAATGCAATTAAAGAAACTATTATTTTACATTCTTGATCAATCGTTTTTTCTTCTCAATTTTTCGAAAACAACTTAATCCTCCCCACATTAGAATAAAAGAAAACGAGCTTGCTCCAAAAAACGGGATGAATGCTGGCATATACATGAAAATGATCCCTAAGAAAAAGATAGAAACAATCATAGCAACGGTAGTGATCGGGTTAGTGGCACCAATCAAAAAAGCATATTTTATATATTGGAAAACACTTAGTTGATAATGGACATAAATAGGAAAAATGTACAGAGCAATCATTATACAAAATACGATAGCCATCAATAAAACTGCAGAAAAAAGGCCTTGCATAACTCCTTTCTCGTTGAGCATATACAGAAAATCGGCATATAGAACACACATGGCAAGCATGATCAATAATCCTAATGCATTAGCGCGGAAAAACTCTTTTTTGTATGTGTGAAAAAACGTCTTGAAAACTGGAATGTTCTCCTCTTCAATTAGCCATTTTCGAATAACCGTAAATAATGAGATAGAGGCAGGCGCTAGACCTACAGCCACCAATCCAATTAACGAAAAAACTAGCCATAATAAGTTCGCGTATGCCAACTTCACCATCCAATCACATACACGGTATAACTGTGCTTCTCTCCCATCCACGGGCATTTTCGACCTCCCTCCCCTCACTAGTAATTCACTCAACATAACTTGTCAAATGCTAATTTCACTTTATCTCTTCCAGCCATAAAATACTCGTCACTCCACGCGGATAGTACTTGCTTCCACTGATTTTACCTGCAATAATTTGATCGCTCCAGCTCCAAAATGAAAGCTCTGGATGTGTTAGCCAAGACACATGCGCGGCGTCTGCTCGTTTCCCCGCCTCATCCCACTCCCAGCCTAAAATATGGCGAGCAATAAATTGACATAAATAAATTTTGCTTAACCAAGAGTTGTTGCTCGTTGATGAGATTTTCCATCCGCCATCCGGAAAGAGACAAATCCCTTCCTGTAACACATATCGCAAATGTGTTCGCAAAGCCCTAATATATCCAGCAAACCGGCCGTTCGGATCAAGAGCTGCTTGGCAACTCGTAAAATAAGGGAACACTAATCCTTCAATAGCTGGAATAATTTTTGAATCGTTTCTTTCCCCCATCACTGCTGGAATGTAACCTTCAATCGTCGCATAGCTTACAATCGTCGCTGCGCATTTTTCCGCTTGCTCTCCCGCCAATGTAGCGAGCCCTTCTTTGCCAACATCACGAAATAATTTTTCAAGCGCTACATAGGCGGCCCAGCATTTTCCGGCCAAATACAAATTATTACGCGCCTGGCCTAGAGAAACATCCAAACTATCGTATGTTGTGATTTCTGCTCCTCCCATCGTTCGACTACTATCAAGCCCCATGATTCCGTTTCTTTTTTGTGCGTCTGGATGGTCACGATGAACCATACTTTCTAGACATTGCTCGAAAATCGATAAACGCTCATCTCGCCAATCCCAGTCCTTTGTTTGTTCTATATACACTGCTGCGCATAGTATCCAGTTGACAAGTTGCTCGTGTGTCATATGGGAAAAACAGCCTCTAATCCCATATAGTTCATACGAAGAGTAATGAGGGCGTGAAAACGTATTGGCTACTCCCATATCGTGAGTAAAGCTAATTCCGCCTTGATATTCTTTGTCATCTCCGGGAAATCGAACATGATCGTGATAACTATATCGTTCCACATAAAAATCTAATACATTTTTCACAGTCCACGGATTCATTTTCAATTCGAAAAACAATTGATCAACGGTTAAATCAAACGTATTCATCATTCGATATTCGCCTTCATTGACAACCCAAATTGGTTTTCCATTATGTTCAAGTAATTGGGTGTTTCCGTAATAGCTCCGAATCGCATGGGCCATCATAAATTTTTGATCATCGGATAGCCCTTCTTTTTCAATCAATTGATTCGATTGTAACGAACTTTTCTTTAACTCTTCAAAATGGGCAAGCGCATACTCACCTACCTCCTCAATGTTTTTAAAAAAGCGGTTATAATAATAGGAAGCATCTAGCCCAGCCGTTATGTATCCCGCTCGATAAAAACAAACGGCGAATCGATACGTTTTTTTCTTTCCAGCCGGAGTATCCATCATTAATGCTCCGACTTTTCCTAGCCCAAACGTCCAATTTTCCTCTAATGGTGTTGTCAAAATATCTTCCATACTGAAATGGAGCGCTGATCGCACATTGTCTCTAGAAACAATGGCAATCATCCTCCCTTGACCGACTCCGTGCAGCTCTTGGCACGTATCATCGATTCTTCTCATAGAGGTGTAAGGATCAGTTCCTTCAAAACCAAAAAACGCCCTTCTTGCCGCTGTCCCTTTCGTATTGTCAACAGTCATTTCAACAAGCACGGCTGGAACTAAGGCAAATTTTAATTCTTCCTCCGTTGCTGTCTGAGGATTAGGAACCGGTTTGGTCGGCGAATAAATAGTAAATGTTAAGTCTCCTGCTTTCCACGTATCAGTAGAAACGTGAAAATTTCGTTCAATTTGCTCTTTACGAAACGGTATAAGAATTTTCGGCTTTTGCGGGTTAGGGTCTGGATTTTCGATATCGTATCTTTTGCTCTCGTCATCTCCTGATTTCCAAAAAGGCAGCATTTCATAACGTCCTGTATCGTCCAAAGAGGCGATTCCAATGAATACGTTTTGCCGCGGCGGCCGAGCCAGTTCCAGATCGAACCCTCCACTCTTTCCCGGAAATCCTAACGTAAAGCTGGCAAACGCCCCAACAGGTGAATGATGGGCGTTAAAAAATATATTTTGCGGCATATATGATTCTCCTCTCTCCAATTATCGTGGTTTTATCCTTTAATCGCTCCCGCAGTAATTCCTTCAACGATTTTGTCGCTAAGAAAAAAGAATGCTAGTAAAATAGGCAACACACTGATCATCAGCGTAGCTCCAATCGCTCCCCAATCTGTTGTATATTGACCGATAAAGTTTTGAATGCCTACCGTTAATGTTTTATACTGTTCGGAGCTAATAAATGTATTAACAAAAACAAACTCGTTCCAATTGTAAATCATATTAATAATGGTCGTTGTCACCATAACAGGAGAGGTCATAGGCAAAATGATTTGAAAAAACATTCGATGAACGGAACACCCATCAATAACCGCTGACTCTTCTAACTCTCTTGGCAAAGCATTATAAAAGCCAAGCAAGATCATAATAGTAATTGGTAAATTAAACCCAACATTTGTTAAAATAATAGACATTGGATGGTCAATTAATTGGATCTTTGTAAAAAAACCGAATAACGGAATAAGTGTAGAATGAACCGGAATCATTAACCCAACCATAAACAATCCGAGCATGGCATATTTTAGCTTCCAATTCATGCGGGTAATTGCAAATGTAGCAAAACTTGCCAACAAAACAGTAAAAATGACAGATACGGTAGTGATCCAAACGCTATTGAAAAAGTATCGGCCAATGTCGCCCTCCACCCATACTTTCACATAATTTTCCCACCTTGGTACAGAAGGCAAGGAAAATAAGGGGGTATTAAAAACTTCTTGATTATTCTTCAAGGAAAAAAATAATAGCCAAACAAGAGGGAGAACTTGTAAAGCTGCAAAAACAATTAAAATTGTATAAAAAACGGCCATTCCTGCTTGCTTTCCAAATTTCTTCAGCGGTAATGGTCTCACTGATTTTTCTCTCATTGTTTCTTTCCCTCCTTTTTGTTAGTATTGTATTTCCTCATTGGAGCGGGTTAATTTTCTAATCAACCACGTAATGATAATACAAATCAGCAATAAAGAAAAAGCAATTGCACTTCCGTAGCCAAAATTGAAGCTGCGGAACGCTTTTTGATACATATACGAAGCGATGACCTCGCTTGCACCGTTCGGCCCTCCTCCTGTCATAACGTAAATTAAATCGAAATACTTTAATGAACCGACGACTGCTAACACAACGGTGATTTTAATCACTCCAGAAACTAACGGAAGTTTGATTTTATAGGCCAACTGCCATGGATTCGCCCCGTCGATCACTGCAGCCTCGATGATGGAAGATGGGATGTTTTTCAAAGCGGCATAGTAAATCAATATATAAAAACCGGCATATTGCCAAATAATCGGAACAAAAATAGAATATAGAGCAATAGAAGGATCAGCCAGCCAGTTCGGCGGATCATCGATACCAAGAGAGGTAAGAAAATGGTTTAACATTCCGTTAGACGGATGGTAAATCCTTAACCAAAGTTGAGCGATTGCCACCGAAGACAATAACATTGGAATTAAATAAGTCTTTCTTAACACATTTGCCCCTTTTATTTTTCCCGAAAGCACCAATGAAACAGCTAAATATCCTGCTAAACTAATAACAGAAAAAAGCGCCAGTAAAAAAGAATGATACGCACTTCTCCAAAACATATCATCTTTAATCAATTGTTTATAGTTATCTAATGCGATAAATTTCATGGTACCAATACCGTCCCATTTCATTAGGCTATAGTAGCCTGTCATGAAGATTGGAATATACACTAATGCCATAATGAGCAGCAAGGACGGAAGTATATATAAAGCGATGACTTTCTTATCGGACATCATTTTATTCATACCGTTTCCCCTTTGATGATGTATAAAATTTTGTGTAAAGCATTTTACTAGA
>NZ_JHVN01000024.1 GCF_000620165.1 Anoxybacillus tepidamans PS2
AGGAAAAGACCAACATATAAACTAAGAAAAAACAAGGAAAAATCACTTGATATTGTGCGAAATTATTATCTAATGAATGGGCGGCATGATGTAATTTAAGAAAAACCTCCTTGATTTCAAGGGGGTTTTTCTCATAACCATATCGTTTTTGGTGCCATTTTGGTGCCGATTTATAAATTTTCGAGTTTTCTCATGAGTTCTCCAAACTTTTGGGAAGCCTCTTTTTTTCGATCTTTGGTAACGTGTAGATAAACTTGAGTTGTTGTTTCATCATCTACATGCCCAAGACGATCCATGATTTGATATAACTCCACCCCAGCTTCTGCAAGCAGGGACGTATGAGTATGGCGTAGAGAATGAGGAGTAAGGCGCTTTGTAATGGAAGGCAATTTCCTTAATACGGCTTCCATACGATTTTCAACAGTCTTAATAAAATGTGGATAACCGTAATATGGTGGATTCATTCGAGCGAATACAAAATCACCATCGTAATAATCTTTCCCAACCTGTAGTTTTATTTCCATTTGTTTTATTCGGTGTTTTTGTAAAACCTTTATGACCTCATCTTCCACAATGATTTTACGTATAGACCCCTCTGTCTTTGGCGGGAGCAAGGTAAATTTCTTTGTGTTGTTAGTTGGATTGTAATAAGTCTTCGTTATATTTATGGTTTTTTCTTCAAAATCGATATCCTTCCACTTTAATGCAACCAATTCTCCAACACGTAATCCAGTCCATGCTAAAACAAAAAGCATTGTATAGGTTTCTTCGTCCATCTCTTTAGCTTTATCCAAAAACAGTTTCAGTTCATGTTTTTCGAGATATTGTTCCTGGATCTTTGTGTTTTCGATATCCTCCACCGTTTTCTTGTCCTTTGGAATAAAAGCATATTGAGTAGGATCCTGAAGAATTAAATCTTGTTCCATGGCCCTTTTAAATATCATCCGAGCTGTACTATGAATACCGGATATCGTGCTGTGTGCTAATCTTTTGTTCCTCTTTAGATCAATTAGAGCATTTTGGTACATCTTTTTTGTGATGTCTTTTAGTTTGTATCGAGCAAAGTATCTGTTTAAATGACCGATTTCATGATGTCTTACCCTAATTGTACTTATTTTAACATCGGTCACAGCGTAGACGGATAACCACTCTTCAGCCATTTCTTCGAAGGTAATATTCCCTTTTGTATCTAAATTTCTTAGCCCCAACTGATATTCCAGTTCCTTAGCAGCGTCTTGTGCATCTTTTTTCTTTAGAAATCCACGTCGTACTATTCTCCGGCGGTTCCCGGTTTGAGGATCAATGCCATTTTCAATCACAAACATCCAGCGTTCGCCTTTTTTGGTGTCATACTTTTGAAAGCGTGCCATTTGAACATGCCTCCTTTTAAGAATGTATGTTCTGATTGCTGTTAAAAAGAGAAGCCCATGATACAGGGCTTTAAATATTCTTCTACAGATATATTTTGATTGATAATATTCAAACCTTTTTCTGCTTGGGCGACGAGTTCATTTGCTGCTTTTTCAGCCCCTTTCTTCGTCGTAAAACCACGACGTGTGGTTTGTCACCGTTTCCCTGTTGCGGGATCGCGTTCTAATCCACAGTAACGGACCATGTATAACCCTTTGCATTTTTTGCAGGCACTTTGCGGAAATAAGCCATTGTCGCTCCTCCTCATTCCATATATTTTAAAATAGCGAGGGAGGATGGATGGTATAATTTATCGAGTTTTTTCCTTGTAACGATCTATTTCCTGCATGTAGCGAATGATTTCTTGCTGTTCTTCATATGTAAGGCTCTTATAATCATCGATAAAGAACGAACCACCATGCGTTTTTAAATAATCAAGCAAAGGACGGGAGCCATCATTTTCGATGGTGGACGCACCCGGTTCGGATGTTGAAGTTGATTCCGCGACAAGCATAGAAAACTGCTCAGACATAGCACGATAAAACTGATAGCTGTTCCATTGTTCTACAAAACGATCCCATCGTTTTTTTGCGAAAAACGGCTCAACTCCAAAGGTTTCGCTAATAACATAAACGATCTCTTTCTCAGTGTATGGAAGTTCTAAATTCAGCAGCATAAATGTCGGTGCACAAAAGTGAAGAGCGAAGTTTGCAGCTTGGGCCTCTTGAAGCTGCACCATGGACTGTGGCAGCATTATTTGGTTCCCAGAGTGCCGAAGCACATGGCAGAGTTCATGGCCGAAATCCTGCCATTGCTGTTGCCGGGGCAAGCGGCGGTCAATGATGATGCTGTAAGTTCCGTTCCGATCAATGGCCGTGCTGCGAATATCGGCAAAATGCAGCCAAATATTGAGCTTAGCGGCAATATCGATCATATCCAGCTGATATGGCTCAGTAATCGATAAATGTTGGTATAGGTCTTGAATATATTGCTCAAGTGGTGTGAATTGGTACAATGCGAAGTTCATGGAAATCACCTCAATACCATTATAGGAACGTTTGTTTGGTTTTGCAAGGAAAAGAAAAAGCCCTTTATAGGGCTTTATAACATTGATGAGTTATATACATTCAAATATTTTGTTGAATCATCGTATTTTGTTTTTTTTGAAAAAAACATATATTCAATGCCTTTTGTTTTATTCTGTGCACTATAAGTTAAATAGTATTCAAGGTAATTTAGGTCGGCATATAATTTTTTTATTTCATTATTATGATCGTAAGTAACAATCCAATTCCTATTTTTTAGGTCAGTCTGAATCTTCTTAGCCAATTCAGTATGATCGTTTTTAGTATAAAAGTTTGTATATAACGATGGACCTTTTTCATAATAAGGAGGGTCAAAAAATGTAAAAGAATTCCTTGTTTTTTTTATTACTTTATCTATAAATTCAATAGCATCCATGTTATATACTTTAATGTATTTTTTTTTGCTTGATATTAACCTGATTTTGCGGATAATATCGTCTTTATTAAATCGACAATCTAATTTGTAAATTCCTTTTTGTTCTTTGCCGCCAATAACGCCGCCTTTGATAATTCCTGATCGATTTGTTCGATTCAAGAATAAAGTGGAGAAGCCGAGAGTCAAAGCATCAGCATTATTTTTGGCTTCTTGAATCTCTTTTTGTTTATACCACTCTTCAATCGTTATGTTGCAATTTTGGATTTTGTCAATCAATTCTTCAGATTGGTATATTACTGAATACCAAAATGAATAAATTGATTTATCATAATCGTTAATAATTATTTTTTTTACATCATTGTTAAGTAATAAGGCAAGTGCTATGCCTGCACCACCTGCAAATGGCTCAATATAGGTAGTACTACCATTCATCCCAATTAAATGCCTTATAAATTTGTAAACTTTTGCTTTTCCTCCAGGGTATCTTAGAGGAGAATAGGTTCCCATTTTATATCACTCCTGGCCTAATTATAAATCAACAAATTACTTTTGGCCAGCGTTTTTTGCTAACAATTCATCTAGTGTCTCGATAACAGTTGAGATTTTACTCCATGCTTCTAATAGTTCACTCTGATCAGGATAATGAGTACCAGAATGGATGTAATAATTGATAATTTGCATTGCCGAAGCTTTATTGTTATCTGTAAAAGTAACATAAATTAATTCGTAAGTATTAGCATAATCTTGTATTACATTTTTTAGGTGGTTGTATATATCATCAAATATTAATTCCCTCAAACTTTTTTTTCTTTTTTCTCGCTGAGGAGGAATATTTTTCATTTTATATTGATGATGCCGATCTAGTGAAGCGAAGTAATCTATATATTCGTGTACATATGTTTCAAGTATACTTCTAATTAAATACATCGCAGAAACAGGGTTTTCCTTATAATTTATCTGGGCAATTTCTTTTAAAATCTGATTAATTCTTGAATTCTTACGATATTGGTTTTTAAAAGGTATTGCCTTAGTTAAAATATCAAAATCCCTAATGTCTTTAGGAGGTCGTCCTGAAGTTTTTCTACTATTATCTTTATTGATCTTATCGTTATTGCTTTCCGATTCTTGGTTGAAATTTCCTGTGGGAGACTCATCTCCATTGGAATTGTTCTTATCAGAACTATCTTGGTCTCGATTATCTTGATTTGAATTTACTTTATCCCAATCATTTTGATTAAAGAGATCTTTCTGAGAACTCTCCTTATAGTTATTCTGATTTAAGTTATTCTGAGCAGTAACTATTTTCTCGTTATTTTTAGTAGTTTGATTATCTTTATTTGTGATTGTTTCAATATATAATTCTTTCCAAGGTTGATGTTCATTGTTTAATAAATATTCTTGAGCAAATTTTTGTCTGTCTTTTTTATGGCGAAAGGTATTCACATTAAATTTTTTGGTTAAAAGTCCATCCAATATAAAGTACAGTTTTTGTTTCGAGTTATCGTTAATTAATGTGATTTTTTGATTTTTTCTGTCCATGGTTAAACCAATTGCATCTCTCATATCTGGGTCAGATATAATTCTTTCTATAGTTGTTAAACCGAAGTTATCTCTGATTTCAGGATGAATACCTTTTAGAAATTCGAGTAAATACTTCCTAAAGGCGTCTGTTGATTGAAATCTTACTTTACTTTCTGTATCCCAGTTAAGCCTCCCTGCACCTTTGTTTTCGCCAGTATGCTTTAATTCAATGAAATGGTGTTTAATACCTTCGTCATCAATAATAACGCAATTAATCTCTTTTATATTACTATAAGAAAATTTTTCTTTTATTTTTTTCACTTGTCTTATGAATTTATCACGATTTTTAGTAAAGTGAGGGGTTATATCTGGATCGTTTAAAATTTTAACTGCTGTTACTCGTCTATTGCCTTCATCGGCTATATATACTCCTAATTTTTCGTCATAAGAAACGATTAAATTTTCACTTGGATCTAATCCGTACTGAGCGATATCTTTAATTAATTCTAATATTTTACCTTGATTTACTATTAAATCCATTTCTTTTAGTTCATCTTCTTGGGGTTCATATCTCGGATTTAATATATTAACATGTATTTTATCAATGTTAATAGTTTTGAACTTATAAGCCATAATGACACCTCTTTGGAAATCGGTTGTAATATTAGGTATATATTTACTTTAATAATATCTAGTTTTGTTAACTAAAAATAAAAATACAAAATAATACATAAATTGACATTACATAAACAAAAATATACACGCTTTTGACAGCGTGTTATTTTTATTTATTACGATTCTTCCGATCGCCCTCGCTCTTCAAGATCTCCCATATCTTTAGAAGCTGCTCTCGTCGTTCTTCCGGTGCTTCGGCCAATTCTTTAAAGAACAATCCGAGTGACGGGTCTTTCAACTCTTCTGGAATGCCGTTGCTTTCTCTCGGATTCGGATCGTCGGTGCGGCCGAGCAAGTAGTCGGTGGTGACGTTGAAAAAGTCGGCGAGTTGTTTTACGAATTCAAAGGATGGCTCCCTCTCGTCCCTTTCATACATTCCAATCGTACTTTCACCAAGACTGAACTTATCTGCTAAATCTTTTTGGGTCATATTCATTTTTTTCCGCAGGAAGCGGAGCCTCTTACCAAAAGTCATAATGATCACCTACCACAAATTTTAACACAAAGCGTGTGAACAAAAACAAAATATTTAAAAAACAACACAAAAAGTGTTGACAACACAATTTGTGTTGTTTAGTATTTTAATCAAGGACACAAAATGTGCAGTTAGTGGGGTGATTAAAGATTGGATAAGCAAAAAATAGCTGCAATTTTAGTTGAATTACGCGGAAACCGTTCTAGGGAAGAAGTAGCAAATGCCCTTGGAATAAGTATTAGTGCTTTACAAATGTATGAAAATGCGAAAAGAGTGCCCAAGGATGAAATTAAACTCAAAATAGCTAATTATTATGGGGTTCCAGTAGAATCTATTTTTTTTAAATAACAACCGCACATTTTGTGTTTTTGTCACAAGAATCCAACCACACGTAAGGAGGTGAAATCGAATGACGATCGAACAACGCTTGGCTGATTTAGAAGCGCGTATCGCCAAGTTGGAAAAAGAAGTCGCCGCGGCAACGGCGACCGAGAAACAAGTGGATGTAAACAGAATTGTTAAAAATCTGGAAAAGCAACTTATTAATTCTGCGCATTGTCAGCGATATTATTAACCATTTTTTGCAGAAGTTTCACGGTAAAGATTTTGTTAATCGTTATCAGCTTGGCTGTCAGCGCCGGTAATAAGCTTTCGAGTCGACCAGAATTGTTCAAGTCCGATTTAAGCTGCTCCATTTCTTTTTGAATAATTTCTAACATTTCTTGATCGACTTCTTTTGCTAATGATGGGACATCAACCTTTTCCAAGATTCTTCACCTCCTTCCTCGCAACACTATTCGACAGGAAGGAAAAAACCCCTGCAAAAAAGGAGGTGATCTAACATTGCCAAGAACAGTTATCACCTTTGACGAACTCGAGGCTAACTTGTTTAAAGCGCGCATGGAAGAATTGTTTCGGCAGGCTTATGAAAAAGGGGTTGAAGACGGCATGAAGCGTTTTTCATACCCGCCAGTTCTAACCAATAAGCACATAGCCGAAATCCTTCAAATCGCCATGCCGACTGTTATCAAAGTGACTTCGAATCCTACTTTTCCAAGGCTGATAAACATTAAAGCGCGTTATCCACGCGACGCTGTATTCCGGTGGATCGAAAACAATACTGAATATTTGAGAAAGGTGATTAAATGAAACAACTGGTTTTTCTTGTTAATAACCAACCGGTAACGGACAGTCTGATTGTCGCAGAAGTATTTGGTAAACGACATGACATTGTATTACGGGATATTGAAAATCAAATAACCAAGCTCCAAGAAGCAGGTGAACAAGAATTTTCACTCCACAACTTTGAGGAGTCAACATACACAAATGAGCGTGGTCGTGAATATCGAAAAATTAACATGACAGAAGATGCTTTCGCCTTAGTTGCTATGAGCTATGTAACACCTGAAGCTATGAAAATGAAAGTTAAGTTTCTTCAAGAATTCAAACGGATGCGGGAATACATCCAAAATAACAAGGTAAAAGTCCTTGATGATCGTACAGCATTGATTCAATCATTAAAACTCACTGCCGAAACTGCAGAAAGAACAGATGAACTTGAAAAAATTGTGAGTCAGCAGCAACGTAAAATTTTAGAAATCGAGTACAAAGTAGATGAACAAATCACACTCACAAGCGGCGAACAACGCCGACTTCAAAAAGGCGTCGCTCAAAGAGTATATGAGCTTGAAACGGATCCGAAAGAGCGATCCCGTCTTTTCCGCGAACTATATAGGGAAATAAAGGATCGATTCGGCGTCGCCAGCTACAAAGACGTGAAGAGAAAAGAGTTACAAGCAGCATTGCGCTATATCGAAAGTTGGGTTCCTAAAAAGGTTTCATAGTAATAGTTTAGCATTTTATGACAATTTCAATGGTAGAAAGGGGAAATGAAGAAGTGAAACGTGGTAGAGCGGCCGACGCAGCGAGGGAGGCGCGGCATGCGACGGGGATGACCCAGCAGCAGCTTTCATTTGAAATTTACGAATCTCGCGAATCGGTGTCGCATCAGGAGAACGGGCGATACCGGGTGCAACCAAACGTCTCGAAGTATTTCGCGGAAAAGCACAACAATCCGTGGGTGGCGATGGAGGCAGCGGCCGAGTACACCGGATGGGGTCCGGTGAAGCTGGATGGTGAGGTCGTGGATCTCCATCGGGCCAGTGTCGCGATGAAAACAAAAGAGGAGTTGATGGAGGCATTGCAGGCGATTGAAAGCGTCTGCGTCGCTAATCACCCTCGATCCATTCGGGAGTTTGATAAACACCACTTAGAAGAGGCCATTATGCAAGCCATTGATGCGATCGTCGCACTGACGCAATACGTTGCGGTCATCTGCGTAGACTATGGATTTTCATGGTTGAAGATGTGGCAACAACACCGTGCAAAACTGAAAGCCAAAGGGTTTATTAAGCGTTAGGAGGAAGATCAAATGAAGCATCCTTTTCGCTTTGAACTTTCCGTGTACGGTGTTGTTCTAAGTGCGATGAGAGGCTACCGCGCGCTACTTACGGATCAGCAGAAAAGGCTTTTCGACGTTGCCTACAACAAGGTTCTCGCTACTAACAAGCCGGAGTTGGACGGCATGGAAATGATTTTGATTGTGAAAGCATTGAGAAGGAGAGCTAATCTCTTTCTGCTACTGGGGAAACAAGCAGAGCGAGACATCTATCTGGAACTAGCAAACTGGATCGATAGAGAGCGACAAAAATTCCAGTACCAATTTTATTGTTCGTCTATTAAACGCTCGCTGTGATAAGAAAAGGAGGTGAATGAGAGTGCAAGATTCGATCATGTTGCAAGAAGTGGATTTGCTCCAGAAATCATTACGGTGCATCGAGTATATACAAGAATCGCTTCAAAACCACGATTATGAAACAACAAAAATCGAAGTGTCCGAGCTACAGTTTCTAGTGGCGCAATTGCAGGAATTAGAACAAAAGAAAGCACGCCGCGCAAAATTAATAGCGACTGTCGAAAATATGCGACGACGTGGCATCCAAATTGACTTTGTATCGCAGATGTTAAGAAGGGAGGGATAGTGCTTGCAGGCCAAGCAAACGAAAGTGGATCGGTACGGTACACCGATTGATGGAACGCATATTTTCGTCGATTGGAACAGATTTGAGGAAGTGCACTGTGACAACTTAGAAAAGTATTTACATGACGTTTATGGCATATCAATCGAATTTTTTGGAAGATAAAAAGCTCACTTGGCAGAGTGAGCTCATGAAAAACAATTTGAACTACTTACAGTATATCGATCTTTTTAAAAGAAAACAAGGAGGGAACATCGTGAAAGAGATTCGATTGCTTTCGCTGTCATTGAAAAATTTCAAGGGAATTCGCTCTTTTTTCCTTGAAACCAACGGTGAAAATGTTCGAGTATTCGGAGACAACGCGACTGGAAAAACAACGTTATTCGATGCGTTCATGTGGCTGCTATTTGACAAGGATTCAAATAACCGCAAGGACTTTGCAATCAAAACGCTTGATAAACAAGGGAACGTACTGCACAACTTAGAGCACGAAGTAGAAGGCGTGTTTTGCGTTGATGGGAAGCAACTAACGCTGAAAAAAATGTTCAGTGAGAAATGGACCAAGAAACGCGGATCCGTACAGGCGGAATTCACTGGACATACCACAGACTATTTTATCGACGGTGTACCAGTGAAGAAAAAAGAATATGACGAATTGATCTCCAATTTGATTGATGAGGATGTTTTCAAACTTTTAACTTCCCCGACATACTTCAATGAGCAGTTGAAATGGCAAGATCGACGCAAGATTCTGCTTCAAGTGTGCGGCGATATTACGGATGAAGAAGTCATCGCAAGCAATGCATCATTAGCAAAGCTTCCAGAAATTTTAAGGGGTCGGACAATCGAAAATCACCGCAAAGTCATTGCGGCACGTAGAGCTGAGATTAACAAGGAACTTGAAAAAATTCCGATCCGTATCGATGAAATTCAAAGAAATTTACCTGATTTGAACGGGCTTTATAAAGATGTGTTAGAAGATGAGATTGCACAGATTGATTCTTTTATTGAAACAAAGAAAGACATCATTTCAAATATTCGGAATGGTAACGCAATCGCTCAAAAACAAAAAGAGATTCAAGAGATCGAGATTGAACTCCTCCAAATTAAACAACAGCACGAAGCTGGCTCCAAAGATGAAGTGTATAAGTTAAAAGCCCGGATCCAAGAAGAACAATCTAACCTAAACATTTTGCAACAAAAAATTGAAAACATCAGCTACCAACAAAAATACAATAATGAAAATATTCAATCCATCGAAAAACGATTGGAAGAACTGCGAAATGAGTGGTATCAGGTCAATTCGGAAGCATTCAAACACGAAATGGATTGCACTTGTCCGACATGCGGCCAAGCCTTACCTGAAGAACAAGTAGAAGCGGCCCGAGATAACGCTTTGAAGCAGTTCAATTTAGCGAAGGTCAAACGCCTTGAAGATATTCAATCTAAGGGCAAGCAAAGCAAGGAACAAAAAGAGCACTTTGTTGCTGAAAACTCAAAGCTTGATAAAGAACATGAAAAGCTTTCAAGCCAGATCAAAGAAAAGAAAGACCTCTTAAGCAAGCTGAACAATCAACTGCAAGCGGTTGAAAGCACCATTGTAGACGTAACAGAAAATGCTCAATATGCGGCCAAGCTCGAAGAAAAACAACGGATCCAAAAAGAAATTGAGGAATTGCAGGTCGCGGCGAATGAATCCATTCAATCGATTCAAATGGGGATCGCTGAATTGAGATCGAAACGCAGTCAACTGGAAAGTGATTTAGCCAAATTTTCTCTCGCTGAACAAGCGGAAAAACGAATCCAAGAGCTTGAACAACAAGAACGTGATCTTGCTGCGGAATTTGAAAAACTTGAACATGAATTGTTCCTTACAGAGGAGTTTATCCGAACGAAGGTAAACCTTCTGGAAGAGAAAATTAATAGTCGATTCAAATATGCCCGGTTCAAGCTCTTTGAGCAACAAATCAACGGCGGACTAATGGAAGTATGCGAAACACTTTATGAAGGCGTTCCATACGGATCCGGTTTAAATAACGCGGCCAAAATCAACGTCGGTTTGGATATCATCAACACTTTATCTGAATTCTACGGATTCAAAGCGCCTATCTTTGTCGATAACGCGGAAGCTGTAACAAAGTTCATAGATGTCAACTCACAAGTGATTAGCCTAGTCGTTTCAGAAAAGGACAAGCAGCTGCGAGTTGAATTCCCTGAAAAACAAATGAAGGAGGCTATCTAATATGAGTAATAATCAATTGGCGTTAGTAAAAAAAGATGTCGTGGATGTTGTTGCGACGAAGGTGAAAGAGTTCCAGGAACGTGGAGAAATCCACTTTCCTGCGAACTACAGTCCGGAAAACGCAATGAAAAGTGCTTGGCTCATTCTTCAAAGTACTTATGATCGTAACAAAAAGTCGGCATTGGAAGTTTGTACAAAGGACAGCATCGCAAACGCTCTGCTTGATATGGTGGTTCAAGGTTTAAACCCAGCAAAAAAACAAGGATACTTCATTGTCTACGGAAATCAGCTTGTATTTCAGCGCTCCTACTTTGGAACAATGGCTGTGACGAAACGAGTCACCGGAGCAAAAAGTATTGATGCTGCAGTCATCTATGAAGGTGACGAGGTTGAATATGAAATGGAGAATGGCCGAATTATCAATCTCAAGCATAAGCAAAAGTTTGGCAATATTAACAAAGATAAAATCATTGGAGCGTATTGCACCATTGTTTTACCGGATGGAGAAGTTTATCACGAACTTATGACAATCGATGAAATTCGTAAGGCTTGGTCTAAGTCGCAAATGTGGGGCAAAGATCAAACGGAAGAAAGAAAAGGAAGTACTCATGATGATTTTCGCCAAGAAATGGCTAAGAAAACAGTCATTAACCGTGCTTGTAAAAAGTTTATGAATTCAAGTGACGATAGTAGTTTGCTAATACAGCATTTCAATAGACAGGACGAAATCATCGAGGAAGCCCAAGTACAAGCAGAAATCGAAGAAAATGCAAATAAGGAAATTATCGACATTCCCTATGAGGAAATAGAGGAGTTGCGACAAGAGGAATCCGTACATTCAGCAGAACCCATTCAACAAGAAATGCCACTAGAAGGAACAGAAGGGCCTGGATTCTAATGATCGAAATTCGCGCACTGGCTTCAGGGAGCAAGGGGAACTGCTATCATATCACAGATGGGCATACTTCCTTGCTCCTAGAAGCAGGGATACCATTCAAAGACATTAGACGAAAGTTACACTTTCAAACATCAAATATTGCGGCTTGTTTAATCAGTCATGAACACAAAGATCACTGCAAGGGCTTAAATGACGTGCTCAAGGCGGGAATCAATGTTTACATGTCAGAAGGTACAGCTACGGCTATCGATGTGAAACATTACAGAATTAAAACTGTACAAGCAAAACAGCCGTTTCAACTTGGAACATGGACTATTCTGCCGTTCGATGTCCAGCATGATGTTTCGGAGCCGTATGGCTTCCTATTGATGAACCAGCAAGGAGAAAAGCTTTTGTTTGCAACTGATACCTATTATATCAAGTACAAGTTTCAAGGCCTTACACACATCATGGTTGAATGCAATTACTCTTTGAGAATATTGAACGAAAATATCGCTTCTGGTCGAGTGCCAAAAGTGTTGAAAAAACGATTGTTGCGCAGCCATTTCAGCTTAGAAAATGTCAAAGAGTTCCTAAAAGCTAACGATTTAAGCAAGGTGCAAGAAATATGGCTACTGCACCTTTCGGACACAAATTCCGATGCTGATCTGTTCAAAAGAGAAATACAGGAACTAACCGGTAAGATGGTTTTTGTTCCTTAATGAAGGAGGGGAGAACAACATGAACTACATAAAAGAGCTTAACGCATTCTATGATTGGCTCGAACTAAATGAACTGTCGCCATCAGCAATTAATTTATGGTATGCACTCATGCACATAAATAATAAGGCTGGATGGACAGAAACATTTACGGTGGCCGAATCGGTGTTATGCGTTAAGACTGGTTTGACGGATCGAACCCTTCGTAAAGTCAGAAACGAGTTGAAGCAAAAAGGACGTATTGACTTTGTTTCTCGAAAAGGCGGCAAAGCTCCAATCTACAACATCATTCCTTTTGAACCCTCGGAAAAATCCGCGGAAATAAATTCCGAGGAATTAAAAGCTACGGAAATAAATTCCGCAGGTAGTGCCGGAGATAGTTCCGTAGGTCGTTCCGCAGGTAGTGCCGGAGATAGTTCCGCATTAATTAAACAAAACAAAACTAAACAAAACGAAACTAAAAAAGAAAGAGAAGAAGAGCGCGCGCGTGATTTTCGAGAGGTTGTCAGTTTTTTTGAACAAAACGGTTTTGGAGCAGTTGGTGGGTATATAGGCGAGAGAATGGCCGCTTGGATTGATGATATGTCTAAGGAAATTGTCATAGAGGCTATGAAAACGGCGGTAGAGAACGGCGCTAAAACGTGGGGTTACGTTGAAACTATTTTGCGCGACTGGTGTCAAAAAGGAGTTCAAACTGTTGAACAAGCTCGAGCCGTGCAACTGGCGTTCAAAGAGCAGCGATCGAAAAATCGAAGCGATAACGTCTCTAATCGCCGAAAAACAGTACGAACCGAAATGCTTCCAGAATGGTTCAATCCTGACTATTCGCAACACGAAGACGAAAAACAACCTAGCGAAGAAGAGTTGGAACGCAAACGGCGTGAGCTAGAAGAACGGCTGAAAAAATACCGCAAAGAAGGAGATTTAGCAAGAATATGAGCGTTCGAAAAGAGGGAAACGCGGTGGATTGGTCAAGGGCAACACTCAAACAGTTGTACATCATTCTTCACTACGAAAAATGCCCTGCTTGCTACAAACAGCAGGCGCAGAATGAAATGAAACGCCGATTGGGAGGAAAAACGCATGGATAATCGCCAAGCATTAGGATATATGCTATTGGCCTGCAAGCGGTTGGGATACAGCAAGGAGCAGGCACGGGAATTGTATCGTGAAATGTATTATTCGTTTGACTTATACACGGAAGAAGAAGCAGAGGAAAAAGGGCTTGAGTGGTATCACTCACTGGATGAATAAAAGGGTGAAACCATTGAATTGTCCTGTTTGTAATCGTCAATTAAAAAGTCAGAAAAGTATCGAACGCGGAATGGGACCTGTTTGCGCAATAAAACTCCTAGAGAAAGAGAATGAGCCACCTAAGGGGCAAATGTCCATTGATGAATACCTTCAAGAGGGGGATGAAGTCGATATGTGGTCCAGCTAACGCTTAAAGAACGAAACCGAGTATTCGAGGTTGCTAGGAAAAACGCGAAGTGATATATCGTATTCGACACAAAATGTGTAGTAAGGGGTGAAACAATGGAGTGCGAACATAAGGCAATTGTTTTATCTAATACCATAGGTAAGAAATTGGCTACAGGTGGTTATGAAGTAGATTTTCTTGTCCAATGTAGTAACTGCAATAAAGAACTTTTTCGAGTAAGTGAATATAAAAGAGAAATAGTCAACTTATCAAAACATTAACTGAACAGTTCGACGATGATACGAAGGGGGAGAAAAGGCCAGGATCAATTCCTGGCTTTAGAAATTGACATGCTGATGTAGGAGAGAAGTGCGATGAGATTAAAAGAATTACAAATTGATCCTAGTACAATGCGACTAGAAATTGATATAATTGAACAAAAAGGGAGTTTTGCAATCGTGGTGTGTGACGGGAAAGCTAAATTAGCTGAGCTGCCGGCGCATGGAGAAACGAAAATTGTTACGCATCAAGGGAAAGTGAAGCGTATTAGGTTTGATGAGGGGGAAGAGTTTTGATAAATGAAAGTCAAAAAATTCAATAGATCCGATAATAAAGGAATATTAAGTAATTCAAAAAACGCCCTTGTATACATGCAAAAAATCATTCAAAAAACGGGTAAACCAAAAACATTAGCCGAAATACGTGTTTTTGCTGAGTTTTTGGCTTACCATAATACGTCATCTGACTTAGACTATCTAGAAAATGATATTAAGAATCATATAGAAGCGGTTGAAAAAATGAGATCAGTGATACCGCCTATACTTATGAACTTTTTAGGACTCCTCTTTCCTTTGCTTTATTATCTTGTGATGCCAAGTGGAATAATGATCCTTGGTTGGTTTGTTTTCTATGGAATTATAATACCTGTTATCTTTAAAATCCAATATAATCTGATAAGTTATTATTCATACAAACTATATATCCAAGAGGCAAAAAAAATTATTAAATGTTCTACCAGCCAACTGGAGGACACTGAATGAATGCTTTAAGCGTTTGTTTGGTGTCCTCTTTTTATTTAAAGGAGGTCATTTGCATGAATAAGCTGATCCAACAATATAAAGAGTCATTAAAGGCGGCAAGGAAAATGTATAGAAGCGCCACTGTTGAGGATAAAAAAGTGATTGCTGGAATGATCTCTGACTTAGAATTTACTATTGAATGGATGGAAACAGGGAGACAGCCTGGGAACCGTCGCGGTATTGAACGACGTGCTGCTTATCAACGTGAACGATCGTTTGATCCATTGTTAATGCAAAAATATTTCCGTTCCAGTGAACCGGTATATGAGTGGGACGATCACGAAAAAGAAGATGTCATTACGAGTTGGGATCGGGAGCGTATTGAGGATGCTTTATCTGTGTTAACGGATCGGGAACGGGAAGTGTATCTGATGTCCAGAGGACACTGTCTCTCATATAGCCAGATTGCGAATTACCTTTGCGTTTCTTCGAGTAGTGTTCAAAAGATGATCGAGCGAGCAGAGAAAAAAATCAAAAGACGTATCCATGAAAGCCTCTTCTGCTTATGCGGATGAGGCTTTAAATTTTGTATAAATTTATAATAAAATAGAGTAAAATACATAAGTGAGAGGAGAATACATATTGGATGTAGTACTTATCATAATTATTGTTTTCCTAACTACATGGTGCATCTCTCTTTATCAAAAACAAAAGCAAATAAAACAAACCCTTTCACAAGTGCAAGCTCAAGCAGCTGTAACAGTACAAATGGAAAAAGAAAAAGAGAAAAATCAATATGAAAACAAAATGGAAAAGGTGAAACAAGTAGTTGCGAAAAAAATACATGAATATGAAATTGAAAAAAAGGAATATCAAGCACAGATAAGCGATTACAAAGACAATATCAAAAAATGCGAGAAAACAATAAGTGAGCAATCGAATCAAATTGAGGAGTTACATAATCAGATAGATAGTCTCAAAAGAATGCAACGAAATAGAGGAGAGGTCATAACCCATAAAATATTAACAGATTTGAAGGATCGATTGGTACGTGAGGGAAAAATAAACCGTAATGAAATGATTGTTATTCCAAATGTGTTTGTTCCCTATACGGAAAATAAGGTGATGAAAATGAGACAAATAGATCACCTAGTGTTACTTCCGACGGACATATATATCATTGAAACTAAGTATTGGAAAGGGAAAGTGCTTCATGGTTTGACCAAGGAAAAAGCTGGTGATTTCTCTTTTATTTTGGACGCTTTATTTCCTAAACAACAGAGCGATGCGGAACAAACTATAGTTTTTGTTAAAGAAAATATTAATGACAATAATGAGACAGGTTCGATGAAAATTGTGTCATATGAAAATCCATCAAAGCAAGTCATGAATGCAATGGGCAACTTAAGAGCTTATTTAATGGACTTAAATCAAAAATTCAACTATGTTGAACCAATTCTTTACTATGGATATGATTCTGATGATTTTAATGAAGTAACCATCTATTCAGAAAAAGGTAAACCAAATGTTTTTAAATCAGAAAAGGAGTTAATAGATTATTTTGAGGAGCAATTAACAAAAAGGAAGAAATTTACTGTAAAGGACTTAGAAGAAATAAAACGGATAGTGGAGCAGGTTAATTATATTTCATGATTTGGGCTTAAATAAAAGGAGAATATTGCCATGAAAGTGAAAGAACTCATTGAAGAACTGCAAAAATTAGAGCAAGATGCAGAAGTGCGTATCAATCTTCTAAGGGGAATGCGACCACTTGGAACAAGACCTATCCAAGAAATTTCATCTTGTATTGATTTGGATAAAAACTGCATTCTTTATGTTATAGATGTAGATATTGAGATTGAGTACCCAACGGTTAAAGAAAAATAGTAGTGTCCAAAACAGATGTTGAGTGTAAATAAAAATGGACGATTTTGTCGTGTAAATGCCACTAATAACTGAGAGAGTTTTGATTAGTTTGTAAATATAACCTCTTTTTGCTAAATTGCTAATAAAGGAGGAGTTATATGGTTGCAGATAAGTTGAGTGAAAAGACTCGATCAGCAATTAAAGTTAGTTTAGGAATTAGAAAGAGTAGTTCTAAAGCTACTTGTAGTAATTGCTTTTACCGCCCTATAGAGAAGATTTGTAACAAACATCATATTAAAACACAAGATAACGAAACTTGTGATTATTATAAAAGGGATACAAAATTTAAGTTTATAAGTGGTGGGCGAATGTCACCAAGATAGGATTAATCTTGCGTCACCCGATTGGGTGGCGTTTTTTATGAAAAAAAGACCTTTTGTATACTTTGTAAACCAAGTATATAATCACAATTGTAATTATAGTACATACAAATAAATTTTATTAGGTATGTAGAGATAATAAAGTTTAGTGTACTTATTAAAAAACAAATTTTGTAAAAAGCTGTTTAGGAGGGATAACATGAAATTAGGTAAGGCATTATCAATTGTACTAGTATCTGCATTATTAATGGGGGTAACAACGTTGATTCCGAATACCCCGAGTGCCCAAGCTGCTGTCAATGTTCCATATGTGAAACCGGAAATCATTCAGGAACAATGGGCTATCGGTGATTACGTAAATAGTATTGGGCAGGTGTTCGAGGACGCAGCTCGGAATGTGGGTTTTAAAACATCAAAGGCAGAACCGGGGACGTTGGTTGTTGAGCTAAGAAAGAAAGAATATTGTTGCTGGGAGTCAATTCGTACTTCAAATGCTACATATAGAGCCTTTCTTTACAATGAGCCATATATGTTAGATGGTAGAAACGAAAGTGCTCCAGCTGCAACAGATATCTTTGATAAGGCAATGGACTTTATAAATAAAAATGATAAAGAAAACTTCTACCTAAGAATAGCCTTCAATATAAAAAAACCTGACAGTGACCATACGTATTGGTTGGCATTTTTAGGATCGAATGATCCGAGATCTTATTACTATAAGGCTTACTTTTATCCAGGAGTAAATCTTGTTCCTCTATCACGAGCGCAGAGGGATGCCTACTTTAAAGGACAAAATATTAATATTGGTGCAAGCAGTGGAAACAATACCGGTTCTAATACAAGTAACAAACCAACGATTCCAAAACTGAATGTCAAATACATTGGACGATTGGTGGTTAAGAGTAACAATGTTGCTATGTATAATTCGAAAGGTGAGATACACCGTAGGTTGAAAAGAGGAGAAGACATCCGGGTGTATGCGATTCAAGGAAATCGCTATTTAATTGGAGGCGGATATTATGTATTGAAAAGTAGCAGTACCTCTTTCTATGTAGGAACCATTTACTCGAAAAAAGGAGACATGGTTATATATTCGCCTAATGGAAAAGTATATAAAAAAATTAAGCCTAAACAAACTGTGAAAGTTTATTCGACCAAAAACAACGTATATCAAATCGGTGGAGGATACTACGTGCTCCCTGGAAGCAATATTGTATTCCAGCGATAGGGGATGAGGACACGATTATGAATTCGTGAATGAACATAAGTATAAATGGCTGATAACATTCAAATGTTCAAGGTACTAAAAGAAGGCGTATTGGCTCTGATGTCGTAATTTGACGAATAAACAATATGGAAAAGCTTCTCCTTTTGCTGTATGGTGTAGGCGAGAGGAGGGATAGAGATGGAAAATTATAAGGTCACATATTACTTTAGTAAAGAATTTTATGTAACTCAAATTGTGGAAGCTGCCTCCAAGGAAGCAGCAATGAGAGATGTAAAAGGTGAAAAAGTTGTACGTTTTGAAGATTCAAAAGGAATTCTTTATGAATTTGATATGAGTGATGTTAAACTGATTACTGTTAGTGAATTCAAACAACCTAGAGTAATCGCAAAACCTTTCTAATTATAGTGAAAGCATCCTTCGGGGTGCTTTTTTATTCTGAGTGATTTTATGCTCGAGTCACCCTAAATAACCTTGGGCTTATCCTTATTATCTTAACCTGGTTAAAGGAAGGTAAATAAAATATAAAAATAACCAAGAAATTAGTGTTTATATCACCACAAGGCTTATAGAAAAAGCCTGATAAAAGCCAAAAGACCTTACACAGTTCCCTGTAAGGTCTTTTTATTTATAATTTATTTGACTGCGAAGCCCAATCTAATTTGTTCTATTTCTAAAAAGATTGAGCTTCGCTAGGTATTCCAAAATATAAAACTTAGCTATTTCTTGAATTTGTCTGAATAGTATTTTTCAAGACAATATAAAATTAATCCGCCGACTACTGTGCTAACAATGCCCGATATTATATTAAACAAAATATCCATCGTGGTGATTCCCCCTTAAAGGGAATACCCAGCGAGGCTACTAATATGATGTATGCAGAAAAATTGGAAAGTATTCCACTACAAGAACGCTATGGAGCATCTAATTAGGGTGCTTTTTTATTTGGAGTTGATATTTATGAAAGACTGGGCTAAATATTTTTATAAATCGAAAGCGTGGCGACAGTGTCGTGACGCTTATTTTGCTTTTAAGCATGGATTGTGTGAACGTTGTCAGAGACCAGGGAAGATTGTTCATCACAAGATATGGCTTACTTCAGAGAACATCAATGACCCAGATGTTAGTTTGAATTGGAGTAATCTTGAGTTGCTATGTCAAGATTGCCATAACAGAGAACATCATGAGAAGCATAGCGCAACAAGACATGATGTGATGTTTGATGAGAATGGGGATTTGGTGAGGAGTGAATCATATGAAAATCATAATGGTATGTAAAGAATGCACCAAACCAGCAGATGTAGACAAAGAAAAAAGCAACGAGAATTGGACAGTGTATAAAAACACATGCAGCAAATGCGGTGGAAGTATCATTCCAAAAGTTGAATAGCCCCCCTATTTCAAAGTTTAGGAGGTTCAGACAGGGACCGGTGGGGGTACCTTCGCGTAACACACAGGTTTTGCGCGTGACCCCCCTCCCTAAAAACAGACAGAAAGGTAGGTGGTTTTTTATGGCGAGAAAAAAGGAGTTGACGAAAGATGAACGGATTTCGAAGGAGGAAAAACGATTAAGAAAAAGCTACAAGGATTTACCGAAAGATAAAATGCAGGTTGTCGATGGATTGATTCGACGTGCTGCTTACATGCGTGTGACGCTGGAAGACATGGAAAAAGATTTAGACGAAAACGGCTTTGTCGAGATGTTTACGCAGTCTGAAAAGACAGAGCCTTATGAGCGGGAACGACCAGTGGCGCGCTTGTATAATACGATGAATAAAAATTATCAAAGTATCATTAAGCAGTTGTCTGAGTTGTTGCCAAAAGAAGGTCCAAGGGAAGAGGACGACGATGGGTTTGAAGCGTTCGTGATGAGCCGTGACTAAGCAGCGAATGATTAGATATCCTTTGGCCTATAATCCCATTTTGGAGTATTGGGGAAAAATCGAAAGTGGCGAAGAGATCGTTTCGAATAAAGTTCGCTGTGTTTATAAAAAACTCGTCAATGATATCTATGATCCGAATAGTGAGTGGGAATACAACCCGAAGCGTGCCAATCACGCTATTGAGTTCATAGAGAATTTCTGCAAGCACTCCAAAGGAAAGATGGGCGGTAAACCATTTATTCTGGAGCTGTGGCAAAAAGCATTGATCGCATCGGTGTTTGGTTTCGTTCACAAAATTGACGGAACAAGAAAATATCGCGAGTTAATTTTAGTCGTTGCGCGCAAAAACGGGAAATCGGCGTTGGGTTCGGCCATTGCGTTATATATGCAGGTGGCCGATGGAGAACCGGGGCCAGAGGTGGTTTCGGCTGCCACGAAAAAAGACCAGGCAAAAATCATTTGGTTAGAAGCGAAGCGAATGGTCAAAAAATCACCGGCACTGCGGAAGCGCGTAAAGACGTTGGTTGCTGAACTAATCAGTGAATTCAACGATGGTTCGTTTAAACCTTTATCCAGTGACAGTAATACTCTTGATGGATTAAACGTTCATTGTGCATTGATCGATGAGCTCCATGCTCATGCTATTGAAGATAAAAACCTATATGACGTTATCGTTGATGGCATGAGTGCGCGGGAGCAGCCACTCACCGTTATCACGACGACAGCAGGAACCGTGCGCGAAGGGATTTTTGACATTAAGTATGATGAGGCTGAGCGTATCATCAATGGATATGATGACCCTGACGGTTATAAAGACGAACGCGTCTTGCCGATCATCTATGAATTGGACAGTCGTGACGAATGGACGGATGAAAAGTGCTGGAGGAAAGCCAATCCTGGTCTTGGTACTATCAAAAAATATGACGAGTTGAAACGGAAGGTTGAGAAGGCGAAAGCGAATCCGTTACTTGTCAAAAACCTTCTGACGAAAGACTTCAATATTCGCGAAACATCAAGCGAAGCATGGCTCACATTTGAGCAATTAAACAATACGGAAATATTTAATATAGCAAGGCTTTGTCCGACATATGGTATCGGTGGAGTGGATTTATCAAGCACAACCGACTTAACATCGGCTTGTGTTTTATTTATGCTCCCAAACGATGACAAAATTTATTTCGAACACATGTATTGGTTGCCTGGGGATTTGTTAGAGCAACGGGCGAAAGAAGATAAAATTCCTTATGACATCTGGAACGAACAAGGGTTGCTTCGAACGTGTCCTGGCAATAGTGTTCATCCGAAATATGTAACCGAATGGTATTTAGAAGTGATGAATGAAAAAGGAATCTACTTACCTTGGATTGGTTACGACAGCTGGAGCGCTAAATATTGGGTCGAGGAAATGGAAGGTTTCTTCGGAAAAGAGGCGATGATTCCAGTTATCCAGGTCAAAAAAACTTTGTCGGCGCCTATGAAGAAACTGGGGGCTGATTTGGAAGCGAAAAAAGTTGTGTACAACAACAATCCGATCACTAAATGGTGCTTGTCGAACACAAGTATTGAGATTGACAAGAACGGCAATATCCAGCCAATCAAGAGTAACCAACGTCGCCGTATTGATGGTCTAGCAGCAATGTTGAACGCCTATGTCGTGTTGCAACAAAAGTTGAATGATTACCTAAACATGATTTAAAGGAGGTGAGCGTATGGCATTTTGGAACAGGTGGTTTAGAAATAAGACCCCAGAATCGACTGGGATAAAGTTTGAACTAATTACGGAACGCGGCAACGGCTTTTATTCTTGGCACGGCGATCTTTATAAGTCTGATATTGTACGTTCGTCGATAAGACCTACTGCAAGGGCCATCGGCAAATTGGTCGCAAAACATGTGAGGGAAGGCCCAGACGGAATTAAAATTAATCCGGAGCCGTATATGAGATTCCTTTTAGAAGAACCAAATCCGTTTATGTCGGGGCAGATGTTACAAGAGAAGCTGGCAACACAGTTGCTGCTTAACAACAATGCTTTCGCATTGATTGTTCGTGATCCATTCGGATACCCATCGCAAATTTATCCCATTCCTTGTGTGTCGACGGAAGCTGTTTATGATAAATCCGGCGAACTGTATTTGAAATTTACGTTGCGAAATGGGAAGTTGGTACAATTCCCTTATCGTGACATTATTCATTTAAGGCAAGATTTCCATCAGAATGATATTTTCGGGGATAGTCCAGCTGAAGCGATCACATCATTAATGGAAATCATCAATACAACCGACCAAGGAATTGTAAAAGCAATCCGAAACAGTAATGTTATTAAGTGGTTGCTAAAATTTAAACAAGTGCTGCGACCGGAAGATGTGAAAAAGAATGTCGATGAATTCGTACGAAACTATCTGTCTATCGATAGCGAGACGGGCGGAGCGGCGGCAGCTGATGCAAAATACGATATTGAGCAAGTGAAACCAGAAAGCTATGTACCCGATGATAAGCAGATGGATAAAACGATGCAGCGGGTATATAGCTTTTTTAATACCAATGAAAAAATTGTTCAATCGAAATTCACAGAAGACGAATGGGTTTCCTATTACGAGGCAACGATTGAACCAATTGCTATCCAGATGAGTTATGAGTTTACGAGGAAACTATTTAACCGTAAAGAGCGTAGCTTTGGAAACAAAATCATTTTCGAAGCTTCGAATCTGCAATATGCAAGTATGCAAACGAAGTTGTCCTTAGTTCAGATGGTCGATAGAGGAGCCATGACGCCAAACGAATGGCGGCAAATTCTGAACATGGGACCAATTGAAGGCGGAGATATGCCGATTCGTCGCTTGGATACTGCAACCGTATCGACAACGGAAGGAGGTGAGACCGGGGATGAAGGTCAAGGGAAAGGACAATCTGGCCAACCTACTAAAAGTTAAAAACTTTACCGAGACGAGCGCTGACCTCTACTTTTACGGTGACATCGTATCTAGTTGGTGGGGAGCGTGGGATGATACCGATCAATATCCTAGTGCTGTTCGCGATTTTTTGAATGAAGCGAAGGGGAAAAATCTCAATATCTATATCAATAGCGGTGGTGGATCTGTGTTTGCTGGAATGGCTATCTACAACATGTTGAAACGACATGAAGGGTTTAAGACGGTATATGTCGATGGTGTTGCAGCTTCGATCGCATCGGTGATTGCACTAGCTGGTGATAAAGTTATCATTCCAGCAAACGCTTATTTCATGATTCACAAGCCGTGGACAAGTGGATATGGAAACGCCAATGATTTTAGAGAAATGGCTGATATGCTTGATAAAGTTGAAGAGGGCATTCTCAATGTATACAAAGAGCATATCGTTGATGGTGTAGATATTGAGATTATCAAGGAAATGATGGCGAACGAAACATGGATGACAGGGGAAGAAGCAGCAAAGCACTTTAATATCGAAGTAGGACAAGCCATCGAAGCAGTAGCATATAACGGTGAAATTTTAGATAAGTTTCAGAACGCGCCACAACAATTAAAAAAAGTGAGGAAACAAAGTCTTGCTGAATATCAAGCAAGACTTAATTTTTTGAAACTCAAAGGAGGAATGATGGATGAATAAGAAAGAATATCTTGCAAAGCGCAAAGCACTATTAGAAGCAGCAGAAAAAGCGTTAAACGAAGGGAAACTTGAAGAATTTAAAGCGAAGGAAAAAGAAATCAACGATCTGGATGGGCAGTTTGAAGATTTTGCGAAAGCCCAGGCAAACATGAATGCTTTGAAAGACAAAGCGCCTGCTGCTGTCGTTATTGATATGGCAGCTGGTGATAATGGCGTTGTTGCTTCTACAAAGCCAATTGAGGTAAAAGACGAGAAACAAATTTATCTTAACGCATGGGCTAAGGAAATGATGGGGCAACCACTTGCTGAACAAGAAAAAGTGGTATTTGACAAATTTAACGCAGATATTCGCAATGCTATGCAGACAACTGCCACACATGCGGTTATTATTCCGGAAAGTGTTCGCGAAGGAATCTGGCGTGAAGCAGGTGAACTATTCCCGATCATTGGCGATGTTCGCATGACATTTGTTCCAGGTGACTTGACGATCATCAAAGAAACAAACGCCGGTGGTGATGCTGAATGGTATGATGAAGAAACGGAAGTCGCAGACAGCGAATTTGGATTTGGTGAATTGAATCTTACTGGGTGCGAACTTGCAAAATCCATTCCGATTAGCTGGAAACTTCGCAAAATGTCTATTGATGCATTCATCCCTTACATTCAAACATTACTTGCAGAGAAGTTAGGGGCTGCACTGGCGAAAGGAATTGTGAGTGGATTAGGTAAACCAGGAGCAGGAGACACATTTAAAGCACAACCAAAAGGGATTGTGACGGCACTTGTAGCAGAATCCGGAACGCCACAGATTATTGAATATGACGATACAGATGTATTAACTTATGATAAATTGGCGAAAGCGATGGGATTAATCAAATCAGCATACAAGAGCGGCGCTGTGATTTACGCGAAAAGCACGACGATTTGGAATAAGTTAGCACTTATTAAAGACAATCAAGGACGACCTTTGTTTGTTCCTGATGTTACTAGTGGTGGAGTTGGACGTATTTTCGGTTTACCAGTCAAAGAAGAGGATTCCGTTCCTGATGATGCTATCTTGTTTGGTAACGTTACACGAGGCTATGTGATAAACGTGAATGAGGATATGACAATTTATACAGAAGATCACGTAAAGAAACGTTATACGGATTACATGGTGTATGCGATTGTTGACGGCGATGTCATGACAACTAAAGCATTTGCTTACATTCGTAAGAAAGTTCAAGTTTAATAAGACGGGGGGGGTTTCCCGTCTTTTTCTTTTGGAGGTGACTGAAATTGGCGAAAAAGAGAACGGAGAACAATGAAGTGTTGATAGAAAAGGAGACAGTAGAAATCAACGAAACACCGGAAATACAGGGTGGTGGGTTTAAGGTACAAGACGAAACAGTGGAAAATGATGATGTGAAGATTGCCAAAGAGACGACAGAGAAAACTATCGTATTTCAAGCAGTACGGCCTATGACGTTCGAGGAACATATGGAAATCTCACGCCGGCTACGCCATGAGCAAAAACAAAGTGGTGTAACCATTGTGTTATTGCCTTACAGTGGCAAAGTTGGTGAATAACCATGTTGGAATCTGTAAAGCTAGCATTACGTGTGACCATCAGTGATTTTGACGAGGAAATTCAAGATTTAATTAACGCGGCAAAACGCGATCTTGGGGTTGCTGGTGTTGATGTTATTGATGAAACCGATCCGTTGATTCGTCGCGCTATCATCACCTACTGCAAAGCGAATTTCGGCTATGACAATCCAGAAGCAGAAAGATTTCAACAGTCATACGACATGTTGAAACAGCATTTAAGTTTGTCATATGACTATCGGGTGGTGGATGAAACTGCGACACAATGATGTTATTTATCTTATTTTCACGTCCATTATCGAAGACGAAATTGGCAATCAAATAGAACAAAACATTGAAAGAAAAGTCTATGCCAATGAGTTTTCTGTTTCGGTGACCGAATACTACAATGCGGCAGCTACAGGTATGAGACCGTCAAAGTCATTCGAAATATATTCATTTGAATATCGAGGCGAGGAGAAATTGAAGCACGAGGACATCATTTACCGTATCATTCGTGTGGAATCACGGGGCGAGAAAACGAGGATTACATGTGAAAGGGTGGTTGGTGATGCCTAACATCTCAATCGGCCAATTAGCAAATGAGATTGTGAGCGCGGTTCGCGAATACACCGAAGACGTTTCAAATGGTATTGAGAAGAAAGTCGATGAAGTCGCCAATAAAGTTTTAAAAGAGGTACAGGCATCGGCTCCAAAGCGAACAGGTGAATATGCTCGAACCTTTGTGAAAACCAAGGAAGGTGGCTATGGCCAACACCGCCGGATCATTTGGAACAAGAAACACTACCGTCGTGTTCATTTGTTGGAATTCGGTCATGCAAAGGTGAATGGTGGTCGTGTCCAGGCTTTTCCGCATTTACGTCCGGCGTATGACAAACATACGACTAACCTTGACGATGAAATCAAGCAAATCATAAGGAATGGTGGTTAATGACACAAGTTGAATTGTTTCAAGCGTTGAAAAGCGTCGGCTATCCTATTGCATACGGTTCATTCACTGATCCTGTGACACCGCCATTCATCACATATCAATTTGTAAACTCAAACGACCTAATTGCCGATAATACCAACTATGTATCTATTGAAAATTTCCAGGTCGAGCTATACACAGCGAAAAAGGACCTTACGACCGAGCAAAAAATACAGGATAAGCTCAAGGAATTGGGCTTACCATATCGCAAATTTGAGGCCTACATTGATGAAGAAAAGCTATATCAAATTGTCTACGAAATTCAAATACTAGGAGGATGATAGCATGTCACAAAACAAAGTCACGTTTGGTTTGGAAAAGGTACACATTGCTTTTATTGATGAAACTGCCCAGACACAGCCAGCTTGGAAACCGCCAATTGCTTTGCCTGGCGCTGTAAAATTCAGTCCGGAACCGCAAGGGGAAGAAAGCACATTCTACGCGGATAACGGACCGTACTTCACTTATACATCAAACAATGGCTACAACGCCGAACTCGAAATCGCAAATATTCCAGACGCGGTGTTGGCTGAAATGCTCGGTTGGGAAATTGACAACAACGGCATGCTTGTCGAAACAACGGATGGTATGCCAAAAGAATTTGCGTTGATGGGGCAAGTCCTTGGAGACAAGAAAAATCGTCGTTTTGTCTACTATCGCTGCAAAGCGAGTCGTCCAAGCAAGGAACACAGCACACGTGCTGAATCGGTAGAACCAGCAACAGAGAAGCTGAACATTCGTATTTTGCCAATTGAGGCGAGCGGCAGAAACCTTGTTCGCGGCGTAATGGAGTTGAGCGACACGAATGCAACAGCATACAACGCCTTCTTTAACTCTGTTTATGTTCCAAACTTCGGAACAGGAGGTAACTAATTATGAGAACGATCCAAGTTGGTAATCAAACGATTGGAATCAAAGGAACAGTGTTGACATCGTTCTACTATAAACAGGCTTTTGGTCGAAGTTTATTAGGTGATTTATATAGCATGGAAAGTCTCCAAAAAGATCATTCAAAATTCGATGAATTGCTTTTGCTTCAATTTACTTGGGCTTTAGCAAAAACCTATAATGGCCCAGGGAAGGGGTTCCCCGATTTCGAGACTTGGTTGACCCAGTTAGAACAAGTTGATTTTTCAGATCAAGGTACATGGCAAGCTGTATTGTTTGAAATCAAAGATGGCTTATTTCCCAGAAGCCAACGACCTGGACCAAAGGGAAGTGGAAATCACAAACACAAAAATAGAAGATGATCCGACGATGAAGCTTTTAGTGATAGGAAAACGAGCAGGTCTTTCATTCGAAGAGATCAATGAATTTCGGGTGAAAGATCTTTTTTCTTTTACAGAGGTGTATACAGATCTTCTGTTAGAAAAGGAAAAGCCAGTAAGACGAATGGCTACGCAAGCGGATATTGATGCATTCTTTGCGTGAAAGTGAGGTGAAAGCATGGCAGAAACGGTACGCGGCATAAACGTCGTCATTGGAGCGGATACAACGAAGCTCGGAAAGGCTCTGTCTGACGTTGAATCGAAAAGTAAAAGTATCCAGTCTGAACTGAGACAGGTCGATCGTCTTTTGAAATTTGATCCGTCCAACACGACGTTACTTGCCCAAAAGCAACAACTTCTTGCCCAGCAAATTGAAAACACAAGCGAAAAACTCAATCGCTTGAAATCGGTACAGCAGCAAGTCAATGAGCAGTTTGCACGAGGAGAAATCAGCGAAGGGCAATACCGGGCATTTCAACGCGAGCTCGAAAAGACGGAAGGGCAACTTCGAAACTTGCAAAGTCGACTTGAGGAAACAAAACAGGAGCAAGAGCGAATTGCGACATCTACTAAGCAACTTCAAACCTTGTTTCAAGCGACAGGCAAAAACATAGATGATTTTGCAAATGTGCTTGATGGTAGATTAGTTAGCGCAATCAAGAGTGGGACGGCTTCATCGAAACAGTTGGACGACGCGATTGAGAAAATTGGCCAAGCTGCGCTTGGAACAAACGTTGATCTCGACAAAATGAAAAAGGCTCTTACTTCTGTTGATGATGGAAATTCACTGAAAAATGTCCGGAAAGAATTGAAGAACTTGGCGAACGAGGCGGATGAAGCTGAAAAATCATTCAGTGAACTTGGGGTTGAACTCGAGAACATCGCAGGTGCACTTGTTGCTGGCGGAGGGATTGCAGGAGCAGTCGAGAAGGCACTTGATGTTTCTACCCTAAAAACGAAAATAGACGTAACATTTGAGGTTCCAGAAGAGTCAAAGAAATCAGTAGAAGAAGCCGTGAGGACAATACAAGCATATGGAGTTGATGCAGAAGCAGCACTTGAGGGAGTTCGACGTCAATGGGCTCTCAACAAAGGAGCGAGCGACGAATTAAATACATCTATTGCGAAAGGTGCGGCGGCGATCGTTTCATCTTATGATGGCGTTGATTTTACAGAACTTATTCAAGAAACTCACGAAGTGGCGTCGGAATTAAAGATTTCAAACGAGGATGCGTTGGCGCTCATCAACTCTTTGTTGAAGGTCGGTTTCCCACCAGAACAACTTGACATCATCGCCGAGTACGGTCAACAGTTGCAACGGGCTGGCTACGATGCACAGGAAATTCAAGCGATTTTTGCAGCTGGTGTTGAAACAGAAACATGGAATATCGACAATTTGCTTGATGGTCTGAAAGAAGGAAGAATACGTCTAGCAGAGTTTGGACAAGGCATAGATAAAACGACCGCCGGATTGTTGAAAGGAACAGGTATTTCCGCCAAACAGTTGCAAGAATGGGGAGAAGCAGTTGCCGCAGGCGGGGAAAAAGGGCAAAAAGCGATGGTTGAAGTTGCTAAAGCCCTCAATGGTGTGAAAGATGAAACTACAAAAAATGCGCTCGGCGTGCAGATTTTCGGAACGATGTATGAAGATCAGGGACAAAACATCATCGACACGCTTCTAAATGCGAAAACTACGACGATTGATTTCGGAAAGAACCAAAAGCAATTAAATGACCTTGTTTCTCAAATGGATGCTTCCCCAGCCGTTCAATTGCAACAAGCTTTTGCAGACTTAAAAACTGCATCTGAACCTCTTCTAGACATCATAGCTGATGTAGTTTCAAAAATAGCGGAATGGGTATCAAATAATCCAACGTTAGCGGCAACTATTGCGGCAATAGCTTCTGTAATTGGAATACTTGTTGGTGTGGCGATGGCTTTAGCACCAATATTTGCTACGCTTTCAGGACTTGCGGCAGCTTTTGGAGTCAGTGTTGGAACTATCGCAGCAACGGCAGCGATTGTAGTTGCGGCAATCGCAGGGCTGATTGCAATAGGTATACTAGTCTATAAAAACTGGGATCAGATTAAGACATTTCTACTAAAAACGTGGGATGCAATTAAGACAGCGGCAGTTGCTGTGTGGAACGGAATGAAAGCAACACTTACAGCGGTATGGAACACGATAAAAACAGTTGCTACCTCTGTCTGGGATGGAATTAAGTCGTATTTTACGACGGTTCTAAATGCCTATAAAACAATCTTTATGACAGCCTGGAATGCAATTAAAACAGCTATAACTGTCGTTTGGAATGCGATAAAAAATACGGCCAGCAGTATATTTAGTGGAGTAAAGAACACGATTTCAAATATATGGAACGGGCTTAAATCAACAACAGTGAGCGTATGGAACAGCATTAAATCTGCTATCACTAGTCCGATTCAATCGGCAAAGGACAAGGTTCTAGGCATCATTAATACGATTAAAAATGCTTTTACAAAATTAACATTGAAGATTCCAAAACCGAAGCTTCCAGATATCGATGTAAATTGGAAAAAACTTGGCGTTGGCGACCTTTCCGTAAAAATCCCGACTTTTTCTGTGAATTGGCACGCTGTCGGAGGGGTTTTCACTAAGCCTGTGATTTTTGGAAACGCAGGATTCGGAGATGTAGAAGAAGCGATTGTTCCGTTTGAAGGTAGACATGCGCGGAGAATTGCAGATTTAATTGCAAGAGAAATGGATAAATACCAACAGTCTCAGCAAACGGGTGTTCTTCAAGTAGAAGTTCCAGTGTTTTTGGATGGCCGGGAAGTAGCAAGAGGTAGCTATCGATATATCAATGAAATGCAACAAAAAGAACAGCTGAGGGCATCCCGTTTTGAAGGGAGGTAGGTTATGTCAAGTTTCACTTTTAACGGCGAACGGATGGATTCTGTTGTCGTGCTTCGGGGGAGGAAAAGACCGCCTTGGGCACCAGTTCAACGGAACGTGTTGAAGATGCCAGGGTTTCCTGGTGGGTATCTCCAAAATACAGAAATCGATGTTCGGATATTAGAGGTACCGATTTTCATTAAAGGAGATAACCTTACACATCTACAGCGAGTAAAAGAAGACTTAGCTGCATGGCTAGTTACGGACGAACCGAAAGAATTGATTTTCGATGATGACCCAACAAGGATTTACTACGCCGTTGTGGATGATACATTCGATTTTGAAGAAATTATTCAATTCGGACAGGGAACGATTCGTTTCCTTTGTCCTGATCCGTATGTATATGGACAAGAACAAACACTCAACATTCAATACGATGGGAATGAACAAACGGTTGTTGCACAAAACAACGGAAGTGCGCCGACGTATCCGAAATTTGTGGCCACTTTCAATCAACCAACAACGTTTTTTGACATCATTACCCCATCCGATTACATGCGAATCGGGAAACCAGTCAGTGTTGAAGAAATGGAGGTGCCACGCGAGGAAGTCATGGTCGACGATGAATGCCAATCAACAACAGGATGGGGAAGCGCAACGGAGATCGATGGCACAGCGACAGGAACGATGACATCGGATGGATTGAAATTTCATGTGACCAACTACGGTACCGGAAGCGGCTGGCACGGACCCGCATTGAAAAAGTCGTTGTCGTCACCGATTCAAGATTTCATTGTGGAGGTATGGGTCACACAACGATCGACAGCACCAAACCAAGTGGGAAGGGCAGAGTTCTATTTACTAGATGTGAACAACCGGACACTTGGAAAAATGGCCATGAAAGACTGGATGAAAGATACACATCTGAACTATGGAGAAGCTAGGATAGGCGACAGCGCGCAAGGTACAACCATTATCAACTACGCTGGGAATCACAAAGTTTGGAATGACTTCTATGGTATATTGCGATTGTCCCGAATAGACAACCTTTGGACAGCCTACATTGGAAAATATGACATCAATACAGGAAAGCATTATGCACGTTTGACTGAAACCTTCCGAGATGTGGATGGAAAATGGGATGATCCACTGGCGCAAATTGTAGTGCATCTAGGAGCACGTGCAAACTACCCAACAACAATACAATTCATCGACAAAGTGAAAGTGTGGAAAGTGAATCAAAATACAACGCTGGAGGTTCCGTATATCGCGCAAGCTGGTGACGTCATCGAGATCGACCATGCTACCAATGCTATTTTCAAAAACGGGGAACCATTTTTAAGCGCAAAAGATTTCGGCGCTAATTTTTTTGCGCTCGAGCGAGGGCAAACAGAAATAGCGATTAATCCTGCAGGAGTCGCAACCGTACAAATGACGTTTAGGGAGCGATGGAGATGATACACGTTCTGGATAGAAAGACGGAAAAAATTGTTGCAACACTTGAAAATAAAGTCGGTTATCCAGCGCTCTTTTGGGATGATCGACACAGCGAAAAAGAGGAAAATAACTACAATACGTATGAGTTCACGACAGTGGATGATGGAACCAACCTAGCGGCTGAATATCTGGTGAACAAAAACAAAATCATCATTCAGGATCTTGATGGCTATTTCATCCCATTCACGATTGAGGAAGCCGAACAAGACAGCACAGGTGGACAGCGTGTGAAACGCATCTATGCAGAAGGCGAACATATGGAATTGCGGACAGCAAAAATCATCGAACCAACAACGTTGACGGGAGCCACGATTAACACGGCCCTGGATTTTGTGTTGGAAGGGACCAGATGGCAACGCGGCATCACAGAATTTGCTGGTTCGAGAACGATCAAGATCACTGAATATACAACGGCGTTGGCTTTTCTCAACGCAATCGCATCTGAATTCGATGTTCAACTTCGTTTCCGTGTAGAAATTGACGGAAACCAAATCGTCGGTCGGTACGTGGATGCATTGGTGACGGAAGATATTTTCGACGGGAAGGAAATCACATTTGGAAAAGATGCCATCGGTATTCGGCGTACTGAAAATAGCAGCGATATCTATACCGCACTCTATGCGATTGGTCCGGCAGACGAGAACGGTAAATACGTGACGATCGAGAGCGTGAATGCAGGGCTGAAGTATGTAGAAGACCGCGAAGCACTCGAGCGATGGTCACCAGATGGGCGTCATCTATACGGAATTTTTCAATATCAGTCGGAAGGCGATGAGAGGGTCACCCCGGAACTTCTCAAGCAGAAAGCGCAGGAAGCTCTCAAAAACTATATTGATAGCGTCGTAAAATATGAAGTCGACGCAGTGGCATTAGAGCGAATCACTGGACTTGAACATGAGAAAATTCGAAAAGGAATGACGGTCTGAATCAAGGACGAGAAATTCAATCCTCCACTCTATCTTGAAGCACGGGTACTGGAAACAGAGCGATCTTACACCGCAAAAGATCGTGATACATTCGTGCTAGGAAACTATCGGCAAATAGAAGTTGTGAAGGACCCAGCCATTGCAAAAATCCAATCGAAGCTGTTCAGAAACGAAAATGCATGGTCTTCTAGTACTCGGTTGATTCGCAGTGACACACCGCCGGGGGATACTCACGCCATATGGATTGACACTACCAAAACCCCAGAAGTTCCGATGACATACGACTTTACATCGAGCGAATGGAAAAAAGCAAGTCCAACGGCGGCGGAGGAAATCGGGGCAGAAACACCTAGCGGTGCACAGCAAAAAGCAGAGGCGGCCAAACAAGAAGCAATTCAAGCTGCAGCAGAGGACGCAACCGAAAAAGCAAATCAAGCGGAACAAAACGCGAAAGAGGCTGTTGAGAATGGGCAAGTAAATTTGCCAGCTAACAAATTAATTGGTGCTATCAATACGGCTACAAATAAAATCCAAGCAAGTTCTCAATTCTATTGGGAAGGTGGCGCTTTAATTGCGGTTGACCCCAATAATCCTAACAATGTTGTAAAAATATCAAGTGGTGGTATTGGGGTTTCATCGGATGGCGGGCAAACGTTTAGAAATGCTATTACAGGTGAGGGAATCGTCGGCACGGAAATTATCGCTGAATCCCTTTCATCCATTTCAGCAAATTTAGGAACGGTTACAGCAGGGATATTAAGAGCTGTTACATTAGATTCTGCCACAGGAACATTCTCCGGTTCCCTTAAAACACAAACATTATTAATCGATTCGCAATCGAATCAGTCTCATATGATAAAGATGAGAATGGATGTCGTTGGATCAATACCCCATTATGCGATATTCAAAGGGTTCACTGATCCCGTTGCTGGAACTACACTTCATGTATGTGAAGATCTTAACGGCAACGAAGGTGCTTTCGATGTAATTCGTTTAGATACCTTCCTATTAGATTTAGGCTATGGTGATCTTGTAACGATAGGGAGAATTGTGACAAATAGTTCTGTGACTGCATATGGAGGTTTGGATGTTGTTGATAATGTAGTTTCAACTTCGGGTAGAGGTTGGATTGCACCTACACTTCTAAATGGATGGGTAAACAACGGTTCAGGTTTTGAAATTGCTGGCTATTACAAAGACGCTCTTGGTTTTATACGATTAAAAGGACTCATCAAAGGTGGAACAATGGGAACGACAGCGTTTGTATTGCCTGCCGGATACCGACCTTCCTCAAGACGGGCGTTTCCTGTGATTACGTCTGGAGGTCTGGGGCGCGTGGATATTGACACAGCCGGAAACGTTATTGTGATGTCTTATGGAACAGCATCCAATGGCTATGTGAGTTTAGAAGGAATATGCTTCAACACATAACGAGGTGTTCGTGATGATAAAACAAGTTTCAAGGGTCGATGAAGCCGGTTTTTTCATTGAACCGGTTCTTGTTGATGAAAAGGATACTTTATCTCCAGATTTAATCAAAACTCCTGTACCAGAAGGATTTTATAAGCCAAGATGGGATGGAACCCAGTGGGTAGAAGGCATGTCAGAAGAGGAATTTAATCAGTTAAAAGCCAATCAGCCTGAACCATCACCATCTAGTGATGAGTTAAAACTGAGAGTTGAAAATGTTGAAGGGGCTGTCATAGGCTTAATGGATTGGATGTAAGGAAGGAGAAGGAGATGAAGGATATGTATCAATTCGTTTTAAACATGTGGGTATTCGGAAAGGTAACGGAGCAACAAGTAAGGAGCTATGCACAAAAAGGATTTATTACGCAGCAAGAAGCCGATCAAATTTTAGCGACGCCGCAGGAGGTGAAATAACATAATGGAAAGAGTAGATTTAACCATCAAGTACATCTCAGCTATAATCGGAGCAGTTATCTCATTTACGTTTGGGGGATGGCATACATTGTTAAGTATTTTATTAGCATTTGTCATACTGGATTATGTATCAGGATTCATTGCAGCAGGCATAGAAGGGAAATTGAACAGCAGTACAGGAATGAAAGGGATCGCCAAAAAAGTGGCGGTTTTTTTTGTGGTTGCCGTGGCTCATATGATGGATGTTGCTCTTGGTTATGATGGCCATATTTTGAGAGATGCAACAATCTTTTTCTTTTTGGCCAACGAAGCATTATCCATCCTTGAAAACGTTGGGAGAATCGGGGTTCCTATCCCATCAGCATTGCAAAAAGCTGTTGATATTTTAAGTGATAAAAGTAAAGGAGTTGATAAATAATGGTGAAAATCGTACTTGATGCAGGACATGGTGGAACAGATAGTGGGGCTGTAGGGAATGGTCTACTTGAAAAAAATCTCACTCTGAATATCGTCAAAAAAATCGGTGACATGCTCAAAGACTATGAAGGGGTGGAAGTCATCTACACACGGACGGATGATCGTTTCATTGAGCTTTCTGAACGCGCGACGATCGCGAACCGAGCGAAAGCCGACTTTTTCTTGAGTGTGCATATCAATGCTGGCGGAGGGACGGGATTTGAATCATACATCTATAACGGAAAAGTCAGTTCCGCAGCGATTGCTTATCAAAATGTAATCCATCAAGAAATCATGAAGTCGATTGGTAATGTTAACGACCGAGGCAAGAAACGTGCGAACTATGCTGTGTTGCGAGAAACGAATATGCCAGCCATCCTAACAGAGAATCTTTTCATTGATAGTGCTGGCGATGCTGCAAAACTCAAATCAGAACAATTCCTTCTGCAAGTCGCACATGGCCACGTTGAAGGAATTGCCAAAGCATTCGGCTTGAAGAAAAAAGCTACAACGCTGACACAAACAAAAACGAGTACAACACCTGCACAAGAAAAACTCTATCGTGTGCAAGTCGGGGCGTTCAGCGACAGAAAAAATGCAGAACGGCTTGCGGAAGAGTTGAAAAAGAAAGGATATCCGACGATTATTGTGTGATTGTTTCCCCTGCCTCTAGGCAGGGGATTTTTTTTGTTTGGTGTGGATAGGAATTTTAAATCATTATTACTTCTTGGTGTTTTCCTCTATTGTCATAAAAATCCTCGAGAAAACTTCCTGAATCGTTTTTTTGTTTTTTATATCATTATACAAACGATATTCCCAGTATTTAGGTCCGCTCTTGGTATTAAGGTATCCTGTTGCATAACTTTTAGATCCTGTTTTTAAAGCTCCTTCATATGTTAATGATTCATCCACAAAAGGTAAATAAGACTTTTCTGATTGAATAAAGAAAAAAGGGATTTTAGAATTTCGATAAACCTTAGCATATTTGCTTGCGGCGGCTTCGGATAGATGCTCTTTCATAATAAAAACAGCATCGTAGGAATTAAATTTTTCGTTTTCCAAATCAGAAAATTTTATGGAAACAAACTCTACGTTTTTTTCCCTTACCTCTGGCGGTTTTCCAATTACTCCAATTTTTAATGGTCGACCTTCGTATTCTTTAAAATCCATAAAAGCAGTATTAAAAGTACTACAAGCCGTTAATAAAAATGTTTGAAGTAACAATACTATCGAAATAATAAAGGTTTTAGTTTTTGCAAGTCTCATGTGTGTCATCCCCCTAGTATTCGAAACTACTCTTCAAATATTTTAATCTAAAAATTGTAAAAAATAAATTAAATTAACTAAAAATAAACTTAATTTATTTATATAAAAAATTTTTTTTAAAAAAAGAAGGAATTTTAATAATAGGATAGAATTATATATTTCGACAAAAATAAACTTTTTTGGGGGTATTTCGATGAAAAAATTGTTGCTTTCTGTCTTACCAGCTTTTTTTATTGCCCTGTTGCTTAGTAACAACGCTTTAGCAGCAACAAAGAGTGATGCAGAATTAGACAAAATAAGAAAATCTGGTAACGATTACACAGTGGATCTTACTTATGAACAAGCGGTCAAAAGAGCTGCAGAGCTTTCTGGGAAATCTGTAGATGAAATCAAAAAGGAGAATCCTCAGCCAAATTCAACCAAGGCTGCTACTAATGCTTCCATTACTTCAGCCACTACTTCTGCTACTTGTGGTTGGGTAGAGACTCTTACTACATTAAGTGTTTCAAGCACTTATAAACCTAAATTATCAGTAATTCTTTCCGCTTGCAGAGATGGCTCTTTTGGTTGGGTACAAACAAATGTAAAACCTATGTACCAAGGTATAGTCGCAGATTCAAAAAAATTTGATGGTGACGTTCAAGTTGATCTAGAAAGTACTGGTTTTTACTATGTTGTAAACGGCAGATTCTATAATAATGGTACAGTTACACACACAGGAACTACGGGAGCAAACACAGTTTGGACAGCAACCTATTCTGTTTCCTATTCATCAGATTTTTACAAGTCTTATTACTCGGGTTTGAAATGGAGAGCAGTTGTTAACTAATAAAGATCTACTACATCATCTCCTTTACAAACAAAGATTAGTTTAAAATTTCGTCTTTCAACACTTTGAGTCCCCTCCGTTTGGCGGGGGATTTTTTATTTCCATTACATATTTCGACAATATTCGCGTTGTGAATATGGTACTTTTGGAATCGTGAAAATATATAAAGGGGGCCAAAGTATGAGTGAGAAGAAAAAGAAACCTTTTTACAAACGATGGTGGTTTTGGGTTCTAGCCATAATCGTTGTTGCAGGTGTAGCAGGAGGCGGCGGAGAAAGCAGCGATCAATCAAAGAAAAATGAGAAAAAAGAAACGGCAGAAACAGCAACAACTACAACAGCAACTCCTAAGTCTGAAGAGAAAAAAGAAACGCCAGTTAAAGAAGAAGATACTATTCCAAGAGAATATAAAGCAGCACTACAAAAAGCGGAGTCATACGCTGAAACTATGTATATGTCAAAGGCAGCAATATACGATCAGTTAGTTTCGGAGTACGGCGAAGCATTCCCGAAAGAAGCGGCGCAATACGCTATCGACAATCTTAAGTGGAATTGGAAAGAGAATGCGTTGAAAAAAGCACAGACTTATGCAAAAGAAATGAACATGTCTAATTCGGCAATCTATGAACAGTTAATCTCGGAACATGGTGAAAAATTCACCAAGGAAGAAGCACAATACGCTATTGATAATTTGAAATAAGAAGCAGAAGCCTACTCGCTTTGAGTAGGCTCTTTTTTTGTTTCCTCATAAACGACTTCGCAAAGATCTTCTAAAGATACGCCGATTATACACGAAAGCACATAAGCTTCCTCCAGGTTTGGTTGCGTAACATTTTTACACCATTTATGGAAAGTTTGCTCCGATACACCCATTTTCTCAGCCACACGTTTTTGAATCAGTCCTTTGTCTTTTATCCAGTATTTGATTCTGTTGCGAAAAACGCCTTTAATAGTTTCTCCCTCCCGAAAGTTAATATGACTGTATTTCTTCAACATTCCTTCAAGTCCTCTAATACATTAATTTAACAAAAATTAAATTAAAATTTAATTTTTAGGTATATCCCCGTTTTACTGCTCATAACATGTACCAAAGACGTCGCCCAGACGTCAAAACACTGAAAGGGGAAATGATGAATGACAAAAGAATTGGCTCAACAACTATTGCAAATAAAAGACGTCTATTTGACGTCAGAGGGGAGAAAGATGCTTGAGGCCATTGCAAATGGAGCAGCGCCGGTGACGTCAACCCAATGAATGTGTATCGCCCTACTGTCCGGTACGCTCCTATTTTTCGCGATTATGTGGATGCAGTGTTTCGCGCGACGACATTGGATCGCAATCAAATCATTCGAGCTGCTCTTTTTACCGCGGCGCACGCAAAAGAATTTCAAGCGATTTTGAAGCAGTATCAGAAAAAAGACGTCCCTCTCCCCTCTCCTCTTTGGGAAGTGTCGGACCACCAATTATGGCTGGAACAATGCCCGGAAACGGGGAAGGGAGGTGATGACGTCAATGTTGACTCCACACGAGGAAGAGAAACTGCGACTACTTCTGAACATGCTGCAGGATCACGATTACTACAACAGAATGTACCGTCCACAAATCGACGTGTCAAATCGCCTTCGCGACGAGAGGGGGAGATTCCTGCCGAACAACGCGGACCAATACGCCTTCGGGAAACAGGGGGAATTGTTATTAGATTTGAGTGATATTGATGAAGATGAACCACCTCGGGAGATTAAATTAGTCAAAGTGGAGGGGACTTACGGGACGTATCGCGTTGAAGAGAAAATGAAGCCAAGTGATGTAGTTGCGCTTGTATGTTTTGTTATTATTCTCATCATCGTTTATTTTTCCTGACTCATGTCATGATAAAAAGGCGGAGTAATCTTCTGCCTTCTGTTTTTCAGATTCTGGATTGCGATGGCAATATTTTTGATGCCACAATGATGCCCATTAAAATATAGTTCCATATTGTTCGGTGAATTTTTGGAGGAAAAGACCAACATATAAACTAAGAAAAAACAAGGAAAAATCACTTGATATTGTGCGAAATTATTATCTAATGAATGGGCGGCATGATGTAAT
>NZ_JHVN01000025.1 GCF_000620165.1 Anoxybacillus tepidamans PS2
AAGAAAAGCGAAGGCGACTGTATAGCCACGAAGAGAGCGGAAGGCCTGCGAGGAGGCTGTTGCCGCCGCAGCAGGACAGAAGCGATTCGAGGGGCTAGGAGCCGAAGCTAGACAACACGAAAAGCGGAGATACCGCATCCTTTCTTCATCACTCACTGTTATCTAGTTTTGAAGGAACCATCCTTCAGACCGTCTAGTGACGATGGCGGAGAGGTCACACCCGTTCCCATCCCGAACACGGAAGTTAAGCTCTCCAGCGCCGATGGTAGTTGGGGCTAGCGCCCCTGCGAGAGTAGGACGTCGCTAGGCGGACAGAAATTAGAGATTGGGCAACCAGTTCTCTAATTTTTTTTGTCCAACAGATGTTGCGTTTTTATTAACGCCATTAAATCCTCTCCCCCATAAAACAGAAAAAGCACCCTATCGAAAAAAGGTGCTGAAACAAAAAGGAAAAGCGACTAACCTTTTTTTAGAGGTTAGTCGCTTTTTATTCAACCTTTTTAATTTCAATTCGTTTCTTTCGAGTATCTGGAATGAGGCGATGGAGATGAATCATTAATAGTCCGTGGTGATATGTTGCTTCAATTCGTTCTTCTTTTACCGCAAACGGAAGAGGGATTGTTTTTTCCCATGTCCCTTGGGAAATCCCTTCTTCAATCAGTTCAAATCCTTTAAACTGTAAATTAATGGTCGCTTTAATTTCTAACGTTTTATAGTACGTATATAGCTCTACATGATCGATACTTTCTAAACCAGGCAGACACACTACAATCAACAGTTCATTATCTCTTCGGTATACGTTCACCCCAGAAATACTAGATGATTTCTTGTTAGATGTAGATGGAAAAAAGGGCTGAAAATTCCCCCAAAACTCACCACTTAAAAAATCTTCCCAATGCTTTGTCCAGTCGGGGAACGGTCCAAACGGATTTTGCTTCATGTCGTTTTCCCCCTTTACTTTTAAGATACAGGAAGCTGAGAAGTGTTATCCCCTTATTTCGGAAGATCAGAACTCATCACTAACAACCGATGTTTGTGATATTTTATCATATGTTTTAATCACTAATTGGTGATATTAAAGCAAAAACCGAACGTTCATTTCTTTTATATCAAAAATGTTCGATTTTATGTTGACAGTTCTGCAAAAACATTGATAAGATAATGGTAACTTCAGAATACCCCTCATATAATTTTGGGAATATGGCCCAGAAGTCTCTACCCAATAACCGTAAATTATTGGACTATGAGGGAAAGGATCGGTATGGCTTTTTTTGCCTTTTTATGGTCAAACTATGCCCAGAACGATGCTTTCCCTTTAAAAGGAACGCTTGTTCTGGGTTTTTATATGTAAAAAACGAGGTGAGCATAGATGCAGCCGCTTGTTGGTGTAATTATGGGAAGTCAATCCGATTGGGAAACGATGAAATATGCTTGTGATATATTGGACGAACTGCATATTCCGTTTGAAAAAAAGGTGGTTTCGGCACATCGGACACCCGATTACATGTTTGAATATGCTGAAACAGCTGAAAAAAGGGGAATTAAGGTTATTATTGCTGGGGCTGGGGGAGCTGCTCATTTGCCAGGAATGGTAGCCGCTAAAACAACGCTTCCGGTTATCGGCGTGCCTGTCCAATCAAAAGCACTGAATGGCTTGGATTCGCTTTTATCTATTGTGCAGATGCCTGGAGGAGTGCCGGTAGCAACGGTAGCGATCGGAAAAGCAGGTGCAACAAATGCAGGATTACTAGCCGCAGCTATGCTTGGCATCTATGAACCAAAATATATGGAAGCATTAAAACAAAGAAGAGAACAAATTCGCCAAGAAGTGTTAGAAAGTAGTGATCGTCTTGAATAAAAAAACAATCGTTCCTGGGCAAACAATCGGCATTATCGGGGGCGGACAGCTCGGCAGAATGATGGCTATTTCGGCGAAAGAAATGGGGTTTCGTGTTGCTGTGCTAGACCCTGTGCCGGATTCTCCATGCGGTCAAGTTGCGGATATCGAAATTACAGGAGAATATAGCGATTTAGAAGCGATTCAAAAGCTAGCTAGTGTCAGTGACGTTATTACGTACGAATTTGAAAATATCGATGCAATTGCGTTAGACTGGCTTGTCGAGCATTCGTATGTTCCACAAGGAAGCAAGCTATTAAGCATTACTCAAGATCGGGGAACTGAAAAGCAAGCTATTACCGCTGCGGGTCTTCCAGTTGCTCCTTACATTGAAGTTGAATCATCGGAAGAGCTGTTCAAGGCAGTGGATACAATCGGTTTTCCATGTGTGCTAAAAACGTGCCGGGGTGGCTATGACGGAAAAGGACAGTTTGTGATTCGCAGCCAAAAAGATGTTCAATCTGCTTTGTCACTGTTGCAGTCGGGCCGTTGTGTACTAGAAGGCTGGGTTTCGTTTGATAAAGAGATTTCTGTTATTGTAGTGAGAAATGGATGGGGAGATACGCGCGTATTTCCAGTGGCTGAAAACATTCATGTCGATAATATTTTGCATAAAACGATCGTTCCAGCAAGAATTTCGTCCGATGTTGCACAAAAAGCGGTTCAGTATGCCAAAACGCTTGCCGAGCATTTTGAATTGGTGGGTACACTCGCAGTAGAAATGTTTTTGACTAAAGACGGAGATATTTATATTAATGAACTTGCCCCTAGACCACATAACTCAGGTCATTATACAATTAATGCTTGTGCGACATCTCAATTTCAGCAGCATATTCGCGCTGTTTGCAATTGGCCTTTAGGCAGTACAGAATTGCTGAAGCCGGCTGTAATGGTCAATATTTTAGGAGAGCATACACAGCCAATCGTGGAAGCTATTCCAAATATGTCTAATATGCATCTTCATCTGTATGGAAAAAAAGAGGCGAAGAAAAAACGGAAAATGGGACATGTTACCGTGCTTGCTGAAACTGTGGATGTGGCATTGCAACATATTGATGCTTTGAAAATTTGGACGTAATGACAGTCGTTTGAAGCAAAAGGAGGATGAACGATGATTGAACGGTACACAAGACCAGAGATGGGGGCGATTTGGACGGAAGAAAATCGCTTCAAAGCATGGCTGGAAGTAGAAATTTTAGCATGCGAAGCTTGGGCAGAGCTTGGCATCATTCCAAGAGAAGATGTGGCGAAAATTCGCGAGAACGCTTCGTTTGATATTCAGCGAATTAAAGAAATCGAAGAGGAAACGCGCCATGATGTTGTCGCTTTTACCCGAGCGGTTTCTGAAACATTGGGTGAAGAGCGCAAGTGGGTGCATTACGGATTGACTTCGACAGACGTGGTCGATACGGCGCTATCGTACTTATTAAAGCAAGCAAACGAAATTTTACTTAAGGATTTAGAGAATTTTATTCAAGTTTTAAAAGAGAAGGCACAAGAACATAAGTACACAGTGATGATGGGCCGTACACACGGCGTTCATGCCGAGCCGACGACGTTCGGCTTGAAACTGGCGCTTTGGTATGAGGAAATGAAACGTAACTTAGAGCGTTTCAAACAAGCAGCGGAAACCGTTCGTGTCGGGAAAATTTCTGGTGCTGTCGGAACGTATGCGAACATTGATCCATTTGTTGAAAAATACGTATGCGAAAAACTTGGCCTAGATCCAGCACCAATTTCAACACAGACGCTCCAGCGTGACCGTCATGCGCACTATATGGCGACATTGGCGCTCATTGCGACATCGATTGAAAAGTTCGCCGTTGAAATTCGCGGCTTACAAAAAAGCGAAACGCGTGAAGTCGAAGAATTTTTCGCGAAAGGTCAAAAAGGGTCCTCAGCAATGCCGCACAAACGCAATCCAATCGGTTCAGAAAACATGACAGGAATGGCGCGCGTGATCCGCGGCTATATGTTGACGGCTTATGAGAACGTGCCGCTTTGGCATGAACGCGATATTTCCCACTCATCGGCAGAACGCATTATTTTGCCGGATGCGACGATTGCCTTGAACTATATGTTGAATCGTTTTGCGAACATCGTCAAAAACTTAACAGTGTTCCCAGAGAACATGAAGCGTAATATGGACCGCACGCTTGGTCTGATTTATTCACAGCGCGTATTGCTTGCGCTCATTGATAAGGGAATGACGCGTGAAGAAGCGTACGATCTAGTGCAGCCAAAAGCAATGGAGGCATGGGAAACACAAGTGCCGTTCCGTTCATTGATTGAGGCGGATGCGACGATTACAAGCCGTTTAACAAAAGAGGAAATCGATGATTGCTTTGATTACAACTACCATTTAAAGCATGTTGATACGATTTTTGAACGGATCGGATTATAAAAAGGTGCGCAGGTAAGGTTTCCCCTACCTGCGCGATAAAGGGAAAATTCCCAATATTCTGTCTAGGGGGCCTTTACCATGGTCAAAAAACTGGAATTACTTTATGAAGGAAAAGCAAAAAAAGTGTATTTAACAGATGCAGAAAATGTTCTTTGGATCGAATATAAAGATAGCGCAACAGCGTTTAACGGTGAAAAGAAAGCAACGATCGCTGGAAAAGGGCGCTTAAACAATGAAATCACGAGCTTGCTATTTATGAAGCTTCATCAAGCGGGCGTTGAGAATCATTTTATTCAAAAACTATCCGAAACAGAGCAGCTTGTTAAAAAAGTAACGATTATTCCTCTTGAAGTTGTTGTCCGCAATTATGTCGCTGGAAGTTTGGCAAAGCGGCTTGGCATCGCGGAAGGGACGAGCCTAGAAAAACCGCTGATTGAATTCTATTACAAAAATGACGAACTTGGCGATCCTCTTTTGTTGGAAGACCACATTGCCATTTTAAAGCTAGCCACTTCAGAGCAAATTGCTGTTTTGAAGGACTATGCTTTAAAAGTCAATGAGATCCTCACTGAGCATTTTCAAAAATGTGATGTCCGTTTAGTGGATTTTAAGCTAGAATTCGGATTCGATAGCGATGGAAAGATCATACTATCGGATGAAATTTCTCCTGACACTTGTCGTTTATGGGATATAGAGACAAATGAAAAATTTGATAAAGATGTATTTCGCCGTGATTTAGGAAATTTAACGGATGCTTACGAAATTATTTTACAAAGACTAGGGGGACAAACAGAATGTACAAAGTAAAAGTATATGTTACGTTGCGTGAAAATGTGTTAGATCCGCAAGGAAACGCGGTTAAAGGAGCGCTTCATAGCTTGTCTTATCATGAAGTACAGGATGTAAGAATCGGTAAATTTATGGAACTTATGATTGAGAAAAGCGAACGAAATATCGAAGAAATCGTGCGCGACATGTGCGAAAAATTATTAGCAAATACAGTGATTGAGGACTACCGATATGAGATCGAGGAGGTAGTGGTGCAGTGAAATTTGCAGTGATTGTATTCCCGGGTTCAAATTGCGATGTCGACATGTATCATGCAATTAAGGACGAACTAGGGGAAGATGTCGAGTACGTATGGCATGATGCTGATAATCTTGATGAATTTGACGGTATTTTACTTCCAGGAGGCTTTTCTTACGGCGACTATCTCCGCTCGGGAGCCATTGCCCGTTTTTCTAATGTTATGAAAGCGATCCAAAAAGCGGCGGAAGAAGGGAAGCCGATTCTTGGGGTATGCAACGGATTTCAAATTTTGCTTGAGGCAGGACTGCTGCCTGGGGCGATGCGCCGCAATAACGGCTTAAAGTTTATTTGCCGCCCTGTTGCACTGCGGGTGGAAAACAACGACACGATGTTTACATCTATGTATGAACAAGGCGAAGTCATTACAATTCCAATTGCCCATGGCGAAGGCAATTATTATTGCGATGAAGAAACGTTGAAAAAGCTTGTTGAGAACCGGCAAATCGTGTTCCGTTACCACGGAGAAAATCCAAACGGAAGCCTAGAGGATATTGCCGGCATTATGAACGAAAGAGGAAACGTGCTTGGCATGATGCCGCATCCAGAGCGCGCGGTTGACGCTTTGCTTGGCGGCGCGGACGGATTAAAGCTGTTTCAATCAATTGTGAGATACTGGAGGGAAGCACATGTCGTTACTTCTTGAGCCAAGTCCAACAACGATTAAAGAAGAAAAGTTATATCGTGAAATGGGATTGACGGATGAAGAATTCGCGATGGTAGAGCGTATTCTCGGCCGTTTGCCTAACTATACGGAAACAGGTATTTTTTCGGTGATGTGGTCGGAGCATTGCAGCTATAAAAATTCAAAGCCGGTATTGAAAAAGTTCCCGACAGAAGGTGAGCATGTTTTGCAAGGACCGGGAGAAGGAGCGGGGATTGTCGATATTGGCGACGGATTGGCGGTCGCCTTTAAAATCGAGAGCCATAACCACCCTTCAGCGATTGAGCCATACCAAGGCGCGGCGACGGGTGTCGGCGGCATTATCCGCGATGTGTTTTCGATGGGAGCGCGTCCAATCGCGCTATTGAACTCATTGCGTTTTGGTGAACTGACGTCTCCGCGTGTGAAATATTTGTTTGAACATGTTGTCGCTGGCATCGCTGGCTACGGTAACTGTGTCGGGATTCCAACCGTCGGCGGCGAAGTGCAATTTGATCCATCCTATGAAGGAAATCCTTTAGTCAATGCGATGTGCGTCGGGTTGATTCGCCATGAAGATATTCAGCGCGGCGTGGCATCCGGTATTGGCAACACTGTGATGTATGTAGGAGCGAAAACGGGACGCGACGGCATCCATGGAGCAACTTTTGCTTCTGAAGAGTTAACAGAGGAATCGGAAGCAAAACGTCCGGCTGTGCAAGTGGGCGACCCATTTATGGAGAAGCTGTTGCTTGAGGCGTGCTTGGAAGTCGTTCGATCCGACGCGTTAGTCGGCATTCAGGATATGGGGGCTGCCGGACTAACGAGTTCTTCTGCTGAAATGGCGAGCAAGGCCGGGGTCGGTATTGAGATGAACTTGGATTTAGTACCGCAGCGTGAATCAGGCATGACACCGTATGAAATGATGCTTTCTGAGTCGCAAGAACGCATGCTCCTTGTTGTGAAAGAAGGACGCGAACAAGAAATTTACGATTTATTTGCAAAATACGGACTTGAAGCGAAAGCGATCGGAAAAGTAACGGACGATAAAATGCTTCGCCTTTACTTTCAAGGGGAAGTGGCAGCAGAAATTCCAGTGGATGCATTAGCAAAAGATGCGCCTGTTTATCATAAACCATCAAAAGAACCGGCCTATTATCAAGAATTTCAACAGATTGAATATATTCCGCATGTGGAAAACTATGAACAAACACTTCTTTCATTGTTAGCACAACCGACCATTGCAAGCAAAGAATGGGTATATGACCAATACGACTATATGGTACGGACCAACACAGTCGTTGCACCGGGTTCTGATGCAGCGGTTGTGCGCATTCGCGGCACAAAGAAGGCGCTGGCGATGACGACAGATTGCAATTCGCGTTACATTTATTTAGATCCAGAAACAGGCGGAAAAATTGCGGTCGCTGAAGCGGCACGCAACGTCGTTTGCTCGGGAGCAAAGCCGCTTGCTGTCACCGATTGCTTAAATTTTGGCAATCCAGAAAAGCCGGAGATTTTCTGGCAACTTGAAAAAGCGGTTGACGGCATGAGCGAAGCATGCCGGACGCTGGCAACGCCGGTCATCAGCGGAAACGTGTCGCTTTATAACGAAACAAACGGGGAAGCTGTGTATCCAACTCCTGTTGTTGGTATGGTTGGATTGATCGAAGATGTAAACCATATAACGACGCAATCGTTTAAGCAAGCAGGCGACGCTATTTATGTGATCGGTGAGACAAAACAAGAATTTGGCGGCAGCGAGTTACAGAAACTATTAGAAGGACGCATTTTCGGAAAAGCGCCAAGCATCGATTTAAATGTTGAAGCCGAACGCCAGCAAGCGCTTCTTGCAGCGATTCGCGCGGGGCTCATCGAGTCGGCTCATGATGTCGCAGAAGGCGGATTATCGGTGGCTTTGGCGGAATGTGTAATGAATGCCGATGGTTTAGGGGCAAAAGTGACATTAAGCGGAGATGTCGTCGCACAGCTGTTTGGCGAAACACAATCCCGTTTTGTCGTGTCTGTGAAAAAAGAACATCAGGCTGCGTTTGAGCAATTAGTGAAAGCAACGAAAATTGGTGAAGTAACGGATGACGCGATGCTCCATATCGAAACGGAAACAGGCGAAACAGCAATTCATCTTCCAGTTGAACAAATGAGAAGCGTGTGGAAAGGAGCTATTCCATGCTTGCTGAAATCAAAGGATTAAACGAAGAGTGTGGCATTTTTGGCATTTGGGGACATAAAGAGGCGGCACAATTAACGTATTACGGTTTGCATAGTCTGCAGCACCGCGGGCAAGAGGGTGCCGGAATTGTTGTCGCAAATGGCGAAACATTAAAAGGACATAAAGGACTCGGGTTAGTGACAGAAGTATTTAGTAACGGAGGGCTGCAACAATTAAGCGGAAGTGCGGCAATCGGGCATGTGCGCTATGCGACAGCTGGAGGCGGAGGCTACGAAAATGTGCAGCCTCTGCTATTCCGTTCCCAAAGCGGCAGTATTGCTTTGGCGCATAACGGCAACTTGGTCAATGCCGCCGAGCTCAAATACCGCCTTGAGCAGCAAGGAAGTATTTTTCAAACGACGTCGGATACAGAAGTGTTCGCTCATCTCATTCGCCGCAGCATGGCTCCGACATTGAAAGAACAGATTAAAGTAGCACTAAACTACCTAGAGGGGGCTTTTGCCTTCCTTTTACTTACTGAAACAGAATTATATATTGCACTTGATCCAAACGGATTTCGACCGCTATCGATCGGAAGACTTGGTGATGCATACGTTGTGGCATCGGAAACATGCGCCTTTGACGTTGTGGGAGCAACGTATGAGCGGGAAGTAGAGCCAGGCGAGCTTATTATTATTAGCCGTGAAGGGCTTCATTCAGAACGTTTCGCTGAAAAAAGACCTCGCTCCATTTGCAGTATGGAGTACATTTACTTTGCCCGTCCTGACAGCAATGTCGATGGCATTAACATTCATACGGCGCGGAAAAATTTGGGCAAGCGCCTCGCTTTAGAAGCGCCGGTGGAAGCGGATGTTGTCACCGGAGTGCCGGATTCGAGCATTTCGGTTGCCATTGGCTACGCAGAAGCGACAGGAATCCCATATGAACTCGGTTTAATTAAAAATCGTTACGTAGGGCGGACCTTTATTCAGCCATCGCAAGCGTTGCGGGAGCAGGGCGTGAAAATGAAGCTGTCGCCTGTCCGCGGTGTAGTGGCAGGAAAACGGGTCGTGATGGTTGATGATTCCATCGTTCGGGGAACGACAAGCAGACGAATTGTTAAGATGCTTCGGGAAGCGGGAGCGACAGAAGTGCATGTCCGCATTAGTTCGCCGCCGATTACGCATCCTTGTTTTTACGGTATTGATACGCCAACAAAAGAAGAATTGATCGCTTCAGCTCATTCGGTTGAAGAAATTCGGCAAATGATCGGAGCGGACTCTTTGGCGTTTTTAAGCCATGAAGGATTGCTGGAAGCGATTGGTCGTCCGAGCGATTCTCCGCTTCGTGGCCAATGTATGGCGTGTTTTACAGGGGAATATCGGACAAATACATGTAGCAATGTATCACAATACACACAACACACGGTAAAGCAATAAAGGAGGATTTGAGGTGGCGGAGGCATATAAACGAGCGGGCGTCGACATTGAAGCGGGGTACAAAGCGGTCTCGCTCATGAAAAAACATGTACAAAAAACGGTTCGTCCGGAAGTGCTTGGCGGGCTTGGCGGATTTGGCGGCATGTTTGACTTATCGAAGCTTGGATATAAAGAGCCGGTATTGGTATCGGGAACAGACGGAGTCGGAACAAAGCTGATGCTCGCATTTATGATGGACGAACACGATACGATCGGCATCGATTGTGTCGCCATGTGCGTCAATGACATTGTCGTCCAGGGTGCGGAGCCGCTCTTTTTCCTAGACTATATCGCCTGCGGAAAAGCGGTTCCTGAAAAAATTGAGCAAATTGTTAAAGGGATTTCTGATGGCTGTGTACAGGCAGGCTGCGCGTTGATCGGGGGAGAAACGGCGGAAATGCCGGGAATGTACCAAGAGGAAGAATACGATGTAGCGGGATTTGCTGTTGGAATTGCTGAAAAATCGGGACTGGTAACGGGTGCGAGCATTCAAGAAGGTGATGCGTTGATCGGTCTTGCCTCAAACGGCATTCACAGCAACGGCTACTCCCTTGTAAGGAAAATTTTGCTTGAGGAAGCAAAGTTGAGTTTGCATGAAACTTACGGACATTTAACCGTTCCTTTAGGAAAAGAACTGCTGAAACCGACACGCATTTATGTAAAACCGCTGCTTGCAGTGATGAAAGAATTTGAAGTTAAAGGCATGGCGCATATTACAGGAGGCGGTTTTATCGAGAATATTCCGCGGATGTTGCCAAACGGTTTGTGTGCGGAAATCGATTACGGCTCTTGGCCGATTCCAGCTATTTTTGATTTGCTTCAGGAAAAGGGAAACCTTGTTCGAAAAGAGATGTTTAATATTTTTAACATGGGAATCGGGTTAGTAATGGCTGTCGACAGCGAAATGATCCACCCGATCATTGAACGCTTAGAGCAGCTTGGGGAAAAGGCGTATTTGATTGGACGTGTGAAAAAGGGCGAGGGAGTTGTGTTCGCTGGAGGGAAGATGGAATGAAGCGGATTGCTATTTTCGCCTCGGGAAGCGGCACGAACTTTCAAGCCATTGTTGATGCGGTAAAACACGGAATGTTACAAGCGGAAATTGCCTTGCTTATATGCGATCGCCCGGAAGCGAAGGTCATTGAGAGAGCGAAAACGGAAGGTATTCCTGCTTTTATATTTCGAGCAAAAGACTATGCAGCAAAGGCTGACTTTGAGAGGGAAATTTTAGAGCATTTGCGCGCAAAAGAAGTGGATTTCATCGTTCTCGCTGGCTATATGCGGCTTATTGGGCCGACGCTTCTTGCGGCTTATGAAGGGAGAATTGTCAACATTCACCCTTCTCTTTTGCCGGCTTTTCCAGGGAAGGATGCGATTGGACAAGCGTATCGTGCTGGCGTGAAAGTGACGGGGGTGACGGTTCATTATGTGGACGAAGGAATGGATACAGGGCCGATCATTGCCCAGCGCGCGATTCCGATTCATGACGGAGAGTCGCTTGAGGAGCTGGAAATGCGCATTCATCAGCTCGAACATCAATTATATCCAGAAGTGTTAAAAACATTGCTTGAACAATTGGAGGAAAGGGTCGAACAATCATGAACGTTAAACGCGCTTTATTGAGCGTTTCCAATAAAGAGGGAATCGTTCCATTCGCAAAACGACTAGCGGAATTAGGGGTGGAAATCATCTCAACCGGCGGGACGAAAAAAACGTTAGAACAGGAAGGAATTCCTGTTATTAGTATTTCAGACGTGACAGGATTTCAGGAAATTTTAGACGGGCGTGTCAAGACGCTTCATCCGATGATTCATGGCGGGTTGCTTGCCATTCGTGATGATGAGCACCACCATAAGCAGTTAAATGAGCACGGCATTCAACCGATCGATTTAGTTGTTGTCAATTTATATCCGTTCCAGCAAACGATTGCGAAAAGCGGTGTGACGTTTGCCGAAGCGATTGAAAATATTGATATTGGCGGTCCAACGATGCTTCGCGCTGCAGCGAAAAATCATCAATATGTGACGGTTCTGGTCGATCCAGCCGATTACGACATTGTATTGCAGCAATTAGAAGAACACGGAACAGTCTCTCAAGAAACAAAACTAAAACTGGCAGCCAAGGTATTCCGCCATACCGCTGCCTACGATGCCATGATTGCCGAGTACTTAACGAACATGGCAGGCGAGCGCTATCCAGAATCGTTGACGGTCACGTTTGAGAAAAAACAAGATTTGCGCTACGGCGAAAACCCGCATCAAAGCGCGGCCTTTTATCGGAAGCCGCTTGGGTCTTTGTTCTCAATTGCAGCAGCAAAACAGCTGCACGGAAAAGAGTTATCCTATAACAACATTAACGATGCGAATGCGGCGCTACAAATTGTGAAGGAATTTACAGAGCCGGCAGCAGTGGCCGTGAAACATATGAATCCGTGCGGCGTAGGGGTAGGCGAGACGATTTTTGAAGCGTTCACGAGAGCCTATGAAGCGGATCCAACCTCGATTTTTGGCGGCATTGTTGCTTTAAATAGAGAAGTTGACCGTGACACGGCATTAAAAATGCATGAAATCTTTTTAGAAATTATTATCGCGCCGTCTTTTAGCGAAGAAGCGCTAGAGATTTTAACCCAGAAGAAAAATATCCGCTTGTTAACGATCGATTTTGCATCTGAGCGAAAGCCTGAACCGTTTTTTGTATCAGTGCAGGGCGGATTGTTGGTGCAAGACGAAGACCGTTATACGCTTGAGGATGCCAACATCAAAGTTGTGACGAAGCGCGAACCGACGGAAAAAGAGTGGGAAGATTTGAAGCTTGCTTGGAAAGTGGTCAAGCATGTAAAGTCTAATGCGATCGTGCTTGCAAAAGATTGTATGACTATTGGCGTTGGAGCAGGCCAAATGAACCGTGTTGGCGCCGCGAAAATTGCCATTGAGCAAGCAGGTGAAAAAGCGCATGGCGCAGCACTAGCATCTGACGCGTTTTTCCCGATGGATGATACAGTCGAAGCAGCCGCAAAAGCGGGAGTGACAGCCATTATCCAACCAGGTGGATCGATTCGCGATGAAGATTCAATCAAAAAGGCAGACGAATACGGAATCGCTATGGTCTTCACTGGTGTGCGCCATTTTAAACATTAAGGAGTGAAATAGATGAAAGTGCTCATTATTGGTCGCGGCGGGCGAGAGCATGCTATTGCTTGGAAGGCGGCGCAAAGTCCTCTTGTTACTAAATTGTATGCTGCACCGGGAAATCCCGGCATCGCAGAGATCGCACAACTTGTTCCTATTGACGAGCATGATACGGAATCTCTTGTCCATTTTGCTAAAGAAGAAGGAATTGACTTGACCATTGTCGGTCCAGAGGCGCCGCTTTTAAATGGGATCGTTGATCGTTTTCAAGAAGAAGGATTGCGTATTTTTGGACCGCGCAAAGAAGCTGCGCTTATCGAGGGAAGCAAAGCATTTGCTAAAGACATTATGAAAAAATACGACGTGCCGACGGCCGAGTATGAATCATTTACGTCTTATGAAGAGGCGAAAGCGTATATTGAACAAAAAGGTGCGCCGATTGTAATTAAAGCGGATGGGCTTGCGGCTGGAAAAGGCGTCACTGTCGCGATGACGCTTCAAGAAGCGCTTGATGCGCTGCATGAGATGATGGTGGAAAAAAAATTTGGAGAAGCAAGCCAACAAGTAGTTATTGAAGAGTTTTTAGAAGGGGAAGAGTTTTCGCTGATGGCCTTTGTACATGGTGACAAGGCATACCCGATGACGATTGCGCAAGATCATAAGCGCGCTTTTGATAACGATGAAGGACCGAACACTGGCGGCATGGGGGCTTATTCGCCTGTTCCGCAAATTGCGGATGAAGTCATACAGCAAGCGGTGGAACACATTATACATCCAATTGCTAAAGCGCTTGTAGCCGAGGGACGATCGTTTACCGGCGTGTTGTACGCAGGATTAATTGCGACTGCTCAAGGGCCGAAAGTGATTGAATTTAATGCTCGCTTCGGTGATCCAGAAGCGCAAGTCGTCTTGCCGCGATTAGAGAACGATCTTATCCAGTGGATCATCGATTTATTAGAAGGAAAAGAGACGACATTGACGTGGTCACAGGAAAGTGTGATCGGCGTCGTCTTAGCTTCTAAAGGCTATCCGGATGCGTATGAAAGAGGAGCGGCCATTGAAGGATTGAAGGAACTAAAAGAAAGCACGCTCGTATTCCATGCTGGAACGAAAATGGAGGACGGGGTGTTGCGCACTAACGGAGGGCGCGTTCTTCTTATTGCAGCAAAAGAAGATACGCTTGAAAAAGCGCAGCAGGAAGTATACAAAGAAATCGCCAAGGTGCACTGCGGTCAGCTGTTTTACCGAAGCGATATCGGCTATAAGGCTATCTCACGCGCTTCTTCCGAACGTAAACAAAAGTAAGGGCAATAATTCCACCAATCAGCATGGCAAGGACAAAGGACATATCCGTCATATATTCAAGCACCATCGTCAATTCTCTCCTTATTACGAATAGATTTGAGGGCTGGCTCGTTGAAGTCAGCCCTTTTTAGTCATTATGTCGGATTTACCGGCTGTTTGTTCTCTTCTTGTTGTTGATATTTTTCAAATAATGCGGTGAGCGGGCAAAAACGGGTAATTCCTTCTGCCACTTTCATTGCTGCTAACATGGCGACAATGATATATGAATCGCGCCAAGGACGCTTGACCATTTTTGCAGTGGCCCAAGCAAGTATCGTCAAACCGCACGTAATTCGAATCAAGGCATTCCATATGCCGATATTTACCTTGACCATATATTTCCTCCTCTTTTTGTTTGTGAAAATGGCTTTAATGCGATAAAATGATTGTATGGTACAATTTAGGAAAAAGAAACGGGGATGTATATGGTCGAACAACGTTACCGATGGAAAAGTGAGCAATTGCGAGAGCAAATGTCAACGATCGATGGAAAACGGTCGCCCATGAAGCTACTGAAAAATGCTACTTATTTACATTCATATTTGCGTCAATGGGTTAAAGGAAACATTTGGATTCACCATGACCGCATCGTGTATGCGGGCGAACGTCTCCCGAGTAATCTTGAACAATGCGAAGTGGTCGATTGCAGTAATTATTATTTAGTTCCAGGTTATATCGAGCCACATGCGCATCCGTTTCAATTATATAATCCCCAAACCCTTGCTGAATATGCGGCGAAATTCGGGACAACGACGATGATCAGCGATAATTTATTTCTTGTTTTGCAATTACCAAAAAAGAAAGCGTTTTCTTTTTTAAAGAAAATGGAATCGTTTCCAACAACAATGTATTGGTGGTGCCGCTTGGATGGGCAAACGGAGCTACAAAAAGAGGAAGAGCGGTTTTCTTATGCGACGGTTAAGGAGTGGTTAAAGCAAAAGTCGGTGCTGCAGGCTGGAGAGTTAACCGGATGGCCGCGGCTACTTGCCGGAGATGATACAATACTTCATTGGATTCAAGAAGCCAAACATTTGAACAAGCTGGTGGAAGGTCATCTTCCAGGAGCTTCCGAGAAAACGCTTACAAAAATGGCGCTGGCGGGGGTTGATTGCGATCATGAAGCGATGACCGGCAAGGAAGTATACTATAGGCTTCTGCACGGATATACCGTCTCATTGCGCTATTCTTCGATTCGTCCTGATTTACCGACGTTGCTTGAGGAAATAAAACAATTAGGGATCGAACAGTATGATCGCTTTATTTTCACAACGGACGGCTCTCCACCTTCCTTTTACGAGCAAGGGTTAATTGATCAAATGATACGCATCGCCATAGAAAAAGGCGTTCCAATTATTGATGCATATCATATGGCAACAATCAATGTTGCGCGCCATTATCGTATGGAGCATCTTTACGGCTCAATTACTACAGGCAGGGTTGCGAACATCAACTTTTTGCGCAAGAAGGAAGATCCGATGCCTGTAAGCGTGCTTTCGAAAGGCATTTGGCTGAAGCGCGATGGAGTATGTGAAAATGTATTTTCACCAATTGATTGGGACTGTTACGGAATGTCTCCGCTTCGCTTAACTTGGCAATTGTCAATGGATGATTTACAATTTTCAATGCCGTTCGGAATGTATATGGAAAATTCCGTCATTACACGTCCGTATTCTATTTTGATCGATACGGCCCATGATGAACTGTCAACTGATCACGATGAAAGCTTTTTAATGCTCGTAGACCGGAATGGGAAATGGCGTGTCAATACAGTGGTCAAAGGGTTTGCCACTCATGTGAAAGGATTGGTGAGTTCCTACTCAAATACGGGTGATATTTTATTGATTGGAAAAAGCAAACGAGATATGTTGCTAGCGTTTGAGCGCATGAATGAAATAGGCGGAGGGATCGTGCTAGCGGAAAACGGGGAAATCATCCATGAGATTCCGCTCCCGCTTGGCGGCATGATGTCGCGCAAAAGCATTGATTTGTTAATCGACGAAGAAAATACGTTAAAAGAATTGTTGAAACAAAGAGGCTACCGTTTCGCTGATCCGATTTATTCGCTGTTATTTTTCCAATCGACCCATTTGCCTTATATTCGCATTACACAAAAAGGAATTTATGATGTTATGAATAAAACAATACTCTTTCCGTCGATAATGCGTTAAAATATAAAAGAAAAAGGTTGTGTGCACAATGAAACGCTGGTTGATTGTTATAAGTGGAGCGTGCCTTCTTTTCAGCGGCTGTGCGAAAATAGGACAAAATGAACGGCAGCATGCGGTTCCGGTGGAAACACCAAAACAAGAAAATAAGGAGCCACAACAACAGAAATTTGTTTTCCCATTAACAGGGCTTCCTGCCAAAACACGACCAGACCATCGCGTCATTGCGGTTATGGTCAATAATCACCCAAAAGCAAGACCGCAATCAGGTTTGTACAAGGCGGATGTTGTCTATGAAGTGCTGGCCGAAGGAGACATTACGCGCTTTTTAGCCTTATATCAAAGCGAGTTTCCTGAAAAAGTGGGGCCGGTCCGAAGTGCGCGCGATTATTATATTGAACTTAGCAAAGGATTTCATGCTCTCTATATTTGCCACGGTTGGAGCCCAGAAGCCAAAACAATGCTTGAATCTGGAGAGGCCGATTATCTTAATGGGCTATTTTATGATGGAACGCTGTTTAAGCGGGCTTCATTCCGAAAAGCGCCCCATAACTCGTATATTACGTTTGCCAATATTGAAAAAGGGGCAACGGAAAAAGGATATACCATGCAAGATACAGTAGAGCCGCTTCCTTTTTTCACAAACGAAGCCAAGGGAGATGTGGCGCAACAGGTAGATATCTCGTATTCCCACAGAGATTATGCCCATGTGCAATACAAATACGATCCTAATAAAAAAGGATATTTTCGTTATAGCGGCGGGGAGCAGACGGTTGATTACGATACGCATATCCCTGTTTTCGTGCAAAATGTGTTCATTGTGGCTGCAACGCATACGATTGCCGATGGATATGGGCGGCGCGATATTGATTTGACATCAGGCGGGCATGGATATTTGTTCCAAAACGGAACGGTAAAGCATGTTGAATGGAAAAATGTCAACGGTCGTCTATTGCCATATGAAAATGGTGTTCCCATCGGTTTTGTACCAGGGAAAACATGGGTCAATATCGTCCCGACGTTGGATATTGTTCAGTATCGTTAATAGATGGAGGGTTGAAAAACAATATGCAAATTGACAAATTAAGAGGCAGAGAAGTGGATCAGTTGTTTAAGGCGATTCTGTCCCTTCGAGATTTAGAAGAATGCTATCGTTTTTTTGACGACTTATGCACAGTCAACGAGATCCAATCTCTTGCACAACGACTTGAGGTTGCTCGGATGCTTCGCGAAGGGTATACGTACCATAAAATTGAGACGGAAACAGGAGCGAGCACTGCGACAATTTCCCGTGTTAAACGCTGTTTAAATTATGGAAGCGATGCTTACGAAATGGTGCTTGAGCGCATTAAAGAAGAACAAACAGATGAGTCGCAAGAGGCAAATCATGTGTAAAAGGAGCATTTATTGATGCTCCTTTTCTTTTTGACGATTTGTTATAATGAAAAGATGGATATGTCAAATGGAGGTTTTTTATATGTACGATGTTCGTCAGTGGCGCCATATCTTTAAATTAGATCCGAACAAGGAAATTAGCGATGAACAGCTCGAACAAATTTGCGAGTCAGGAACGGATGCCGTGATGGTTGGTGGAACAGACGGAGTGACGTTAGAAAACGTGCTCGATTTAATGGCGCGCATTCGCCGGTTTGCCGTTCCTTGTATACTGGAAATATCGAATATTGAATCCGTAACGCCGGGATTTGACTTATATTTCGTTCCAACGGTTTTAAATAGCCGAGAGACGAAGTGGATCGTCGATTTGCATCATGAGGCAATGAAACAATTTGGAGAACTAATGAATTGGGATGAAATTGTTATGGAGGGCTATTGCATTTTAAATAAGGACTGCAAAGCCGCTACGCTCACCGGAGCGAAGACGGAGCTTTCCGATGAAGATATTGTTGCTTATGCATTGATCGCGGAGAAGATGTACAAGCTGCCGATTTTTTATTTAGAGTATAGCGGAGCTTATGGAAATATAGAGACAGTGCGCAAAGTCAAAGAAGTGCTGCATCATACCCAGTTGTTTTATGGCGGCGGAATTGAGAGCGCAGACCAAGCAAAAGAAATGGCACAATACGCTGATACAATTGTCGTCGGAAACGCGGTATATAAAGATTTATCGAGAGCGCTTGAAACGGTGAAGGCTGTGAAAGAGAACGTTGTGTGACAAGTAGAAATGTAGTAAAATAGAACAAATGTTTGTGTGGTGGTGATGACATTGAGCTTTTTATCGAGCAGGTTGCTTGTGAATTTGAACGAGGAACAGCAAGCGGCAGTGAAAACGACGGAAGGCCCCCTTCTCATTATGGCAGGTGCGGGAAGCGGAAAGACGCGCGTGTTGACGCACCGAATTGCGTATTTAATGGCGGAAAAGCATGTCGCGCCGTGGAACATTTTAGCCATTACATTCACAAACAAGGCGGCTCGCGAAATGAAGGAACGCGTGCAATCGCTTGTTGGCGGGGCGGCGGAAGACATTTGGATTTCCACGTTTCATTCGATGTGCGTGCGCATTTTGCGCCGCGATATCGACCGCATCGGCATTGACCGCAACTTTTCGATTTTAGATACGACCGATCAGCTGTCAGTCATTAAAACCATTTTGAATGAAAAAAATATCGATCCGAAAAAATTCGATCCGCGTGCGATTTTAGGGACAATCAGCAACGCCAAAAACGAATTGCTTTCTCCAGAGCAATTTGTAAAAAAGGCAGCCAGCTACTATGAAAAGATCGCAAGCGACGTTTATACAGAATATCAGCAGCGCCTGTTGCGCAACCATGCGCTTGATTTTGATGATTTGATTATGACGACGATTCAACTGTTTGAGCGCGTGCCGGAAGTGTTGGAGCATTATCAATATAAGTTTCAGTATATTCATATTGATGAGTATCAAGACACGAACCGCGCTCAGTATAAGCTTGTAAAAATGCTCGCCTCGAGATTTCAAAACATATGTGTCGTCGGTGATTCAGACCAATCGATTTATCGCTGGCGCGGGGCGGACATTCAAAATATTTTATCGTTTGAAACGGATTACCCGAACGCCAAAGTCGTGCTGCTTGAGCAAAACTATCGTTCGACGAAGCGCATTTTACAAGCAGCGAATGAAGTGATTGAAAACAACTACAATCGCAAACCGAAAAAGTTGTGGACGGAAAATCCGGAAGGACAAAAAATCGTCTATTACGAGGCGATGAACGAATCAGATGAAGCGCAGTTTGTAGCGGGGAAAATTAAAGAATACGTCGATTTCGGCAAGCGTCGTTATTCTGATTTTGCGGTTCTTTACCGGACGAATGCTCAATCGCGGATGATGGAGGAAGTGCTGATTAAATCAAATATTCCATACCAAATTGTCGGCGGCCTCAAGTTCTATGATCGAAAAGAAATTAAAGACGTGCTCGCGTACTTGCGTCTTATTGCGAATCCGAATGATGATATTAGCTTCTCAAGAATTGTCAACGTGCCAAGGCGCGGCGTCGGCGCCTCTTCGCTTGAAAAAATCGCAAGCTATGCCTCAGCACATGGCCTTTCGATGTTTCAAGCGCTCGGTGAGCTGGAACACATTGGACTCAGCGCGCGAATCGCTGCTCCATTAAATGAGTTCCGCCGGCAGATCGAACATTGGGGGCAAATGCAAGAGTATGTATCGGTAACAGAGCTTGTGGAAGATGTATTAGAGAAATCTGGCTACCGGGAGATGCTTCGCGCTGAAAAGACATTAGAAGCGCAAAGCCGCCTTGAGAATATCGATGAGTTTTTATCAGTAACCAAGCATTTTGAGAATGTAAATGAAGATAAGTCATTAATTGCTTTTTTAACGGATTTAGCTTTAGTGGCGGATATTGACCAATTGAACAATGAGGAAGACAAAGGAAGCGATGCGGTCGTTTTAATGACGCTTCATTCGGCAAAAGGACTGGAATTTCCGGTCGTCTTTTTGATCGGCATGGAGGAAGGCATTTTTCCGCATAGCCGCTCGCTCGACGATGAAGAGGAAATGGAAGAGGAGCGTCGTTTGGCTTATGTCGGCATTACTCGGGCGGAAGAAGAATTGTTTTTAACGAGCGCGCAAATGCGCATTTTGTTTGGCCGGACGAGCGTCAATCCGGTCTCGCGCTTTGTCGGGGAAATTCCTGATGAACTGATCGAGCGTGTAAACAAAACGAAGCGGTGGACAGCGAGCGAATCGGTGAAAACGAGGATGGTTCGTTCGGTAACAGTGCCGACTACGACAGGCGGAGAAGCGATTGCCTGGAAAGTAGGCGACAAAGCAGAACATAAAAAATGGGGAATCGGCACCGTAGTCAGTGTTCGGGGAGAAGGAGACGATAAAGAGCTCGATATCGCCTTCCCAAGCCCGACGGGGATTAAGCGATTACTCGCTAAGTTCGCGCCGATTACAAAAGTGTGAGGAAAGGGTGAACGGAGAATGGAGCGACAAGCGGCTCTTGAGCGCATCGAAGAGCTTCGCCGTCTTTTAAATCAATATAATTATGAATATTATGTTTTGGATCGTCCATCAGTGTCTGATGCGGAATATGATCGGCTCATGCAAGAACTCATTATGCTAGAGGAAGCACATCCCGACTTAAAAACGAAAGACTCTCCGTCGCAACGCGTCGGTGGACAAGTGTTAGAGGCGTTTCAAAAAGTAGAGCATCGCGTGCCGATGCTTAGCCTTTCTAATGCTTTTAACGAAGGGGACTTGCGCGATTTTGATCGTCGCGTGCGCCAAGAGGTCGGAGATGATGTGGCGTATGTATGTGAATTAAAAATTGATGGACTTGCCGTCTCTGTCCGCTATGAGGATGGATATTTTGTCCAAGGTGCAACACGCGGAGATGGAGTTACAGGCGAAGACATTAGTGAAAATTTAAAAACAATCCGTTCGCTGCCGTTACGTCTGAGTGAGCCAGTCACTTTGGAAGCGCGCGGCGAGGCGTACATGCCAAAAAAATCGTTTGAATCGCTCAATGAGCGGCGCCGCGAACGCGGTGAAGAGTTGTTTGCCAACCCGCGCAATGCCGCTGCGGGTTCTTTGCGGCAACTTGACCCGAAAATTGCTGCCTCTCGCCATTTAGATATTTTTATCTACAGTTTGGCGAATGCGGAGGAATTAGGAATCGATTCGCATAGCGAAGCGCTTGATTATTTGCAGCGGCTTGGATTTAAAACAAATCCGGAACGATGCAAATGTGCGAACATCGATGAAGTCATTGAGTTTGTCAACAGTTGGCACGAGAAGCGCCCACAACTTTCTTATGAAATCGATGGGATTGTCATTAAGGTCGACTCATTTGAACAACAAGAGCAGCTTGGGACAACGGCCAAAAGCCCACGATGGGCGATTGCGTATAAATTTCCGGCAGAAGAAGTGGTGACGAAGCTCATTGGCATTGAATTGAGTGTTGGACGCACTGGGGTTGTCACACCAACAGCGATTTTAGAGCCAGTTCGTGTTGCTGGAACGATCGTTCAACGCGCTTCGCTTCATAACGAAGATTTAATTCGCGCGAAAGATATTATGATCGGTGACTATGTCGTTATAAAAAAAGCGGGCGACATCATTCCAGAAGTCGTTAATGTCTTGCCGGAGCGTCGGACTGGAGATGAAGTGCCGTTTTCGATGCCGACGCACTGCCCAGAGTGTGAAAGCGAACTCGTTCGCTTAGACGGGGAAGTCGCGCTTCGCTGCTTGAATCCTAAATGTCCAGCACAAATTCGCGAGGGCTTGATTCATTTTGTTTCCCGGCAGGCGATGAACATTGAAGGGCTCGGAGAAAAGGTGATCGCCCAATTGTTCAAAGAGGGGCTTGTGCATGATGTAGCTGATTTGTACACATTGACAAAAGAACAGCTCATCAATCTGGAAAGAATGGGAGATAAGTCAGCGACGAACTTGCTTCAAGCCATTGAAGCATCGAAGCAAAATTCGCTTGAACGCCTATTGTTTGGGCTCGGCATCCGCCATGTCGGAGCGAAAGCGGCAAAAATATTGGCGGAGCATTTTGAAACGATGGAGCGTCTGCAAACAGCAACAAAAGAGGAACTCCTTGGAATTTACGAAATCGGTGAGAAAATGGCTGATTCCATTATTGCTTATTTTTCAAATGAGGAAGTTAAAGAACTGCTTGAGGAACTTCGTTCTTATGGGGTCAATATGACGTACAAAGGAATGAAATCAGCCCAAGCGGTCGACAGCACTTCTTATTTCGCAGGCAAAACCGTCGTCTTAACCGGAAAGCTTGAAGCATTATCACGCAACGAAGCGAAGGAGAAAATCGAGCAACTCGGTGGAAAAGTCACTGGCAGCGTTAGTAAAAATACCGATTTAGTGATTGCCGGGACGGATGCGGGATCCAAGCTGGCAAAAGCGCAACAGCTCAATATCGAAGTTTGGGATGAAGCGCGCTTTCTTCAAGAAATCGAGCGGTAGGTGTTATAAATGATGAAAAAAATAGCTATATTAATCATCGCGACTGCATTTTTGCTGTCAGCATGCGCGCCAAAATTTGGCGAAGAGGAAGTAGTACAGGAAAAAAACGATAAACAGCAAAAAGCGGTCATTCCAAAATACAATATTTCTGATTCGTATTATCGGATGATATTGCCGTTTAAACCGTCGAAGTCGAGAGGGCTTGTCGTTGAAAATTTAAATACACGTTTAGATGTCGACGAATTTGAAACAGGGCTTATGCGCGTCGCTCAAGAACGTTTTTCCCCGAAAGACTACTTATTTCAAGAAGGTCAATTTTTAAAGAAAGAAACGATCCAAAGTTGGTTAAAGAGAAAAGATGAGGGCGATAAAGGTTTAAATCCAGCGTTAAGCAACAAAGGAACAAATGAAGAAAAGAATACAAAAAGTCCGATTTATTTGGCCGATATTTTAGAGCATGATTACTACACTAAAAACGGCGACAACAAAGTAGAATTAGGCGGCGTTGTTTTAGGATTAGCGTTAAACTCTGTTCATTATTATGAAACAGAACAAGGTTATCCGCGCGAGGTTGAGTTAACAGATGAAGTGATTGAACGGGAAGGAAAACAGCTAGCTGCGGAGGTCTTGTCGCGCGTCCGTCATATAGACGAATTAAAACATGTACCAATTACGATTGCGCTATTCAAACAGCAACCAAAAACATCGATCATTCCAGGACACTTTTTTGCGATGACAAACGTTGATGAAGACAGCACAACGATCGATAAATGGGAAAAAATTAATGAAGAATATGCATTATTCCCATCAGACGATGCTGAGAAAAACCATCGCGAAGATTTGATGAAGTTTTTAAATTTCAAATCAGATATTGAAGACTTTTTCCCGAACTATACAGGTGTAATCGGTAAGGCGTTTTATGTGGACGATCAACTGCAGCAGCTGACAATTAATATCCCAATGCAATTTTACGGAAAAGCAGAAGTGATCGCGTTTACGCAATATGTGACCGGGCTCGTGATGGAGAAGTTCCCTGATTATATCAATGTGAACGTCTATATTTCATCTGTCGGCGGTCCGGAAAGCATCATTGTTCGTCCAGCGAAATCTGACCAGCCATTTGTCCATATCTATCAATAAACTGTAACAATTGAATAAGTTTTCGTTATCCGTTAGAATGGTAGATGTGGGTTGTAAACGTTTTTATTATTTCGGCAAAGGGGGCGCAAGTTATGGTACAACCTTATAGACATGAACCATTTACAGATTTTACGGTAGAAGCAAATAAAAAAGCGTTTGAAGCAGGATTAAAAACGGTACAATCTTATCTTGGTCAAGATTATCCGTTAGTGATCGGCGGAGAACGCATTACAACGGAAGATAAAATCGTTTCTATTAACCCAGCGAACAAGGAAGAAGTAATTGGCCGCGTATCAAAGGCGAACAAAGAGCTAGCGGAAAAAGCGATGCAAACAGCAGATGCGGCATTCAAATGGTGGAGCAAAACGAAACCAGAAATGCGTGCGGACATTTTATTCCGTGCAGCTGCGATCATCCGTCGCCGCAAGCATGAGTTTTCCGCGTTGCTTGTGAAAGAAGCAGGAAAACCTTGGAGAGAGGCGGATGCGGATACGGCAGAAGCAATCGACTTTTTGGAGTATTACGGTCGCCAAATGTTAAAGTTAAAAGACGGAATTCCAGTAGAAAGCCGTCCGGGCGAAACAAACCGTTTCTTCTATATCCCGCTTGGCGTTGGCGTCGTTATTTCGCCTTGGAACTTCCCGCTTGCGATTATGGCTGGAACAACAGTAGCAGCTCTTGTAACAGGAAATACAGTTCTTTTAAAACCTGCCAGCACAACACCTGTTGTCGCTTATAAATTTGTTGAAGTATTAGAGGAAGCAGGGCTTCCAGCAGGCGTATTGAACTACATTCCAGGAAGCGGCGCAGAAGTGGGCGACTATCTAGTTGATCATCCGCGCACTCGCTTCATTAGCTTTACAGGTTCTCGCGATGTAGGTGTTCGCATTTACGAGCGCGCATCGAAAGTTCACCAAGGTCAAATTTGGCTCAAGCGCGTCATCGCGGAAATGGGCGGTAAAGATACAATCGTTGTCGACAAAGAAGCAGATTTAGAATTGGCAGCGCAATCGATCGTTGCATCAGCATTCGGCTTCTCAGGCCAAAAATGTTCAGCATGCTCTCGCGCGGTTGTGCTTGAAGAAGTATATGACCAAGTATTGAACCGCGTCGTTGAGTTGACGAAGCAGTTAACGATCGGCAACCCAGCAGAGCAAGGCACATTCATGGGTCCTGTGATCGACCAATCGGCTTACAACAAAATTATGGAATACATTGAAATCGGCAAGCAAGAAGGCAAGCTGATGACAGGCGGCGAAGGAGACGACTCCAAAGGCTTCTTCATCCAGCCAACAGTGTTTGCGGATGTCGATCCGAAAGCGCGCCTCATGCAAGAAGAAATTTTCGGTCCAGTCGTTGCTTTCACAAAAGCGAAAGACTTCGACCATGCGCTTGAAATCGCGAACAACACAGAATACGGCTTAACAGGCGCAGTCATTTCGAAAAACCGCTTCAACCTTGAAAAAGCGCGCGAAGAATTCCATGTCGGAAACCTTTACTTCAACCGCGGCTGCACAGGCGCCATCGTCGGCTACCATCCGTTCGGCGGCTTCAACATGTCTGGAACAGACTCTAAAGCTGGCGGCCCTGACTACTTGATTCTTCATATGCAAGCAAAAACGGTATCGGAAATGTTTTAATGAGGTAAACCTCTCTGCTTAGGCAGGGAGGTTTTTTATTTAACATAATTCACCGAGAAGTCTCCCACCTCTAAGCGAAGTGTAGGTAGGGGAGGTTCATAAAATTATATGATGCATCCAAATTATCATTCTTGTGTTCCTTAATTTATTGATTTTAGCGCTATATATGACGAGAACGAAGCGGTTTATTTTATAGCGTTTATGTATAGCTTGTTGTTGCGTGCGTCCTTCTTTTTGTTTGTATATGCTTATGGCTTTGCAATGTAGCAAATGCCTGAAGGCTTTGTAAACTTTGCTAGCGGCATATTGATTCTGTTTCCGCGGTTGGTATGGAGGTTTTTTATATATGGCGTGTTGGTGAATGCGGGGCATATTTTGGGGCATGGTAAAAAGCATTGAACGATTTCGTAACCACACATTAAGAGTATCATCTGTGGGGAAGATGTCAGTAACGGTATCCTCCCCAAAGCGGAGAGGGAATTTTCCATGAATCTCTCCCACCTACACTCCGTTTCAAAGTGGGAGACTTCTCAGTGGATATGTTAAAATAATCGACTTCGCATTTTGTATAACTCGCGTTCATTTATCGTTGTTTTGTGCATCACAAAATCTACATCAAGTTGGAGATTGTTAAGGCGTTCATTGTGGGTATCGACTTTTTCGTTGAGGGCCTGAATGTCTTGCTTCATCGCGGCGATTTCCCCGCGCATGTGGTGGATGTCCGTTGAGAGCACTTCCAGCTTTGCATCCGTTTCTTCTTGCCGGTGGAGAAGAGCGGTCATTAAGTCGTACAGTTCTTGTTGTCCGTTTTTCAGCGCTTGCTGTTCTTCTCTGATGATCTGCTGCTCCTCGCGAATCTCGCCTAACTCTTTTTGCATGTTAGTAACCGCGCTTAAAATTTGCTGCAACAATGGCTCGCTCATCGTCTCACCTTCTTTGCTTCCAAAACATATTATAACACTTTTCGACAGTAAGAAGGACAAAAAACTCCCCTGTTTTGAGGGGAGTTATGCTTGCACGGGGATCAACTGAAACGATTTCACGTCAAACAACCCTTGGTCGGTTAATTTCAATTCCGGAATGACCGGCAACGCTAAAAAGGCGAGGGTAATAAATGGGTTGAATTCGTCTGTTGCTCCGATCGCTGCGAGGGCATGATGAATTTGTTGCAAACTTTGCAATACATCTTCGTAATTTTTTGCCGTCATTAGTCCGCCGATTTCAAGCGGCAAATCAGCAAGCACGCTGTCGCCTTCTACCACGACAAGACCGCCATGTATTTTTTTCAAATGCTCAATCGCGGCGATGATATCGTCATCGTTTGTCCCAGTCGCGATGATATTGTGGGAGTCATGGGCGATAGATGCAGCAATCGCTCCTTTTTTCAGTTGAAAACCGTTCACGATGCCGACGCCGATTCCGAGCTTTCGGTGGCGTTCAACGACGACAAGCTTCAACAAATCCCATTCAATCGATGGCTGAAAGGCGCCGTTTTGCACATCGACTTGCGCAACTAAATGTTTTGTATGCAAATGGTTCGGAATGATTTGGATGACGTTGGCCCTTTGGCCATTTTGCAATGGAATTTGTAAGTCAGCCTCTGTCACGGCTTGCGCGTGAATAGAATGCGTTAACGCTGGCTCGATGTTCGCAGGTTTGGTTCTTGCAAACGTCGCTTTGCCGTCTTCTGCTACGAGGCGGCCATTTTTATAGACATGTGTAATCGAAAACGACTGTAAATCATCGACAAGCAAAAAGTCGGCATCATATCCTGGGGCGATCGCTCCTTTTGTGTGCAGCCGGTAACATTCCGCGGCGTTCAGCGTCGCCATTTGAATTGCCGTCACCGGATCGACTCCAGATTGAATAGCGAGACGAATGTTATGATCGATGCTCCCTTCGATGATCAAGTCATCTAAATGTTTATCGTCGGTACAAAATAAAAATCGGCGCGAGTTGTGGTTGTTGACGGCAGCAATGAGTTTTGCTAAATCTTTCGCAACCGATCCTTCGCGAATTAATACATACATGCCGCGGCGAATACGTTCGAGCGCTTCCGCAATGGTGACGCACTCATGGTCGGTTTTAATGTTCGCACTGGCGTACACGTTGACCGCTTGACGGTCCAGTCCAGCCAAATGACCGTCGATCTGTTTGTCTATTGAAATCGCTGCAGCCAGCTTATCGATCATATGCGAATGTTCATGTAAAAGGGAAGGATAATCCATTACTTCCGCCAAGCCAAGTACGCGTTCGTGGGAAAAAAATGGCGCGAGTTCTTGTGCTGTCAATACCGCTCCAGCATGCTCAAACGATGTCGCTGGCACGCAAGATGGCAACATGATATAGACGTCAAGAGGGACATGCTCCGAATCGTCAATCATGAATTGAATCCCCTTTGTTCCGGCAACATTGGCGATTTCATGAGGATCAGTAATGACTGTTGTGACACCGTGCGGCACGACGACGCGGGCGAACTCGCTCGGTGTGACCATTGATGATTCGATATGCACATGCCCATCGATAAGGCCGGGGCAGACATATTTTCCTTCGGCATCGATCGCCGCGTGCCCCTCATATTGTCCGATGCCGACGATGACCCCATCGACAATGGCGATATCGCCTTCTTCAATTTCATGAGTGAATACATTCACGATTTTTCCGTTTTTCACAACGACATCGGCCCGCTCTTTTTTTGCCGCGACGGCGAGCCGCTTCCATAATTGTTGCTTCATTGTTTTATCCTCCTCTTTTCTAACAACTCGATACGAGGAGAATTCCCTCGTAGTCAAACGATTTACGGTCGTTTGGTAGAAACTTTCGGACCATATTTCCGAAATTATACGAGCTGTTGTGTTGGTAGTCTGAAATTTTTTTCATTGTAAGACTGAAACGCATTTTCGTCAAATCTTTCTTCAAGTTCGTCTTCGCATTTCTGTCTAGAGCATATGTTGCTTCAACCGATGAAAGTTTGGTATCATCATAGTATTGTGAAAGGTCGAGAATACCGGAGGTGAATGGAATGTCAAGAATTTCGATCGATCAAGTAAAACACGTCGCCCATTTGGCGCGTTTAGCAATTACAGAAGAAGAAGCAGAAATGTTCACAAAGCAATTGGATGCGATTATTACATTCGCGGAGCAGCTCAATGAACTTGATACAGAAAACGTTCCGCCAACATCGCATGTGCTGAACATGAAAAACGTCATGCGTGAAGATGTACCGGCACAAGGCCTTCCGCTTGAGGAAGTGTTAAAAAACGCGCCGGATCAACGCGATGGACAATTCCGCGTGCCAGCGATTTTAGAATAAGGGAGGGCAGGACATGTCGCTATTTGATCATAAAGTTTCTGAATTACATAGCATGCTACATAAAAAAGAGATTTCTGTGTCTGACTTAGTCGATGAGTCGTTTAAACGCATCGCCGCTGTTGAAGATAAAGTGCAAGCGTTTTTAACGCTCAATGAAGAACAAGCGCGCGCGAAGGCGAAAGAGTTAGATGAAAAGCTTGCGACCGAAAAAGAATTCGGCTTGCTTTTCGGGATGCCGATCGGCATTAAAGACAATATCGTGACAAAAGGGCTTCGCACAACATGTGCCAGCAAAATTTTATACAACTTTGAACCGATTTATGATGCAACGGTCATGCAGCGTCTCAATGAAGCCGATGCAATTACGATCGGTAAGTTAAATATGGACGAGTTTGCAATGGGGTCTTCGACGGAGAACTCCGGTTTCCAGCTCACGCGCAACCCGTGGGATTTAGAGCGCGTACCAGGCGGTTCAAGCGGCGGATCTGCGGCAGCAGTAGCGGCGGGAGAAGTGCCGTTTGCGCTTGGCTCTGACACAGGCGGTTCGATTCGCCAGCCAGCGGCATTTTGCGGCGTCGTTGGTTTAAAACCGACATACGGTCGCGTTTCGCGCTTCGGGTTGGTAGCGTTCGCGTCATCGCTTGACCAAATCGGTCCATTTACGCGCACAGTCGAAGACAACGCCTACTTGCTGCAAGTGATTTCGGGACTTGACCCGATGGATTCAACATCGGCAAACGTCGATGTGCCTGATTATGTGTCTGCGTTGACAGGCGACATCAAAGGATTGAAAATCGCCGTGCCAAAAGAATATCTTGGTGAAGGCGTGTCGGAAGAAGTGCGCCAGTCCGTGTTGAATGCGTTAAAAGTGTTGGAAGGTCTTGGCGCCGTTTGGGAAGAAGTATCGTTGCCGCATTCGAAGTATGCGCTTGCGACGTACTACTTGCTTGCGTCTTCTGAGGCTTCAGCGAACCTAGCGCGCTTTGACGGCGTTCGCTACGGCTACCGCACGGACAACGCGAAAAACTTAATCGACATGTATAAGCAAACGCGCAGCGAAGGCTTCGGCAACGAAGTGAAACGCCGCATCATGCTTGGAACATTCGCTTTAAGCTCCGGCTACTATGATGCGTATTACAAAAAAGCGCAAAAAGTGCGGACTTTAATTAAACAAGACTTTGAAAACGTCTTTGAAAAATACGATGTTATCATTGGTCCAACAACGCCGACGCCAGCGTTCAAAATCGGCGAGAAAACAAGCGATCCGTTAACGATGTACGCAAACGACATTTTAACGATTCCGGTTAACTTGGCGGGCGTTCCGGGAATCTCCATCCCATGCGGGTTTGTGAACGGGCTGCCTGTCGGCTTGCAAATCATCGGCAAACATTTCGACGAAAGTACGATTTACCGCGTCGCGCACGCATTTGAGCAAGCGACCGATTACCATAAACAAAAACCAACGTTGTAAGGGGGGACATAGAAGATGAATTTTGAAATCGTCATCGGACTTGAAGTTCACGTTGAGTTAAAAACGAAATCAAAGATTTTTTCCAGCAGTCCAAACGCATTCGGAGCGCCCCCAAACACTCAAACAAGCGTCATTGATTTAGGTTATCCAGGGGTTCTCCCTGTGCTGAATAAGCAAGCTGTTGAATTTGCGATGAAGGCAGCGATGGCGTTAAACTGCGAAATCGCGACCGAAACGAAATTCGACCGGAAAAACTATTTCTATCCGGACAACCCGAAGGCGTACCAAATTTCGCAATACGACCAGCCAATCGGACAAAACGGTTGGATTGAAATTGAAGTGAACGGCAAAAAGAAAAAAATCGGCATTACGCGCATTCATTTAGAAGAAGATGCCGGAAAATTGACGCATACAGGCGACGGTTATTCGTTAGTTGACTTCAACCGACAAGGCACGCCGCTGATCGAAATCGTGTCGGAACCGGATATTCGTTCGCCGGAAGAAGCGTATGCGTATTTGGAAAAATTGAAATCGATCATTCAATATACAGGCGTATCCGATTGTAAAATGGAAGAAGGCTCGCTTCGCTGCGATGCAAACATTTCGCTTCGTCCAATTGGCTCGGACAAGTTCGGGACAAAAACCGAATTGAAAAACTTGAACTCGTTTAACTTCGTGCGCCAAGGGCTTGAATATGAAGCGAAACGACAAGAGAAAATCTTGCTTTCTGGCGGCGTGATCCAACAAGAAACGCGCCGTTTCGATGAAGCGACAAAAACGACGATTCTAATGCGCACAAAAGAAGGCTCCGAAGACTATCGCTACTTCCCAGAGCCAGACCTTGTCGTGCTTTATATTGACGACGAATGGAAAGAACGCGTCCGCGCTTCGATTCCAGAGCTTCCAGATGCGCGGAAAAAACGTTACGTCGAGGAATTAGGATTGCCGGAATACGATGCGAACGTCTTAACACTGACAAAAGAAATGTCCGATTTCTTCGAGGCGACGGTCGCTAACGGCGCCGATCCGAAGCTGGCATCAAACTGGCTGATGGTTGAAGTGTCCGGCTATTTAAATGCGGAACAAAAAGAGCTTCACGACATTGCGCTTACGCCAGAAAGCCTAGCTGGCATGATTAAGCTTATTCAAAACGGCACGATTTCATCGAAAATCGCGAAGAAAGTGTTTAAAGAGCTCGTTGAAAAAGGCGGCGATCCAGAACAAATCGTCAAAGACCAAGGGCTTGTGCAAATTTCCGACGAAGCGACATTACGCAAAATTGTGCTCGAAGTACTCGATGCAAATCCTCAATCGGTCGAAGACTTCAAAAACGGAAAAGACCGCGCGATTGGCTTCTTAGTCGGTCAAATTATGAAAGCGACAAAAGGACAAGCCAACCCGCCGCTGGTGAACAAGTTGTTGTTGGAAGAAATTAATAAACGGTAATGGGCGTCCCCGCTGTATCATCAGCGGGGATTTATAATATGCTCCCGAGTCTTTTTTTGCTTGTCATGGAGAAGGGACATAAGCGTATATGGAGCATACAGGAGGATATCGGCGTATTTTTGAGAATTTGGCATATATTCATCTGTTATCGGGGGAAATTCATACATATGCGGTCATATCCTTTTATTCCCTATTTGTAAAAGACATACAGCCATCGATACAATAATTAATACAATTATGTAACTATTCAGTATATTGAAAGCGGAGATTTTCTTTTACGGAAGGTATTGAAGGAAGTGACTTTGAAGTAGCTAGCGTTTTATTTTATCAAGATGGCACGCTGAGCTGTGATGAGGCAAAAAGTGTCACACATAACTTCCGTTTCTCTCTTCGTAAAGAAAGTGTCTCACTTTTATCCATTTTCTTAGCCTATTGCGCCAAGTTATCAACAAATGGAACAGGTTCTCGTAGAAAACAAAGCAGATTGCTAGCCTAGATCAAATGAGAATTTTGTATTTCACTTAATAACGGTCGCTGTCTGATGATCACAACTACCTATTCCCCTTGTCTGAACGGGGAAAGCGCGCTCGGTAAGAATCGCCAATTTATATAATCACTCTGTTTCTTTTTATATGCTATATGGTGGCAAAAGTCCTTGCCGAGAGTGGATTGAATCGTTTTTTGAAGAAGAAAGGTTTGATGAAAGGAAGCTTCAAATTCTCCAGTAACGTCACATTTGCGAGTTATTGAAATTTTCTTCGTACTGTTCCTCGTCGGTTTGATTCCAAATAGAGTCTGCATCTTCTCTTCCATAAATCCGTGTTTAAAAACTTTCCGTATTGTTTGAATTCCTGCAAATGACGTATTACCTACCGCATAGTAGACCTGGAAACATCTAAAATTTCGCTTTCGTGCATCATATAAACCGATTTTGTTCGGTTAATGAGGAGAATTTTCGTAAATTTTAACGGGACATCTCATGTTTGCTATGTATTTACATGAAAAAGTTGACCTATCTTGTGATTAATGATCGGATGCTGAATAGTTACATGATTGTTTTCTGTACGCGGCTTGTGTCAATTGGTCTGTGACCTGCTATCGTGTTTGGGCTATTTCCAACCCTGTAAAGGAGGAATTCCATTGCGTAAATATGCGGCGTTTATTGTAACGATTTTATTGTTCTTATCGTTAACAGCCTGTGGGACGGGAGAAAAAGCGGAAAAAGGAAGAATTGTCATTGCAGGCAAAAAATTCACTGAACAGGTGATTTTAACTCATTTACTGGCGGAATATTTAAAAGCTAACACAAAGTTAGATGTTGAAGTAAAAGATAGCTTAGGCGGCGCTTTTATGCTGGAGCAGGCGATTGAAAACGGTGATATAGATGCATACGTAGAATATACAGGTACTGGCTATTTAAATATCTTAAAAAATCAATACGATTCATCACAAACGCCAGATGAGGTGTACCAAGCGACGAAAAAAGGGTATAAGGAGAAATTTAATATCGCCTGGCTTAAGCCGCTTGGATTTAACAATACATATGCTTTGGCCGTAAGAAAAGAGTTAGCCGATAAGCTTGGAATCAAAACATGTTCTGATTTAGCTAAAAAATCGAATCAGCTCGTGTTCGGCTCAGATGCTGAATTTTTTGAACGGAGCGATGGATACGATGGGTTAGTGAAAGCGTACGGGTTTCATTTTAAGAAAACGACAAATATTGATCCTGATTTGCAATACGAAGCAGCAAAGAACGGAGATATTGATGTCATTACCGCTTATACAACCGATGCGCGTATTAAAAAATACAATCTCGTTGTACTTGAAGACGATAAACACTATTTTCCGCCGTATTACGCTGTGCCGATTATCCGTCAGGAAGTTTTAGATGCCAATCCGGGATTAGAAGAAGCATTAAACAAGCTTGGAGGAATATTATCTGATGAAAAAATGATGAAACTAAATGGAGAAGTAAATATCGAAGGCAAACAGCCAAAACAAGTTGCGATAGATTTCCTCAAGTCGGAAGGATTGATTCATTAATAGTTTATCCGAAGGAGGGATCGCATGATTCGGTTTGAAAATGTGCAAAAACGATACGATGATGGTTTTGTCGCTGTAAAAAATATGAATCTCGAAATTAAAAAAGGAGAGTTGGTTACGCTAATTGGTCCAAGCGGATGCGGAAAGACAACGACGATGCGCATGATTAACCGCCTAACGGAGCCGACATCCGGAAAGATTTATATTGATGGGGAGGATATTTCGGCTATAGATCCAGTTGAACTTCGGCGAAACATTGGCTATGTCATCCAACAGATCGGTTTGTTTCCCCATATGACGATTGAACAAAATATTGTGCTTGTTCCAAAATTGAAAAAATGGGAACCAGCCATGTATGAAAAGCGAGTCAATGAACTACTGGAGTTAGTTGGCTTAGATCCATTCACTTTTAAACAACGTTATCCATCGGAATTGAGTGGAGGCCAACAGCAGCGCGTTGGAGTTATTCGAGCTTTAGCGGCGGAACCTGACATTATTCTCATGGATGAACCGTTTAGCGCGCTAGATCCGATCAGCCGCGAGCAACTTCAAGATGATATTATGAGACTTCAAGAAGAAGTTCAAAAGACAATTGTGTTTGTAACTCATGATATGGATGAGGCGTTGAAAATTGCCAACCGCATCGCCATTATGAGGGAAGGGGAAATCGTTCAATTCGATACTCCTGATAGAATCTTGCGACATCCTGCCGATGATTTTGTACGTGGCTTTATCGGAGAAAACCGGCTTCAGCAGGGAGGTTCGTTCGTTCCGACAGCGAAAGATTTAATGTCTTCATTTGTTGTTACCTCCTCACCAAATCGTGGATTGGCCGAGGCATTTCGTTTGATGAAGGAAAAGAAAGTAGATAGCTTGATTATTACCGGTAAAAATCATGTATTCCTTGGGGTTGTGGCGTTAAAAGAGTTAGAAAAACATTATGGAAAAGAAGAATTGGTGCTGGGAGATATTGCAGATTACGATATCACGACATTAGAAAAGGATGCGGATGTGACAAGTGTAGCTGACGTGTTTCAACATAAAGATATAAATGTGATTCCAGTGCTAGAGGGAAATCGATTAGTGGGAGTGATCACAAGATCCAGCATGATGCGTGGATTGGCAGAATGGGAGTTTCATAAGCAACAGTGAGGGGGGACTGACAGGTGAATCTCATTCAGACCTTTGTGGAAAGAAAGCAAGATATTTGGATTGCTTTTCAAGAACATATATTATTATCGGGAATCTCGATGGCAATTGCGATTGTTGTTGCGGTTCCTCTCGGTATCGCATTGACAAGAAATAAAAAGCTTGCCGAGCCAGTGATTGGTATAGCTGCCATTATTCAAACGATTCCTAGCCTTGCGCTGTTGGGATTTATGCTGCCGATTTTCGGAATTGGAAAATTGCCGGCTGTTATCGCTCTGACGTTATACGCCTTACTTCCTATTTTAAGGAACACATATACAGGCATTCTTGGTGTAGATCCAGCATTGGTTGATGCAGGAAGAGGGATGGGAATGACATCTTGGCAAATTTTACGGATGGTCGAATTTCCGCTTTCCTTGCCAGTCATCATGGCAGGAGTGCGAACGGCCACCGTCTTGACGATTGGTGTAACTGCATTGGCGACGTTTATCGGTGCTGGCGGGCTTGGCGACCTCATTGACCGTGGCCTGCGCGTGGCGGATAAAAATCTTATATTAGCAGGCGCTATTCCTGCTGCTGTCTTGGCAATTCTGTTTGACCTTTTATTGAGGAAAATCGAAGATAAAGTAACGCCAAAAGGATTAAAGTCATAGTCAATGTGTTTGCATGATCCCGGAATGTGCTTCGGTGTTGAAAGGGCAATAACGTTGTACAAAGTAGAGTATGTCCGATCAGCATGAAGTCATAAGTTTAATATGAAGAAACGACCTCTCCCACCTAGAATTTGCTTAGAGGTGGGGGATTTCCATTAAAGAATAAACGCAAAGAGAGATTTATTAATTAACAACGCGGGCTGTAGCCTATACGGCGGACGAGCTAATGGTAGCGCTCGTTGCATGTCATATAACTTATCACCGTTATTATCGGAATGGCCCAAGAGTAAATGTAAGGAATTGCGATGATATGACAATTTCATGATTGTATATCAATTGAGACATATGAACCTCTCCCACCTACATTTCATTTAGAGGTGGGAGTTTCTTACTACTCGATCAAAGAAGCTTCAACGCAGAAGAAGGCGGTCTTCTTCGGCTCGATAAGAGGATCGGAAGCCTTC
>NZ_JHVN01000026.1 GCF_000620165.1 Anoxybacillus tepidamans PS2
AGCCAGCCCGTGTGGCGTTGGTAAGGAGCGAACAATTGGGTTTGAAATTCTCCGTTTCGGTCTCTAGGGACCAAAAGACCCTCAATCCGGCCATATTGCGTATCTAAATTTCGTTGATAGTAGCCGTTTCTCATATTCGACGTTCCGGCTTGTTCCATTTCGAGGAAATTTTTAATTTCTTCCCGCATGATCAGTTCTAATTTTTCCTTTATAAACTGACGAATGACACTTTCCAGTTGATTTGCCCAGTCGACATTCGGTATACTTTTAGACATAGGTAGGGTTCTCCTTTCTCTGGAATGTTTGGGTTCAATCAGAGAATACCCTACCTTTTTTATTTTGATCTAGTAAAATGCTTTACACAAAATTTTATACATCATCGGATAAAAGTCTTATTTTATTATTTTCTATAAATTGTTTCCGTTTCCTTTAAAAATAAAAAAATTTAAAAAATTCTTTATTATAAAATAAACAACAAACAAGCTCTATGACGACCGTTCACAATATAAGGCCTGTACATATTTTAGGAATATTGTTATAACATCCTTTCTTTACGTCTGTCATTGGCAGAACAAGCGAATGCATTCCGTAAAACATAAGCTTAGTTTTATAATGAGATAACTGTTGGCTAACAAAAAACCTCCTGCACATTTGCAAGAGGTTGTTGGTTATATCCGCATTAAGCGAAGTGAGTTGAAAAGAACGATTAACGTTGCCCCCATATCAGCAAAAACCGCCATCCATAAAGTGAGCCATCCGGGAACGATCAAAATTAAAGCTAACAGTTTTAACAACAAAGCAAACATGATATTTTGTTTAATAATTCGCAATGTTTTGCGACTGAGTCGTATCACGTAAGGCAATTGTTGCAGGTCGTCACTCATGAGAACAATATCAGCTGTCTCCAACGCGACATCTGTCCCCGCTGCTCCCATTGCTACCCCGACGCTAGCTGCCGCGAGCGCCGGAGCATCGTTTACCCCGTCTCCTACCATGGCAATCCGGCCGTGCTCATCTCGTATTTCTTTAATAATGCGGAGTTTGTCTTCCGGAAGCAGTTCCGCTTTGACTTCGTTGACGCCAAGCGCACCGCCAATTGATGTGGCCGTTGCCCGATTGTCTCCTGTGAGCATTACAATTCTCTCAATTTTTTCTCTATATAACTGCTTTATCGTTAGAGCGGCACGTTCACGAGCTCGATCAGAAACCGCAATGATTCCAAACAATTCCGTTTGATCGCCTATCCCGACGACTGTTTTTCCTTCCTGTTGCAGCGAACTAATTGCATCGACCATCTCTGTCGAAAGCGGATGTTCGGAAAATAGAGCTGGGCTTCCGATATAGTAAGCCGTTTTATTGACAGAAGCACTAACACCCTTTCCTGTGATTGAGTGAAAATCGACTACTGACCATTCATCAAGGGAGATTCCTTGTTTCTGTGCCTCTCGCACAATTGCAGACGCAATCGGATGTTGGGAATACTTCTCGATGGATGCAGCAATCTGCAACAACTCTTTCTCAGTGCGATCGTTACTAAATATATGGATATCCGTTACTTCCGGCTTTCCTTTCGTTAATGTTCCTGTTTTATCGAATGCGATGGCAGTCAATTTCCCTAGTTCTTCTAAATGGATACCTCCTTTAATAAGAACACCGCGATGAGCCGCATGGCCAATGGCTGTCACGATCGCAACAGGTGTACTGATGACAAGCGCACACGGGCATCCAACAACTAAAACTGTTAACCCCCGATAAATCCACGTTTCCCAACTCCCTGAAAACAAAAGTGGTGGGATTAATGCTACAAAAAAGGCAACAAGCATAATCATCGGTGTATAATAACGGGCAAAACGGTCGACAAACTGCTGCGAGGGAGCCCTTTCCGCTTGCGCTTCTTCTACAAGATGAATCATTTTCGCAAGCATTGAATCGTTCACGCGCTTGGTGACGCGGATTTCTAACGCTCCTTCCTCATTCATCGTCCCCGCATACACTTCATCACCTATTGTTTTATGAACCGGCATCGATTCACCCGTAATCGTCGCCTCATTGACAGAAGATGCTCCTTGTATCACAACGCCGTCTGCTGCGATTTTTTGGCCCGGTTTCACAATAATGATATCGTCCACCTGCAAATCGTCAACGTCCATTTCGTATTCTTGCTTGCCCCGACGAATGAGCGCTTTTTTTGGCGCAAAGTCTATCAATTGCTGAATCGAACGGCGAGCACGGTCCATCGAGTAGCGCTCTAACGCCTCGCTCACTGCAAATAAAAATACCACAACCGCTCCTTCTTTCCATTCGTCAATAAAAGCCGCGCCGATAATCGCGATCGTCATAAGCGTTTTCATATCAAAGCGGAAATGCCATATATTCGCTAGTCCTGTCCGCAATAAATCATATCCGCCGATTACAATTGATAAAGCAAACAGCCCTATAACAAGCGGATCTTTCTCCCCTCCCCAAGCGGATGCAGCGTACCCTAGCAAAACGAAGAACGCTGAAATGAATGCTAAAATATTAGCACGCTTTTTCCAGAATGGAAGAGGATCAATTTGTATTTTTGCCTGTTCCGGAATAAGACGGATTCCATCAAAAGCGCCAGCCTTCTCCAGCTGTTCCATAGAAGCTTCACCAATCACGGTTAGTTTGGCGGCACCGAAGTTCACTTGCGCGTCTTCCACCGTATGAATTGCTTTCACATTTTTTTCAAACTTGGCAGCACAGTTAGCACACGACAAACCTTGGAGCCGATAGACGTGTTTATTTTCCATCGCGTTCCCCCTCTTTCGCATGTACAAGGGCGATCGACACCAATTGGTGAACGTGTTCATCTTGTAATGAATAAAACACAAGCTTGCCCTCTTTCCGATGCTTCGCAAGTCCCATATCACGCAAAACGCGTAAATGATGCGAGGCCGTCGCCACCGTCGAGCCAATGATGTTCGCCACGTCACAGACGCACAATTCCTCCTCTAACGTGAGGGCATAGGCAATTTTTAAACGGGTGGCGTCTGATAATGCTTTGAACAGCTGTTCGACTCCTTCGATTTGATCAATATATCGTTTAACCGACTTTACTTTCTCCTCGTCAAAACAAAACGTTTCACAAACATCGCGAACCATGCATGTCACCTTCATTCAAATATAGATTTGAATATATTATATGCGAGAAGCGCAAATGTGTCTACACATTCAAATACTTATTTGAATAAAAACACGAGGCATGATTCGCCTCGTGTTTTATGGGAGTTGTTCCCGGATAAAGGATGGGATATTCTTTTCATCTATGACCTCCCATTGCGGCTCCCTTTGGCCTGACCGATAAAAAGCAATAAAATATAAGGCATCACCAGGATTAGAAGCTGATTGCCGCAATAGTTCTTCAATTTGCTGTTTATTTGTAACGCGCAACGTCGCACTTTGCTGCAAAAACTGCTGCGCTTGCGCTGAATTCGGGTCACCGAGAATTTCATAGAGCGGTTTCCGCTCTTTGTTTTTGACAACTAACGCATAGTCGACTTCAGCCGCGGTCAAGCGCGCTTTACTGAGCAGCTTGTGCTGCGTGAGCCATTGTTCGGTATGGGCATATGTTTTTTTCCACGTAACATGAATGATATCCCCGTCGCTTTGCAGAAGTTCGATCATTCCCCATGTTCCAACACCGCCAACTAGCGATTCCATTTTCTCTTCCATCATGTCCTGTTTCAATGAAGACATAAACTCATTAATTTGCTTCGGCTCGATAAGCGTCACCCGCTTTTCCCCGACTGGTTCTTCGATGATGGTGACTTGGCGGATCGGAGCTACTCCCTTGTCATGAAGGAGGAAATAGTAATTTTTCTTATACTCGTTTGACTCGACAATCGGCCTTGCAAACAACATATATTCATCCGCTGGCACACTGTACGTGCGGATGAAACGGTCGCCGTTTTTCAACACGTAACCGATAGCGACATTTCTGAAGTCTCCCTGCAAGGCTCCGTGCGTGTTTCTATTTTCAATCAGCTGTTGGTGAAATAAATATACATTTTTGATATTTTCTTTACTTTTTAAAAATTGATCAGGCTGCTCTATAGATACATTATGTTCTTCTTGAAAAAACTGCTGAAAGCGCGCCGTCGAGTTTCCAAAATATACTTGTTCAATCTCGGAAAGCTGTGGAATCCGTTTTTCGTATCCCGTCAAATCGAAGTGAATGATAACGCCAACGACGAGCATGGCTGCGACAAAATACATATATTCTTTCCATTTATAAAACACGCGCCATGTTTTCTCTACAATCATTTTTGCAACAAAAAAACCGATGAATGAGAACATCACATAGCCAAATATGATCCAACCAAGGCTATTTACCGTCATTTCGCCGAAATACAGCCCGCCGACAAGCATAAAGCAAAATGCGACTCCATACAAAAACACCGGACGCAAAATCGGAAACGCGAGCGCTTGATTCGCTGCTTCGCTTTGCCGCTTTCGATACAGCCATAGCGATAGAGCGGTGAACAGCATAGTAACAATGATGTAGCAACCGGCTTCTGTTGTACTAAGTGACCTTGATTCCAGTTCCAAAAACCGAACGAACGGAACGATTTGTTCCAATTTCGCAGTTAAATAGTATTCCGACGCAAACCCTCTCAACATATATTCCATATTTAGCAAGACGAGAACGGAAATGCCAGTTGGGAACAAAAACAGAATGTAAGCAAACGCCCCTTGCAGCACCGACAAGCCCGTCAGCATGCCGACAAAGACGCTTGCCGTAAATACAAACAGTTCCATCAAACCCATTTCCGCCGTCCACCGCATCACATCTGCCATCGCGAGAATGGAGCGGTCAATCGGCAATACGTAACAGAGCATGGCTGTCAAGCAAGCCGTCACGATGATTGGAATGAATAATATAGCCAAACCAAGCACCATGTTCTGCGCAAATAATGCTTCGCGCCGAAAAGGCAAGCTATGCATATAATCCGCCGAGTTCTTTACTTGCATATAACGGAATAAGAAAATTGCCAACAGCACCGGAATCGTAAAAGCGATCATCCCTTGAAAAGGCCCGGAAATGGAATATATATTTCTCCAAGTCGGAAGTTGGTTTGTTGCTTTCGTCGTATATACGACGATCATCGGCAACGGAACAACAGCCAAAAGCAAAAGAAGATGAGCAAGCGCAATCCATCCGATATTGCGTATTTGTTGCAGCCAAATCGAACGGCTAAACAAGAATGTTTTCGATCGCATACCCGACCCCTCCCATTTCGTAAATAAAAATTTCTTCTAGCGTAAGCGGCAAAACATCGAAAATGAGCGGCTCAAACTTCCGAATATGCGACTCCACTTGTTCTTTTTGGCCGCGAACGATGCAAAGCAGCACGCTGCCCCGTTCTTCCTGAAAGAGAACTTGGAAGCCTCGAAGAAACAAAGATGGAAGACCGTTGCGAAATGCAACCTGAATTTTATGGACATCCGCCTTTAAATCGTCTAGTTCTTTTTCCATCAACATTTCACCATGATGCAAAATGCCGACATGGTCGCAAAGATCTTCCACTTCCCGCAAGTTATGAGACGATATAACGACCGTCATATTTCGCTCCGCTACATCTTGCACGAGTATGTTTTTCACCTTTTGCCGCATGACCGCATCGAGTCCATCAAACGGCTCATCAAGAATCAATACATTAGGCATCGCCGAGAATGCCAGCCAAAACGCCACTTGCCGTTGCATCCCTTTCGACATGCGGTGAATTTTTTTATGCACATCAATCGGAAATAATTCTTGCAGCTTCCCAAAACGCTCTTCATTCCAAGAAGGATAGACATCCTTGTAGAACTGCGCCATTTGTTGAACTGTTGTATGTGGAAAAAAGTACAATGCATCAGGTAAAAAAATCGTCGTTTGCTTTACTTTGACATTTTCAAACACCGGCTCTCCGCCAATGAAAATCTCGCCGGCATCTTGTTTGTAAATGCCTGCCATCATTTTCAGCAACGTTGTTTTTCCTGCACCGTTTGAACCAAGCAACCCATAAATCGACCCTTGCTGAATATGAAGGCTTACATTTTTGACTGCCTCCACCTCGTCAAATTCTTTCCGAACGTGACGAATTTCAATCATGTTTCATCTCCCCTTCCTGCCGATTGCTCCGCTTCTTCTAGCAATGATAAAATGTCGTCTCTTGTAATGCCGATGTAGAACGCTTCACATAAAAGTTTCAGCAACTGCTGTTTGACTGCCTCCACCTTTTCATGATTGATAGCTTTAGACTGCGGCGCCACAAAATTCCCTTTTCCTGGGATTGAATAAATGTAGCCTTGATATTCGAGTTCACGATACGCTTTTTGAATCGTATTAGGGTTAATGGTTAACTCTTTCGCCAGCACCCGAACAGATGGCAATTGTTCATTCGGCTTCCATACTTCATGAATAATGAGCTCCTTCATTTTTTCGACTAATTGCTCATAAATAGGCTGCCGGCTCCGAATGTCAAGCTCAAACATCTCCCCTCCTCCTTCCTAACTTCGTACTGACTGTAATAATAATAGTAGTACAGTTAATACATAAAAGCAAGTTTTTCTTTATTTATCGTCTTTATATTGGAAAACCCTATTTTCAACCATGCCTATTTTCGTATAATTAGAATTGTTAAAGTTTGTTTGTTAGGGGACTTTGTGATGGAGACGTATATTAATCAAAACCTTTTAAACAATTTGTTTTATATCTTATCAAGCATTTTTATCTATTATTTTATTTATGATCATGGAAAACGATGGAACATGAGCCGTCGCCATAAACAGTGGCTTCTTGTCGTTTGTACCGGATTTCCGCTACTGTTGTGCATGAAATTTCCAATTTATATCGCTGATGACTGCGTTCATGATTTACGGCAAATTCCATTTTTGATCGGCACGCTATACGGCGGATGGTTTGTGGGAGGAATGCTGCTTCTAATTTTGCTTGCTGTTCGATTTATGTTTTACGGATTTCAGTTCGTAACTGTTGCAGTCTATGCGACAATGTTTATCGTTGCTGCCCTCGCCTCTCCAGCTTTTCATCGATTAAACCGATCAGGCAAATTGTTTATGTCCGTTTGGTTAACGTTCTTTGTCGCTATTTTAACAACATTTGTTGCTATTGCCGTTTCAGATTTTCAAGTAATTGATTCTTATATTGTCGATTTCATTTTGATCCCCCCGGTTGGCATGCTGTTTGTCGTGTATATTACCGAAACATTGAAAGAAGCGATTATGATGCGATCCAAACTTGTAAAAGTAGAAAAGATGGAAATTGTAAGCCAACTGGCTGCAAGCATCTCGCACGAAGTAAGAAATCCGCTCACAGTAGTAAAAGGATTTATTCAATTAATGAAATCGCAACAGATTTCAAAGGAAACACAAGAGCACTATATTCACATCGCTCTTGAAGAAATTAATAGGGCGGAAACAATTATTAACGACTATTTAACGTTTGCTAAACCGGCTACAAATAAAATGGAACCGCTCATGGTTCATCTTGAACTACAAATGGTCATCCATATGTTGCAGCCTCTCGCCCGCATGAACGGCATCCAGCTGGTCGAAAGCTTAGAGTCTGGGATCATCACCGGAAACGCCCAGCATTTCCGTCAATGCTTTGTTAACTTGATTAAAAACAGCATTGAAGCGATGCCGAATGGTGGCATGCTAACCATTTCCTCTTTAGTTCGCGGAAATGACGTAGTGATTACAGTGAAAGATACTGGGGTCGGAATGACAAGTGAACAAATTAACCGATTCGGCGAGCCATATTTTAGTACGAAAGAAAAAGGAACCGGTCTAGGAGCGATGGTGGCAGTAAAATTGATTGAAACGATGCATGGGACTTGGAATATTCAGAGCGAAAAACATAAAGGAACAGTTATTACCGTCACGTTTCCTCTAGCAAAATAAAACAGGGAGGCGCTTGCCGCTACATCCCTGTTTCAAACTCTCTATACATTTTCTTCTTTTTCGGCTGTGATAAAAGGAACACTGTTGCGATAATGCATGCTGCTCCAACCGCTTGAAACAAACCAAACGAAACATGCAAAAATACAATAGATGCCGCTACAGCAGAAAGCGGTTCCACGCTTGAAAGCAAGCTCGATTCCGTCGGCGATAGATGGCGAATGCTTTCAACAAATAATAGAAAAGCAATCAATGTGCCAAATATAACTACAAATAAAACAAGCAGCCATGTGTCAATCCCGAAAACGATGTTCGCTGGAAAAACGGAAGGAATGATCAGACACATTGCTGTTCCCCCCACAATCATTCCCCATCCAACCACAATCATTGAATTCCATTTTTTCAGCAGCTGGGCGGACGATAACGTATAAAACGCCAAGGCAATGCCGGACAAAATCCCCCAGATAACGGAAATGATCGAAACTGCCAATTGGCTTGTCGTTCCGTTGGTCATTAATAAAAACGTGCCGACCAGCGCTAATAAAATAGCCAAGCTTATTTGTTTCGACGGTTTTTCCCTCTGTTTGATCATAGAGTAGAGCACAATATAAATAGGGGCTAAATATTGTAATAATGTTGCTGTCGCTGCATTGCCTGTAGCAATGGAAGCAAAGTACGTATATTGCACACCGAGCATGCCAATAAGGCCAAACCATAGCAAATGCCAAGCGCTTTGTTTGTCGCGCCAAATGGAGAAAGGTTTCAATCCTTTGAAAGCGCCCAACAACACCAGCACAATCCCAGCAAGCACCATACGTACAGCAACAAGCCACTCAGCAGTCACTTGCTTTTCCTGAAACAATATTTGCGCCGCTGTTCCCGATAATCCCCAAAGAGCGGCCCCCGTAACGACCATGGCTAATCCTTTGGCTCGATTCGACATCGTTTCTCTCCCCCTACGTTGCTAGGACTATCGTTTTTCGCTAAACACCGCAATCACAACTCCGGCAATGATAAGGGCTCCCCCGCTCCAAAATGCCCCGCTTAACTGTTCATGCAAAAACAGCCAGCCACACAGCGAGCCAACAAGCGGCTGGAAAAAGAAAAACAGCGATCCGACTCCCGCGTCCATCAATTCCATTCCCTTGTTCCAAAGAAAAAACGCTCCCGCTGTGGACACAACCCCGAGATATAGAATCCCCAAAACAATCGAAGTGTTGAACAAAGTAATCGTTTGTTCAGACAACTCCCAAATCATGATAGGGGTTGTGCATACAAACGCAATGAAAATGGCATATGTTGTGACAACTAAAATTGGAAGTCGGACAGAAGCCACTTTCACTAGGACAGATAATAGCGCCCATGTGAGCGCTGCTCCTACTAGCATCATATTTCCCCAAAATGTAGATTCCCCGCTGCGGTCTAAACCGATCACTACAACAACTCCCGCCGTCGCCAACAACAGAGCCAACAGTTTTCTTGCCGTGATCGCTTCTGCTAAAATCCATCTTGCAAACAACACGATAAAAGCTGGAGTAGCTGATGTAATTAACGCTCCTGTATGCGCATCTGACCATTTCGTGCCAATAAACTGACATGAAATAGAGATGACGTAACCGATGATGCCGATCCATCCAATGAGCAGCCAGTCTCGTTTTTCGATAGAAAACGTCGTTTTCTGAACCTTTAAAACGAACAATAAAACGCTAAAAGCAACGGCATAGCGAAGCCATACAAGTGTAAACGGTGGAATATAGTCAAGTACGTACTTACTGATGACGTACATCCCACCCCAAATGCCTGCCGCAAGAGATAAATACAATGAACCAAACAATGACTTCTTCATTTCGATCAACCTCCGTCTTTCGTAAGCTTTTTCCCACGGAAGACGAAGCGCGCAAGTTAGCCGCTTGCTTCGCCTTAGAAGCAAGCGTTTGGTTGGTCGTTTTCAAACAAGTTGAAATACATATGCGTTCCCCCTTCTAAATACAGTTGCTTTGTTTCATTGTATCAAATTTTTCTTCTTTTTCCATTCTGTTTTTTTCAAAGAATAGCTTTTCCTTTTACAGGAAACACTAGTATCCTAGTTCTAAACATCTAATTAAGGAAGGTGGCCTGTTGTGAAGGGATATCCATTAAGCATCGTACAATTAGCTTTCGTTTTGATGCTATCGATCGGTTTAATGAATCATGTCATCGTTATTCCGCTTTTGTTAGATGTTGCAAAACGCGATGCATGGATTTCCGCCATCTTAACGCTCGGCCTGCTTCCGATATTGGTTGTTCTTTTATACGTTGTAATGCGACAGTCAAAGCAAGTCAATCTATTTATATGGCTAAAAACCGAATTCTCAATTGTTGTTGCATACATTGTAGCATTTTTTGGCACTCTATTATTACTCGTGATCAGCTATGTCACATTAAAAGATACAGTGACATTTACAACAACAACTTATTTAACATCAACCCCCAACTGGGCAATTGCGCTTGTCTTTTCAGGTCTTTGTTTTTACAACGCTTATTTAGGTATTGACTCGATCGCAAAAACGTCGGGCATTATTTTGCCGTTTGTTGTTATTTTCGGTATTTTCGTCATGATAACAACAACTCCTCACAAAGATTATTCATTGTTAAAGCCTATTATGGAAAATGGATGGGATCCTGTGTTGCGCGGAATGGTTTATACAGGAGCAGGATATGTCGAAATTTTAATGATCTTATTTCTCCAACACCGCCTGCAACCGCGGTTCCCATTTGTCGCGCTTCTCGCTATTGCAATTGCGGCGGCAAGTTTAAGCATCGGGCCAACGATCGGCGCGATTATCGAGTTCGGTCCGGAAAAAGCGATGTCATTTCGCTATCCCGCCTTTGAACAATGGCGGTTGATTAGTTTAGGAACATATATTGAGCATATGGATTTTCTTTCGATTTACCAATGGATATCGGGGGCGTTTATTCGCATTTCGCTCGCAACAGCTCTCATTTTGGAGCTGTTTGCGATCACAAACCAACAAACGCGGCGCTGGGTGTTAATTGTCGTCTATATTGCCATTTTCTCCGCCATACTTCTCCCGGTCAGCGACCCTATGTTTTTACAGTTGTTAAATCGATTTGTTTTGCCGTTATCGTTATGGCTCATGCTAGGTATGTCTGTCTTGCTCGCAATGTTGGCGCTCATTTCGCATATTAAAACAAGGAGAGGATCATGATGCATCAAATTCCGCTACGAGCAGCACAGTCGCAGCAAGCACCCAATGATCGGACCGGTCAAGAAACGATTATCGTTACAGAAGAATCGCTGCGGCATTTTTATTCCCGCTGTAAAGACGTCGCTATCATCACTTCGGTTATTCAACCGGCAAGAAGCGCAAGCCGATCACTGACCGTTACCTTCGTCTATTGCGAGGAGCTTTGTGATTCCCATCAAATCAGGCAAGTCATTTTTCCTCTGTTTCAAGAAATGTGCCGAGATTATCCATGCGATACAGTCGAGGGAATCCAAGCGTACAAGCTTATGCCGATGTATCTCCTTGGCAAAGAAGTGCGCATTGATGATATGAACTACCTACTATTTAATGGCGATTTGCTTATTTATTTTCAAGAAGCCGATGCATTATTCTCAGTGACGCTTGCAAATCCGCCGAACCGCAGTCCCGAAGAGCCGAACACCGAGGTATCCATTCGCGGCCCAAAGGACGGATTCATTGAAGAAATTGCAAAAAACGTCGCCTTAATCCGCAAACGGGTAAAATCCGAACAATTATGCTACGAATTATTCGTTGTCGGCAGAAGGACCCAAACAAAAATAGGGCTCATGTATATGAAGGATATCACCAATCCGGAAATGATTGATGAAGTGCGACAGCGAATATTAACATTAAATATGGATTCTATCACAAGTACGAACCAGCTTGAAGAATTAATCGCCGATCGACGCTTTACCTTATTCCCTTTACTTGGATACACTGGAAGAGCTGATTATGCTGTAAACAATTTGTTAAACGGACGCTTTCTTCTGCTAGTCGATGGAGCGCCCACCGTCTTGATCGGACCTGCCAATTTAACATTTTTATTGAATACGTCGGAAGATAACAATACTGCCTTTTTCTTTGTTGTATTCCAACGAATATTGCGACTGCTTGGGATTTCTGTTTCGATTTATTTGCCGGGGTTTTGGATTTGTCTCACATCGTTTCACCAATACGAGCTCCCTTTTACATTGCTGGCAACCATCGTCTTGTCGCGCCAAGGCGTTCCGCTTCCAGTGACGCTTGAAATGTTTCTCATGCTGGCATTGTTTGAAATTTTTAAAGAAGCCGGTATGAGGCTGCCGCTTGCAGTTGGACAAACGTTATCAGTCGTTGGAGGTCTCATTATCGGACAAGCGGCGATCGACGCTGGATTGGCCGCTCCTCCAACCCTCGTCGTCGCTGCGATTGCCGTAGTCGCTACGTTTACGCTCGTAAACCAAAATTTATCAGGAGCGGTGACAGTATTGCGGTTCATCGTTCTTGTTTTTTCGGCGCTTTTTGGACTGTTTGGATTTATCGTTTCGCTCTTTTTATTGCTAACATATGTCGTCAACCTAACATCATTTGGCGTTCCGTACTTAAGACCGCTGTCGCCGCCAAGCATGGATATCTTGAAAGTTCTCATTCCAAGCGGTTGGAAAAAATTTAAAAAACGTCCAGGATTATTGTCCCCACGCGATGATACACCAAGAGGGGGGAACAACTAGTGCTGAAACGAGCGATCCCCTTTTTTCTCTCTTCAATGCTGCTTGCAGGCTGCTGGGGAATGAAAGATATTGACCATGTTGTCTACGTTCATGCGATCGGCGTCGATTATAAAGATCATAAGTTTATCGTTTATGTGCAATTTATTAACTTTACCGGACTCGCTAAAGCAAACGCGGGCGGCGGACAGCAAAAAGTGAGCACAGCCGTTGGCAAAGCAACGGGAGAAACATTCAACATTGTAACAGACAATATTTATCCTTCTGTTCAGCAAATGGTATCATGGGGGCACGTCAAAGGAATCGTGTTCACAGAGCGGGCATTAAAGCATGCTCCGCTTAAAGACGTGTTCGATGTGCTCGACCGTTACAGCGAAATTCGCCACACCCTTTGGGTATATGCGACAAAAGAACCGATTGATGAACTGTTTTCTACCGTTCCGTTATTGCAAGCATCCGTCTACTTTTCTTTGCTCGCTAACCCGGAAGATATTTTTCAGCAAAATTCGTTCATCCGTCCGATCCGTCTTAATCGCTTTTTAGCAGATGCCAACGAACCAGGAAAAACGGTGCGAATTCCTTATCTCAGCGTTTCAAAAACGCATTGGGAAGAAAATAATAAAACAAAAACGATGCTATCTGCATCAGGCATTTGCTTTGTGCGCCACTTTCATCTGCAAACATGCACCAACCGTTCAAAACTAAAAGGGATTCGCTGGGTCGAAAAAGATATTTCCCGTACACCGATTTATGTTAAGAAAGGAAAACGGACTGTCGCCTCGATTGTCGTGTTAGGTCCCAAATCGAAAATTTCTTACAAAATGAGTGGAACTATTCCGCACTTTACTGTCGAAGTCAAAGCAAAGGGAAGCGTTATTGAATTGCGGGAGCAACTAACGGAAAAGCAACTAATCAAGTTAGCCCAAAAAACGGTCGAAAAGGAAATACGACAGCTGTATCAATTAGGAAAAGCACATAATATTGATGTGTTGAATCTCTCTGAAACCATGTATCAACAAAATCCTAACGATTGGAAAAAAGTAAGCGTGAACGGGAAAATTCCTTTAGAAAAGGATACGCTAAAAACCGTAAAGGTCAGTCTATCTATCGATACATCGGGGACAAGAAAGCTCAAATAAAGAGAGGCGATTAATTCGCCTCTTCAAAATAATCTTTATAAAATCCGCCAATTTTTCCAGTGTTATCAATGATAAAATAAAAATCGTCCGTCTCGTTTTTCACCTCGTACGTTTGCCCCGGAGTTAACACGCGATTCACGACGTATTTTTCCGCATTTGTGTGAATGCATTTTACTTTCTTAATAGTTGGACGCTCTAACCAAGTATGGTGAATCATATTACTGCTCTCCTTTTTTCTTTGATCATTGCTATCCCTATTTTAGCGATATTTTCCTTATTGAGCAATATGGCTTTTTCGTATGTATTTTTGGTATAGTCCATACAAAACCGATGTTTTATACGTTTCTAATTTTCGTCTCTCTACCGGATGGCGGCGAATGCCCATCTCCTTTAGCTGTTGAACAAGCCAACCTTTTGACCCGAAATAAGCCATTGTAATCCCCCTTTTCTTAACTTGTCCTATACATATGACACCATCCCTTTTTTTAGAACAAAAAATACGGGGAAGCGTATTTCAACGCTGCCCCGTTTTATTCATCATGTTTATGATGTTTCCCTTTTTCCTTCCATTTCTTTTGTTTATGTTCGTGAAAATGTTTATGTTCATGAAAAGGGTGGTATTTTGGCTTCCAGTCGCCCTTCCCTTGTTCATGCCTATTCTTTTCTTTTGGCTCTTCTTTCTTTTTCAATAGTGGCAATTCTTGCTTGATTGCAGGATATGAAAACCTATCGGCCGGCGTTCCTTCAAGAGCTTTCTCCATCATCTCTCGGAAAATCACCGCCACTGTTTGGCTGCTTGTTGTTTGTAAATAATGATCCTTATCTGTATTGTCATACCCAAGCCATACCGCCCCAACAAGGTTTGGAGTAAAACCGACAAACCACTGGTCCTTAACTCCGTTCACCCCGGCAATAGGGACTTGTGTGGAACCTGTTTTTCCGGCCAATTCTCTTCCAGGAATCGATGCACGCTGTCCCGTTCCCTCCCTTACAACACCTTCGAGGAGGAAAGTCATTTTTTGCGCCACCTCTTTTGTCGTGACTCTCACCTTCTTAGGGCGCCATTTAGCAATTTCATTCCCCTCGCGATCAATGATTTTTGTAATAATGTGCGCTTCCGTGCGCATACCTTCATTTGGAAACACTGAATATGCTTGTGCCATTTGCAACGGAGATACTCCGTGTTCCAGTCCACCTAGGGCAAGACCTAAGTAATGGTCAGCGGCTGTAAGAGGGATACCGAAACGTTTTGCAGCATCCACCCCTTTTTCAATTCCAATTTGATCAAGGAGCCAAACAGCCGGAACGTTAAGAGAATGAATAACCGCTTCATACATGGATACAGAGCCGCGGTACATATGGTCGTAATTTTCCGGACGATATCCGTTAAAATCAAACGGTTCATCTTTTAATTCGGCAAACACGCTATATCCCTGTTCTAGAGCCGGTGTATACACAGCAAGTGGTTTCATTGTCGAACCCGGCTGTCGCTTTAACTGTGTCGCTCGGTTAAAACCACGGAAAACGTGTTCTCCCCTTCCACCAATGAGCGCTGTAATCCCCCCCGTCCGCGGATCAAGCAGCACCGCCCCGCTCTGTACCATTTGTCCATTTGTGCCTTCCGGAAATAACCGATCATTTTTGTAGACTTCCTCAAGTGCCTGTTGCATATGAGGATCGAGTTCTGTGTAGATGCGCAAACCTCCAGAGAGCACTTCGTTTTGCGTTAAATGGTAACGGTTTACTGCTTCCTCAATAAGGGAGTCAACATAATATGGATAGTTTCCTTTATAAGGATCGCTCTTCTCTTTTTGTATGATAATTTTCTCTTGTTTGGCTCGCAGCAATGTTTTTTCGTCAATATACCCTTGTTCTTTCATTAGTTCTAGCACTATATTCCTTCTAGCAATAGCCTCTTTGTAATGCCTAACAGGTGATAAGGCTGAAGGAGCTTTAATCAGACCTGCAAGCAGCGCCGATTCGCTCACTGTCAACTCGGAAACATCCTTACCGAAATACGTTTCTGCCGCTTTTTTCACTCCCCAAGCTCCCTCACCAAAGTAAACACGGTTAACGTACATTTCTAAAATCTCTTTTTTCGAATACGTTTGCTCGATTTTTCTAGCGATAAACCACTCTTCCCACTTTCTGCGAAGCGTCTTTTCATTTGACAAAAATACGTTTTTCGCCAGCTGTTGCGTAATCGTACTTCCCCCCTTCGGCCCACTCTCCTGCTTGAATGTTGCGAACAAGCGCGCGCAATACCCCATGATAATCAACTCCATTGTGCTCATAAAAGCGACGATCCTCTGTTGCTACAACTGCTTCTAAAAAATGAGTGGGAATTTCCTCAATCTTCACTGCCTCCATTTTTGAATTTGATATTTTACTTGCGATCTTTCCGTTCTTGTCATAGATCATTGTTGCCGCTGGCAGCGGTGATTGGAGCGCACTGATATCTCTCGTGGCAATATACCATTTAATCCATATAAAGCTTCCGACAATCAATAAGATGAATAAGGACAAACTCGCCCCTATGTATCGTTTTCTTTTCTTTTTCCTCTTTTCTAGCCGACTTTTTTCCAAGCCACTCTCCCCCCGTATCCATGCCGTATATCAATGTTGTAGCGGTCTTAGGGACGCAACTAGCCAAATATACTTTAAAATGCGCTCTTTATTTCGCCGCATCTATATTTATTCGAGAGAAGTTGCTATTTTGTGTCTGTTTATAATAAGAAAACCACCTTGTAAAAAGGTGGCTTAAGAAGATGAAGCACTATTATTCTTTTTTCCTTTTAAGAAAAATGCTAAGACAAGTGCCAACAAGGCAAGTACTGTCGCAACAATAAATGCATCATTAATCCCCTCGACTGCAGAACGCTGCTGAACCATGCCGTATAACAGCTGGGTCACAGCCTCATCGCTTGGAATCAACCGCTTCAATTGTGCGACAATGTCAGTTGCAATCGGATTATCGGTTGTCAGTTCATTGCGATAGCTTTCCGCATGAAATTTCGCTCGGTTCGACATCACCGTCACAAGAAAAGCGGTGCCCAAAGAAGAAGCCACTTGACGAAGCGTGTTCGCCGTCGCTGTGCCATGACTATATAGATGGCGCGGCAGTTGATTCAGCCCAGCCGTCATAATCGTCATTGACAGCATCGACATGCCAAGCATCCGGAAAATGTATAACCATAAAATATGCTCATATGGCGTGTCTAATGTGAGTTGACTAAATTCCCATGTCGTAACAACGGTAATCGTCAATCCAACAATCGCAAGCCAGCGCGCGCCAATCCGGTCGAAAATCATCCCGGAAATCGGAGACATAATCGCCATGACAATGGCTCCCGGCAAAAGCAAAAGACCGGAATCAAGCGGCGTAAAACCGCGAATGTTTTGCAAATATACAGGAAGAAGAACCATCGCGGCAAATAAAGCCATATTCAAGACGCAACCAATAATTGTTGTTAATGTGAAAATGTTGTATTTAAATACGCGCAAATTTAAAATCGGCTGCTCTACTGTAAAGCAACGCCACGTAAACAAAATAATAAAAATTAATCCAATCGCGATGGAAATGGCTACTTCGGCGCTTCCCCAGCCGTTGCTTCCCGCTTCACTAAAACCGTATAATACGCCGCCAAATCCAAGCGTCGAGTAGACCGCTCCGCGGACATCCAATGTCGGTTTGGCGGTTTTCGGAGTATTTTTCATCCAAAGAGAGGCTAGCACCATATCGATTATCGCAAAAGGAAGCACGATGTCAAAAAGAAGACGCCACGAATAATGCTCGACAAGCCAACCGGATAAGGTTGGACCCACCGCCGGAGCAAACATCATCGCAATTCCTACTGTTCCCATCGCTACGCCGCGTTTTTCCGGCGGGAAAATGCTTAACATAATTACCATCATTAACTGCATAATAATGCCGGCACCTACTGCTTGAATTAACCGTCCCGTCAAAATAACCGCAAATGAAGGAGCAAACGAGCAAATAAGCGCTCCCACAGTAAAGAACGCCATTCCCGAAAGGAACAGTTTTTTCGTCGGAAATTTAGCGATTAAAAACGGGCTAATCGGGATCAATACACCGTTGACGAGCATATATCCCGTCACGAGCCATTGAATCGTTGATGTTTCAACATTAAAGTCGCTCATCATATGCGGAAGCGCCACATTAATGAGCGTTTGGTTTAAAATCGCAACAAACGCTCCAAGCATGATGGTCACGACAATTTTGGTCCGGCTTTGGCCGAGTTGCGCCTCCTGTTGTTTTTGGCCAGTTTGCATTTCCTGTTGCGGCAAAGAAGCAGCCGGATGATGAGATTCCGTCCTTTCTTGTTCTTGTCGGCTGGCAACATCTCTTCTTTTCCGGATCATATAATTGAATAATCCGAGAATGATAATCGAAAAAATAATATATCCCGTTAAAAATGTGGACATATTTATCACCTACTTATGAATGCGAACGGTAACGTTCATCCCTGGTACTAATTCCGCGCCGTTGTAATTGTCAATTGAAATTGTAATCGGGATCACTTGCGTTACTTTCGTATAGTTGCCAGTGGCGTTCGAACTTGGCAATAAGCTGAATGTGTTTGCTGTAGCAAAGCCAAGCTTTTCTACAGTTCCCGTAAATTTGCGATCTGGATAGGCATCGACATAAATATCAACATCTTGGCCTACTTTAACATCTTCAATTTTCGTTTCTTCAATATTAGCCGTCACCCATAAATGCGATAAGTCATACCCTCTTGCTAACGCCACACCTGGAGCAACGAAAGAGTTGGCAACCACATTTTGCTGAACAATAGTCATATGGTGAGGTACTGTAACCGGGATGTTATGTTGGCCATCGGATACTTCGCCAATTTTATCGCCGCTATCGAATGTTTTGCCGATATCTCCTGACCAACTAATCAGTTTTCCGGCAACAGGCGGTGCAATGGAAATCGGCTGTCCATCAATTCGCGCATTATCTGTTTTTATATAGTTTGTTGTTTCATTGACGTAATAGTAACCAGCGAATCCCCCTGCAACCAATAAAATAAGAACAACGATATTTAAGGTGATTAAACGCTTCAAATTCACTTTTTATTCCTCCCCTAATAAAATCCGCCGAATCTCCTGGTGAGTGGACAATAACTTTTCAATCTCATGTTCACCGATCATCGTTTCTACTTTCCGCAACCGCTCTACAAGAACCGATTGATCATTGAACGCTTCCTTCAACTTTTCTTCTCCTTGATTTGTCAAGCGAAGCGTGACGGCACGACGGTCCTCTTTGGCTGTTTCACGCGCCACTAAACCGGCTCCAACAAGCCGGTCAATCGTCCCACTCACGGTGCTGTTGCTCATATTTAACGTATCCGCCAAGTCGTTTAAACGAATGCTATCATTTTTAGACAAGGTGTAAAGAATAATAAGCTGCAATTCGGTAATTCCAACCCTCGTAGCATCCTCACGAATCAGCCGGTAAAATGCTTTGCGGATACGAAAAATGGAGTACATAATTTCCCGACCTGCCTTTTCCATCGCCACCCCCCTTTCATTCGGATTAAAATAGTTTCAATACGAATTATTTTCATACGAAAAGTTATTATAGCATGTTTTTTAAACAAATCAACTAAGAAAACAATGAGAAAAAATTAATCAAAATTTCATAAAAGCGAAATAAACAATAAAACAGACGATTTTCCCTATAAGTAACACGATCGATTTTGTATAGTCATTGACAGCTGAAAGGTGAATTCATTTCATCATTAGTATAGTAAAACACTCAGAGCAGCAAACGCCCTGAGTGTTTCTTTGTATCAACTTATTCAACATAAGTGCCCGTTGAAACAGTATGTCACTTCCAACTATGAATTTTTCAAAATTAACCAAAAAAGCAGTCCCACTCATTTGCGAATGGGACTGCTTTTTGATATTTCTACTTTTAAACCGACCCCGCTATTATATAAGAGATCGGCTCTTATAATTGTGACAAAAGATGCCGCGATTGCCGTTTGGTGAATGGAGTTTCTCAACCACACTCCACTACGTGGGTGTTCGCAGAAGCGTTCTTGTCGTCCTCAGCATTCGAAATATGGAGGCATGACATTCCGGCTTCGATGTAGAACTCCCTTTTTACAGTCATCGGTTGAAACTTCATTCTCTCACGTACAACGCAGCGGGTGATTACTATCATACATAATCTTTTGCGATTTTGCAAGCATCTATTCGTTATTTTGATTGGCTACACTGGATAAACCCCGTGTTTTCTCTCAGAAAACACTATATATTTCGACATGTATGCGTCAAAGCGACGAATAAGTTCTTCACGAAGCGTATTTGGAGCAATGATGCCATCGACTACCATTTCGGAAGCCAAACGATAGATATCAATATCACGACGGTACTCTTCCCGTTTCTGCTCGATAAACGCAGCGCGCTCTCCTTCTGGAAGCTCGGCAATTTTGTTAGCATATACGGCATTGACCGCTGCTTCTGGTCCCATTACTGCAATTTGCGCGTTTGGAAACGCTAAGCAGCAATCCGGTTCAAACGCTGGACCCGCCATTGCATACAAACCCGCTCCATAAGCTTTGCGTACAATGACGGAAATTTTCGGAACCGTCGCTTCCGACATCGCCGAAATCATTTTCGCCCCGTGCCGAATAATGCCTGCCCGCTCCACCTTCGTACCGATCATAAATCCTGGAATGTCGGCTAAAAATAAAAGAGGGATATGGAACGCATCACAAAGGGTAATAAATTTCGCCGCTTTATCGGCAGAATCGTGGAACAGCACACCGCCCTTGACGCGCGGCTGGTTCGCGATAATCCCGATCGGCTGTCCGTTTAACCGAGCAAGGCCGGTAATCAGCTCAGGCGCAAACAACTTTTTAATCTCGCAAAACGACCCTTCGTCAACGAAACGTTCAATTAAGTCATACATATTAAACGGTGCGTTTTGGTTGGCCGGCAAAATATCTTCAATCGTTTTCTCGAACGATTTTGCTGGCTTCGCCTCGCCAACAGGCGGTTTTTCGGTATAATTAGCCGGAAAATACGATAAATATTTGCGTGCAAATTGAATCGCTTCTTCCTCCGTTTTCACAAGCACATCGCCGCAACCGGACACGCTGCAATGCATGCGCGCACCGCCCATTTCCTCAAGCGTCACTTTTTCGCCAATGACCATTTCCGCCATGCGCGGCGACCCTAAATACATGGAGGCGTTCCCTTCAACCATAATCACGATGTCACAAAACGCTGGAATGTAAGCGCCGCCCGCCGCTGATGGACCAAACAACAAACAAATTTGCGGCACTTTTCCTGACAGTTTTACTTGGTTGTAAAAAATGCGTCCGGCTCCGCGGCGGCCTGGAAACATTTCAATCTGATCGGTAATGCGCGCTCCTGCTGAATCGACAAGATAAAGAATTGGGCAACGTAACTTTTCCGCGGTTTCTTGAATGCGAATAATTTTTTCAACCGTCCGCGCTCCCCACGATCCGGCCTTCACTGTTGAATCGTTCGCCATGACGCATACCGTTTGGCCATTAATTTTACCCACGCCAGTCACAACGCCATCGGCAGGAAGGCCCTCGGCCATGCAATTGGCAAATAATGCATCTTCAAATTCCATGCCATCGTCAAACAAAAGCTTAAGACGGTCGCGCACAAAAAGTTTTCCCTGCTCGGCATTTTTTTGATGGTATTTTGGGGCACCGCCTTGTTCAATTTTTTCAATGCGCTCCACAAGCTTTTCAGTAAGTGTTTTTTCTTGTCCGTTGATCACAAGTTCCTCCCCCTTACTCTCCTTTGTAGATTGGTTTGCGTTTTTCTTTAAACGCTTGCAACCCTTCCAAGCGATCTTTTGTTGGGATCGTGATTTCATAGGCCATTTGTTCGATTTTGAGCCCGGTAGCAAGATCCACTTCAAGGCCGCGGTTCATCGCAAGTTTCGCTTGGGTGATGGCAATCGGCGCATTTTGCACAATTTGTTCAGCAATTTCGAATGCTTTTTCTAGAAGCTGTCCATGTGGAACAACATGCTCGACAAGCCCAACTTGCGCCGCTTCAGCCGCGGTCAACCGCCTCGCAGTGAAAATCATTTCTTTTGCCTTTCCTTTGCCAATTAAACGCGGCAACCGTTGCGTCCCCCCAGCTCCAGGAATAATTCCGAGCGATGTTTCCGTCAAACCGAGCTGCGCCTGTTCGGATGCGATGCGAATGTCGCACGCTAACGCGAGTTCAAGCCCCCCGCCAAACGCTGAACCATTGATCGCGCAAATGACAGGCTGCGGAAGTTGCTCAAATTCATTGATCGTATCACGAATAAGAGCCACTGTCTTTCTCACTTGCGCTTCATTCATACCTGCCCGCTCTTTCAAATCGGCGCCGGCACAAAACGCTTTTTCCCCGCTACCGGTGACAATCACACAGCGAATCGCACGGTCAAACTTCAGCTGTTGCAGTATGTGTCCTAGCTCATTTAACATAGCAATCGATAGTGCATTAGCCGCCTGCGGGCGATGAAGCGTAATGGTAGCGATGCCATTATCAGCAGAATAAAGAACGCATTCCACCGCAAATCCCCCCTATTCGATCACGAGCCGCATGATATGGTCTGCAAATGATGGCTATTGAGCGCTCGCCCGATTTTATTTTGAATAAACAAAGCCGCATCTGTTAAGCGCTCGCGGTCAATGCCAGTTGCAATCCCCATGCCTTCAAGCATATAGAGTAAATCGTCGGTCGCTACGTTTCCTGAAGCGCCCGGTGCATATGGGCATCCCCCTAGGCCGCCAAGGGAACTATCAAATGTAGTAATTCCCATTTCTAATGAAATGAGCACATTCGCAAGCGCCGTTCCGCGTGTATCATGAAAATGCATGGCTACCTTTTCTTTTGGAAACCGCTGCAAAAACGAATCAAGTACCAACTCGACTTGGCGCGGTGTCGCGACACCGATCGTATCCCCTAAAGAAAGTTCATCAATGCCCATTTCAAACAGCTTTTCTGCCACTTTCATCACTTGCTCTACCGAAATCGCTCCTTCATATGGACAACCAAAGACAGTTGAAACGTATCCCCGCACCGTTTTGCTAGCGCTTTTTGCTTCACGGACAACTTCCGAGAGTACTGGAAATGTATCAGCAATCGATTTATTAATGTTTTTTCGATTATGCGTTTCGCTTGCCGACATAAACACGGACACTTCGTCCACTTCGGATTCCAGCGCTTTTTCTAAGCCTTTTTGATTCGGAACAAGCGCCGCGTAAGTCACCCCCGGAACTCGCTCAATGCTTGTTGCCACGCTGAAAGCATCGGCCAGCTGCGGAATCCATTTTGGATGGACGAATGACGTAATTTCAATGTATGTTAATCCTGTTTTTGAAAGCTTATTAATCCAAGCAATTTTGTCTTCTGTCGCGATGGCAGTTGATTCATTCTGCAAACCATCGCGCGGTCCCACTTCTTTAATGGTGATATGTTCCGGCCATTTCTTCACGCGTACTCACCTCTTATTCAAGATCAAGCAATACATCTCCTTCATTGACGAAATCGCCTTCCTGTACATGAATTTCCTTCACTGTTCCACTTGTTTCAGCGGCAATCGGGATTTCCATTTTCATCGATTCTAAAATAACTACGTCCTGTCCTTCCTCTATTTGTTCACCAACAGAAACGACAATTTTCCAAACATTTCCTGCCATTGTTGCAACTACTTGTTTCATTTCACATCTTCCTCCATTTCTTAATCTTTATGTACTGTCTTCTGCCTCCTTGTCAGAAGCAGAAGACATATATTTAAAGAATTCTCTATTTAATAGACGATTTATGCAAATGAATGTTAACAAAATGAGTGGTTGTATGACCTGCTTGAAACTCCGGATGCGATAACACTTCTTTCAACATCGGAATATTTGTTTTAATCCCTTCAATGCGATACGCATCAAGTGCCTGTAGCATACGAACAATCGCTTCTTGGCGTGTTCCGCCTTTTGTGATCAACTTTGCAATCATCGGGTCGTAAAACGGCGTGACCGTCATGCCTGTTGCGACTGCCGTTTCGTTGCGAATATACTCTCCTTCTGGCAGCTCGAAAGCGGTGAGCGTTCCTGGTGACGGGAAAAACGTCTTCGGGTCTTCAGCATAAATGCGCACTTCAATCGCGTGCCCCTCGCAGCGGATATCTTCCTGCGTATAGCGCAGTTTCTCTCCAGCGGCAACGCGCAGCTGCTCTTCGACAAGATCAAGGCCCGTAATTTCTTCCGTAACCGGATGCTCGACTTGAAGCCGTGTGTTCATCTCTAGGAAATAAAAATTTTTCTCTTCATCGACGAGAAACTCAATCGTTCCCGCATTCGTATAACCGATATATTGGGCCGCCCGCACCGCTGTTTCTCCCATTTTCCGCCGCGTTTCTTCGTCTAAAAACGGAGACGGAGCCTCTTCAATCACCTTTTGGTGACGGCGCTGAATCGAGCATTCACGCTCCCATAAATACAAGCAATTGCCGTGCTGGTCTGCTAAAATTTGAATTTCAACATGTCTTGGATTGGCAATATATTTTTCTAAATACATCGCGCCGTCGCCAAAGAAAGAAGCCGCTCGCTTTTGATTGCCTTCAAATGCTTTGCGCAGTTCTTCTCCATTGTGAACGACTTGCATGCCGATGCCTCCGCCACCTGCGGAAGCTTTCAGCATGATCGGATAGCCGATCGATTCCGCGATTTTCGCCGCTTCATCCGCGTCTTGGAGCGGATGGGAAATGCCCGGCACAATCGGCACGCCCGCTTCCGCCATCGTTTTGCGCGATTCAATTTTGCTGCCCATGCGCGCAATCACGTCCGCGTTCGGTCCGATGAACACAATTCCTTCTTCTTCGCAGCGGCGGGCAAACGTCGGATTCTCCGATAATAACCCGTAGCCAGGGTGAATGGCTTCCGCTTTCGTGGCTTTAGCCACTTCAATGATTTTTTCAATATTTAAATAACTCTCACTGACGCGCGGCTTCCCAATTAAATGCGCTTCATCCGCACACTTCACATGGAGCGAATCGGCATCTGCTTCGGAGTATACGGCTACCGTTTGAATGCCTAGCTTCTGACACGTGCGAATGACACGTACGGCAATCTCTCCACGGTTGGCAATTAAAATTTTTGAAAACATACAATCCCCCTATTCTTTCATTGACTTAGCATCAAGGAGCTGTCTCGCTTGTTCGCGCAATTTGAATTTTTGAATTTTTCCTGATGCGGTCATCGGATAAGAATTGGTAAATTCGATGTAGCGTGGAATTTTATGGCGCGAAATTTTCCCGCGGCAAAATTCGCGAATTTCCTCTGCGGTAGCTGTCTGTCCTTCTTTTAAAATAATCCACGCCATTACTTCTTCTCCGTACTTTTCATCGGGAACGCCGACAACCTGAACGTCTAGTATTTTCGGATGTTTGTATAAAAACTCTTCGATTTCGCGCGGATAAATGTTTTCTCCGCCGCGGATAATCATATCCTTTAACCGCCCTGTAATACGGCAGTACCCATTTTCGTCCATGACTGCCAAATCGCCCGTATGGAGCCAGCCTTCCTCATCGATCGCTTCTTTTGTTGCTTCTGGATTGTTATAATATCCTTTCATGACGTGATAACCGCGCGTACACAACTCTCCTTGCACGCCGCGAGGCACCTCTTTGTTTGTTCCCGGTTCTACGATTTTCACTTCTACGTTCGGAAGAGCACGGCCAACAGTTTCGACACGCAAATGAATCGGATCATCCGTTCTTGTTTGTGTAATTACCGGTGAAGACTCCGTTTGGCCATAAGCGATTGTAATTTCTTTTGCTCCCATTTTTTCGATGACCGCCTTCATCACTTCGATCGGGCAGTTCGATCCAGCCATAATTCCTGTCCGCAATGAAGACAGATCGTATTTTTCAAAATCAGGGTCATTAAGCTCGGCAATAAACATCGTTGGCACACCATGTAAGGCTGTGCATTTTTCGTCTTGGACCGTTTGCAGCACTTGTTTCGCGTTAAACTCTTGCAGCGGCACCATCGTCGCTCCGACCGAGACGCACGCTAACGTGCCGAGCACGCAGCCAAAGCAGTGGAAAAACGGCACCGGGATGCATAAACGATCATCTTTCGTAAGTTTCATACACTGGGCGATGTTGTAGGCGTTGTTAACAATGTTATAATGAGTAAGCATGACTCCTTTTGGAAATCCTGTCGTTCCTGAGGTGTATTGCATGTTGATGACATCGTGCGGGTCGAGGAAATTCATTCGTTCGTCTAGCTCTTCTTCCGTTACATCGTGCGCCATCGCAAGAATGTCGTTCCATGAATACATGCCTGGATAACGCTTGTCACCGAGAACGATGACATTTTTCAACTTCGGTAGCCTTTTTGCCTGAAGCTGACCTGGTTGGCATTCACGCAGCTCCGGAGCGATTTCATAAATCATGTCAATATAAGAGGAATCACGATATTGTTCGATCAAAAGAAGCGTCGTCGAATCTGATTGTTTGAGCAAATACTCCAATTCGGCAGTACGATAGTTCGTGTTGACCGTGACGAGGACAGCACCCATTTTTCCTGTCGCAAACTGCAAAGCGAGCCATTCTGGAGTGTTTGTCGCCCAAACAGCGATATGTTCCCCCGCCTCCACGCCTAGTTTCATTAAAGCGCGAGCAACAAGGCGGCAATATTCATCAAACTGTTTGTACGTCATTCTGAGCCCGCGGTCCGCATATACAACCGCTTCATGGTCTGGATGTAATCTCGCTTTTTCTTCTAATAGTTTTCCAACAGTCATATTCAACATGTCGCCCATAAAATGCCCCCTTTGTCCCAAATTCAACATATGCCATTTTCCTATCTTTTAGCATCCGAGCTGGCGAGCGATGACAAGCCGTTGTACTTCCGATGTGCCTTCGCCGATTTCCATGAGTTTCATATCGCGCAAATGGCGCTCCACCCCATATTCCTTCATGTAGCCGTAGCCACCGTGGATTTGAATCGCCTGATTGCAAGCGCGAAACCCTGCTTCAGAGGCAAACAGTTTTGCAAAAGACGCTTCTTTTGTAAACGGTTTCCCTTTGTCCTTTAGCCAAGCCGCTTTGTACACCATGTTGCGGGCAAGCTCAATTTCCATCGCCATATCCGCCAGTTTAAACTGAATCGCTTGAAACTTGGAAATCGATTGGCCAAATTGCACGCGTTCTTTCGCGTATTGAAGCGCTTTCTCAAAAGCAGCTTGCGCAATCCCTACAGCAAGGGCCGCAATCGAAATCCGCCCTCCATCAAGAGTGTATAAAAATTGCTTAAATCCTTTGGTCGGATCTCCCAACACGTTTTCTTTCGGCACACGCACGTTCTCAAGCACAAGTTCGCACGTATTAGAAGCGCGGACCCCCATCTTATCGTAGTTGCAGCGGATCGTAAACCCAGGGGCATTCGTTGGAACAATAATCGCTGAAATAATGTTTTTTCCTCTCTCATCCTTTCCAGTCACAGCTGTCACAATCACTTGCCTTGCATGTCCAGCGTTTGTAATCCAGCACTTTTCTCCGTTGATCACGTATTCATCGCCATCAAGAACCGCTCTTGTCCGCGTTCCGCCAGCATCAGAGCCCGCGTTTGGCTCGGTCAATCCGAAAGCGCCTAGCGTCTCGCCTTTAGCCATTGGAACGAGCCATTTTTGCTTTTGTTCTTCGGTGCCAAAATAGTAGATTGGGCTTGCACCAAGAGAAACGGCAGCTGCGTAACTGAGTCCCGTCCCTCCGCAGGCGCGGCCGATTTCTTCGACGGCGATGGCATAGGAAATGGTATCTCCTCCTGAGCCGCCATATTGTTCCGGAAAAGGAATGCCTAATAGACCTAGCTCGCCCATTTTTTTGAACACTTCGACAGGAAAATAGGCTTCTTCATCCCATTTCGCCGCGTTTGGCGCAATTTCCTTCTCCGCAAATTCACGCACCATGTCTTTAATCATTTGCTGTTCTTTTGTCAATTCAAAATTCATGCTCTCTCCCCCATTTATTACATGATTATTTAAAACCGACTAGTCGGTTTTAAAAATGGACAAGACCGACTAGTTGGTTTGATTGCCTTACTAAAAAGCAATTGTACAGAAAGTAATCATTTTTCCACAGTTCAAACAAGACTTTTGTTATGCTTTATAAAGAAACAATGATGTTCTAGTTTTTTCTTTGCTTCTTCTGTAAGAACCGAATGCAAAATAAAATCGGTAAAATAGCTAGCGATTTGCTCAATCGTCATCGGCCCTTTAGGGTTATACCATTTATAGGTCCAGTTGACCATGCCCATAATGCTCATGCCTGTAATCTCTGCTGACAATTCCGGCCGGAACTCCCCTGCTTCAATCCCTTCACGAATGACCCGAAAAATCACTTGCTTAAACTCATCGCGTTTTTCATTAATTTTTTGTGAGTATTCTGGCTTTAAATATGTGCTTTCTTGATAAAATACGGTAATATGCGGCTTATACAAATGGAATACCTTTACAAATGATTGAATGATTGCGCATAATCGTTGAGTAGGAGTCTGGTAGTTTTGGTAGGCATCCTGTGCTTTATTCAATACATATGTAATAAATACGTCGTGGATGTGGTAAAGAAGTTCATCTTTCGATTTGAAGTTATGATAAAAGCCGCCTTTTGAAGTGTTGCTTTCTGTCACAATTCGGTCAACAGTGACCCCGTGATAGCCGTGTTGTTCAAAAAGGCGTAACGCGGTATCAATAATTCGGTCTCTTAACGATTTTTCCGCCATGAAAAGTCTCCTTTGCTTTTTATACTAACACAAATTCAGAAAAAAATAAACATTTTAACTATTTATAAAATAATGAATAGAAGGCAATCATGTCAATCGTCCTTTATAATAATTTTTGACAAAAAACAGAAAGAGGTTGATACAGTGGCAAATATATTAGTGCTCAACGGGAGCTCGCGCGAAAACGGGAACACGGAACAACTCATTAACGTTTTGTTGGAAGGAGTGGCTCATACAAGAATCGATTTAAGAAATTTTTCAATTCGACCGATTGTTGATAAACGGCATACACCAGGCGGATTTACCGAGGTAGCAGACGACTACGATCAAATCATTGAACTCGTCCGCCAACATGACGTATTAATTTTCGCTACCCCTATTTACTGGTACGGAATGACTGGGCAAATGAAGCTATTTGTTGATCGTTGGTCACAAAGCTTGCGCGACCCGAGATTTTCTTTTAAAGAGGAAATGAAGGCAAAAAAGGCGTTCGTCGCCATTTGCGGCGGTGACGATCCATATATTAAAGGACTGCCGCTCATTCAGCAGTTCCAATATATTTTTCAATTTGTTGGGCTTGAATATATGGGCTATTTAATTGGTAAAGGCAACGCGCCGGGCGAGGTTCTTTCCGATCAAAAAGCTATGAGAGAGACGAAATATTGGAATGATGTTTTTCGCTCGCTTTAATCGTGCCTAAATGAAGGGTGTCCCTCTTAAGGACACCCTAGTTTTTATCGTTTATTAAGCAGCTGTTTCGCTGTTTCGCTCCGGGGAACGTCTTTTTCATTCTTGAACGTGCCAAACATGATATCAAGCGATGGATTCGTAACGCCAAACCAGTAGTTCTCGTTCTTAAAATGGTGCCACATATGGATTTTTTTCATCCATTTCCCAAAGCGGGTGCGCGGTTGAATAGGCCGGTGAGCGACATAATGCGTCCACTCGTAATAAAGCAAGGTAAACGACAAGCCAGTGTATATCGCAAATGCGTAAGAAACTTCGTCGGAAAGAATGTAAGTAATGATGCTGACAAAAAACATTTGCGGGAGACTATACCAAATCGGCAAAAAGAGCAGTTCTACATTGTTCGGATCGGTATGGTGGTCATAATGCAACCGTTTCATTAAGGCAAGAAGAAATGGATGACGCGGCGACTTCATGTGAAAGATAAAACGGTGCGTTAAATATTCGCTTAAAATATAAAGAATAACTCCAATTAGAAATGGAAGCAGCACCGTCGCGCTTTTAGCATAATTAATCATCAGAACAACAGATATGAAGGCGGTTGCAGACATCATTGCCACGTCTTTTACCGAAAAAAATTCTTTCACATACTTCATTGACGCTCTCCTTTCATTTCAAATGCATTCGGTCAAAAATTGCACAACCGCCTCGATTAGCTCTTCCTCCCACTTATGTCCATCGAATGTATGATTCGCCCCGGCAATGAAGTGGACGTTCGCTTGCTCGCCGTAGCATCTTTCGCGGTACATATTACTTACATAACACGGCACTACCTCATCATTCGTTCCGTGAATAAGCAATACAGGACCTTGATACGGTTTGGCACGTTCAAACGCATCGATCGTTTGTAAGTCTTCGAGAAAGGCGCGCCCCACTAAGTTGCCGCCGTGGTCATGATAAGGAGCCGTGACATCGATACTTGTTTGGGCTGCTGTTTGTTTAATCAGCTCATACATGTTTCCGGGTGGGGCCAGCAATACTAATTTTATTATATCCGCTGGCCGGTCCCCTGCTACAACGCTCGCAACAAGTCCCCCCATGCTCAGGCCAAGTAAATAAATGCGCGAAGTATCAATCCTTTGATCCTTTTTTACAAAATCGATGATCGCATGCGCTTCCTCGATCTCTTTTGATAAAGTCATATCTTCAAAATTCCCGTCACTTTCCCCGCTTCCTAAAAAATCAAAACGAAAACTAGCGATATTTTGTCGTTCAAGCGCTCGCGATATTTTAAGAAATAAGCGATGCGGCTCAAGCTTTGTCCCGGTAAAGCCATGAAATAAAATAAGTGCAGGCACTTTACCTTCTTCCATCCGATCAGGGATGTGTTCCATGCCGCGCAACACCATCCCTCGATGTTTTAATTCAACCGCTTTTTGCATTATTGTCTTCCCCCTTTATCTTGCTTCTTCATTCGTGCTCTCTTGTTCAATTCCTCTATTTTTATGAAAAAAATGCTTGTTTTATGCATAATATATACATTCTTTTTAAAAGATAAGAAAAGGAGGTGACCGTTTTGGAACCGATGTTATGTCCGAACTGCAAAACAAACCGTACTCGTTTTAATTTAATTGAACAACGTGCGCGGGCTGTCAAACTCCATCCACAAACAGGAGAAATTGAACATGAATATTCCAATGACACACTTGATCCTTTTCATCTCCCGTACCGCGGTCCTGACTATCGAGTGCAATGCGCTGCCTGCGGGTTGATTGAGCAACCCGAAATGTTTATCAAACATGCGCAACATTTTCAGAAATGAGGTGGAAACATGACAAACAAACAAACTCCGTCACAAGAGGTAGATCAAAAACAACTCGTCAATGAGAAGGCAAAGCAAGCGAGAACAAAAAGCGATGAACATGTTCGCCGCGTGACGCCTAACGGAGCGGATGGGCAATAAAAACGCTCATTGACTAACCGGAGGGCTTACTATGAAATTTGTAGATGAGTTGTACGAATACTATAAAGATCGTCTGACAGGAGACGAGGAAGATGTAGAAATTATGACGATGTCGATTTTAGAAGAATTGAGCCGACAAGACTTGCTTCAACTTATTGAGGAAATGGATGATGCAGAACTCGTCGGCATGGTCGGCCTTTACATCTTGGAGAGTTTAAAAGCGAAGATGGCGCATGAAGGAATCGGGCAAACAAAACTATCATCAACATCTATCGTGCATTAAAAAAGGATGGCGAAAAGCCACCCTTTTCTGTTTTATTGAAAAAATTCGACGTCGTATCCCTCTTTCGTTAACACTTGATGAATTTGGTGAATATGATCTTGATTTTTCGTCTCAAGTGAAAAATGAACTTCCGCTTGCCCAGGCAGCACTTTCACACCAATTCGCTGATGGTGAATGGACATCACATTTGCTTCAAGCTCAGCGAGAATGCGAAGAAGCTTGTTTAACTGTCCCGGCTTATCAGAAATAACAGTTGTAAACGTGACGAATCTCCCAGACTCCACTAGCCCTCGTTCAATAATGCGGGAGATCAGAGTGACGTCCACATTTCCTCCGCTTAAAACAGCGACTACTTTTTTTCCGGTAAATGGCAACTTATGATATAATAACGCAGCAATCGGACAAGCTCCCGACCCTTCGACAAGAAGTTTGTTTCGCTCGAGCAAATATAGCATCGTTCGCGAAATTTCCGCTTCCTCGACGCAAACAACACCATCAACATATTTTTCAATATATTCATATGTGAGATTGCCTGGCTTTTTCACCGCGATGCCATCGGCAATCGTATCAGAGGACGTAATCGTCACAGGCTTTTTATGACGAAGGGCAGCCGTCATCCCAGGACAGGCAGACGACTCGACTCCATATACTTGAATGGAAGGCTTCAGCTGTTTTAGCGTAAAAGCTAATCCAGCAAGCAACCCGCCGCCGCCGACAGGGCACAACACCACATCGACATCCGGAAGCTGCTCTAAAATTTCTAAACCGATTGTTCCTTGTCCCGCCATAACCGCTAAATCATCGTACGGATGCACGAACGTCGCCTGGCGTTGTCGCTGCAATTCAAGGGCATATTCAAGCGATTCATCAAATACATCGCCGTGTAAAATCACCTCGGCTCCGTATCCTTTCGTCGCTTGCACCTTGCTTAACGGCGCTCTTTTGGGCATGACAATCGTACAAGGAATGCCGATCATCGTACTGGAATACGCTACTCCTTGTGCATGATTCCCCGCCGATGCGGCCACAACTCCCCGCTTTCTTTCTTCTTCGCTTAATGACATAATTTTGTTGAACGAACCACGCACTTTAAATGACCCGGTTTTTTGCAAGTTTTCCAACTTCATATACACTTCGTTGTTGGAAAATCGGCTAAACGTCTGCGAATATTCAAGCGGCGTCTCATGGACGGTCCCTTTCATTTTTTCCTTTGCTTGCAACACATCGTTGAGAGTTAACATGTTCATCACCTAACTATTTGTCATTTAACGTCTGTAATTGACATTATAACGGATCTATAGGCTATATTCTATATGTTGCCTTTTATCTTTCAACAAATGGGTCACATATAATAGAAACGGAAAGCCTAAAAAACTTAGCAATGCAAGTAAGCCGAATAAATAGATCCCTTGAGAAGCTCCGAATATCGACAAAAGAAATCCGCCGACCGTCGGCCCGAGGGAATTTCCGATCGATGTAAATCCCATCGCCCCAAAATACAGCCCTTTCATGCCCGGTTTAGCGATTTGATCGGCAAATACATCGGTCATCGTAAACATCATCACTTCCCCGACTGTAAAAATAATCATCGATACTACTAACAACAGCGGTTGATGAAACAGTCCGAATAAACATAAACCTACTCCTACTGTAATGGTTCCAACGGCGATGGAAACAATCGGCGAATATAGCTTGCCGATGCGTGAAACCGGATATTGTGTCACTAAAACCGTAATCGCATTAACAATGATCAAGTAAGAGAAGAGTTTTACACCGTTTTCGTGCGATGATAAATATTGAGGAATGGTCGAATTAAACTGCGAATATCCGGCCATCCCCAACGTAATGCCAATAATCGCAAGCAAGAAGATTTTATCTTGTGCCAATACTCGACAAGCTTTCTGCAATGTTACGTGCTCCTCTGCTTCATTAGTCGAAAGGCCAATTGGATACCACCGAAACATGAACAACAACGAGATCCCGTATATCGCATATATAGCAGCTGTCAGCCAAAAAGCGGATGTTGATGAGGCACTTCCCAATTTTAAACCCATCAATGGACCAATCGCTGCCCCGACATTGATGGCCGCATACCGCAAGTTAAATACAAACAGCTTCTCTTCTTGCTTTGTCACATCTGTTGAACTACTCCCACTTTCACTTTGTTTCAAAGTGGGAGATTCCTACGAACACCGAAGCCTCCTTCGGTTCTCTTAGTAGGCGATCCCCGTCGTCCCAACGGTTCCGTTGTCTAACACGACAACAAGCGCAGTCCTTCTTTTAGAATATTGATACTCGCGTTCTGATCCCGATCGTGATGGGTTCCACAAGATGGACATTCCCATTCACGAAGGTTCAGATGTTTCACCTCTTGGTGTTGGTAGCCACAGCACGAACAGAGTTGGGAAGA
>NZ_JHVN01000027.1 GCF_000620165.1 Anoxybacillus tepidamans PS2
TTGAGCACATCTATTTTACCCAAGGAGTCCGGTTCATGTCTCCTTTTTTGTTTGGTTGTCAATTTATGTTAGTGAATTTGCTCATCTACAGTTATGTATATTGATTATCTCCATTCTTAGTGGCTGTTCGGCATTAGCTGATCATAATTTGCAGTGGTTCAAGACAGAGAATGAGGCCATTAATGATGGCATAGAAAAAGAAGAGATTAAAAAGGAAGACCTCTTAGAGAAAACGACCGTAAACGGAGAGACGATTGTCTTATTTCAAAAGAATGTAGAGAATGGACTCGCCGTTGGAGCTGCCACGATCAGTAAAGAAAATCATCAATTTGCTTGGTACCGTTCCAATCCATACACCGTAATTCAAAAAAACAATAGCCCCAAATACCATACCCAAGTGAGTTGGAACATCCGTGCAAAATCAGGAAAGGAATTCACGGTGTATAGCGGAACAACCAACACCTCTAATATTCGCATCACAACACCCCATGGTGACGTTACACCGAAAATTCATAAAGAGGCGGGGATCTACTTTTATATTGAGAATGCAAAAAAATAGAATTATTATCTTTGGTAACTATTCAGGTTATTTCCGATAAGAAAAAAACAGTTAAAATTCACACATTGAACAATACAATCAAATTCGTTTCAGTTTACATCGTCCCCCATAATTTTTGATGCTTGACAACTCTTTTAACCGATCAAGTTTTTTCGTGTTTCTCTGTATCGCAGTCTCATTTGGAACGTCTTTCGTTTCCCCCCTTACCACCGTTTGTATGTTGATTTCCATAATAAGGAAGATAACTCCAACAAAGTTTATTCCCCCTTTTGTTAATCAACACAGGGGGGCTGCCGTCAATAAGAGGTTACTATGCACCCAAGCTTCCTCCAGTCAACACGCGCTCACGGGCTAACAACTTCGGCACTGGCAAAACCTTTTACGAACACTACAACGCAACGAACGCGTACCAAAGCAATCCTGCGAGAAGTCCTACAATAACAACAACATAAATCATAGTCAAGTTCTTGATATTCCGTTTAATCGACTTTCCGTAATTTGTCTCCACCGTTCTTGCTGCTAATATCGTTCCTAAGAGTGAGGCGACTCCTACAATGACGACAAGAATCATGGCAATTTTCATCGGTTATCTCCTTTCTCAAACACTATCTTCTTCCACCTTCATTTTAAAGTATTTTAACCATTTACAGGGAGGGATCTCGTTCTCGGCAATGGATCGTCGAATCACTTCTTTCGCTATTGCTGTTTACAGACACACTTCCACAGAGAACACATGCGGATCCATTAGGAAAACGAGTAGCGTGAACTTCTCCATTCTGAAAATATAAGGAGTTTGTTTTGGTTTGCGTGGCTTTAAATAACTTTTTTAATTTTGATGAAGAAAGGACCGGCTCAACATCGCCTTTGATCGATACTGAGCCAGTCCCTTACCAATGATCATATTCTATACATTCGCTGTTACTAGTGATGCTCCGTCGGTTGCCTTTGACGCTGAACTTTCGTTTAAACCGAGCGCCCGGGCTGTTGAAGCTTGAATTTCGCGCAGAAGCCCTGGATTTTTCATTAGCGACACGCCGTAAGAAGGAATCATTTCCTTAATTTTCGGTTCCCATTCTTTCATATGCTCAGGGAAGCATTTTGTGAGCACTTCAAGCATGACATGGACGGCGGTGGAAGCACCCGGAGAAGCGCCGAGCAATGCCGCGATCGAACCATCAGCCGCACTCACTACTTCTGTACCAAATTGCAGCGTTCCTTTGCCGCCAGCTTCCGTATCTTTGATCACTTGCACACGTTGGCCCGCCACGATTAAATCCCAATCCTCGCTTTTGGCGGTCGGGACAAATTCCCGCAGCTCTTCCATGCGCTGTTCTTTCGATAACATCACTTGCTCGATCAAGTATTTAGTCAATGCCATATTTTTGGCCCCCGCCGCCAACATCGTTAAAAGATTATGCGGTTTAACGGAAGTGATCAAATCGAACATCGAGCCGTTTTTCAAAAACTTTGGCGAAAAGCCGGCAAATGGTCCAAACAGCAACGATTTTTTATTGTCGATATACCGCGTGTCAAGATGCGGAACCGACATTGGCGGTGCGCCAACCTTCGCTTTACCATACACTTTTGCATGGTGCTGTTCAACCACCTCTGGATTGTTGCACACCATAAATATTCCGCTTACCGGGAATCCTCCGATGCCTCTTCCTTCAGGAATGCCGGATTTTTGCAATAAATGCAGACTTCCTCCACCGGCACCTAAAAAGACGAATTTGGCAACGTGGCGCTCAACAGCGCCGCTGTCGAGATTGCGCACTTTCAATTCCCATGAGCCGTCGCTCGTGCGTTTTATATCATCAACGTGATGTCTGTATCTGATATCAACATTTTTGTTCTTTAGGTGGTCAAACAACATGCGCGTTAAAGCGCCGAAGTTGACATCCGTTCCCGATTCGATTCTCGTTGCTGCGATCGGTTCATTCACTGTCCGATCTTTCATAATAAGCGGAACCCATTCCCGCAATTTTTCCGGATCATCGGAAAATTCCATTCCCTCAAATAGCGGGTTGTTCACCAGCGCTTCAAAACGTTTCTTTAAAAACTTTACATTTTGTTCCCCTTGTACTAAACTCATATGGGGCAATGGCATAATAAAATCTTTTGGATTATTGATCAATTGGCTGTTTACAAGATAAGACCAAAACTGCAATGAAACTTGAAACTGTTCATTAATTTTTATAGCTTTGCTTACATCTACAGATCCATCTGGTTTTTCGACCGTGTAATTCAGCTCGCACAGTGCCGCATGCCCCGTTCCGGCATTGTTCCATTCGTTGGAGCTTTCCTCCCCTGCGTTTGCGAGCCTTTCAAACACTGTAATCTCCCATTCCGGTGCTAATTCTTTTAGCAGTGTCCCTAAAGTGGCGCTCATAATTCCAGCGCCAATTAAGATAACATCTGTTCTAGTTTGTTTGCTGCTCATTTTTACCATCCTTATACCCTAGATTTGCTGAAAATGTGTAAGCGCTACAGCAAGCCAGGTCGCGCCTAGCTGCACACCTTTTCTAGATTAATTATAACCTAATTATATTATAGTATAGCACTATTATTTAATAAATTAAAAATATGTTCTATTATATTACAGTTATAGAATCAAATTCTTTGCTATACAGTAGTTGGTTGCTTCCATAACGCGAACCAACCGCAGCTTCTTATACTGATTTTACAAAATAGTTGGATATTTTGTCAGCATTCCTTACAAAAAAACACTAGAATTTTTTGTTCCTACAGACATGAGCCTCTCTATCTACACGTCGTTATGAGGCGGGAGACTTCTCGGTGGATATGCTCAATTAATTTTATTCTACATGATCCATTTTCGTGATTAATACAGTTCACCCCAATACCTTCCAACGAGGAAAAGCCGAACTTTAAACATCTACTGTATAAGTAAGCAGGTACCGTTCATTTAAGAGAATAAGTATACAATGTCGACGACTGTCAAAAGAAAAACAACATAGAAAAATTCTCTTCATAAACGAAGCACATGCTACATAAAAAGAGCTGTTCGCAAAAAGTCTTTTGACTGACTTTTTGGAACAGCTTCTTCTCTTACACTTCCACCGTCTTCCCTTCCTCGACGATATGATAAAGCAGGTGGACCAAATGGTGAACCGGACCGTATGATTCCTCTTCATCGCCTTCTCTGGCCATCTCTTCCTCGTCGGCGAATTCAAGATCATTTAAATACAGTGCCATAAATTCATAAAAGTCTTTTAGCTCAAAGCTGTAGCACGCGCTCGCTTCTTCTTGGTCTTCTTCGTATTGAAGCATCAAATATGATACGTTTCCTTTTGTATCTTCGGCATCAAAAAAGACAAAATAACCGATGTTCGTATCCAAGTCGAATAAATGCCGCGTCCCGCCTTCGGTTACCTCATTGAACTCGTCTTCGTTCAACTTGCCGACTTTCATCGCCTCTACATCATCTTCACGATGAAACTTGATCGTAAATGTTTTCATGTTCGTCTCCTCCTAAAAAATACTTAGTGAATAGGTTTTCGCCAAGAGCTCAAGCAATTTAATGCCCGTCAAGCTATTTCCTTTGTCGTCGAGCGCTGGGCCGAAAATGCCGATGCCGCACCGTTTCGGAACAGCGGCGAGAATGCCGCCGGAGACGCCGCTTTTCGCTGGAATGCCGATTTTAATCGCAAATTCCCCTGAAGCGTTGTACATGCCGCACGTGACCATAAATGTTTTGCAGATCCTAGCGACATCAGACGGCATAAGCAGTTCGCCCGAATGCGGGTCGCGCCCGTCAAGCGCCAATACAAGGCCGATATGCGCCAAATCGATGCACGTCATCTCAATGGCACACTGCTTCGTGTACAGGTCCATCAGCTCTTCGACATCTTCGTCGATAATGCCGTGCTGCTTTAGGAAATAACAAAGCGAACGGTTTAAAAACGCCGTCTCAAACTCGGATTGCGCCACTTCCTCTGAATACGAAATGTATTCGTTTCCAGCCAAGCGACGCACGAACGAAAGCAGCCGCTTAAGCCGCTCCTCTACTGAACTGCCGCGAATCATATGCGTCACCGCCAATGCCCCGGCGTTAATCATCGGATTGAGCGGCTTGGCCGGCTGCATCTCTTCCAGCTTGGCGATCGAATTAAACGGGTCTCCCGTCGGCTCCATGCCGACTTTATGGAACACCTCACCTTCGCCGCGGTCGATCAAAACGAGCGCAAGCGCAATAATTTTAGAAATGCTTTGCAGCGTCACTTTAACGGTTACATCGCCGGCGTCAATCACTTGGCCATCCGGCGTATAGACGGCGATCGACAGTTCATTCGGATTCGCTTTTCCGAGCGCGGGAATATAATCGGCCACCTTGCCGTAGCGGGCATACCGTTTCGCTTCTTCGACAAAGCGGACCAGCTCTTCTTTTTTATACACAAGCATCACCGCTTGTTAGTATCGCCCGTTTTTTCGGTATATATGACCATTAGGCCATTTAGATAATTTTACAATAAATCCCATCAAAACTAAAACTTCTTCCGCATGTCGCTGGCATTTCATCATAAAAAATGTTCGGATATTAAACGGAAATTTGGACAATTTATTATTGGACCTCATCAGGTCTTAACGAAATAAAAAAGCTGGAGGGGTAACTATGGATAGCCACACTAAGAAAAAAATTGAGCAAGAAGTTAAAAAAACAGTCGATGCTGAAATCGCTGAAGAATTTAGCGATCTTAGACAGCAACTAAATCAACTTCAAAGTTCCTTAAGCAGCCTACAACATGGACAACAGCAAACAACTCAACAACAAGGGCAAATGGGACAACAAAACAATCAATTAATGCAGCAAATCCAACAATTCTCTAGCCAAGCGCAACAACAATTACAACAAAGCAGCCAACAATTGCAGCAAGGCATCCAACAAGCAATCCAATCTTTAAACCAATGCCTGCAATACGCGCAAGCGACACAAACATTGAACCAAATCAACCAAGTCATTGGCCAAGTACAACAACAATTTAGCCAAATGGCCCAACAAGGACAAAGACAACAAGGACAAATGGGTCAAATGGGACAGCAAGGACAAATGGGACAACAAACTCAACTCCAATAAACATAACCCTTATAAAGCGAAACAACCCCTGTCAAGCAGACAGAACAACAGCCTAAGTCCGTATCAATAGAGGACTTAGGCTGTTTAATTTTGCAGGCGATGATGATTGTACGGGAAAACGGTCCCCTACACTTTCTCGGCAGTACAAAAGAACATCGTTGAAAACGCCCAACCTTAACACAACATCAAAATTTTGTGTAAGTCATTTTGCTAGACCACAAGAAAAAGATAAATGATTCTCTGATCGAACTAATGGACTAGAACGTATGATTCGGGAGTTTGTGAAAGAAAAACTGGAACTGATTATGTAAGAAGAGGTCAGGCGGTTCTTCGAAAGCAAACAGGCGGGAGTCTCGAATATGAGAAGCAGCTGCTACCCACGAAATCTCGCTATCCAATATGAACGTATTGAAGAGTGTTAATACCAAGAGATCGAAACGGAGATTTTCAAAAGCGGTTTAAGTTTATTACGGCAAAAACACCTTCAAGATCCGGAGGAGAAAAATGCCATCTAAAAAAGGCGACGCGCTACAAAGCCAGGGGTAGCATATGAATTCGTGCATCGGCACAGAAAGGTATTTCGATTAGCAAAGACGCGTGAGGTGCTAGATGTTTCAAGAAGCGGCTACTATGCATGGACAAGTTGGGAGAGAGTTGAAAAGTGAATCACTTACAGCTATCCAGCATTCCCTGCAACGAGGAATGTTTTTTATTTTTATCTAAATTAAAAACAACAAAAATTTAATTAAAATCGATAATAATTTATTGAAAAACGATAAAAAATAAATTAAAATCAAATCAACAATCCGTAAGTGAGGTGCTTTTGATGAAACGAGAAACACTCTTTTTAAAGATCACTGTTATTCTTATGGGAGTCCCCGTTCTTGCTTTGTGCATCTTTTTAGTACCTGCGCTAGGGAATGTGGCAGCCAAACTGCTTCCAGAGTTTGCTTCTATTAAATATCTCGTTTCCCTCGTGTTTTATGCGGCGGCGATCCCTTTTTACTTTGCTTTGTATCAGGCTTTCAAACTGTTACGCTATATTGACAAAAATGAAGCGTTCTCCGAGTTATCTGTCATCGCTTTGAAAAAAATTAAATATTGTGCCGTCACCATCAGCAGTTTGCATGTGCTCGTCTTACCCCTTTTCTATCTCTTTGCGGAGAAAGACGACGCCCCCGGTGTCATCTTTGTCGGATTGGTTGTTCCTTTTGCTTCGCTGGTCATTGCCGTTTTTGCGGCTGTTCTGCAAAAGCTGTTAAAAACGGCGATCGATATCAAATCAGAAAATGATTTAACGATCTGAGGTGGACAACATGCCAATTATAATCAATCTTGATGTAATGCTGGCGAAAAGGAAAATGAGCGTGACAGAACTTTCGGAGAAAGTCGGAATCACCATGGCGAATCTCTCGATATTGAAGAACGGGAAGGCAAAAGCGATTCGCTTCTCCACTTTGGAAGCGATTTGCAAGGCGCTAGATTGCCAGCCGGGGGATATTTTAGAATACCGAAGCGATGAAGACAGCGAGGATTTATAAATCAAACAGACGGCGGTGAGCTTATGGACATACTCCTCAATCTAATAAGCAGAACGTGCAAACAACCTTTAGGGGCCACAATCGTGAGAGCGCTAAAACAACTCGTCCATTTCGGCTGGGAACAGGCCCTGTCATGTTTGTTTCCTGTCGTAATTTTTACCGCTTTGGCTTTTACAAAAATGGTGCCACTTCCCTTCCTCCCACGGTATGACTGGTTGCTTATCATCTGCCTTCTTATGCAGTGGTGGATGGTGCGCTCCGGCCTTGAAACGCGAGATGAGCTAAAGGTGATCACATTGTTCCACCTAATTGGGCTGGCTCTTGAACTTTTCAAGGTGCATATGGGCTCCTGGTCTTATCCCGAGGAAGGGTATTTCAAAATTTTCGGGGTGCCTTTGTATAGCGGATTCATGTACGCCAGTGTGGCGAGCTATCTTTGCCAGGCATGGAGACGGTTGAAGGTGGAGCTCGTGAAGTGGCCGCCGTTTTTGGTCGTGGTATCTCTTGCAGCAGCGATTTACTTGAATTTTTTCACCCACCATTATTGGGTTGACGTTCGTTGGTGGTTATCTGGACTTGTTATGATCGTCTTTTGGCGGTCATGGGTCCTATACGAGGTGAATGGGACTCGCTACCGTATGCCGGTTGCCCTTTCTTTTGTGCTCATCGGATTTTTTATATGGATCGCCGAAAATATTGCCACGTTCTTTGGAGCTTGGCAATATCCCGACCAAATCGAGGCATGGAGTCCCGTTCATCTCGGAAAGGTGAGCTCATGGTTCTTGTTAGTGATTGTTAGCTTTCTCATCGTAGCGACATTGAAGCAGGTGAAGGGAAAAAATCAAATAAAGGAACGAAATGAAAAACCTTGAAAGGCGCGCTGCCGTTCAAGGTTTTTTATCTTCATCTCCAATTTTATTTCCCCGTCTTCATGCATAGTCGGTAATTGAAACGTTCCCGCCTACACTCCGGTTAGAGGGGGAGACTTTCCGGTGGATTATGTTAAAGTTATTGTACAGGGAACTTTCTCAATGAAGCAATTTTATTAATTTCATATTGATAATTACATTTCTCTTTAAAATAATCTTCCATGACTTTGAAAAATTCCTCTGCTCCGTTTAATAGTGTTCGAATTAGTTCGTTTTTGGGAAGTACGGCTTTAATACGGTCATTAGCTTCCATTTCATATAACACTAAATCTTGAGATATGGATTTTAGCCGTAACTTAACAGGTTGATCAGGAAAGTATGTTTCTCCTTCCCCATTATTTAACAAATCTTCAATAGCATTTAAAATGTATGCCCATAATTGGTCTACTAAATCCCAGTGAGTCACATCAAGCAACGTTTGCTCACCATACTTTAATATGATACCTCCATCCAAATAGTCAAAATCCAATAAATTTTCGAGATTCAATATCTCATTAGTATTCCTAATCTCGACAAAATAATCTTCGATACTAGCTTTTACAAGCGATAGGTCATTAATTTTTCTGTCTGGTCTACTAATAAAAGTGTTTACGTAAAACAATTTACTCACCTACTTTTCAGGACAAACTCCGGCATACACCGACTGCCGTCCAACGATAGAAACGCTTTCCACTAACTCGTCCCATTACTTCTTGAATAATCAGGCGATTTCAGGAAGGGACTGTTTTCGGCAAAGAATATGCTGTTTGTATCTCTAGCAGCTCGTCGAGCACTGCATCACTAATAGAAAACCCTCAAAAGAGAATTTATATTCCCCTTTTGAGGGGTGATTCAATGATATTTTTCTTTAACCCTATTCTTACTTCACCATCGTGAAATATCTCAATAACATATCCTGAATGTGGTGAAAATATCCATGTATCAAAACTTACAGCAGTAACATCATCTATAACTTCAAACACTTTATTTAACTCAGATTGAACTATAGGTAATGTCCCTTCATCCCAAATAACATATATAACTTTGCTGTATTCTTCAAGGTTTTGGTTCAAGAAGGAGATGATCTCAGCAACTGTATTCACTTTAACATGGCAAGTCACTTTCTCCCATTCAATACGCCCCCACTACGCAAATGGAAAAGAATTCTCAAAATCTCTTAGTATTTGCTCTTTCTGATCATCAGATAAGATTTGTACATTCTCACCTAGCGCCTCAATGCACTCATTAAATAAACTCATTAAAATTACCCCTTATTTATTCAAATGCTTTAATAAGAGTTTAAAGGGGATTTCGTTACAAACAGAATAACGATTTTTCCATCATTAGCCCCTTTGTCATTGCGAAAACCTTTGATGTTTATATGCGGTCCCCTGATTTCGATCATAATCTAATCTCCATTTTACTTTTCTGTTAGCAGATTGCCTACCAATGACTTTACCATGTCCAGCACTCGACTTAAGAGTTCCTATATACGGCTTTGAATTTGTCCCTAAATCCCTAAGGTCTAGTACTTTATTTCTAGCTTGTTCATATGTCTTGATTTTACCTAATGTTTGTTCCCCTTTATCTGATATAATTTTATGAGTATTCTAAATATTCATTTTGTAAAAAGGGTGGCAGAAGTAAAACTACCACCCAATAGCACTTTAATTCGTTCTTTGTTGTAACATTATTTCTAGTTTATCTAGCTCAATTACTAGTGGTTCATCGTAACTCTCAATTAAGTTGGTATCAAAATATGCCCTTAAAGCCCCTCTTAGGTTGGAATATTTCCTTAAGTCATTAATATCATCGATATCATTTACAGTTTCTAATAGTTTTTGCAACCTATCTAATAATGTGTCTAAAAATTTATGTTCCCTCTTATTCTTTTTTTGGTTAACTAAGTCCATAACTTTTTGTATCTGAATCTTAATATTATTCATTTCCTCATTTTGCATAATAAAGTCCTCCTATTTCGAAGGTATTCGTCTAATTTCCTTTATCCATTCTAAGGGATAGTTTAAAGGTAATAAAATTTGGTCAGCATCTCCTTTTAGAATACTACCGGTTTTAGTCATTTGTTGTTCAGCCCTACCAATGTTTAATATAGTTCCCTTTGGAACCTCAATTACTGCTTCATAGTTCCTCGTATTTTTCCATTCTGGGAGTAAAGCTAAGTCAATTTTAGTGTGTATCCGATTTACAGCTGGAGAAGTTGTAGCAAACGTTCCACCTGCATCTGCATGGCCACCAAATGCTCTATATACTGTAATATTCTCTTTTGTAATCACTGTTCTATAATTTGAATCTTTAAACGTAGCAGCAATAGTCTGAGGCAAAGGCATTTTTTCAATCTCCTCTACCTGATTATCAATACGGGTTGAATAAAACTTTACGTTTTTAATTGCATTTTTCCCTGTATCCTTAATGGAAGAATTACTTGACTTGGGTATACTATCAATGGCCTCTCCTTCGATTTTCTTCATCATATGGAGAGTGGCATCTTTGACTTCATTCCTTGCTTCATTCATCCACACTCTAGACGTTGGACCAACTCCCACATACACTGGCTTCCATCCAACGACAGAGACACTCTCCACTAAATCATCCCATTGCTTCTTGAATAGGCGAGCTGTTTCCGCAAACGGCGCTTTGACGACTTGCCGATAAATCGTTTCGAAGATCACCTTTATTTTATCATAGCGCACCACATGTTTCATTTTAGATAGGATAGATGCCGCCTCCATCGCTTTGGCGCCCTTGATTGCCACTTTTCTCGCCATTCCGGCCCCTTTAGCGGGAGGAAAGATCGACGCAAGCAGCATTCCTCCTGCCAGCAAACGGTCCCCTAAAGAAAGGCGCTCGCCGGTAATCGGATCGTACTCGCCAAACACGCGCTGCACATCGTACCAGCCGAGGAGCTCTAAGCCAAATTCTTTCATGTTGTCGGCCAGCGTCTGGTCCGCTTGGCGCATCGCTGCGGCGGTGCGATACAACAGTTCTTCAGCTTCGTTCAGTTTGTCTTCATAACGTCGCAGCCAATGAACGAGTTCGTCCCGCAGCGCTTCAATGGCAGGCGTGCTGACGCCAGGGAGGTCCATGGCAAGAGAAGAAAGCTCCCTCGACAGCGTCGTCCGCGCCCTTTCGCACGCGTCTTCTGCATCAGGAATGTGCTTCGCGACTGTTTCCAATTCATCAGGTTTCAGCCGAATCATCGCCCGCACTGCTCCCTTATCGTTACAATGTCCCGGTTCGTTCGGCCAACCTGTCCATCCGGAAGCACCTCTATCCCCCAGTTTCTCGTATGCACCTCGTCCGACACGCTCGACATTTTGATTCACTCCTCCATTTCGTCTCTTTATAAATGGTAACATAAGTAAAAATAGTATAAATTATGATTTTTATACCATTTTTTCATGAGATGATTAGTGATATTTACCTATTTTTTACATAAAAAATCATACAAAAGACTGTTACCATTTGCTGTATGAACTGAAACTAGTGAATAATCATTCCTTGGGAGGAGCAAATGCGAGCACATAACGTTACCGACAATAAGTGGACAAGCGATATAAAGCGGCTTGCTTATGTTGGAAAATCAATCTGTACTTCTATACATCTCTCATTTCTACTGGGGATGTAGTAATCAACCCTCTAAACGGTCTTCAATTTTTCTAAATATCTGACATCCTATCATTATTCTCACAGACGATAAGCGTTTCTATTGACGCATAGTCCTTACTCTAATATCGAATACTCAAGCACCATTACAATTTAAACGGACTCGGATATTTTCTTTTTTTCAATTCCGCTTCGGTTCCCGCTTTGCAGGCAGCTTCATAATAATCGGCCTTGAAATTGATATGTTCGAGGTGTTTTTGCAGTTTTGCGATTTTTAATTCCACATTCTTCTTATGAGCGAGAACCATTTGCTTTCTCTCTTCTAATGTACAGTCCCCCAATGCGCAAAGAGCGACAAATTTTTTAATATCCTTAATCGACATGCCGGTGTCTTTTAGGCACGTAATCACCGCAATCCATTCGAGGTCATCTTCCGTATACACTCGGGCGCCTGATGGATTTCTTTGTATTTTCGGCAATAATTGTTCAGTCTCATAGTATCGTAGTGTCGATGATGGCAATCCTGTTATCTTGGAAACTTCTTTGATTGTGTAATGCATAAAAAATCCTCCGTGAAAGTATTGTCTTAAAGTATACTTTAAGGATTAAAGTGATTATATCAAAGTCCATACATATTCAAACAGAGGAGGATGCGATGATGAAACAAATTGATCTTGGCAAATCGGGATTTCAAGCTTCCGAGATTGTATTAGGCTGCATGAGAATTGGCAACATGAATGTGCAGGAGCTATCCAGCTACATCGATCATGCGTTGGAAGAAGGAATTACCCTTTTTGACCATGCAGACATTTATGGGAAAGGATACTGCGAAGAACTTTTTGGCCAAGTGTTAGCTTCAAGACCTGGACTTCGTGACAACATACAAATTCAAAGCAAATGCTCGATTCGAGATGGCTATTACGACCTTTCGAAAGAGCATATTCTCACATCGGTCGATGGAATGTTGCGGCGGTTGCGGACGGATTATTTAGATTTGTTGATTCTGCATAGGCCGGATACATTAATGGAACCGGAAGAAGTGGCCGAGGCGTTTGATGTTTTGCAAGCAAGCGGCAAAGTTCACCATTTTGGCGTCAGCAACTTCAACAGCATGCAAATAGAGCTATTGAAATCATGCGTGAAACAGCCGCTTCTTGTAAATCAACTGCAATTCAGCATTATGCATTCCGGCATGGTAAACAGCGGCATTCAAGCCAATACATTATTTGAAGGGTCCATCGACCGCGACGGCAGCATCCTCGAATATTGCCGACTAAAAAATATCACCATTCAAGCTTGGTCGCCATTCCAATACGGCTTCTTTGAAGGAGTTTTTATCGATAACGACCAATTTCCGGAATTAAACCGCGTATTAGCACGGATGGCAGAAGAAAAAGGCGTAAGCAAATCCGCCATTGCCGTTGCTTGGATTTTGCGACACCCTGCAAAAATGCAAACAATCGTCGGAACGACTAATGTGGAACGTTTAAAAGAGATTTGCAAAGCAAGCAAAGCAGAGTTAACAAGAGCGGAATGGTATGAAATCTATCGCGCAGCGGGCAATCGATTGCCGTAATGAGGATTGGGTTGGGGGTGGGGAAGCGGTAATGGGTGTGGTGGGAATTCTCATTTAGGAAAATAATCCATATAAAAGAAGGCTATGTACTAAATACGTAGCCTTCTGTTTTGATGATATGATACTCCCTATTAACGCTATCATAGTGATTATTCGCAATGAAGCAGATAAAATTGTTTGGGTTAATAATTTCACCAATCTATCCTACTAATACCTTAGAACCCTGACATATGCAAAATAACCTCATTATACTTTAAATGATACCAATGTTTGTATATGCCGGTTTTTAATCTAAATCGTCAACTTAATAAAGTCCATCTCGTAGTTTCCTATAGATGGGCTCTTGAATCATAAATCTTCCCCTTGGTGCTCCATAACCACTCTTTCTGCCTCCTGTTCATAAAACTCCGCCAGTTTTCTAAGATCTGCGGCAAGTCGGTAATACCCCGCATTCTCTATACTATCAGCTTTGTGCCTATAATTTGCGGCAAGTTCTCGTTCTTCCTTTCCTGTCGGATCTACCCAATATACTCCACGGGAATTAAGTAGTTGCATGCAAAAACCTTTTCTTAGGTCCTCCCCTTCCTTACTGTTCAAAGCCTCGGCTACCGTCCTATGGAGCCATAATCCATCGGGATCGGCTGGAGAATACGTAAGAACTTTTCCAACATGTTGCATCGCAACCTCAAAATGACCTGATTCTGTACAAGCTGCCTTAGTATGCTCTAACCACCAAGCGAAGTCTTCTTTTGAGAAGCTACCATCTGACTTCACTCCAGGAGGCGTTCGCCACATATCAAGTAATCGATACGCATTTAAAGCCATAGACTTTTGTTGTTCTGTCGGTTCTATATGATTACGATTAGTCTCCTTTTTTGATCGATAAATAAGAGCAATGATTTCACAAAAAAATTGCGGATTGAGTGATAGTTTTTCTTCAAGTGTCCTTGGTGGAACTTCATCCCTTGAATCTAAAATCGGCAAATACACCCATTCGACTTTGCAAAGATCATCTTTGTTAGTCTCAGGATCATTTTGTAACGCTTTGATCATCTCAATAATTTCGTATCTGCTTGTGGAATACAAAGGTTCAGTCGAAGAAATAGCCTCTAAAAGCGCCTGTATGGCTAATTTTTGATTCAAAGGTTGCTTCTTTAGAATACCCCCATAATGTAAACAGTCGATAGCTGCTAGAGGTCTTCTATACTTGATTAATTTTCGTACGGCCATTTCAAGATGATCATCTGCTTGGTGGGGATTTACATTTACCTTGCTCCAATATTCAATCTCATGATTACCAAGTAATGCATTTGCACGATTCCATGTCTCGATGGTAAAAGGAAGGTACGAAAGAAAACAACCTATTTGAACATGTGTCCAATTTGTATAATCTAGCTTATCAACCCATGCCCATCCTTGTTTTGATTGTCGCTGCCAAACATATCCACACACGAACTGGACCAGATACAGATCATCGCTATCCAAGACATTTGGCAGAATGAGTGAATCGATTTCCGTTCCCGTGATGCTACCAAGAGTTTTTCCTACTTTTAGCGGTGATTCTACCTTTTTCACAAGCTCATATACCGCATCTATTCCACCGTATTCTAGTACATCTTTTATTGCCTGTTGACGTTGTTTTTCAACATCTGATTCTTGGCCCTTTCTTCTAAATATAATAAAATCCTGCTCGTTAAATAGCCAATGATACAAATCTATTGGATTCATTGGAGCAAGTAGCTCAGCGACATTTTCAATTTGAGAAACCAAGTCGGGACTAAGCGCCCAATCCTTATCGCTAAAAGCTTTATGTCTTTGAGCGAACTTGACTAGTGCTGTCCAAATATGGGTCCTATCATTTTCAGATATGTTATCTATAATGTCTTTGGACGAAAGATACTCTAATACTTTATTAAAAGAGAACGGCGGAAGATGATCAAGGTGTTCGATAAGTTCACCCCATTTAGAAGGATCGCTTTTAGCCATTTCAACAATAAAGTCCGCATAAATAGAAACTTGTTCCCAATATTCATCACGAGTCACTTTATTTTCTGAGTTCTCCGGAATGGTCTTACGCCAAAGAGGCTTATGAGAGCCTACAGACGTTGTGCGTTGGTTCGGAAGCAAGTTTAACAATAATCTCCATGCAATATCAGGAATTTCTTGCTGAAGTATTTGAAGCGCTACCTTTCTCTTCTCAATCGATGCAGTTGTTTGCGGAAGCCAAGGCAAAAAAATAGTTGTCAACGAATTTATAGGGCGATTTGCATACGTGCCACCAAGGTCACGGGATGCGAGCTCACCTAAAATGACAGAAGTTCGAACTAAAAACTGCTCATCCCAAGCGAGTGTTTCCAATGCCCAAAGCAATCCCGTCATATAATTGCCGCCCGTAATTCCGTTTCCCTCTTGTAAGAAAAGTTCATCGAATGGACAAGGAGTTTGTCGTAATGCGTTCTCAACACCCTCTAAAAATTCATCGGGTGCCGCTTCTGCAAGCAATGGAAGCAAATCGTTCAAGCTTCCCCAAAGCACCCAATCTGCCTCCTGTAGGATTTCTCTGACTACTGTTGCTGCAACGGCAGCCGCTTTACCTAAGGAACAGTTAGACAAATTATCTGCATGAGTTCCAAGAAGCGCAAGCGTCTCTGCGATTCCCTTTCTTAAAGAATCTGAATGCTTCAGTACTTTATTGTAAATGTTCGCAGCAAACCGATTTTCTGGCGGCAATTCAAACTTGGGGTGTCGCTCAGCAAGAACAGCCACAGCATATTGTTTAAAATTATCCAAATGGCGATCAAAAATTCGAGGGCCTAACTCCTCCCATAATTCCTGCCTCTTAGTAACATTCCATACCCTATTTTTTAAAACAATAGGAGCATTGGGCTCATGGATAATATCTTGAATCTTATTAATCCAGTCATGATACATCTCTCCAGTAAGGTTCGAAATGATTTTAAGATCTCCCTCAATCTTTTCGTTCCATGAACCAACAAGGTTCGCTAACGCTAAGGATGACGCATATTCAAATCGCCCCCATCCTTTCTCTCTAGCTGGAAACACAGCGGGCGCCAAGAAATTATTAGGAATCATTCTTGGAATCGGCTTTTGAAATAATATACGAATATCATCAGGGATACAGTCGATTGTTACAAAACCAGCATTTTCGTTTTTCCATTCCACCAAATTCACAATCCTTGCCCAAATATCTTGAACACGGTCTGCTGAATACTGTCCTATTAGAGAATGCAACAACGAGAGTGTTACCCCTTCAATATCGAGATCATAGATAAGTAAATGAAAACTTTTCAAAAATCTCCATAACTGCTCGTCTGTAACATCATTATGATTATTGGCAGATTTTAAATGGCTTCTAAAAACCTCGATCTTATCCCTTTGGTCTTCTCCTGAAAACTTAGAAAGCTTTACCCTCCGAATAAAATCCTCTCCACTTTCAGAATTTCGAGCCTGTCTAAGCAAATCACGAACACCGCGGGTATCTTTAGCGCTAATCGGCCCTGTAATAAGCGCTATAGCATCTGTCCCTTCAGTAAACAGACCTTTTTTATTGAAATCGCTCCAAGCCGCCTGCATAACCTCACCAAACTCACGACTTCCGCTAGTAATGTCAATAGAACGTTTAATTTGGCATAAAAGTTTTGCTTCTTTGGTAGTCTCTAGCTGTTTCGTGTAAACGATGAGATCATCAATATCAAAATTTTGATATTTCCCTTGAAACTTAATTTTGCAAATAGGCCATGTCGGCAAACAAGGGGCAAAACCGCCTGTAAGCATTAGAAGTACAAACGATGCCTGAACACGATTTTCAAAATGAATACCGAGCCCTCCAGTTGATGAAGGATTGCTAATTTGTTTCATGAGGTTGTCCATAACACAATCCCCCTTTAAAACTGTTATCTATTAGAATAAACAATTTAAAACGTCACTTATGTGCAAAAGAGCTCACTCTATATGTGTCGAGTGAGCTTCTACATTATAGTTTATTTAGATTTTAGCACTTCCTTTAACAACTCAATCGCATGTTCATCGTTCGGATCATTTGTGCCAAGCTCGCCGCGGAAGGCTTTGTTTAGGATAGATTGACGTAGTAAATCTATTTCCCCTTCCAATGTCTCTATTGTACTAATTTCAACTTCTTTAACATACAATTTATCCAATAATTCAACAATTTTGTCTTGTTCTGCTTTTGGTGGTAATGGAAATAGATAATTTTCTAAAAATGATTTAGGTACACGTTGTTGACCTACTGCTCCTGTCATTTCCTTTTTAGCTTCCATCCTAAATTTTTTAGAACGGAGTAAATAATATATTAACTTGGTATTAATATAATCGTTTGTTCTAATCACATGAAACTCCGTTGATCCAAATCCAAACCCATTCATTAAATTTTGCGCAATAGCTGTTTTTCCATTTTCCATGCATGGAGTGATTTTGGCAAAAAGAATGTCGTTTTCAAGGAAAAATGTATATCCTTTCTTTACTTCAGCATACTTCCTAACTTCAGGATTTTCAATCTCACCTGTTTTATCACTTACAGAAGGCATAGGGATAAATGTACAATTTTGTTCATCTTCTATATCTGTTAACCTCTTTTTAGGCGGGTTGATCTCGACGATATCACCTAATTTAACCCATTTCCAATTTTGAGGGATTGGATAAGGTGGATTAATTTCGTGTTCATCTTCTGTATCTCTTTTTTTATAGACCTTTTGAATTTCATTAAAAATATCATCAGCATTTTCAATCGTTGGATTCTTGGATCGCCATTTTTTAGTTAACTCTCCTCGAAATGCCTGGTCTAAAACGCTTTCCCACCGAAGTTCAAACGACTCCTTTACTCCCTCAATCAACCGCTTCGCTTCATCAATTTTCGCAAAAAGCCGCTCGATTTTCTCGGCAATGCGTTTTTGTTCTAAAAGAGGAGCGATTGGTAAAGGCGTTTCTTTCAAATACTTATAATGCCTGCTATACCCTTTATTTGGAAGTTTAACACTTTGTAAAAGATAATATAGATATTTAGGGTAGATTAATTCTAAAGGTTTTAATATCTTAGTTCCATCTGCACCTTGAACGAAATCAAAGTCCACCCATTTTATACACCTTGTATGATCACCAAAAATAATAACCGGGAGTTCCTCAGAGAAACGCAGTTCCACATTATCTGTATAACCCGATATTAATCTTTGTCCTTGATCTACTACTGGTAATATTCCATCCTCTTGATAATCTTTTTGAGGAATCTGCCTTTTACCATTGGTTATATTTACGACCACTTTTTCGAATAGTACCCACACCCAATTCCCCGGCACTTGATACGGCTGTTCGTCTTCTGGCACTAGCGCTTCTTCCAATAGTTCGTCGATCGATTTTTGTTTTGTTTTACTCATTGTTTCAGCACCTCAGCTGTTTCTTCTTTGGACGTTGAGTTCGATTCCGCCGCTTTTAATTCAGCGATAACTTCGTTTAATAAAGAAATCGCCAATTCGAGTTTTTCGACCGCTTCTTCGGCCGAGTCGATCGGTTCTGGCAAGTTTTCGTAAATCGACAGCGATTCGTCGGCGATTAAGCCAATGTCTAAGCTGTCGCCTTTTTTGGCAATTTCTTCGCGCGTGAATACGTTCCAGCGCTCGTCCTGCACTTGGCGGCGGTCTTCGGCTGCGTACGCCTGAATGAAGCCGGCAAAATGTTCTGCGGTGAGCGGGTTGCGCTTGCCGAAAGACGGCATGTTCGTGCGTAAATCATACACCCATACTTCTTTCGTATTGCCGACATCGCTTGTGCCGCGCGTGAAGAACAAGACGTTCGTTTTCACCCCTTGGGCGTAGAAGATGCCGGTCGGCAGGCGCAAAATCGTATGCAAATTGCATTTGTCCATTAAATCGCGGCGAATATCGGCGCCGACTCCGCCTTCAAACAAGACGTTATCTGGCAGAACGACGGCCGCGCGGGCTTTTCCGTTTGCTTTAAGCGCGCGGTAAATGTGCTGCAAGAAGTTCAGCTGTTTGTTCGATGTCGTAAACGTAAAATCCGTTCTTGTCGCCCGCTCGCCGCCTTTTTTCGTTCCAAACGGTGGGTTCGTTAAAATGACGTCGTAGTTTTTCAAGCTTTCGCCTAATGATGATAACGTGTCGCCTAACAAAATTTCCCCATGAATGTCATGAAGAAGCGCGTTCATCGTGGCAAGACGGTGCGTATCTTTGACAAGCTCGACGCCGGAAAAAGCTTTATATTTTTGAAACTCGATTTCTTCTTCGGATAAATCGAAATAATCATCGGTTTGCTCGCGAACGTGGCGATCGGCCGCGATCATAAAGCCAAACGTTCCGGCGGCCGGGTCGTGGCAGCGCTCCCCCGGTTGCGGATTAACGAGCTTTACAATGACGTCGATGAGGACGCGAGGCGTAAAATATTGCCCCGCTCCTGATTTCACTTCGCTCGCGTTCTTTTCTAACAATCCTTCGTATAAATCGCCTAACCCTTCTTGTTTTGCGTTATACCAATCCAGGTCGTTAATCGACTGAATGATTTTCTCTAAGTTTTTCGGCTCGCTAATATTGGACGTCGCGTCTGTATAAATTTGCTTTAATAATTCGTTGCTCTCTTTCCCTAAATCAAGCAATAGCTGGCGGTAATGTTCTTTTAATTCGATACCGTCTTTCGTCACGAGCGAATCCCAACGATATTTTTCCGGGATCATATACTCTTGGCCTGTTTCTTTCATCATTTTCAAAAACAGCAAGTACGTCAGTTCCGTCACGTATTGGTGGTACGTAATCCCGTCATCGCGAAGGACGTTACATAAATTCCAAAGCTTTTGCACAATCTCTCGGTTGTTCATCTACGCATTCTCCTTCTGTTGTTGATAGTTGTACAAGTTATGGTTAATTTCCCGGACAATGTGCGCTAACTGCCCGTCGAAAATTTGGTTCAGCCGTTTGAATCCACCGTGGTTTTTGAATGGCTCGTAGTCAAACGCCTTTTCCGGGTCCGGATGAAGGACGGATTCTTGCAGCAATTGTTTTTCGATGCGTTCGAGCCATTTCTTTTGCACAGGCGGCCATGCTTTCATTTGATAGATTTTCTTCATGGCATTTTTAATGCGTTCTTCATGGCTAATGAGCGGATCGCCGAGCGCTTGCTGGCGGATGAAGGCGATGATGTCGGCCGCGATGTCTTCGTTTTTCGCCTCGCGCCATGCCGCTTGCAGCTTTTTCTCGGAAAAACCTTTTTGGTCCAATTCCAGCAATAGTTTTTTCAGCTCTTCCCTTGTTAGCTCGGTCGGCCGCTGGCACACGATCATTAACGCTGGGATTTTGTTCATGTTGCTCTTGATAAATTCGCCAAACGATTGCAAGTAGTCATCCGGCTTTTCCGCGTTTCCATATCCGCGCTTCACGCCAAGAAGTTGATCTTCGTGATTTGAAATGTACTGCTTGTTTTCGCGGTACCGGTTTTCGTCGATGTAGCGGAACATCGATTTATATTCTTTCAACTGCGCCGACAATTCGTCCGGCGCCAGCGTTTTTACCCATTGAATAAATTGCTCGACCGTTTGGCCGCCTGATAGCACTTTAAAGTCTTGATGCTGTTTATCGGACCATTTTTGTTTTTTCCGTTGCATTTTGGCGACGATTTGTTCGCGCTGCTGCTCGAGATGCTCCTGTTTCTCCATCTTGTCGAGCTCTTCCACTAGCTGCGTCAGCGAAATATTTGGGCTTGTGACGACAGGTTTCATGCTCGTATACGGCTTTAACGATTCGTAAATTCCGACGGCATCGAAAATATTGAAATGGTCTTTTTTAATCTCTTCGCATTTTCTCGTCGCCCGCCCGAGCATTTGTTCATACAAAATGCGTGAACGAACGCGGCGCAAAAAGACGAGGTTGGTGATCGCTGGCACATCGACGCCCGTCGTTAATAAGTCGACCGTCACGACAATCGACGGATATTTTTCATTTTTAAAACGGCGAATCGCGCCGGACGGGTCTTTAATGGAGCCGGTAATTTTCATAATCGCATTGTCTTCTACTTCGCCGTATACGTTGGCAAACTCTTCTTTTAAAAGGCGCACGACTAAGTCGGCATGATCGTCCGTCGCGGCAAAGATTAACGTTTTTCCGTCATCGTCCGGAGAAATATAGTTCGTCAGCTCGCGGATAATGACGCGGTTAAAACTTTCGGTGATGACTTTTGTGTTGAATTGGGTGACTTCGATATTCACTTCATCTTCTAAGTACTCTTGCGAAATCGTGCCGGAAACGGTGTCGTATACATCGACTGTGTCCCCTTTCGCCCACGTGATGCCTTCCTTTTTGAGCACCGTTTCAAATTGGTACGGCGGCTCGTGGTCAACTAAATGGCCGTCTACCACCGCCTCGCGATACGAATATGTGAAAACAGGTGGCCCAAAAATTTCGGTTGTATGCAACGCAGGTGTAGCCGTTAACCCGATGCGGACGGCATCAAAATAATCGAGCACTTTTCGGTATTTGCTTACGTAATCGTGATGGTCTCTGATTTCGATTTCCATCTCGCTCATTTCTTTATCGAGCGTATAGCCGCGATGCGCCTCGTCGACAATAATGCAATCATATTGGTCAATTGGCGGGATGTCCTCCGTTTTGTCGTTATAAAAAATACGTTTGAGCATTCCCTGCACCGTTGCGATGTGCACTTTCGTCTCCGGATCCGGCTTTTGCTCGTATAGCGATTGCAAGCTGTAAATCTCGGTGAACGTATGGAAGCTTTCCATCTTGCTTTCTTTAAACGCGCTCTCGGCTTGTTCGCCAAGCGCTTTCCGGTCGACAAGGAACAAGATGCGGTTAAAGCGCTTCGCCTTAAGCAAGCGATAAATGAGTCCGATCGCCATCCGCGTTTTTCCCGTTCCGGTGGCCATCGCGACTAAAATGCTGCGCTTTTTCTCTTCCAACGCTTTTTCGACGGCTTGAATCGCGTTGACTTGATAGTCTCTTAGTTTCAAATAATCAAATTTTTCGTCGCGCAAAAATTGCTCGGAACGCTCGACATCTTTTTCTAATAGTTTTTGCAAGCCTTTAGGCGTATACCATCCTTGCAACGGACGCGGATGGTTCGTGGATTTCCGGGCATCCAAAAACCAAATGCCTGATTTTTGTTCGAGTTGTTTGAAGTAAGGACGGCCGTTTGTCGCAAATAAAAACGGCACAAAATAATCGCCCCACGGCTCGTGAATCACTTCGTTGCCATGTGGCACGACAAGCTTTGCATATTCTTTTGCTTGTTCAATGTCGGACGGAATGTCTTTGCTGGCGCGTTTCGCTTCAATAATGCCCACTAGCTCAAGTCCGACAAATAAAGCGTAATCAGCGTAGCCTTTCTTTAATGGCCATTCGGCAATCGCCATATTCTTTCCTTTTTCCGGACGGGCTCCTTTAGAAAAACGGATCGTTTCCGAATCTGCTTCCCAGCCAGCGTCCCGCAATTGCTGGTCAATGAGAAGCCGCGTTTCTGCCTCCGTCAATTCCAAATTCGCTGCAACACGCTGCGAGTACTCGCGCCGTTTTTGTTTCTCTTCGCTGCTTGTGTAGATTTGTTGCTTTCTAATGTTCTCAAACTCTGTTTCTAGCTGCGCCAATTTTTCTTCATATGATTTCACGACTTCATTTAACTCGTCGGCTGAAATCACACTTTGCGGCGCCGGTTCGATATACTCGGGAGCTTGGAACGACCAATCGCCGTACACTTCCATAAACCAGACGCCGATTCGAAACGCCATTTGCAATAATGCTTTCGCTTCATGCACTTCTCCATAACTTGGTTCATGCACCGCTTTGTTCCCTTTTTGGCGAATGACGTTTAATAAATCATAAATTTCTTTTGGGATGATTTGATCGTAAAAGAGCGCTCTTAGACGTTCTTGTTGGTCCGCTCCCCGCTCTTCGCGAATGTCTTCCAACGCTAAAATATATTTTGTAATCGTTTCCGCAAATTTTCTCAGTTCGCTAATAGCGACGTTTGGATTTTGATACACATTCCGTTCCGCCGTTTCCCCTACCCGAGCGAGAACTTCCCATTTTTCCTCAAGAAAATGAAAATTATGCGGCATATCGACACCTCATTTTTGCATATTCCTTATCTCTATTACTCTAATCACTTAATAAATGATAAGAAATACCTTTATTTCTCTAAGAGATTCTTAGTTCTATTTTACCACAAAATTAACAATATACCTTAATAATTTCCAACGGAATTTAATACAAAAAAACCTAAATAAAACATTGCCAGGTTATTAACCTTATACCAATCAATTGGATTCGAAACATCATGTATGTTGCTTTCTCGTTAAGTCAAATCATATATTCCCTAAGTTGCCACCATCGTGAAAAAATTACAAAGACTATCCAAATCAAATGGATAGTCTTTTAACTTTCCTCTAATCCAAAGAATTATGAACCTCCTATAATTGCCCTAAAAATGTTTCAATATTTTTTCATTTATCTCCCCAACTTCTGAAAAATGCCATTCTAATGTGGTTAGAATTCGATGCAATTCAAACAAGTCTTTTTCTATTTCATCCCTATCAAATTCATTTCTACTTTCTAGTCTTTCGAGAAGTTCATCTAGTTCTTTCATCAACATACGGAAATCCCCAATATTCTCTATACACTCTTCAATCTCATCTTTAGTAATAACGTTTTGGCATAAGGGATTTAGCTTCTGAAGAATATTTATAATTCGAACTAATTGATGTTCCATAAACTTCCCTTACCATCCTTCAAGAGTTTTTTAGTTTTAGCTTCATTAAGAGTTCCATCTAGATTCAACACATACTTTTATTACTTCAAGGCGATCCTACTGCCGTGCAGGTTTGTAACAAGTATATATTTACATAAAAAAGACTTAAGGAACATATTCCATTAAGTCACTTAAGCTTAATTTAGTGATTTTTTTATATGTTCTACAAAATCCATAAATATAGGCAAACCAAAGTCTTTTTTTTCTTGGAGATATTTCATTTTTTGCTGAATCACATCTTCTAGTAATTCTGTTTTGTTTAAAAGTTTAGCTAGACCTACAGCGTGCATTGCTCTTACATAATCAATGGGAGCATTTAAACTAGCTTCTTGATCATCCTTTAAACATAAATGAAAGACATTCTCTATATTTGAATATTTGTTAATATAAGGAATAACCACCTCTTTGATAGAACGAAATATATCTTGAGACACAAATTCAATATCATTTTCATCCTTAACAGTCCATCGCTTTTGCTCACCTATAGTTAAGTTTCCTATTTCTACACCAATTGTACAGGTTGGAGCCTTTTCCTTTTTAATGATAAGATTATTATTTTCATGAATCAGATTCTCTAATTGATCAAATCTAATACCTACATGTAATGTTATATCAAAATCATCTTCGTGGTTAATGAATGTCAAATGAACGACGGCATATGTTTATTGCAAAATAAAAGTGTAGAGCTTTGCAAAGAAAAAATGCAGAGAACTGCTAAAAAATATGCAGATGAGGATCAAATACCTAAACAAAAAAGCCCACAGAGGAAAGGCATGATGTATGAAGAAAAATGGGGTGAAATTGTTTCAGCTTGGCTATTTGAAGACTCTAAGTTAAGAAAGAAATCAAGAAGGACAAAAAAGAAAATTTTCCGTGATTTGGTAGAATTAGGCTTTAAGGGGTCCTATCGGACCGTTTGTTACTTTATTTCAGAGTGGGAAAACTCACATGTAGAAGGAAAAGATAAGGGCTTCGAAAGGCTTGAGCACCCACCAAGTGACGCACAAGTAGACTTTGGTGTAATGGTGTAACTGCTAAAATAAAGTGGACAGTTTCCGCCAAATAAAATTGGACACTTATTTACCAATTTTACTCCTAACAGCTATGATAGATGTTGAGATTTTATCTAGCTGTTGGAGGGACTGAAAGGTGGATAAGTGGGAAATGTATATGGAAATTTATCAACTTTTAAAACAAGGGTTTAGTAAAACATCCGTCGCTAAAAAATTAAAGATATCCAGAACGACATTATATAACTATTTAAAGCGTTCACCTGAGGACATGACAACATGGTTAGCTTCTACGAAGCAACGAAGAAAAAAGTTAGACCCTTATCGAGAGCTTATTTTACATTGGATTCAGAAGCATCCAGATTTATCAGCGTCTCAGGTACAAGACTGGTTAGAGGAACGTTATCCTGACCTTTGCGTGGGAGAAAGTACGGTTCGGAGTTATGTACGTAGTTTACGAGAGGAATGGAAAATCCCAAAGGAACCCTCGATTCGCCAATATCAAGCGGTGCCAGATCCACCAATGGGTCACCAAGCGCAAGTCGATTTTGGAAAAGTGAAAGTAAAACATCAACAAGGCAAGGATATCGATTTATATTTTATCGCCTTTGTGCTTTCGCACTGCCGTTATAAATACATGGAGTGGCTGGATCGTCCTTTTACAACGAGAGATGTCATTCAAGCTCATGAGAATGCGTTCCAATGGTTTGGTGGAATCCCAAACGAACTTGTTTATGATCAGGATCACCTGATTGTGGTTAGTGAAAATGCCGGGGACCTCATTCTTACCGCCGAGTTTGAAGCCTATCGAAGACAGCGCAACCTCACTCTTCATGTATGTCGAAAGGCAGACCCGGAAAGCAAAGGGAAAATTGAGAATGTCATAGGATTTATCAAACACAACTTTGCCAAACATCGGATATTTACGAATCTCGATCTGTGGAATGAACAAGGATGGGAATGGTTACGGCGAACAGGTAATGGGAGAGTCCATAACACAACAAAAAAGAGACCAGTCGACGTGTTCGAACTCGAAAAACAACACTTACGACCGATCTCTCTATCAGTGGACGTGACCTACGTCCAAAACCCAAACCTCACAAACAGTATAACAAGAACGGTTAGAAAGGACAATACGATTCTGTACAAATCGAATCGATATACGGTTCCGTGCGGAACCTATATGCCGTTTGGAAAAACAGTACAAATTGTCATACAAAGGGAACAGGAGCTCTTCATCTACGATTCTGAAACAGGGGAATACTTAGGAAAGCACACGATCGCTCATGGCAAAGGAAAGCTGATTCAAAACCGAAACCATTTGCGAGATCGAACGAAAGGCATCGATGCCTATATCAAAAGGGTTGCCAACCAGTTTGAACAACCAGATGTGGCAAAGGAATATCTAGAACACATACGAAAAGCCTATCCGCGATATATACGCGATCAATTGCAGCTCATTCAAAAAAAAACTGGCTCACTCTCCGGCGTCCCTCTGCAGCCAAGCACTACAAAAGTGCATCGAATTACAGCTGTATAGTGCTTCAGAGTTTACAGATATGATCGGTTACTTACAACGGCAACATCGATTGAACACTTCCGGCAAAGCCGTTCAGGTAAACCGAATCCAATCATTGCAGGAGGAGAGTCATTCTATCCTTTGTGCACAACCAGCTGTAAGAAACGTTAATGAATATATCGGGATTTTGGAGGGAAGAACGAAATGAGCCAGTTAACGAATGTACAAGAGTTATTACGAGTATTACGTTTGACAGAAACGGCTTCTCACCTGCCTATATTAGTGAAACAAGCAGAGACGAATGAGGTGACATATCTACGTTTTTTATACGATGTGTTACGTTATGAACAACATCGTCGGGAGGAGAAATTACGGGAGAGGCGTTTGAAATGGGCGTCTTTCCCCTACTACAAGACGTTAGATGAGTTTCAACTACAAGAACCGCCATCACTGACGAAAAGACAATTTCACCAATTGCGAGAACTCTCATGGTTAGACCAACTCTTTAATTTGATTCTGTTAGGACCGCCAGGTGTCGGAAAAACCCATTTGGCGATTGGACTCGGGATTGAAGCGATTCATCAAGGGTATAAAGTGACGTTTATTACGATGGGAGAGTTGATTCAAGCGTTAAAAACGGAGGAAATTACTCGGAAATCACAAATTCGTCTTCAACGACTGAGGGAATCGAACTTAGTGATTATCGACGACTTAATGTTTATAGCGATGGATCAACGAGAAGCGAATTTATTCTTTCATTTGATTAATGACTTGTACAATCAATCGTCGATTATCCTAACATCCAATAAAGGGCCGAGTGAGTGGGGAGAATTACTCGGTGATCCGGCTATCACCACAGCTGTATTAGACAGAATCATCCATCGTGCCGAAGTGATTCATTTAAATGGAGACAGCTATCGAATGAAGCACAGAATTTCCATTTTTAGTGATGAAACTGTTCAAAATTAATGATCAAAAAGTGTTCAATTTTACTTGACGGTTACACTTACCTCCAATATTTCGTCAACCATATAGAAAATAAAATGACATCACCACCTATAACGCGAAGAACTAAAAACAAGGAGTGAGGTTCTTTGCAAGCATTAACCATTAAAATTCTCTTTTTTCCAAATACCCCCGAAAGACTTCGCGATTTGAGTGAAGAGTATATCCGCATTGTCAATCAGATGAGCGAACAAGCAGAGAAACAAAGCTCATTCCCGAAAATTTCAACCAAAGATGTGACTGCTCGTCTTCCTTCCGCCGTTCTAAATCAAGCTATTCGGGATGCGAAAAGCGTCTACAAGAAGATGAAAAAGAAGGCAAGCGTCCCATCCTTAAAAACCCGTCTACTTCGTGAATAACCAAAACTATACGATTGGACCTGAGACGATTGCTTTTCCAATTATGTCAGGAGAAAAAACAAGAAAAACCGTCTTTCGAGCCGTCGTGACCAAGCGGGATTAGAGGTTTTTACGCCATGCTAAACTCGGACTAATGCGCATTGTAGAAAAGAGCGGAAAATGGTATGCACAAATTTCTATTCACGTTCCTGTAAGCGAAAAGAAAACTAAAAAGGTGATGGGAGTCGATTTAGGAATTAAACTTCCGGCGGTAGCCGTCACTTCGGAAGGGAAAACTCGTTTTTTTGGAAGCGGAAAGCAAACGAATTTTAACTTTTTACACTTTTTCATATTATCCTAATCGTTTGTTGCCACAATACTAAGATAAATCCATTTGTATAAAAACAAAAACCGCAAATCCAACTAAGGATCTGCGGTCTCCCGTTTCAATGATTCCGACTGGGCTCGAACCAGCGACCTCTACCCTGTCAAAGCGAAACAGGCAATTTTTATCAATTTTTTGCTGATAGGTAAGACCGTAAAGATTTGAAAAACATTGATATATCAAGATTTTGCCGATTTGGACATTTGTTAGGTTATACCGAATTGATCGAATGGCACCATTTGGGCACCAAATTCGGCACCACTTATGGCACCAACAAAAAGTCCTCTAAAGGTTGATGTGACAGGCTTTCTAACAATATTAAAATTGAAAGAGGGCGCTAATGATGAGTGATGGAATTATGGAGACATTAGTGAACTATATGATCAAACAGATAGAAGATGAAAAAGAGGTTATCCGAGAACAAACGGAGCGAGTAATATTCTTGACTGATTCTATTGTAAAAAGTCTAGAAGATATTAAGGATCGTAATAACGCAATAAGGGAAAAAGATATAATTTCTGATTATAATTTTATGCTTCTCCAAAATAAACTACAAAGTTTAATTAATGCTTTACAAGAGATCAATTTCAGTAAAAGGCGTATAAGAAAATATCATGATGAAATGTGCAAATTAAATACCTTTTTGGAGGATGGAGAATAAACTGTTAAAGCCGCTCATGTTATCTGAGCGGCTTTAATAGTTATTATTAGATATCCCCCTCTAAGCATTAGGAGTTGATGTCTACCACATAAAAAAGGAAACAAACTGTATTCTTATTAGAGAATATGAGTACAGAATATGCTTATCAAATGACTGTTTCATAAGAGTTAGTTCGAGAAGTCAAAAGGAATGGCTAATGTATTGGGTATTTTTTTAATATAAGCCTATTTTTTACTATCATCATAGGATATTGAACAGATATTTAACCAAAACGTTTAAAAATGTAATAAATCGGTTATAGTTATAATAATCATTTACATTTTTTACAAGCCATTGCATATACATATAAATAAATTATTGAGAATTACTAAAGGAAGTGGTATTATATGGTTAACAAAAAAGAAAAGGAGGAGAAAAAGGTGATTCCTCTTATTGAAAAACAATTAAGCCCTTTTAAATCGAAAAACAACTACGAACATCCTTCAAATTTAAACCGATTTGAAAAAGCATGGGAAGAATTGACACCCGACTCAATAAAATTACTTAGTGACCTTGTAGAGAAAGAGTATGAGGAAGAGTAATTTGGAGGTTGTAAAAATGGTATCAGGAATTAATTACAGTGAAATAAAAAGGGGGCACATCTATTTAGCAGCAATTGCTTATTCAGATGGTAGACCCCTTAATTTTTTTGAGCCAATGCCAGATTTAGGTGAAAATATTGGAAAAGTTGTAACTAAACCACATGGTTTTGAAGCTGAAACCGATGAAAGAGGGATACAAAGAGCCAAAGAAGTCTCTGTTATTGTAAAACATAAAGCTCGACTGGCAGTTGTGCTCCAAAATGACTTGTTTAATTCAAATGAAGATTATCATCATGTATACGTAGCTCCTATCGCTACTATACACCCTAGTTTAGAAAAATCTGATCTTATTAAAAGATTGAAAGAAAAAAATGATATACCTCAATTACACTATATTGGAGAGCATACTGGTAGACCTGCTTATATTAATATAGGAGATATAAAAAGGATACATAAATCTCTTTTATTAGAGAAGAAAGGCTATCCACCTATTGATAATGATCAACTTAATATAATTGGAGAGAAAATTTGTACTCTTTTAGAAATTAAGAGGATCACTCAATCAGAAGAAATTCAGGATTTTGAGGAAGCTGAACAACAAAGTTCGTAAGAAGCCCACTTTAAAAAGGTAGGGCTTTTTCCTATTAAAATCGCTCATAATTGCTGTTATGAGCGATTATAGTAACTCTGATAATGCAGAATAAGTATGATATTCCAACATATTAATAAATCATCTTAGTAATTGTTGAAAGCTTCATTTGTCTATAATTGAAAAATAGCTATCTCATAAGACTAATGAGATAGCCATTTTTTTCGGTATACTCTTGTAATTACTTTAGCTGATAAAATAAAAAAGTAATCCACCCCGCCATCAAGTGTTAACATTATATATTACAAAATATTAGCAAACGATGGTCAACAATGTAAAAATAAACTGAAGAAAATTTTTGAGAACTGTATTACCGAAACTTTCTTAACAAGTTTATAAATTTATAAAATTCCACACACAATTGATGGTATGAGCGAGTATTTATATAAATATCATTTATTTTATTATTCTACCGTTTCCATAACATATAAATTCAGATTAAAAAACGACATAAACCAGTCGTTTAAGTCAACTAAAAAATGATTAAAACTCTTTGCTTATGTCGGAAAACCAATCTGTATTTATACAGATAACAGTAAATACAAAATGGCTACTTTTTTATGAATAATTACTTATCATTCTAAAACTAATATCACTACGCCCTTCATATGACTAGAGTATTCAACTGAAATAGGCAATGGGATATGCTACCAACGCCTATATAACAATTAACTAGTGTTTATTCTCTGAAAAAATCAAGTTTGCATAGTACAATGAATTAGCTTGAATTTTCAACTTTTTTCAATTGGCACTAACTCTAAACACTTTTCTCAAAAACAATACTATCTAACTGAACCTTTTCCCAGTAATCCAATTCGTCAAAAATTTTTTCAATAGAGGTTACTATCTTCTTCTCATCTTTTTCCTCTGGGTTTAGACCATTATTTATTATCAAATTAGCAATGCGTATAGCAGTTTCCCGTGGAACCCCCAGCTCTATTATTTTTCTAGTTACAGGTCTGTAAGCTCCCATTTCCATAAAGTTCAAGAACATACTTTCTGGATGCATCATGTCATACAACGGCTTAAGCAACGTTGGAATTCTATAAGAAATTGTATTTTGAAGGATGCTGATAGTTCTCTCTATCTTTTCTGAATCATCATGATATGAAGTATTAAGAATATTTTTTAGACTTATTTCTTTTAACCATTTTTCCGCATTGATACAAATTGACAGTAATCTATCTGCTCCATCTCTTTCCTCGATATTAAGGTATTTCGAATAGTAATATGGAAATCTTTCCTTCATGAACGATAAAGCATTCTTTAATCTATAAGCAATATTCTCATCGTTTACGGATAGAGGTAGTTCTGGTTTTGAACTTATATTACTGTAGATGAGCATTTTTTATTACAATAATTTCCATAGTTAGAGAGACAAACAGGGTCCCCCTTACGCGATACGGAGCTGTTTTTTGATCACATCAATGGGAATATCTTGCTTCGCAGCGTCATAAATGAACTCGACGACGCTGTGGTCTTTCCGCGACCGAAGAAGCTCCAGCCCGGCGGAGAGGTTTTGTCGGGATTCGGCGATGCTGTAAACAGAGGCCAAGAGCACCACCGCCCAATACCGTTTCACCGCCCGAACGTGGCGAACGCGGTATCCATCCAGCTTCAGTTGGTCTTTCGCCTGCCGGAAAAAGCATTCGATTGTCCAGCGCTGGGCGTAGTAACG
>NZ_JHVN01000028.1 GCF_000620165.1 Anoxybacillus tepidamans PS2
GACATCTATGATCGAATGAGGAATCGTCGGTTATCGGCAAGGGGCAAGGTGTTGCGATCAGTTCGTCCCGCCACGATCGAGCGAAGTTTCGCAGAAAGCAAAGAACTCCACGGTCTTCGCTTTGCGCGGTACCGAGGAGTTCGATACGTACAGATTCAGGTTTGGATCACCGCCATGATCCAAAACCTAAAAAAATGGGCCAAATTACGATCCCTTCAACTCTATGGCCTATCTTTAACGTATCAAATGTAAAGCCAAAAGAAAAGAAAAAGTTCACATGTTCCGTGAACTTTTTCTTGACGCCTGACTTTTTCAACACTTTGACACGCTGCCGTATGAATACGGCAGCGTGTTTTATTTTTCCCTTCTTTCAAGAATATTTTTTGCCATTATGTGGATAATAAAAGAGGTCAATTTTGATAGAAAGGACGATCCTCCTGTATGGACGATTTAATCATTGCCCGCAGCCTTTTCGGAACAACAATGGCATTTCATATTATCTTTGCCACGCTCGGAGTCGGGATTCCGCTCATGATTTTATGCGCCGAACTTCTTTATCAAAAAACAAAGGACCACGATTATGCAGTGATGGCCAACCGCTGGACAAAAGGCTTAGCTGTACTGCTTGGGGTTGCAATCCCTTCCGGAACCATCGCTGGAGTGCAGCTTTCTTTATTATGGCCTGGTTTTATGGAGGTTATTGGAAAAGTAATGGCACTTCCTTTTCAAATTGAAATCTATGCTTTTTTTGTGGAGGCATTATTTATGTCCATTTACGTATATGCCGCGGACCGTATTTCACCGGCAATGAGAATTTTGAGTGTCACTCTTGTCGCGCTTGGTGCAAGTGCCTCAGCCATTCTCATTACGAACGTCCACGCCTTTGAAGGTACCCCCGCCGGCTTTCGCATCGAAAACGGGGAAATTGTCGATGTGGACCCGTGGGCTGCCTTTTTTAACCCGAGCTTCTTCGTGACAGCTGGTCATGTGACCGTATCAGCTTTTATGACGGGCGCGTTTGTAATTGCTTCAATAGCAGCCTACAAAATGCTGCGTGACAAAAAACATGAAAGATTATATCAATTCCATCGTAAAGCTTTGATGCTTGCGCTTGCCGTTGGCGGAATTTTCTCCATTTTGACCGCTCTAAACGGACATGAATCAGCACAGCTTTTGCACAAATACCAACCAGAAAAACTCGCGGCGGCGGAAGGGCTGTTTGAAACACAATCCCACGCTCCGCTTGCGATCGGCGGATTCACGGACCGCGATACCCAGTCTGTGAAATGGGCGATTGAAATTCCGTGGGCGCTTAGCTTTTTGGCTGGAGATCGCTTCGATACCGTTGTCAAAGGGTTGAACGATTTTCCCGAAGAATGGTGGCCTCCTTTGTTTGTCCATACACTATTTAACGCAATGGTCGGCATCGGGATGCTATTAATTTTTCTCTCCGTCACTGGCTTTATATGGAATAAAGCAATGAAACGCACTGATTTCCCTCGCCTATTTATGTGGGCAGTCATTGCTTCCGGCCCATTAGCGGTTCTTTCAGTTGAATTCGGGTGGATTTTCGCTTGTACAGGAAGGCAACCTTGGGTCATTTACCATATGATGAAAACAGAGGAAGCGGTAACACAGACGGGCAATTTAGCTATTTTATTTATTCTATTCACTGTTATTTATGTCGTATTGAGTGTCGCTGTTGTACTCGTATTAAAATATTACTTCCGTCGCCATCCTATTATCAATGAACTTGATAGACATTCGTACAACAGCGCAAACCATATCACACAATAAAAGGGAGACGAGGATAGGATGACAAACGAACTAATCGCCATTAGCGTACTATGGGGTTTTATTTTCATATATGCTGTGATGGCGACGATGGATTTTGGCGCTGGATTTTGGTCGATGGTTTATATTAATCGTGAAAAAACGAAAGCGACAAATATCGCCAATCGCTACTTATCTCCAACGTGGGAAGTAACCAATGTATTTATTGTTGCGATTGTTGTAGCGCTTGTTAGTTTCTTTCCCGGTGCAACGTTCCTTTTAGGGACCGTACTGCTTATTCCTGGAAGCATTATTTTACTGCTTCTCGCCATCCGCAGCGCGTTTTTAGTTTTTGCGCATATAGCTAAAGAATATGAAAAAGTGCTTACATACGTTTCAGGGATTAGCGGCATTATTATTCCTGCCTTTCTAATTAGCGTACTTCCGATTACGCATGGGGGATTTATCGAGACTATTGATGGAGTCGCGAAGCTGCGGATGGACAAACTATTTACAAGTCCGCATGAATACGCCTTTATCGGATTTGCGATTGCCAGCACATTATTCCTCTCTTCACTATTGCTCGCTGACTACTCTAATGCGGCGAATGAACTTGACGCATACCAAGTTTATCGGAGAGATGCCCTTTTTCTTGGCCCTATTTCGTTGCTGATGGCGCTTTTCATTATGTTAACGATGCGAAGTGAAGCAGCGTGGCTATATGAACGAATGATCGACTATCTCCCTTGGTTAATCGGTTCGGTGATGATGTTTGCCATTGCTGGTATCGCCTTATTTTTGCCGTCCACCAAATACACAACGGTAAAAGGCAAACCTCGTCTTGCTGTTGTAGCTATTGTCATTCAATACTTTTTAGCAAGTTATGCTTATGGCAAAGCGCATCTCCCTTACATGATTTATCCAAACGTTACGATCCAATCGGGATTTACGCATCCTAATACATTTCGCGCCTTGTTTGTTTCATATATAGTGGGATTTGTTATCCTTTTTCCGGGGTTTATTTATTTTTGGCGCCTGTTTATGAAGGATAAACGCTATCTCCAATCAAATGATCCGTCATAGATGACAAAAGCCTCTTTGGGGATTCCAAAGAGGCTGAGTCTACTATTCAATCGAACGTACATATTCAGCAATAGCAGCAATTTCGCCGTCAGTTAAAGCAGTTGCTTCTTTCGTTTGATGTCGCTTAATCGCTTCCTCAATCGTTTTCGCACTGCCGTCATGCAAGTAAGGCGCTGTTGCCCACACGCCGCGTAATGTCGGTGTATCCCATTGCTTCGGTGTACGCGGATTCGTAAAATGCGCCCTTGCATCTCCATTAGAAGCTTGATCTTGCGGATTAGCGGTGCCAATATCGTGCAAATAAGCGGTATTTGCTGTTGTGAGTTTTCCGTTTTTATCAACTGCCTTGACACTATCCGTAAAATACTCGCCGCCGTGACAGCTCAGGCAATTTCCTTTTCCGTTAAATAGTTTTTCTCCCTCTTTTGCTTTAACGGTTAAACTTCCATCTTTATTTCGATACGGGCTCTTTGGAACAGGAAATGAATTTGGATCATTTAAATAAGCAAGAATCGCATCATACATATGCTGCACATTAGGCGGAAGCGGCTTGCTTGGGTCGATCGTTGTCATGCCGCCCATTTCATTTTGCACCGTATGAATATAATCGGTAAAATCATCGCGAGAACCGTCCCACATAAACAATCCTGTTTTTGTTGTTAAAATATTGCTTGGAACGTTGCGCGGTCCTTTTGGTGTCAGCAATGTCAATTTATTAATATCGCCGTCACTATGGCACGAAGCGCAGCTCATCCAATTGTTCCCTGTAATATTTGCTGCGAATTCATCGCTGTTAGCACTATAAAATATTGTTTTTCCTTCCCTCACAAGCGGCGAAAGCGAGTCTTTCGCAATGAGACGCACTGTTCCCTTGAGCGCTTTTGCTTTGGCATAAGGACTTTTTCCTCCGGTTTGAATCGTTGCTAGATCGTGGCTCATGGCATTGTGCACAAATAATGTTTTTCCATTCGGGGAAATAACAATTCCACGCGGATTGTTCCCTTCAATACGGCGTAAAATTTGCGTTGCGTTTCCGCCGCGCTTTAAATCAAACACGACTAAATCTTCGCTTCCAGACATCACGGCGTACATTTTGCTTCCATCCGGTTGAAATGCAAGATCATATGGATTGGAAACAATCATTGTTTCGTTTTTGATATCTTTCACATTAATTTCTGCGAACAATTCTTTTCGTTCATCCATTAATTCTTCATCTTTCTCTAAATCGATCACAGAAATGGCCGGGAAAACAGTTTCCTCAAACTGAATTGGCGTATCAATATTGGTCAATAAATGCGGCACATATGCTTTTTTTCCATCGGGAGCAATAACAAATTGCTCAAGCGTATTAGGAACCCCCTGGCTTTTTTTTCGATCGGCCTGATCCGGCGATGGCGCCAACGTGATTTCTTTTATCACTTGATTTTTTTTCGTATCAATAACGCTAATTTTCGGATCTAAATAATGCGGCACATATAGCTTTTTCCCATCCGCTGTAATGGCTAGCGTACGCGGACGATCGCCAACTTCGATTTCTCTTATTTCCTTTCCTTTCTTTAAATCGAACACAGAAATCGAACCAGAACGGTAGTTGGCAACATAGAGCGTGCTTCCATCTTGGCTTGTCACAAGACCAAACGGCTCAATACCTGTCTTTAAATGACCGACGACTTTTTTCTCTTTTAGAGAAATAATATCGACACGATCATCATGCATACAAGATACATATAAAAATTGCTCGTCCGGGCTTAGCGTCAGTTGTCTCGGCTCTTTTCCGACCGGAATTTCTGCTGTTTTCTTTTTTGTACGCGCATCCAATATGGTGACAGAATTCACGTCAATATTTGCGGTATACAACGTCGTTCCTTTTTTGTTAATCGCAATGTTATCGCTATGAACTGTATAATTCCGAACAACCTTTTGTTCCGAATGAAACGCTGGGCTTGCCTGACATCCCATTAACAATAAAAACAAAACAAAGCTGCCCCACCTTTTCATACCATTCCCCCGCTTTGAATTTACGCAAATGAAAACCATTATCATTGTATACGAAAAAGCGGCAAATCTCAACGATTGCCGCTTCATTTTTCTATTTGCTTTTTACTTCTACATTCAGTAGCACTGGGGCAATTCCATATTTGCCATGGCCCGCCTGTACTTGCGGTACATGGTCCCCGTCTGTATTTCCTGACTTATCACCTTTTATATACACATCGCCCGTATCCCAAAACTCACTTGCCTGCATTCCTTCTTTCAAGCTTGGACCATCGATAATTTGATCGTAAAAATCAACATATCTCGAGATGATCGTTTCCCTGTCTAGCGCCTTTACCGGCTCATCGGAATCCGTGTTGTTTAAGTTATTTAGAGCAACACGAAATACGCCTGATAACGCTCCAGCGACAAATGGAGTGTACTTCATTTCATCTTTTCCTGTTTTGTAAACATGCAATTGTTTATCCCAAAAATGTTTGTCCATCGCCGCATAAATGTTGCGTGCTGCTTCACGGTATCGCTCATCTTTTGTTGCTAAAAAGGCGGCTGTTAATCCGCGAATCGCCCCAAGCTGCGCAAGAAGTGTAGGCTCCGACTGTTCTGCGCCTTGTCCAATAATAAAACCGTTGGCCACAAGTCCATCTTTTCTTACAAGTTTCTCAACAATAAAATCAGCTTGCTTTTTGATTAGTTCAAGCGCTCGCTTGCCTTCTTGAGTTCCAAGTCCTTGCGCCTGCTCCCCGCTTGCGTAACCAACCGGCAATCCATCAATCGCTCGTTCAAAAATGCGCAATGCTTCCATCGTATATCCTGCTTGGAACGTATCGACTCGTTTGTCTTGCTCATTTCCGTTATGCTCTTCGACAAAAGCTCCAATTCCTTGATGAAAATGCATCGTATCAATATTTTTAAATACTTGTAGCAATACATCGCGATTGACAGAATACGGATCTGTCGAAACAACATCATTTGCCTCGTTGCTGTCGAGATTCTCTTTTGGAGCCTTCGGATATGGTGCTCCATCAAATACCGCTAAAAATGCAGAATTTTGATTTTTGTTGTCAGGGCGCTGATCGGTCATCCCGTAAAATTCCGATGCTGGCCAGAGCATCAACCATTGATCTTGCAACAAGCTTCTTTTATCTTTTACTAAAAGTTGCTTTGCCTTTGGCGCTAGCTCGTTACCGTCTTCCACTACTTCAATTTGATGCGGCAAGTAAACGAAGCCTTTTTGCGGTTCATACTGGCTTCCGATCGCTTTTGTCAATGCCTGTTTCTTTGCATCGTAAAATAAATGGTCACGTACAAAATTTAATTTGTTCCAAATTTCTTCAGTTAAAATCATCCCTTGCATTCCATCAGCTGAACTTACACCAAGAGCAATATTCGGATCTTGGTCATCAGTTGATGTTTTTGCTTCAAGTTCTTCATCTTTATCGACTGTATGAAGCCCTCCTAAAAAATCTCCCGCCCAAAGCGCTTGTTTTAAGAACACTCCCCCGTAAGCAGATGGAGTCAATATTTTATCCATTTTGCCTCTATCCCAGCGCAGCGACTGGAAATCTACTTGGTAGACAGGTACATATGTTTTATCATCGTTTTCGGCATAGACGTCTGTATCGACTTTCTGCGCATAATGCGGATCACCGCCTGCATATTCAATCATCGTCGGAAACATGTTGCGGAAAATTTCTTCATGTGGGTATCCAACACTATCGGCTAGTTCATAAAATCGGTTCGCCAATGCCTCGTCATTCGCTTTCTTTTGCTTTTGTGCCCACTGTTCCGTGATCGGACCGTGAATTAAATGCAAGCCTAGTCCTGATTTCTCCGTTACCTCATACATCGCTTCTTCGGAGTATTCATAAGATTCAATCCCTGCTGTATAGTCGAATTTAGTTGGTTTGTTCACTTTGCGGGCATCCAACACATCTAAATCAAGACCAAGTCCTTCGGCTAGAGGTTCTCCCGATAACTCAAATTCTGAATAAGCAAACATGTTGCCAGCCGTATCAAATGAATAGTCAGTAACTGGTACAGTAATGCTTGACGATATTCCTTTCCCTTTATTGACCTCATTGGCTGGCGTACAGGATGTAGCAAGCAATAATGACGATGTAAGTGCCGCTGTCGTCACTATTTTCGCTGGTTTTGTCTTCATAACTAAAAGTCCCCCTATGGTATTAGAAATGATTCTCACTATCGTTTATTTTATCGTAAATTCCTTTATGCGCAACTTTCGTTTTTAACACATTCACCGAGAAGTCTCCCACCTCTAAATGAAATGTAGGTGGGGGAGGTTCATGAAGCAATATCATGTATTTTACATTCCCCTGTAAAAAGAGAACAAAATTCAATTTTCTGCGGCTTCATATCTTTCATGCTCTCAAAGGCCGCCATGACATTGCGTATATAATGAGAATAGAACCATTCATCTTCTTGCAGTATAAATTTGCGAATGATGCACTGTCCCTGCTGGTAATAGGCAATATCAATATCGACTTGCTTTGTTGCACACCCAACTTTCTCAAATAAAAGAACCCAGTCAATCATTGGGCTTAAAAAGCGAAGCAAGTAGTCCGTCGTTTGCGCAAGCACTATATAATAATGAACATTAGAATTAAAAAAATCCGGATTAATTCGCTTCCAATGCTTCTCGACGAGCTTTATTACAAGAAAGGCGGAACGCAAAGCAAGAGGTGTTTGATAATATTCTTTAATAATTTGCCGTAACGCCTCATGAAACGTTTGCCGCCAATTTTCAAACACGGATAACTTAACAGCGTTCATTCGTATGTATCCCTCCACCCATCAATTAGCCCGCCTAGCTGCTCTTGCTTTTTGGAGAACTGGATGAATTGAACTCCATGAGCGTTTGACAAAATAGATCGGCTTTGCTTGGTTTTTCGCCTTTTGTTTAATGGCTTTCGCTAAATTATGATTGACATAATCCGTCATCACAAGAACGAGATCGATATGCTCAGGAATATCCCGTCGCACCATATTTACTTTTCGACCATCGAGATGGATAATTTCTTTAAATCCCGAATCCATTAATTTATCGGTAATGTTTCCTAAATGATCGGCACCTACTACCAACAACGATGACATGCCCGTTTCCCTCCATCGTTCTCTATTTGTTTTTTATTCTAATTGAGAATGATTATCTGTGTCAATAATTAATGATAAATATTCTCAATAAAATTTCTTATTATTGCCGTTATATCTTTTTGACAAACAGGCAAAATAATCATGTATTTCACTTATCCTATTTACGGAGGGGATCACAATGGCGAAAGATGTACTTTGTGAAGTGAAAAACTGCCATTACTGGGAAAAAGGAAATCGCTGCGCTGCAGAAGCCATTTATGTCGTGAGCCATACTGGTACGATGGCTTCGGATTCAAGTGAAACCGATTGTAAAACATTTGTACCTAACGACGAAGTATAACGCTACACAGCGCCTTTTAATCATTTCATATGGTTAAAAGGCCTTTCTTTACATAAATCTTGGCAAAGAGAGGCGGCGTGCTGATGGGGAAAAAGGAAAGCTTAATTCGAGCATTTAAACAAGAAGTAAAGCGAACAAACCAATTTACATTTCCTATATGCGTCGACTCATTTACTAACTTATGGCAATATGAATTTGGAACCCTCGATGGACTGCCAAAAGAAATAGAACAATTAATTGCCTATCGAGCAATCGAATTAGGATTGATGGAATAACAATAAAGGGCTTCCCAGCAATGGGCAGCCCTTTATTGTTTCTTTCCTGGAATCAAATTTACAAGTTCACGGCGCAGCAGTTTTTTCGCTGCATTTCGCGGCAGCTCATCGACCATATATATATGTTTCGGCACTTTGTACTTTGCGAGCCGCTCCCCGCAAAACATGATCAACTGTTCAGGTGAGGTGGCATATCCATTTTTCAATTTCACAAATGCACATGGTACTTGTCCCCAACGCGCATCGTCTATTCCTGTGACACCAGCATCCTCTACCGCTTCGTGTGAAAGCAGCACCGCTTCGATTTCCGCGGGATACACGTTCTCTCCTCCAGAAATAATCAAATCCGAACGGCGATCCAATACATAAAGAAATCCTTCTTCATCCACATATCCAATATCGCCCGTATAAAACCAGCCATCACGAATGGATTTTTCTGTCGCGTCCGGTCGGTTCAAATATCCTTTCATTACATTTGGTCCCTTTACAATGATTTCCCCGGCTTCGTACGGATCGGCTTTCCGTCCGTTAATGTCGATGCGCAACTGCGCTGGAAACAAAGGCTTTCCAGCAGAACCTAATTTTAATAAGCTATATTCAGGAGCTAATGTGACGATTTGCGATGCGGTTTCCGTCATTCCATATGTTTGATACACTGGTATTTGTTTATCTCGGCATGCCTCCAAAAGCGGCTTCGGTGCCGGCCCGCCTCCGAGAAGCATACAACGAAACGTACTAGGATACGTACGCTCTCCCAGCTCTGCAATCATTTGCTGCAGCATCGCGCTGACAACGGACATGATCGTAGCATTTCCTGCAATAATCGCTTCATTCGCTTTTTTAGCATCAAATTGATCCATCACATAGACACTCATACCGTAGATGACGCTTCGCATTAAAATTGATAAACCGCTAATATGAAAAAAAGGAACCGCTGCAAGCCAACAATCGGTTTCATTTAATCCTAAATTTAAAACGGAGCCAACCGCACTCCACCAATGATTTCCGTACGTTTGCAAGACCCCTTTTGGTTTTCCTGTTGTCCCTGACGTATACATAATGGTCGCTACATCGTCAAAATAATATTCTTGCTGCGGTATGATTTGTGCTGGAGATATCATTGCTAAATCGCTTGTTTTAACGGTTTGAACTTCTGTTTCGGCCGCATAACTTTCCCATTCATCGTCAACAATCCACCATTTTGCTCCGCTATCCTCAAGCTGCCAGCGAAGCTCATGAACAGTTAGTCTTACATTTTGCAGCAACACAATCGCCCCGATATAATGAAGGGCGTGAATCACTTCTACCATTGTAAGGCTGTTTCGCATCAATAAAGCGACAATATCACCGCGTTGTACTCCGAGACATGCTAATTTTCCCGCTGTTTTTACTACCGCTTCATGAAGTTCGGCAAATGTTCTCCGTTCATCTTCGCTATAAATCGCAATACGTTCCGGTGTCAAAAACGCGCGTTGCACTAACCAGTTGGGAGTTGATGTATACATATAACCCTCTCCTTTGCTCAATACAAAGAAACAGCTTGATGTGGTCCATCAAGCTGTTATACCCCCTTCTTTTCGCATCACGGAAAACGTGGGAATTGTTTAAAGTCTGGTTTGCGTTTTTCTTTGAAAGCGTCTCTTCCTTCTTTTGCCTCATCTGTCGTATAATACAACAATGTTGCGTCACCTGCAAGCTGTTGAATGCCCGCAAGGCCATCGGAATCGGCATTGAATGCTGCTTTTAAGAAACGGATCGCCATTGGGCTTTTCTCCAAAATTTCTTCCGCCCATTTCACCGTTTCTTCCTCTAGCTGCTCTAATGGAACAACCTTGTTAACAAGTCCCATTTCCAACGCCTCTTGCGCGTTATATTGACGGCATAAGTACCAAATTTCACGCGCTTTCTTATGCCCAACAATACGCGCTAAATATCCAGCGCCATAGCCGCCGTCAAAGCTGCCCACTTTTGGACCAGTTTGTCCAAAAATCGCATTTTCTGCTGCGATCGTTAAATCACAAACGACATGCAACACATGCCCTCCGCCGATCGCATAACCAGCTACCATTGCAATTACCGGTTTTGGAATAACACGGATAAGGCGTTGTAAATCCAATACATTTAACCGTGGAATTTCGTCCTCCCCGACATAACCGCCGTGACCGCGCACTTTTTGGTCACCGCCAGAGCAGAACGCTTTTTCGCCCGCACCTGTCAAAATAATGACACCGATCTTTGAATCATCGCGCGCATAGGAAAAGGCATCAATTAATTCTTGGACTGTTTTTGGACGAAACGCGTTATGTACTTCTGGACGATTAATGGTGATCTTTGCAATTCCGTTATACGTCTCGTACAAAATATCTTCATACTGACGCTCGGCTACCCACTCAATGGCCATCCGTATATCCTCCTTTTTCGATAAACTCATCTATTATTTTAGCAAAAATCTCCCGCTGTTCCACATGAATTGCATGTCCTGCGTCGAAAATTTTCGAAACATAAGAATTGGGGAGCAGTTTTGCCATTTCAAATGCGATTTTGCAAAACTTCTCATCCCATTCTCCACAAAGAACCAATGTCGGAATAGTTATTTGCGACAAATGCCCCCACCAAGAAGGCTGGCTCCCTGCTCCCATGCCGCGCAAACTGTTTGCCAATCCTTTAGCCTGCTGCTTTACACGTTCCATCCGAATTTGTTCCTGTACCTTTGCAGGAAGGAGCTTTTGTGAAGCGAAAAGCGGCAGCTGCTCCCATTTCTTGACGAACGCCTCCACTCCGTATTGCTCAATCTCTTTTGCAAGTGCTTCGTCGCTTTCGATGCGCCTTTGCTGTTCCTCCCTCGTTTTTAATCCCGGTGAACTGCTCTCTAGCATCAATGTTTTTACCCGCTCGGGATAACGAATCGCAAACGTAAGCGCAAGCCTTCCCCCCATTGAATAACCAAGAACATTGGCTGTTTCGACCTTTAATTGCTGCAATAGTTCGTTAAGGTCTTTTGCTACACTTTCAATATCGTATCGCTCTAATTCATCAGGGCAATCGGTTTGTCCATGCCCGATAATATCGACCATGATAAGTTTTCGCTGTTTCCAATAGGCGAGGAATGGTTTCCATGTTTCCGTACTCCCCGTGAATCCGTGTAGCAATACTAACGGCTCACCTTCTCCGTAGACTTCCACATGATACGTAATACCACGAACCGCGATTTTCATAGTGTTCCCCTTTTTTTGAGAAATTCACTAACGCCTTGAGAAACATTTTTCCACAGAAGCCGATGTTTCACGACATTTTCTTGTCTTAATGTACATAGTTCAATGACGTGCAACCCTTTTGATTCAACCGACTGCCTCACACAGCAGCGGAAATCGTCCCATGTATCTGCCTTTTGATAATGGCCGTCATACATTCGGACGACGTGTTCAAACTGTAAATCCGTCGGTGTTCCAAATAACGTTTCAAAGTGCTTATCATAGCTCGCTTGCGGCAAGAAAGAAAAAATACCGCCGCCGTTATTATTAATGACAATAATGGTTGCGTTCAATCGATGGAGCTTAGCTGCCAACAGTCCGTTTAGATCATGGTAAAAAGAAAGATCGCCAATCACAAGCACAACCGGTTCCTCTACGACGCTTGCCCCTAAAGCGCTAGAAACGACCCCATCGATGCCATTGGCTCCGCGGTTAGCGATCACGCGAATTTGCTTGTTGTTTCCCATGAAAAACGTATCTGCATCGCGGATCGGCATGCTGTTTCCAACAAACAATAAAGAACGCTCTGGGAGAAGCTCCGCCAACTCAATAAATACTCTCCCTTCAAACATCTCACTTTCTTTTCCGACCTCAAGAAGAGTTTCTTTTGCCAATTGATTAACTGCCTGCCATGTTTGTACCCACTCACTCTTGACGGCGCGATGAGTGACTAGCTTGGCTAAGCGAGAGCAAAATTCGACTTCGTCGCAATAAACCATTTGTGAAGCTGTAAACGTCGGTTCGCGCCATCCACCTTCTCCATCGACTACGATCTGCTCAATCGATGGATGGTTCTTTAGTAATAGGGATAGTGGCTTTGAAACTGGCATCGCTCCAAAACGAATGACTACATCAGGCAACAGTTCTTTTGCTAGGGCATCATCCTTTAAAATGGCATCATAGCTTTCAATAATGTAGTCTTTTGTATGCATGCCGCTGCGAAGTTGAGAAAGCGGATCTGCCAAAATCGGATATTGCAGTTTTTCAGCCAGCGTTGTAACAGCTTCCGCAAACTCTGGTACATCTATATCGCCGCAAATAATCCAGCCTTTCTCAGCATGCGAAAGTCGCTCATACAATTGTTGAAATTGTTCATCCCCTAGCGTTTTCTTACCGATAGTCACTTGAACATAAGAAGGCTCTTTTGCTTCAATCTGCTCCCACGTTTGCTCGGTAACAGCTGGTACAAGCGGTTCACGAAGCGGAAAGTTTAAATGAACAGGACCGCGTGGAGCCGTCATCGCCATCGCTGCAGCTCTTGCTGCCATCATGCGGGCATAGCGCAACATTCCATTTCCACTCTCAGGAAGCGCCATATCTACAAACCACTTTGCATGCTTTCCATAAATATGAATTTGATCAATCGCTTGCGGAGCGCCAACATCGCGAAGCTCGTGCGGACGGTCTGCTGTCAAAACAATTAGGGGAACTCTAGAATAATAAGCTTCGACGACGGCTGGAAAATAGTTCGCTGCCGCTGTTCCCGATGTACAAAGCAAAGCTACAGGTTTTCGTTTCGCTTTTGCTATCCCTAGCGCGAAAAAAGAGGCTGAGCGCTCATCAATACTCATATAGACTTGCATGTCCGGATGTTCCGCCATCACAATGGCAAAAGGCGTTGAACGTGACCCTGGACTCACCACGACATCTCGTACTCCAGCCTTGGCTAATTCGTCTACAAACGCAGCTACATACAGCGTCAAATCATCGTTCATTTTACTTCACTCCTAATGCGGACAACATTGGCTTCAATTTAACCTTTGTTTCCTCATATTCGCTCAACGGATCTGAATCACCTACGACACCGCATCCAGCAAAAAGAAATGCTGCTTTCCCCTGCAATAGCCCGGAACGTATGGCCACAGCAAATTCTCCATTTCCTAATGCATCGACCCATCCAATTGGTGCTGCATACCATCCTCGATCAAGCGGTTCGATTTCTCGAATCGTTTCAAGCGCTTTCTCTCTCGGAGTGCCTCCTAAAGCAGGAGTGGGATGCAATCGCTTTACAAGGGAAAACAGTGAAACATCTTTGCCGCCCTCGCCGATAACAGGAGTATATAGATGCTGAATATCCCTCATTTTGAGCAGTTGAGGTGCTGATGGAATATGAACATGGTAGCACATTTCTGTCATCGCTTCTTTAATCATTTCTACAACAAATCGGTGTTCATTCAAATTTTTTCCATCTTGAAGCAACCATTGTCCAAGCTGCTCATCCTCTGTCACTGTTTTTCCGCGCCGAATCGAGCCAGCTAAACACGCTGAATAGAAGGCGTCTCCTTCTTTTTTGACAAGCTGCTCAGGGGAAGCTCCAATAAAGCAATTTTCCCCTTGTTCAAAGGCAAAAAGATAACTAAATGGCTGCTGTTCCCTCAATCTCTCAAGCACAATACTTGGCGCTAATCGGCCATTAAACGTAAATCCTACCTCGCGCGCTAAGACGACTTTGTCGAATTCTCCTTCGCTTATACTTCCAATGACCTTTCGCACCGCATCGATCCATTCATCCTTTTTAATTTCTTCATATTGCATAATTGAAGGAGTGGAAAAAAGAGGCCGGTGCTCTTCCCCATATAACAATGTGATCAGCTGTTCGATGTTCTCAACAATTTCTTTATTGTTTTGCGAAGGTACCGTGATCGTAATAACCGTATTTTGTTCTTTTACGGACAATAATACCGTCGGCACAATAAATTTTGCATTCGGGAACTTGTCCCACCTCTCTGTTTTTCGTTTCAATGGGTCAAAAGAAAATCCACCAAATATAAGAGGCGTTGCGTTCGTTCCATTTGAACGAATCTCGGTCATCGTAATAAAGCGCTTCCATTCCCTTTCAATTGTAGAGAAACGTTGTTCCTGCTCTTCCGAAGTGATCGCATACGTACATCCTAACCCCACATAAGTGGTCGCGTTGGAACGATCCGCCCAATAAAACCTATCGTTAAATGGGCTTGTCTCCCCAAGCATAAATAAATAAATAGGGTCGATGGACGGAAACGTCTCACTCCAGCTAATAAACGGCTTATTTGCCGATTTTGCGATTAAAGCTAATTGTTCTTGAATTTTATATTGGTATGAAATTGCCACTGTGATCCCGCTTTCCTCATATTACTAACTTTTTAAATAAATGCGTGAAGACCTTGTATCACTTTCCATTATATAAAATAGGAAATAATTTATCTATTCTTAAGGGGTTGACACCTTTTAAACGTTTACCTACACTTATTTTGAATCTTTTTTGAACAACTCTTTTATTTTATCCTAATACGAGGGGTATGATTTATGCAATCACCATTACCTAAACAACAAGCATCTACATTAAAATACAGCCGGGATTGGCGTGTATGGTGGAGGCTCACTCGCCCTCATACGCTAACCGCCGCTTTCGTTCCAGTATCAATTGGCACGGCGCTTGCTTTCCGGGAGACGACGGTTCACATCTCTTTATTTATCGCCATGCTCATTGCATCTTTACTAATTCAAGCGGCAACGAATATGTTTAACGAGTATTACGATTATAAGCGCGGTCTAGATTCCGCCGAATCGGTCGGGATCGGCGGCGCCATTGTCCGTGAAGGCATCGCTCCCAAAACAGTACTTTTACTAGCAGTTTCATTTTTTGCTATGGCTATGCTCATTGGGGTATATATTTGCATGAATAGCAGCTGGTGGCTAGCAGTAGTGGGCACCATTTGTATGGCGGCAGGATATTTTTACACAGGCGGTCCTGTTCCAATTGCATATACACCTTTTGGCGAACTGGCAGCAGGATTTTTTATGGGACTCATCATTATTTTGATTTCCTTCTTTATACAAACAGGTAGTATCACAATCGCTCCTGTAGTTATTTCCATTCCGATTGCCGTTCTAGTTGGTGCTATTTTATTAGCCAATAATATTCGCGACCTTGACGGCGACCAAAAACATGGACGAAAAACACTCGCCATTTTAGTCGGCCGGTCAAACTCGATCCGCATATTAGGAGGAATGTTTACCGCTTCGTTTGCTTGGATGATCGGATTAGTGGCGTTGCACGTTGTTTCTCCTTGGACGTTGCTTGTGTTTTTGAGCGTGCCAAAAGCGATCACTGCGATTAAAGGGTTTATTGGAAAAACAAAACCGATTGAAATGATGCCAGCTATGAAAGCAACTGCGCAAACAAATACACAGTTTGGTTTTTTATTAGCAATTGGCCTTTTGATTAGTCACTGGTTGTAACACGGTTATTTGACCGTGTTTTTTTTTATTTTTCGTTCATACTACATCATAAAGGCTTATTTAGGAAGGAGAATCTCCCAATGCTAACAAATGAACAACTATCCGCCTTCCGCACGCAACTTCTTAAGGCAAAACAAGAGGTAGAAGAACGGCTTCATAAAAATGATCATTTTGGTATGGAACGAAGCCATGCTCACGATGCCGTCGGTGAATTAGCTAGCTACGACAACCATCCAGCCGACGAAGCGACAGAGTTGTACGAAAGAGAAAAAGACTTTGCGCTCAATGAACATACCGAAAGAGAACTAAAAGAAATTGAACGAGCGCTCGCAGCGATCGATAACGGAACGTATGGCATATGCGAAAAATGTGGAAAAGCAATTCCATTCGAAAGGCTCGAAGCATTACCAACGACTACCTTCTGTAAAGAGCATAGCCCGGATCAAACGGTGTCGCAACAGCGTCCTCTTGAGGAAGGAGTATTAATGCCTCCTTTCGGAAAATTTGACTTTGACGATCGAGATGTTGTGGCATATGATGCGGAAGATGCTTGGCAAGAAGTGGCACGCTATGGATCATCCGACACCCCGTCAGATTTATGGCAGGACGTTGATCATTATAATGAAGCGTACACAGAATCGAAAGAGAACATCGGATATGTCGAGGATTTTGAAAACTTTGCCGCCGTTGATTTATACGGTCAGCCGATGGCCATTTATCCGACGCCAGAGCATGAAGAATTTGAACATATACTTGATAACGAAGAAATAATGTCCAACATCGGCGATTTACCTGCTTATGAAAAAGATCCTTATACTGAAGAAGCGGCTAAAAAAAGACAAAAATAAATGCGAAGACCATCAAGCTGCATACATTTGCGGCAATGGTCTTTACTTATTTTTGAAACTAAACAGGATAACTACACGTAATAGAAGAATGTATACATTACAAAAACTAAATAGAGGTGAAAGAAATGAATGCGCATGAAATTGATTATAAATTGTATGGCGATGACATGCAATTTGTAGAGATTGAACTTGATCCTCAGGAAAGTGTCATCGCAGAAGCGGGCGGAATGATGATGATGGAAGATGGAATTGAAATGGAAACCGTTTTTGGAGATGGAGCGAGCTCTAGCAAAGGTTTTTTTAATAAACTTGTCGGCGCTGGAAAACGGCTTTTAACAGGGGAAAGCTTATTTATGACGGTCTTTACCAACAATGGCGCTGAAAAACGCCGTGTTTCTTTTGCTGCTCCATATCCAGGAAAAATTATTCCAATTGATTTAAGCGAACTAGGGGGAAAGGTAATTTGCCAAAAAGACGCATTTCTTTGCGCTGCCAGAGGTGTTTCTGTCGGCATTGATTTCCAGCGCAAACTTGGTACAGGCTTTTTTGGCGGAGAAGGATTTATCATGCAAAAACTTGAAGGCGATGGGCTAGCCTTTTTACATGCTGGAGGAACTATTTATAAGAGAGAGCTGCAGCCGGGAGAAAAATTGCGTATCGATACAGGCTGCTTAGTGGCAATGACAAAAGAGGTTAACTACAATATCGAATATGTCGGCAAAATTAAAACCGCCTTTTTTGGCGGAGAAGGGCTCTTTTTTGCCACATTAACAGGTCCCGGAACCGTGTGGGTGCAATCATTACCGTTCAGCCGCTTGGCTGATCGTGTTATTGCAGCTGCCCCTTCTGCAGGGGGCCGTTCTGTTGGCGAAGGAAGCATTCTTGGCACGATCGGCGATTTGCTTAATGGAGATGACTAATGCTATGTACGGAGGGCGAAATGCCCTCCGTTTTGTTATTTAAAAGGTTCGATTTTCCATATTCCGCTCGCGTATTCTTGAATGGTCCGATCGCTTGAAAAATAGCCAGAGTGCGCGATATTGATAACGCTCATTTTTAGCCATTTTTCCCGATTTTGATACGCCTCTGTCACCCGCTCTTGCGCTTCAACATATGAAGCAAAATCACGCAGCACAAAATACTCATCATTTTGCATTAAGAGAGAATCATAAATCGGTTCAAAATGATCATGGGCATCCGGGAAAAATCCGTTCACGAGCTGGTCGACCACTTGTTTAATTCTTCGGTCATGATGATAGTATTCATGCGCCCGATAGCCGCCATTTTGATAATAATGCAATACTTCTTCAGCCGTTAATCCAAATACAAAAATATTTTCTTTGCCTACCGCTTCAAGAATTTCGATATTCGCTCCGTCCAGTGTTCCAATCGTCACCGCACCGTTTATCATAAATTTCATATTGCCTGTTCCCGATGCCTCTTTGCTCGCTGTTGAAATTTGTTCACTGACATCCGCGGCCGGAAAAATCTCTTCCGCTAAAGAAACGCGATAATTTTCGAGGAAAATCACTTTTAGCTGCTCGTTTGTTTGCGGATCTCGATTAACTTTGTCAGCAAGTGAATTAATGAGCTTGATAATTCGCTTCGCATAATAGTAGCCTGGCGATGCCTTTGCCCCGAAAATAAACGTGCGCGGGTAGATCGAAAAGCTGGAATCTTCTTTCAAACGGTTGTATAAATGCATAATATGCAGCACATTTAATAGTTGGCGTTTATAAGCGTGAAGTCGTTTTACTTGCACATCAAAAATGGAAGATTCGTCCACTGAAATGCCTGTCTGTTCATAAATGCGTTTTGCCAACATCGCTTTTCGCTGTTGCTTTACTTTTCCTAATTCCTGTTGAAACGAGCGGTCATCTGCGTATGGCTTTAAATCAAGCAACAGCTCGGGATTTCTCACCCATCCATCTCCTATCGCATTTGTAATCAATGTGGAAAGCTGTGGATTCGCTTTTAATAGCCAACGGCGATGTGTAATCCCGTTCGTTTTATTATTAAATTTTTGTGGAAACACCTCATAAAAAAGCTTCATTTCCCGATGCTTTAAAATTTCCGAGTGCAGCTTTGCCACCCCGTTTACACTATAGCTGCCAACCACCGCCAAATGCGCCATTTTAACAAGTCCATGAGCAATAATCGCCATCTCCTCAATTCGTTTCCATTGGCCTGGATATTGACTCCAAAGTTCACGGCAAAAACGTTCGTTAATTTCTTCGACAATCATATAAATGCGCGGAAGCAACGGCTGGAAAATATGAATTGGCCACTTTTCTAGCGCTTCCGACAACGTTGTATGATTGGTATAAGAAATCGTGTTCGTGGTGATATGCCACGCATCCTCCCAGCTCATCCCTTCTTCATCTAACAACACTCTCATCAACTCGGGGATCGCTAAAACAGGATGGGTGTCATTCACATGAATCGCTACATATTTATGAAGATCGCGCAAATGTCCATACTGGCGGCGATGGGCACGCACGATGCTTCCAACGCTAGCAGCGACAAGAAAGTATTGTTGCTTAAGGCGTAAAATTTTTCCTTCGTCATGAGTATCATCGGGATATAAAAACTCGGAAATCGCCTCTGTTTCCCGCTTATACTGCATCACGTTTTTATTTGTTGGAAATGTTTTAGAAGGCTCCGCACTCCAAAGGCGAAGAGTGTTTACGGTTCTTGTGCCATACCCGATGACAGGCATATCATAAGGGACGGCCATTACTTTTTCACTGTCAACATGACGAAATACAAGCCGGCCGCCTTCATGTGACACTTCCACTTTCCCCCAAAAATTCACTTCCACTGCTAAGTCTTCTTTTCTTACTTCCCACACATTCCCATGTCTAAGCCATTGCTCTGGCAGCTCTACTTGATATCCGTCCACAATTTTTTGGTCAAACAATCCATGCTTGTAGCGTATTCCGCATCCGTGCCCTGGCAAGTTAAGGGATGCAAGAGAATCTAAAAAACAAGCGGCAAGGCGGCCAAGACCTCCATTTCCAAGTCCTGCATCCGCCTCACTTTCCTCAATTTCTCCGAGATCAATGCCTAGCTCCCTCAGCCCTTCTTCGACCACACCACGAATTCCAAGATTTAATAAATTGCTGCCAAGAAGACGACCAAGCAAAAACTCAATGGATAGGTAATATACTTGCTTATGATTTTTAGCGCGACTTTGCTCATTTGTTCGAATCCAGTCTCGGCTTATATATTCGCGAACCATATTCCCTAACGTATGGTATTGATCGCGTACGGTCGATTCCTCAAATCGCTTTCCATACATCATTTCCAATTTTTTTAAAAAAACTGTTTTAAATTCTTCTTTGTTAGAGAACACGACTCCCACTCCCAGCCATTAATTCGTCATAAAGCTGATTGTACTTAAACGCTGACTGCGCCCAGCTGTAATCGCGGTCCATCGCCGATGCCACAAGTTTTTCCCAAGTTTCTTTTTGATGATAAAATCCAAGCGCCCGCCGAATCGTATACAGCATATCGTGGGCATTAAAGTTTTTGAAACTGAATCCGTTGCCCTCGCCGGTAAATTCATTAAACGACTGCACCGTATCATTTAATCCGCCTGTTTCGCGCACAATTGGAATCGCTCCATATCTGAGCGCAATAAGCTGTCCTAATCCGCATGGCTCAAACTGCGATGGCATCAAGAATAAATCAGCGCCAGCGTATATCTGGTGAGCTAACTCTTCATTAAAACCGATATATACTTTTACTTGATTAGGATATGTAATCGCCATTTCATTGAAGAAATGCTCAAACTCTGGGTCTCCTGTTCCAAGAACGATAAATTGAACATTTTCTGCAATGATTTCATGAAACACGCATTTTACTAAATCCAAGCCTTTTTGTTTCGTTAACCGCGTAACCATCGCAATAATTGGAGTATCTTCTGCGCTTGGAAGTGCAAATTTTTGGCGGAGCGCTTGTTTATTAACCTCTTTCCGAGCAATTGTTGATTGATCATACGGAAGCGCAATGTACGGATCTTTTTTAGGGTTGTAAAGTTCATCATCAATTCCATTTAAAATACCTACTAAATCGCGTTGGCGTGCCCGCAAAAGCCCGTCGAGCTTTTCACCATAATACTCTGTCTGAATTTCCTCTTTATAGGTTGGGCTAACAGTTGTGATAATATCCGAAGACACAAGCGCCGCCTTCATAAAGCTTACATTTCCATAAAACTCCACATGATCGATCGTAAAATATTGGTCGCTTAAGTTAAGCAAATCTCCCAAAATTTCACGCGGAAAAATTCCTTGAAACTGTAAATTATGAATTGTAAATACAGAACGAATGTTTCTATAAAACGAATTCTTTTTATATTCTTCCCGCAACAAAAACGGAATCATACCTGTATGCCAGTCGTGGCAATGAATGATTTCCGGCTGAAACGAAATGGCAGGAAGAGCATCCAATACCGCGCGGCAAAAATAAGAAAATCGCTCTCCATCATCATAATGTCCGTATAATCCATCGCGCTTAAAATAATACTCATTATCGACAAAATAATAAGTAACACCTTCATATGTTAGCGTTTCAATTCCGCAATACTGCCGTCTCCACCCTACTCGAACAACAAGTTCGGCTATCTTCTTCATTTGTTTTTTGAACCGCTCTGGAATCATTCCGTATTTCGGCAATATGACACGAATATCAGTTCCTAGCCGCTTCAACTCTTTCGGCAACGCCCCTGCTACATCTGCCAAACCGCCGGATTTTACAAACGGTACACACTCTGACACTGCGAATAAAATTTTCACTGGCTCATCAACGCTCCTTGTACAGTTCCTTTGCGAACGACGAACGGTTGTTGTTCTGTCGCACATATTTTTACATGATCCTCGATTTTAGCATCTTTATCGACGATAACTGCTTCTAACTCACACTGCTCGCCAATCTGGCTTTTTTGCATAATAATGCTGTTTTTCACAACACTCCCCTTTCCGATTTTCACAGCTCGGAAAATAACGCTGTTTTCGACATGTCCTTCAATAACACATCCATTAGCAATAATTGAGTTTTTAACAACGGCATCGCTCGTATATTTCGTCGGCGGCTCATCTTTTACTTTCGTATAAATCGGGCGCGACTTAATAAATAGCTGTTGCCAAACTGTTGGATTTAACAATTCCAAACTATGTCGGAAATAGCTCTCAATGGAATCTATGACAGCTACATAGCCATGATGCTCATATTGGCAAACTTTTAGCTGATGAAGATGATCGCAAACTACATCCATAATGCTGTTATATCCCGTATGGATCCGATTGGCAATTAGATCAAGAAGGAGCGATGTTTCCAAAATGAACATTTCAAGCGAACGGCCCTGGTAGCACACTTCGGTAATATCGCATTGATTGTCAATATGCCGCTGTAAAACGTGCCGGTAATCAATATTGCAAACAGTGTAACTGTTGCAAATAAGCGCGTATTTTTGCTTGCTGCGCAAAAAATAATCAACATGCTGCTCGAAATGTTGAAAAGCCCCAAGATGAGGAGACGGAATATTTAAATCTGGAGAGGGAAAGAAAAATAGCCCATCACGCTTTCTATCTAAATCCCAATTTTTACCTGAACCTAAATGATCCATTAATGAACGATATTGATATTTAGGAAAGATGGCTACACTCTCAATTCCTGAATTGACCATATTTGATAATACAAAATCAATAAGTCGATATCTTCCTGCGAATGGGATAGCTGCAATCGAACGTTGTAACGTAAGTTCATGAAGCGGTTCCATATATGTTGTCGCATCAATTACACCTAACATCATTTTATTCATCGTTGCTCATCCTTTCTCGACGGTTTCCGGGCTATTTGCTTGTATCCATTCTTTAGTGACAAGAATAATATCTTCTTCAGGCTCTGAAGGACGAACGATCATTCCAGATGGAATCTCCACCGCTGATGGCACTATCGCTTTTTCAATATATGCGTTTGCTCCAATTACCGCATCAGGCATTACAACACATTCCTTTACAAATGCCCCTTCTTGAATATGAACCCCTTGAAACACAACAGAGTGCTCCACATGTCCCTCAATAACGCATCCTTCATTTACAAGTGAATCAAGGACGGACGCATCAGGAGCAATATATTGAGGCGGTTGATTAGGGTTGACCGAATAAATTCGCCATGAGTGGTCAAATAAATTTAGCTCGCTTTTAGGGTTTAATAAATCCATGTTTGCTTCCCATAAGCTTTTGACCGTCCCTACATCCTTCCAATACCCTTTAAACGGATAAGCAACAAGCCGTTTCTTCTCCTTTAACAATAACGGAATGACATCTTTTCCAAAATCATGGCTCGAGTTTGGATTCGCGTTATCCATTTCTAGATATTGTTTTAAAACTTGCCAATTAAAAATATAAATCCCCATCGAAGCAAGATTGTTTTTCGGCGCCGCTGGCTTCTCCTCAAATTCAATAATTTCCATTTGCTCATTTGTATTCATAATGCCAAAACGGTTCGCTTCCGACCATGGCACTTCGATGACAGAGATCGTGACATCTGCTTTCTTTTCAATATGATAATCGAGCATTTTTGCATAATTCATTTTATAAATGTGATCTCCCGAAAGAATAAGTACATAATCAGGGTCGTACTGCTCAATATAATTGATATTTTGGTAAATGGCATTCGCTGTTCCTTCATACCATTTTACCCCCGATGATTCTGAATAAGGTGGCAAAACGGTAACGCCACCGTTTTTTCGATCCAAATCCCATGCACTTCCAATGCCAATGTACGAATGCAATAGAAGTGGCTGATATTGAGTCAATACACCAACAGTATCTATTCCAGAATTCGTGCAATTACTTAACGTAAAATCGATAATGCGGTACTTCCCGCCAAATGGGACCGCTGGTTTAGCAAGGTGTTTCGTTAGTGAGTTTAACCTGCTACCTTGCCCTCCTGCCAATAACATGGCGATGCACTTTTTCTTTATCATTCGTGCTTCTCTCCCCTCGTTTTCTCATTGGACGCAATATAGAAATTCCAAATGGCGGAATCGTCATTTTAATATGATACGGCTTCCCATGAAACGGTTCCTCAACAGCGATCATTGTTTTTTTATTAACATATCCAGATCCCCCATATGTTAAAGCATCACTATTAAACGCTTCCTTATAAGCAGCAAGAAGCGGAACCCCCACTTTGTAATCGTGATACGCCGTTCCCGTAAAATTGCAGACGACAACGAGTATATCATTCTCCTTTTTGCCTTTGCGAATAAAAGAAAAAATGCTTTGTTCAGCATTATTTACATCAATCCACTCAAATCCTTCAGGATGATGATCAAGCTCATAGAGCGGTTTATAACGTTTGTAAAACTTTATTAATTCTTTCACATACGCATTCATTTTTTGGTGCATCTCAAAGTCAAATAATATCCAATCCAGCTGCTCCAAGTCCTTCCACTCATCGAACTGCCCAAACTCCCCGCCCATAAACAGCAATTTTTTTCCTGGATGTGTGATTAAATATCCATATAACAGACGCAACTGGGCAAATTTTTGCTCATATTCGCCCGGCATTTTATTTAACAATGATTTCTTTCCATGTACGACTTCATCATGTGAAAAAGGCAAAATAAAGTTTTCTGAATAAGCATATAAAAGTGAAAACGTCACTTTATTATGCAAATATTTGCGATGTTCAGGCGCTGCCTCCATATATGTTAAAATATCATTCATCCATCCCATATTCCATTTATAGTTAAATCCTAATCCGTTCTCATACGTCGGTGCTGTCACACGGGGCCAGTCCGTCGAGTCTTCTGCAATCATTAATACAGATGGATCATAAGCAAAGGCAGCTTCGTTTAACTTCTGTAAAAACTCTACAGCATACGGATTTTTATGAAGCACACTGCTATTCGGCCAATATAGCATATTAGCCACCGCATCGACACGGAATCCATCAATATGGAAATATTCCATCCAAAACAATGCGTTAGAAATGAGAAAGCTGCGCACCTCAGGTTTTCCTAAATCAAAGTTGGCCGTTCCCCATACAGGGTTTTCTCGATCTTGCATATTAGCGTATTCGTACGTTGGTTCCCCGTCAAACATATATAGCCCATGCTCATCCTTACAAAAATGGCCGGGAACCCAATCTAAAATAACTCCAATTCCCGCTTGGTGACACTGATCAATAAAAAACATCAAATCGTGCGGAGTTCCATAGCGACTTGTTGCAGAATAATATCCCGTTCCTTGGTATCCCCACGAACGGTCAAACGGATGCTCAACTAAGGGCAACAATTCAATATGTGTAAAGCCTTGTTCTACTACGTATGGAATAAGCTCATCGGCAAGTTCTCGATAAGTATAGAAGCTTCCGTCCTTTTTCTTTTTCCACGAACCGAGATGTAGTTCATAAATAAATAAAGGCTGATCATAGATCGGCTTCCTCATTTTTTTTCGCTGCCATCCTTTATCGTTCCATTTATATCCTTTTAAAGAGTATACAATGGAAGCCGTATGAGGACGCAATTCCGAAAAAAATGCATACGGGTCCGCTTTTAATAAGACACGCCCGCTCGGTGTAATGATTTCATATTTATATAAGTGCCCCTCTAAATTTTCAGGAACAAAAATCGTCCATACTCCTTGTCCACTTACTTTCATAAGGGGATGGTTTCTTCCGTCCCAATTGTTAAAGCTCCCTACGAGCCGAACTTCGCGCGCATGAGGAGCCCACACACAAAACCTTGTACCAATTACATCATTTTGTTTCATCACATGTGCACCAAATAATTCATAGCTTTTATATAGACTTCCTTCGTGAAACAAATGGATTTCAAAATCTGTTGGATTTGTTGCTATCAAAAAGCATCGCATCCTTTCGTTTAGATTTTTACAGTTAATCAATATATTCCATGCACAGCAGTAAATTCCTTGATAAAAAATGTTTATATTTTTTGACAACTTTCAACACATGTATACGAAAAGATTGACTAAACTACTGTTTGTCATTTTTAAGTGTTTATCATATAATTTATAATAAGTATCTTATAATAATAAATATAAATAAAGAGGTGTATTATGAATCAATATGATTACCACCATCTTCCCCACGTTAAAGAACAAAGCAAATCAAAACAAACGCTTTGGATCACTCTTGTATTAACGCTTTTTTTTACACTTGTTGAGATTATTGGAGGCCTTCTGTCTAACTCCCTTGCTTTGTTGTCTGATTCAGCCCATATGGCTTCGGATGTCCTGGCACTCGGTCTTAGCATGGTCGCCTTATACTTAGCCGCAAGACCACCTAATAAAAGATTTACATTCGGATATTTGCGTTTTGAAATTATCGCTTCGTTCTTAAATGGACTTACCCTTGTAATCATAGCACTCGGAATTTTTGTAGAGGGGATTCGACGCTTTATCCATCCAGAATCTATCGACTTTCAATTAATGATTACCGTTTCTTCGATTGGACTCGTAGTGAATATTATATTAACAATCGTACTTAGCCGAAGTACAAAAGAGGAGGAAAATTTAAACGTAAAGAGTGCATTGTGGCATTTTATCGGTGATCTGCTCAGTTCAATTGGTGTCATCATTTCAGCAGTCATCATCTATTTCACCGATTTTTATTTTGTCGATCCTCTTATTAGCATAATTATTGGTGCAATCATTTGTACGGGGGGAGCTAAAATTACCCGTGAATCGTTTTTAATTTTGATGGACTCCGTTCCGCAACAATTTGATCTTGATCAAATCCGTGCAGATATCGGTAGCGTTGAAGGAGTGGAAGATGTGCATGACATGCACGTCTGGGCTATTTCCACTGATCATTACTCTTTAACAGCCCACGTTTTTATTAATGAGCACATTCAACCTTTTTGTGTTATTTTAGCAATTAACGAAATGTTAGAAAACAAATATGGAATTAAGCATATAACCATTCAAATTGAACACGCTTCGTTTCACAATCATGGGGATTATGGGAGAAAATTTCTAGAACAAAAAATTGAAAACATGCAAGAAAAAAATAAATAACAAACTAAAACCCTCGATTCTACACAAAGCCGGTCTTTTAGGCGCTGGCCGGCTTTTTACTTTTTCATCAACCAGCAAGCAATAGGGGGAATACATAAACAATAAAAGTACGGTTTGCACCCTCTAGCTTATCGATAAAGGTACACGTCCCCCCTATTTGCTTTAATTCAAAAATTACACGGTAACACAGTGAGTGAAAGAAGCGATTAAAAAACAAAAAACGCTATGCGTTTTCTGCATAGCGTTTTTAAGATGACCCGTACGGGATTCGAACCCGTGTTACCGCCGTGAAAGGGCGGTGTCTTAACCACTTGACCAACGGGCCACGACTTTCAAACTGGCGGAGAAGGCGGGATTTGAACCCGCGCGCCGCAAAAACGCGACCTAACGGTTTAGCAAACCGTCCCCTTCAGCCACTTGGGTACTTCTCCCGATGGCTCCGCAAGTAGGATTCGAACCTACGACCTACCGGTTAACAGCCGGTTGCTCTACCGCTGAGCTATTGCGGAATGAATAAGATGGGCCTAAGTGGACTTGAACCACCGACCTCACGCTTATCAGGCGTGCGCTCTAACCAGCTGAGCTATAGGCCCTCCTTCAAGAGCGGGTGATGGGAATCGAACCCACGACATCAGCTTGGAAGGCTGAGGTTTTACCACTAAACTACACCCGCATATAATTTATGTATGGGGCGACTAGTGGGAATCGAACCCACGAATGCCAGAGCCACAATCTGGTGCGTTAACCACTTCGCCATAGCCGCCATTACATGGTGCCGGCTGCAGGACTTGAACCCGCAACCTACTGATTACAAGTCAGTTGCTCTACCAATTGAGCTAAGCCGGCATTGTAATTTTTCAACTATACTAAATAACATATAAATGGTGGCTCGGGACGGAATCGAACCGCCGACACAAGGATTTTCAGTCCTTTGCTCTACCGACTGAGCTACCGAGCCATGCTTCAATGGCGGTCCCGACGGGACTCGAACCCGCGATCTCCTGCGTGACAGGCAGGCATGTTAACCACTACACTACGGGACCATTTAATTGGTTGCGGGGGCAGGATTTGAACCTGCGACCTTCGGGTTATGAGCCCGACGAGCTACCAGGCTGCTCCACCCCGCGA
>NZ_JHVN01000029.1 GCF_000620165.1 Anoxybacillus tepidamans PS2
AAAAAAGGGGCCTTAGCTCAGCTGGGAGAGCGCCTGCTTTGCACGCAGGAGGTCATCGGTTCGATCCCGATAGGCTCCACCATTTAAAATTAAGGCGGTGTAGCTCAGCTGGCTAGAGCGTACGGTTCATACCCGTGAGGTCGGGGGTTCGATCCCCTCCACCGCCATAATTTATTATGATTCGGACCTTTAGCTCAGCTGGTTAGAGCAGACGGCTCATAACCGTCCGGTCGTAGGTTCGAGTCCTACAAGGTCCACCATTATCAAAAATATATGGAGGAGTACCCAAGTCTGGCTGAAGGGGTCGGTCTTGAAAACCGAGAGGCGTCGAGAGGCGCGCGGGGGTTCGAATCCCTCCTCCTCCGCCATTGAGATTTCCAACATCGAAGGGTGGAGCACGATCAAATACGCACCCTCGAAAAAGCAAGAGCGTACCGCTCGAGTAGCTGCTTGAATAAGCATTCTGAGAGCGGGATGGATAAGTAACAAAGAGCATAGGACATATTAAATTATTTTTATCGTCGCGGGGTGGAGCAGCCTGGTAGCTCGTCGGGCTCATAACCCGAAGGTCGCAGGTTCAAATCCTGCCCCCGCAACCAATTAAATGGTCCCGTAGTGTAGTGGTTAACATGCCTGCCTGTCACGCAGGAGATCGCGGGTTCGAGTCCCGTCGGGACCGCCATTGGAGCATGGCTCGGTAGCTCAGTCGGTAGAGCAAAGGACTGAAAATCCTTGTGTCGGCGGTTCGATTCCGTCCCGAGCCACCATTTTTTATATTGAGATAAAAGGCTGTTTATGATGTCGATGCCTTGCGAGTTAAGCGTTTAATGCGATAGAATTTATATTTTCCGGCTTAGTTCAATTGGTAGAAGCACAATCGAAAAATCTACTTCGATTACGCTACAGCGTACCGCTCGAACAGCCACTTGAATGAGCATTCTGAGAGCGGGACGACGTTAATGCTGAGAGAGTTAAGTGAAGGCAGTAAAAAATGTAACGCCGACTTAGCTCAATTGGTAGAGCAACTGAATCGTAATCAGTAGGTTGCGGGTTCAAGTCCTGCAGTCGGCATCATTTTATAATTATACGGAGGGGTAGCGAAGTGGCCAAACGCGGCGGACTGTAAATCCGCTCCCTGTGGGTTCGGCGGTTCGAATCCGTCCCCCTCCACCACCTTACATAGGGGCATAGTTTAATGGTAGAACAGAGGTCTCCAAAACCTCCGGTGTGGGTTCGATTCCTACTGCCCCTGCCATATGGCGGCTATGGCGAAGTGGTTAACGCACCAGATTGTGGCTCTGGCATTCGTGGGTTCGATTCCCACTAGTCGCCCCATTAATTAGTTGCTTATTCATAATGAATGTTGGGGTATAGCCAAGCGGTAAGGCAACGGACTTTGACTCCGTGATGCGTTGGTTCGAATCCAGCTACCCCAGCCATATGCGGAAGTAGTTCAGTGGTAGAACACCACCTTGCCAAGGTGGGGGTCGCGGGTTCGAGTCCCGTCTTCCGCTTTGAATGATAGGTTATGGCGGCATAGCCAAGTGGTAAGGCAGAGGTCTGCAAAACCTTTACCCCCGGTTCGAATCCGGGTGCCGCCTCCATTACAACATTTGGGATTAATAGGTATATACTTGACTAAATATATTAAATTTAGTATAATATAAGATGTTGTTAGATTATTAATACAATGCCGATGTGGCGGAACTGGCAGACGCGCACGACTCAAAATCGTGTTCCCTCTGGGAGTGTGGGTTCGACTCCCACCATCGGCACCATCATTATTAACAGGGAAACCTGTTTTTTATTTTAATGTTTGTTCGACAAATTTTTGCTTTTTTCGCAACAAGAATTGTTTTAGTATAGAACTATTTGAAATACGCCTTATTCTCTGAATAAATCCAAAGCGGAAAAGGCACGACAAATATAGGAGAAAGAGATCGTAAAATATGCGGGTGTAGTTTAGTGGTAAAACCTCAGCCTTCCAAGCTGATGTCGTGGGTTCGATTCCCATCACCCGCTCCATTTTACAATACATAAGGGGACAACGCAGTGTTTCGTTTCTTAGGGAGAACGGGGCATTGCGTTTTTCTTTTTCCTTTTCATTAATTTTAAATGATTTGCGTAAAGGCTTCTCCACCATGAATCTGTATGAACATTTCTTTGATAGAAGCAATTAGTTTTTCGCATTCACCTTGTTCCATTGACGGCAATAAGTATACTATTTGTACCGCATTTTTTGTGTTATGTGTAACAGCTGTCCGTTCAGAATCAACGATTGGGCTTCCAAACGGTCCGAGCTCATCTTTCGCGACAATCTTCCGTTCAAATTGCACAATACGCCCATTGATTGCTGTGTATTCATCTTCTTTAGTGCCAATTTCAATGGAAACATTTCCTTTTATTTGATCTGCGTCATAAATGCCGATCGGTACTTTATAATAGAGGGAGAAAAAATTGTTGACATCAGCAGCTGAATTAATTGAAGGAATGTACTGCTGCTTCTGTATGCGTCGATATAGGCTTTCGGAAGAAGGACGATATCGGCTTGGATCGGTGCCAACAGTTTTGAATATGGTGCGCCATTCGCTTAATGATTGCACTGTGGAAAGAGGTGTTTCTTGCAGGTCAAAATAGATTGATTCTTGAAAAAGCTGTAACTTCCCTTTTAGCATTTGTGGGGAATGATCAACTGTAATATTCTTGTAAGTAATAATACCTACTTTAAATTGAGGAATGATTTGTTTTAGCGTTTCAGATATAACGAATTGCATGTTTTCACCTCTAGTTTTTCTTTTATTGTAACATAGATGCAAAAGTTAGGCGAAAGGAGGGATATGGATGGATGTAAAGAAATTGAAAGAGGAAATTATTGAATACAGTAAAACAATTGGTATTGATAAAATCGGTTTTGCAAGTGCCGATCCATTTATTGAGTTGAAAGAGAGGCTTCAACAGCAACAACAGTTGGGGTATCAATCAGGATTTGAAGAACCGGATATTGAAAAGAGAACCAATCCATCTTTACTTTTACACGAAGCTAAATCCATTATTTCGATCGCACTAGCATATCCGTCAAAAATGAAAAATGCTCCACGAAGCACGAAAACAGAAAAAAGAGGAATTTTTTGTCGGGCTTCTTGGGGAAAAGACTACCATGAAATTTTGCGGGAGCGATTGAGGAAGCTAGAAGAGTTTATTTTAGAGCGAGTTCCTGATGCACAAGTTAAATCGATGGTAGATACGGGAGAACTGGCGGATCGGGCAGTTGCGGAAAGAGCGGGAATTGGCTGGAGCGGCAAAAACTGTTCGATTATTACTCCGGAATTCGGCTCGTATGTGTATTTAGGAGAAGTGATTACGACAATCCCATTTCCACCAGATCAGCCGATAGAAGAGCGATGCGGAACTTGCACAAAATGTATTGATGCCTGCCCGACAGGAGCGCTTGTGCAAGGAGGACAGCTGAATGCTCAGCGCTGCATCGCCTTTCTCACACAAACAAAGGGGTTTTTGGCCGATGAGTTTCGCGATAAAATTGGAAATCGTCTGTATGGGTGCGATACCTGCCAAACAGTCTGTCCTGAAAATAAGGGGAAGGATTTTCACTTACATCCCGAGATGGAGCCTAATCCAGAGATCGCCAAACCGTTGTTAAAACCTTTACTGCATATTACAAACCGGGAATTTAAAGAGAAATTTGGGCATATTTCTGGTTCTTGGCGCGGAAAAAAACCGATTCAGCGAAATGCCATTTTGGCGCTAGCGCATTTTAAAGACGAAACAGCTATTCCTGATTTATTGAAATTATTAAAAGAAGACAGCCGTCCTGTCATTCGTGGAACCGCTGCATGGGCTTTAGGAAAAATAGGAGACGAAAGCATAGTTGCTGAACTGGAAAAGGCAAAGCACGAAGAACATAACGAAGAAGTATTGCGTGAAATCGAGAAAGGGCTCCATTTATTGCGAGAGGGAAGGAAAGCAGGAAAATATCGCTCGTCCATCACATAATGTAATAAAAACGAAAAAAGTGGTGGGCGATATGAAAAATCAATTAGAGAAATTGTTTGAAAAGCGTGCGCAATCTTTTGTTTCGTTGATAAGAAATGTGAAAGATGAAGAAGTAGAGGAAGTGATTGAAAAAAAACTTCAGTTGTTCCGAAAACGGGACGCAGAAATTGTAAAATGCATAATAAAAGGACAAGTGCTCCGCAAACAGCAAGTTGGAGAACGAACAGCTATCGATTATGTAGTGCATTATCAATTTTTGGTAGAACAGCATGAATGGATGTATGTTGAGGAGCAGGTAGAAAAAAGACGGGCGCATTTTAACGGCAAAGAATTAATCGAAGATAAAAAAATAGAGATGACAGGGGTATTAGAGCCAAATGCGCGAATTGAATATGAGGCGCCGCAAAGAGAAAAGGTTGCTTATGTATACGACCGTATTAAAGCTGTACAGTATGCGGAAACATGGTGGAATAGCTACAATCCTAAATTCCCTAAATTTTCAGTTGACTGTACGAATTTTATTTCTCAATGTTTATACGCAGGTGGAGTACCGATGGTGGGCTATCCGAATCGGTCAAAAGGCTGGTGGATGAAAAATGGCAGTTGGAGTTACAGTTGGACGGTAGCGAATGCATTTCGCTGGTACTTAAGCGGCAACCATATTGGGTTGCAGGCAATCGAAGTATCGTCCCCAGAAAAATTAGTGCCAGGCGATGTAATTTGTTATGATTTTCAAGGAGATGGTCGTTTTGACCATTCAACAATTGTGGTTGCTAAGGATCAAAAGGGGATGCCGCTTGTGAATGCGCACACGACAAACAGCCGTATGAGATACTGGTCATACGAAGATTCAACAGCCTATACACCAAACATTCAATACAAATTTTTTCATATTGTTGACAAGGAATAGTATAATAAAACGGAGAAAGATGATGTTTTGAGGTGAATGAATGTGGCTTTACATGTAGTATTGTATCAACCAGAAATTCCGGCGAATACAGGGAATATTGCCCGCACTTGTGCAGCAACTGATACGTCGCTGCATTTAATTCGTCCGCTCGGTTTCTCAACCGATGATAAAATGCTAAAACGGGCCGGCTTGGATTATTGGGAATACGTGAATATTTTTTATTACGACTCACTGCAAGAGCTATTTGATCGGTATCCAAACGGTGAATTTTATTTAATTACGAAATTTGGTCAGAAATATTATGATTCCTTTGATTTCAGCAATAGCGAGAAAGACTATTTCTTTGTGTTTGGACGCGAAACGAGCGGTCTTCCAAAAGAGCTGATTGAAAGCAATATGGACCGCTGTTTACGCATTCCGATGAATGATAATGTCCGCTCTTTGAACTTGTCAAACACAGCGGCTATTTTAGTGTATGAAGCGCTAAGACAACAAGGATTTAGAGGATTGCGTTAATAAAAAACGACCTTCGTTTAGGAGGTCGTTTTTTATTACTTAATTTTTTACACCTGGTTTGTCATTGTAGCCGGCTGTAAAAATTGCTGTTAAAAAAGCAACGATTACTCCGAGTACAAGCAATGTTCTCATCACGCTTTTCCTCCTTAACAAATAGTTCGCTTCATCTTTTTATTATAGCCTATGTGACAAGCAATGTTTAGGGGGGACAAAGCAAATTTTTGTTTTGTGGCGAATGATTACGGACATCCTCGCATACATTGTAATAATCTCGTTGTTTTGACATCAAGGATAAGGAGGTTCTTTATGGATATTTTAAAGAAAATCGAGAGATATAGGGAGGAAGAACAACGTCTAAAATGGGAAGGAACCTTCGCTGAATATTTGCAAATTTTAAAAGAAAAGCCGTGGGTTGCCCAGTCCGCTCATTCGCGTGTCTATAATATGATTAAGGATGCAGGAGTCGAAGTGGTAGACGGGAAAAAGCGATATAACTTTTTTAGTGGTCAATTGTTTGGACTAGAGGAAGCGTTAGAGCGATTGGTGGAGGAGTATTTTCACCCAGCAGCCAAACGGCTTGACGTGCGCAAGCGAATTTTGCTGCTGATGGGGCCAGTCAGCGGAGGAAAATCGACGCTTGTAACGATGCTAAAGCGAGGATTAGAAGCTTATTCGCTGACGGATCGAGGAGCGGTATACGCCATCAAAGGATGCCCGATGCACGAAGATCCGCTTCATTTGATTCCGCACCATTTGCGTGAAGACTTTTATCGAGAATATGGCATTCGCATTGAAGGCGAGCTGTCACCGTTGAACATGATGCGTTTGGAAAAAGAGTACGGCGGTCGGATTGAAGATGTGATGGTAGAGCGCATTTTCTTCTCCGAAAACAGGCGCGTGGGGATCGGCACGTTCAGCCCATCCGATCCGAAGTCGCAAGATATCGCGGATTTAACAGGAAGCATTGATTTCTCCACTATCGCCCAATACGGTTCGGAATCGGATCCGCGTGCCTATCGCTTCGACGGTGAATTGAACAAGGCGAACCGTGGGATGATGGAATTCCAAGAAATGCTTAAATGCGATGAAAAATTTTTATGGCATTTGCTTTCGCTGACGCAAGAAGGGAACTTCAAAGCGGGCCGATTCGCCTTGATCAGTGCCGATGAGTTGATTGTCGCCCATACGAATGAAACGGAGTATCGTTCGTTTATTTCAAATAAAAAGAACGAGGCGCTCCATTCACGGATTATTGTGATGCCGATCCCATATAACCTGAAAGTATCCGAGGAAGAACGAATTTATGAGAAGATGATTCGTGAAAGTGATGTTGCAGATGTGCATATTGCGCCACATACATTACGTGTAGCGGCCATGTTTACAATCTTAACAAGATTGAAAGAACCGAAGCGACCAGATATTGATTTAGTGAAAAAAATGCGTCTGTATGACGGAGAAGCAGTTGAGGGATTTAACGAAGTTGATGTTGAGGAGTTGAAAAAGGAATATCCAGATGAAGGAATGAGCGGCATTGATCCGCGTTATGTCATTAACCGCATTTCTTCATGCATCATTCGCAAAGAAGTGCCATCCATTAACGCGCTGGATGTGCTTCGTTCACTAAAAGAGGGGCTTGATCAGCATCCATCGATTTCGAAAGAGGATCGGGAGCGGTATTTGAATTTCATTTCTCTTGCGCGAAAAGAATACGACGAAATTGCGAAAAAAGAAGTGCAAAAAGCATTCGTTTATTCGTATGAAGAATCGGCGAAAACGTTGATGGATAACTACTTAGACAATGTAGAGGCGTATTGCAATAAAACAAAATTACGCGACCCATTAACAGGCGAAGAAATGAATCCAGATGAGAAACTGATGCGTTCGATTGAAGAACAAATCGGCATTTCCGAAAATGCGAAAAAGGCATTCCGTGAAGAAATTTTGATTCGTATTTCGGCATATGCACGCAAAGGCCAGCGTTTTGATTATAATTCGCATGAACGGCTGCGCGAGGCGATCCAAAAGAAACTCTTCGCCGACTTAAAGGACATTGTCAAAATTACGACATCGACGAAAACGCCGGATGAGCAACAGCTCAAACGAATCAATGAAGTCGTGGCTCGTCTCATTGATGAATACGGATATAATTCCACATCGGCTAACGAGCTGCTCCGTTATGTGGGAAGTTTATTAAACCGATAGCATGCCTTCTCATTAGGCATGCTTTTTTAATCTCGTTAATATTTAGGCTTGTCCGATGTAGAAATGAGGATGTAATTTTCTTAATTATTTGTCAATTATTTAAGTTTTTTGCATAGGATAGAGTAAACAACCGTTATTATTGTATGTTGTAGACACCAGAATCAGTATATGATGGAATAAAAAAAATGTGAATAGGAGGGGAAACGATGAGTGGAAATTTTATTGTGTCAAAAGAAGACTGGTCCCTCCATCGGAAAGGACATGATGATCAAAAGAGACATCAGGAAAAAGTAAAAGAAGCCATCAAAAATAATTTAGCTGATTTAATTACAGAGGAAAGCATCATTATGTCGAATGGTCGCGATGTCATTAAAATTCCGATTCGCTCTTTAGATGAATATAAAATCCGTTATAATTACGATAAAAATAAACATGTCGGCCAGGGGGATGGGGACAGTCAAGTTGGTGATGTAGTAGCGCGCGATGGCTCTGGTGAAGGACAGAAGGGACCTGGAAAAGGGCAAGGAGCTGGCGATCAAGCAGGAAGCGATTATTATGAGGCCGAAGTGTCGTTAATGGAATTGCAGGAAGCGTTATTTAGTGAATTAGAACTGCCGGATTTAAAACGGAAAGAAGCAGATCAAAATGTGGTCCAACATATCGAGTTTAACGATATCCGTCGTACAGGACTGATGGGGAATATCGACAAAAAGCGAACGATGATGGCTGCCTTTAAAAGAAATGCGATGAGTGGGAATCCGAGTTTTTACCCGATTTACCCGGAAGATTTGAGGTTTAAAACATGGAATGAAGTAGTGAAGCCGGACTCGAAAGCCGTAGTTCTTGCGATGATGGATACGAGCGGTTCGATGGGGCTGTGGGAAAAGTATATGGCAAGAAGTTTCTTCTTTTGGATGACCCGCTTTTTACGGACGAAATACGAAACAGTCGAAATTGCGTTTATCGCGCATCATACGGAAGCAAAAGTTGTGACGGAAGAGGAGTTTTTCACGAAAGGCGAGAGCGGTGGTACGATTTGTTCTTCAGCCTATCGAAAAGCGCTTGAATTAGTGGAAACAAAATATGCACCTTCCCGCTACAACATTTATCCTTTTCATTTTTCGGATGGCGATAATCTTACTTCAGATAACGCTAGATGCGTAAAGCTTGTAAATGAATTAATAAAAGTATCCAATATGTTTGGATACGGAGAGGTCAATCAGTACAACCGGCATTCCACACTAATGTCCGCTTATAAAAACATTAAAGATGAGAAGTTCCGCTATTATATCCTCAAACAAAAGTCCGACGTTTTTCACGCGATGAAAACCTTTTTCCGTAAAGAGGAAAGCAAGACGCTTGTATGACCCCTTGCATCATGCGAGGGGTTTTATGATTCGCTGGAAGTAACAAACATAACATATTTTTATGTCCTCGCTTAAGTCCAATAAGCGAGGCTTTTTTATTAAGAAAAAATTAAGGAATCCGCCTCATAATAGGGTTATCAAGTTTGGACATGTCAAAGAAGGAGGAATTAGTATTGAAAAAATGGGTTGTTATGTTCATTGGTGCAATTATTGTAGTTGGTGGAGGTGCGTGGTTTTGGACGAAAGGGAAAGAAGGGACTGCGACGGTCCAAGCTGCAACAGCGTCTGTACAAAGAGGAAAATTGGAAGTGAAGGTGAGTGGAACTGGAACGGTGCAGTCTGTTACGAGCGAGGATATCAAAGCGGAAGTCAACAAAGAAGTAGACGAAGTGCTCGTTCCTGAAGGGGAAAAGGTTGAGAAAGGACAAGAGTTGATTACATTTACTGATGGCAGTGATCCGATTACCGCTCCGATAGCCGGTACAGTCACATCAATTGAAGCAATAGCTGGCCAGCGGGTAACTGTTGGACAAGTGGTTGCGCATATCACGAATTATGATGATTTACAAGTGACCGCGCAAATCGATGAATTGGATATTCCAAAAATAAAAGTTGGACAAACAGCGAGTTTAAAAGTGAATGCTTTTCCTGACGTAACATATACGGGGAAAGTGACAGCAATCGCAAATGAAGGTACCGTCTCCAACGGAGTTTCTACATTTGACGTCACGATACACATTGACAAACCAACAAATCTTAAAGTCGGCATGACAGCAGAGGCAAGTATTTTAGTAGCAAGCAAAGCTAATGTGCTATACGTGCCAATTGAGGCAGTTCATACGCTAAACGGGCAAAAGTTCGTAATTGTCGCAGATCAATCTTCTGATAAGAACAATGGGATAGCAAAGCGACAAGTGGTCAAAACAGGAATTAACAATGAAGATTACGTTGAAATTACCGAGGGACTAGAAGAGGGAACATTGATACAACTGCCAAAAATTACGACGACTAATTTGAGTAATGACAAAATGCGCTTCGGCGGAATGATGAACGGAGTGCCGCGCATGAACGCTACAGGCGGCATGGGACGCCGATTTAGCGGGGGAGGCGAGTAAGACATGACCACGCCGATCATTGAGATAGAAAATATGACTAAAACATATCAGCTGGGCGGAGATGTGGTGCATGTCCTAAGTAATGTTTCTTTGCGGATTGAAAAAGGGGATTTTCTTGCGATTGTCGGACCTTCCGGATCGGGGAAGTCGACTTTTATGAATATGTTGGGGTGTCTTGACCGCCCTGATTCCGGCAGCTATTTTCTTGATGGGAGAGAGATTGCACGATTGAATGATAATGAGCTAGCGGTGATTCGCAATGAAAAAATCGGTTTCATCTTTCAAAATTTTTACCTATTACCGCGCTTAACTGCGCTAGAAAATGTTGAACTTCCTTTGTTGTATCGAGGCGTTAAAACAAAAGAAAGGCAAAAAAAGGCCTATGAGTGTCTTGAACAGGTCGGATTGCTGGAGCGTGCCCATCATTTGCCGAGTCAACTTTCCGGCGGTCAGCAGCAGCGGGTGGCGATTGCTCGAGCCCTTGTCGGAAATCCTCCTATTTTGTTGGCGGATGAGCCGACAGGAGCGCTCGATAGTAAAACGAGCCAAGAGATTATTAACATTATGAAGGGATTGAACGAACAAGGCCATACAATTATTATCATTACCCATGATTGGGAGGTTGCCAAGCAAGCGAAGCGCATCGTACGGATTCAAGATGGACATTTATTTGAAAGCAGGGGTGATCTCGTTGGAATTTCTTCAGTCGATTAAAATGGCGATGCGCAGTATTCAAGGAAATAAATTGCGTTCCTTTTTAACGATGCTAGGCATTATTATCGGGGTGTCTTCCGTTATTGTGCTCATTTCCATCGGACAAGGTTCGAGCAAAGCGGTAACAGAGCAAATTAATCAATTAGGAACGAATTTATTAACGGTCAATGTGATGAACTCGGATATCGTAAAGCTGACAGTGGAAGATGCTGAAAAGTTTCGGAAGATCGCTGGCGTCAAGGATCTTGCTCCGGTGGTGTCAGGACGAGTGAATGTAAGAAATGGAAATACATCTACACAAGTATCTTTAATTGGCACGACCGCTTCTTATGAGACGGTACGCGATGTTCAAGTTAATCAAGGCCGCTTTTTGTCGGATATTGATGTGGACTATCGGCAAAAAATCGCTGTTTTAGGGGCGAACACAGCGCAAACTTTGTTTGGCATCGATAATCCAGTTGGACAATATATCCAAGTCGATGGGACATCTTTTAAAGTTGTAGGCGTTCTTGCCTCTAAAGGAGGTTCGATGGGACAAAGCGGCGATGACGTGATTTTGCTGCCGCTTTCAACGGCACAGCGATTAATAAAAAATACAAATGTGCAAACCTTATATATTCAAGGAAAAAACGCCGAGCAATTAGATTGGGTGATGGCAGAAGTAGAGAGAACATTGATGCGGATGTTTCCAGACCACCAAGATAGCTATAGTGTATTTAACCAGCAAGATTTAATGGATACGATGAGCTCGGTTACGAGTACGATGACCATGATGCTTGGGGGAATTGCCGGCATTTCGCTTTTAGTTGGCGGAATCGGTATTATGAATATTATGCTCGTATCGGTTTCGGAACGTACAAGGGAAATTGGCATTCGCAAAGCGATTGGTGCGAAACGAAAGGATATTTTGTTGCAATTTTTAATCGAAGCTTCTGTATTGAGTGCTTTTGGAGGTGTGATTGGCATTGCCCTTGGGCTAGCTGTTGGCCAAGTGCTGTCTAAAGCTATAGGATTATCCGTTTCCTATTCGGTCTCTGTTTCGCTTGTTGCGTTCTTATTCTCGTTAGCTGTAGGAATTGTTTTTGGGGTGTTTCCGGCGAGTAAAGCGGCAAAACTTGATCCGATCCGAGCACTTCGGTACGATTGATTTTGTCATGAAGCGATCGCTTGTTGCGACCGCTTCGTTTTGTTGTAGACCAAGAAGGGAGGCTGAGCGATGCGCCTATTAGTTGTAGAAGATAATACAGATTTATTACAATCCATTATCCAGATTTTGTGCGACGAATTTACTGTAGACAGCGCGACTAATGGAGAAGAGGGATTATTTCTAGCGCAACAAAACATTTATGATGCCATGATCCTAGATGTCATGCTGCCTGAAATAGATGGTTTTACAATTGTGCGAAAGATGCGCGAACAAGAGATTAAAACGCCCGTTTTATTTTTAACCGCAAGAGATTCGCTTGAGGATCGGGTAAAAGGGCTCGATTTTGGCGGTGATGATTATTTAGTGAAGCCATTTCAAGCCCCGGAGTTAAAGGCTCGCATTCGCGCATTATTAAGAAGAAGCGGCAGCTTAACCACTCACCAAACAATTCGCTATCGCGGCATTGAGTTGCTTGGAAAGGAAAGAGATATTCGGGTGAACAACCAACCAATTAAATTAACAGCGAAGCAGTATGAACTGCTTGAATATTTGATTCATAATAAAGGGATTATTTTAACAAAGGAACAAATTTATGACCGCATATGGGGATTTAATTCTGACACGACTGTTGCCATTGTCGAAGTGTTTATTCATCATCTAAGGAAAAAATTAGAGCCGTTTGGCTATCATACAGATATTAAAACCGTTCGAGGCGTTGGGTATATGCTTTCAGAACAGTAGGAGAGAACAGTATGTTTCGACGTACTCATATTCGACTGACCGTTTTAAATTCATTTGTTTTTTTTATTCTTATTAGCGTATTAGGGATGACTCTATATTCGTACATGCATGCCCGTTTATATAAAGATGTTGATGAAGCGCTTCTTCATGCTGTTGAGAAACTCAAATACGGAGATCGCTGGGGAAGGGCTACTCCTTTTTTGCGAGATCCGCGCATTTTTATGATGATTTGGAATGAGAAAGGAGAGATGATTGATCCTAATCCCGATGTCACGATTTTTGAAGAAAACGAGGCGGCTATTTATCCTGAAAAACTAAACGAACTATATGATATTCAAATAAATGATTTATATTTTAGAACAATAGCTATATCTGTAGACACTGAACTTGGGAAAATGACTGTACAGTTGTTACGAAATGTAAACTCAGAAAAAGAAATACTAAACAGACTCTTGCTTATTATGATTGCAGGCTGCGGCGTTGCCATTATTTGTGCGGTTGCAGCAGGCTATTTTCTTGCGGGAAGAGCGCTTGTTCCGATTAAGTCGGCGTGGCAGAAACAACAGCAGTTTGTTTCCGATGCGTCGCATGAACTGCGAACACCGTTAGCGGTGATACAAGCGAAAACAGATTTATTGTTTCGTTCTCCGTCAGCGACAATTGAGGAAAAGATTACGGATATTTCAGTGATTGCGAAGGAGTGTCGCCGCCTTTCCAAATTGGTCGCTAACTTATTGACGCTAGCACGGTCTGATTCGGATCAGATCGAGATGAAAAAAGAGAGATTTGCGTTAGATGAATTAGTGAGAGAAGTGATCAATCACTATAGTGAGATTGCTTCCTACCAACAAAAAGAATTGACGTTAGATAGTGAACCTTCCATTATGTTTATGGGCGATAAAGAAAGAATTCATCAGTTGCTCGTAATTTTATTGGATAATGCTATGAAATATACAGAAGAGGGCGGGAAAATTCATCTCTCTTGCCATCAAAATGTTTCTTTCATTACTTTGAAAGTACAGGACAACGGAATTGGTATATCAGGAGAGGATATGCCGAAAATCTTTGATCGGTTTTATCAAAGCGACAAAGCGCGTGCGACATCGGAGGGAGCAGGGCTCGGCCTTTCGATTGCTAAATGGATTATTGATAAGCATTATGGAAAAGTGAAAGTCCGTAGTAATCTGGGGGAAGGAACGTGTTTTGAAATTGTATTTCCTAAAAATCAAAAGGTATAAAAGCTTTGATAAGGCGCTCTGACAAAAAATGCAGGGCGCTTTCTTTTTCAAATCGCAGGAGTTTTAAGGAAAAGTTAAGGAATGCTATTCATAATGAGGCTATTGATTAATAGGGAAGAAAAGGAGAATGAGAAGAATGAAACTTATGAGAAAAATACATTTTTGGATTGGCATTATTGCGACAATATTTTTGTTTATTCAGTCAATCACGGGAATCGTTCTTTATTTTAATGAGCGGGAACGCGGTGAAAGAATAGAGAATATAGAAGGAAATGGAAATTTTAGTAATCAAACATTTCCATTTAATCGGCAAAACGGGAATTCTACGTCTCCTTCAAATGAAGAACAGTTTCCTCAAGGCTTTCCAAGCAGACGCGAAGGGGGAATGAGCACCTTACAGCGGACGATTCACGAGCTTCATGCAGGACCGATCGGGTTGATTAGTTCTATAGGAATTTTAGTTCTTACAGGAACAGGACTGGCTATGTCATGTCAAATGCTTATAGTAAAGAGGAGAGCGAGAAAACGAATAGCAGCAAACAGTTAGAGGCAATGCACAAATGTTGATTATCTATTATTTTACTAAAAATATGGAATGATATAGATAAACATAAGCTTTTATGCCTCTTCCGTCGAGCAAGAACGCCAGCGGACAAATGTATTTGCCCGTAAAGCGTTCGTTGTTCGAGGAGGGCATGCTATATACATGCTCAGTCGGCAAGCTAAGCTTTGCTGACTACGGCAGAAAAGCTAAGAATCAAGTAATGTCAATTGGTTTTTATTGGATAATCAAAGTACCTGAAGACAATGCTAAAAGAAAGGTCAACCATTACAACAATGATTGACCTTTCTATTTTTAATGATAGTGATATGGCTATTCGCCTATCTCTAAATAGTGTGAGAGATTCACTTTGGTATAATCGTCCGCGCCATCGCAAGCAATTCAGCGAATCGCGACGCATCTTCTTTCGGCATATGAATGGTGAGTCTCATGTTTGGGTAACTTGAGTGTTGTTTAATGATAAATGCTTGTACCCAATGATTGTTGCCGGCAGCTTGGTATGTTTTGGCGCCAAGCAAGAGGGGATCCGATTCATTCCAGTTGCTTGCCGTCACATTTTGGTTGATTTCTTTTAGTTTTTGTACGGTTTCCGATTCGATCTGATTCCAATCTGCTTGCGGGTCAAGAAGTTCCACATCCATATAATAGCTTTCATCATTGGCAACGTAAATGCGGTCAAGATGCGGCTCGACGGCATCTGCCTGATAGTTCGGCAGCACATATAAGCGAAATGGCTGGTTCGTGCTTGTATATAAGGAACCAGTTTCCTGCTTTTTTTGCCCGTTTATTATATACGTAATAGTTTTTTTCGTAGGTAATGCAGAAGAACTGACCGGCTTATCAGGATTATCTGAGTTTTTTTTCGGTTTCGCTACATTGATTTTTTCAACGGTTTCTAACATGGCGAAAATCGGTTCAAGATGCTCTTCAGCTCGTGGTGTTTGAATAGAAACAATCATTGGAGTATTCGCTTTTATCCACATGACGTTCACAGCAGTGTCATTCGTGTATGCTTTGTACCAAACGGCCCCATGAAGAAACCCTTGCATGTTTTCTGTACTTTGGAGGACCGCGTCCGATGATACCGCTTTTGCTTGGTCTTCAACAATCTTGCTGCAATCCATCTCGCCACTTTCCGGTTGAATAAGGCGAATTCGGACGAAAGAATCATTTTTTAAAAGAACATCGGAATTCGGCTCTTCTGCTTCAAACTCCCATCCTTTGAAAACATAGAGAGAGAAGGACTGGTTTTCGCTCGTTTTTAAATAAGCCATTTCTTCATAGGTTTTTCCGTCTTTTTTATAAGTCAATTTTTTTTCCGGCAAACGAGCGGTTTCGCTTTTTTGTTGCTGCTTGTTGCTTTTGTTATTTTGCTCGTGAAATTTGTTGTGTGTTGCTCGTGTTTCTGTTGCTTCGTTTGTCCCGCATCCTGAAATCAGCACAGTTCCCAATAAAAATACGGCCATTGTTTTGTATAGCTGCTTCATAAAAAAGCCCCCTTGATTGGTAAAAGGATATTATTATGTTAGTCGAGAAATCAAAAATGAATGTTACATCCGCGATCAATTTATTATTTCATTTTGTATCGGTTGACAGGGCGGCCGATCCCGCCGTATTGGATATCCATCTGTATTTTTTGTTGTTTTTCTAAATATTCCAAATAGCGCCGTGCGGTAACACGGGCGATGCCAATGCCTTCTGCCACTTCTTCTGCGGAAACCGGATTGATTTGTTTCTCCAGATAGTTTATGACTTTTTGCAATGTAATATCATTTAATCCTTTGGGCAGCGCGCTATCCGTTTCTATGTCCACTGGCTGTAAAAGCGAGTCTAGTTCTTTTTGAGTGAGTTTTTCTCTAAGAGTCAATCTCTGCCGGAACGCGTGGTAATGTTCAAGAGCTTGTTTGAGCCTAGCAAATTTGAATGGTTTCATAATATAATCAAATGCGCCATTTTGCAATACACGTCTTACTGTTTCGATGTCACTCGCTGCGGTGATAGCAATTACATCGATCGCATGTCCCTCTGTACGAATTTGCTGCAATGTTTCGAGACCGTCTTGATCAGGCATATAAATATCAATAATGACTAAATCCGGGTTAAGATCACGAACCATTTCAATTCCTTGAATTCCGTTTGTTGCTGCGCCGATTACGCGAAAATGCGGCACTTGCTCAATAAATTGCCGATTAACCTCCTGTACCATTGGATCATCTTCGATTAGCAGCACCTTATACATTCTAGTTCTCCTTCTTTTACATGTCGAATGTAATCGTAAAAATCGTTCCTTTTCCTTTTTCGGATTCTACATAGATCTGTCCTTTTCCTTTCTCGACAATCTGTTTAACTAAGTATAAACCGATGCCGCGTCCTTTTTCTTCTTTTGTTGAAAAGCCTTCATCGAAAATATAAGCTTTATGGTGTTCGGCAATGCCGCAGCCGTTATCTTCGACAGATAGAGAGAGGATATCGTCGTTTTGTTCAATGCTGATATATACTTCTTTCTTTTCAGAGGCGACCATTTGAAAGGAATCGAATGCATTTTCAATTAAATTTCCGAGAATGACGACAAAATCATGATGGTCCAAGGGATTTGGAAATTTTTTTAGCTGGCTATGTCGATCAATCATTACTTGAATCCCTAATTCTTTCCCGCGGCTAATTTTGCTAAGCAGCAATCCGGAAATGCTTTCGTCTTTAATATTTTTACTTAAAAATCGGATTAATTCTTCTTGCTCTTCTGTCACCTTAAATACATACTCGAGCGCTTTTTCCTTATGGCCTAGTTGAATGAGTCCGGCAATCGTATGTAATTTATTCATATACTCGTGCGTTTGCACGCGCAAGGCGCTAACAAACGCTTTTACACCTGTAAGCTCTTCAGCTAGCTTCTTCACCTCTGTACGGTCCTGGAAAATAGCCACCGCTCCGACAGTTTGACCGTTTACCTTAATAGGAATGCGATTGCTGAGAATGGTTAAGTTTCGAATTTGTAGTTCTTTATTATAAATTGGTTGATTGAGTTGTAAAACTTCCGGTAAGTGGGTGTCTGGAAGCACGGAACGAATAGGTTTACCGATCACATCTCCGTGAATATCTAGCATTTTTTTCGCTTTATCATTAAAAATCGTGATACGCTCATCGGTATCGATCGCGATGACTCCTTCATGCATCGCATTAAACGTTTCCGTTCGTTCGACAAGTAATCTAGCAATTTCATAAGGTTCGAGCTGAAACATTTGCTGTTTAATATGCGAAGCAAGCATCCATGCTCCTATTCCACCGAACAACAATGAGAGGCTGGCGGTGACAAAAATCTCTGTTTTTAACGATAACATTACTTCTATAAAGTTAGGAAGTCGATATCCGGCAATAACTACGCCAATTTGTTGATGGTTGTTATTCATAATCGGCACAAAGGCGCGAATAACGGTCCCGATCTCTCCACGCGCTTTTGACGTGTAAGTATGCTCGGCGAAGGCAGCTCCTTCGTCTTTACCGCGAGAACGCTTTCCGATCATCTCCTTAATTGGGTGGGAGAGCCGAGTTCGATGCATGTCGAGTACGACAATGTAAGCGGCTCCGTGAATAACGCGCAAACGTTCGACAACGGCATTGATAGCTGCCCGTTCATTCGTTGTTCCATTGATTTTTTCTTTAATTTCTGTAAGCTCAGAGACGGTGCGGGCTGTTAACAACGAGCGTTGCTGCAATTCTTCTTCTTTTGTATGAACAAAATTTCCTATAATGATAACGCCGCCGAGCAACAGCGCAAAACTAACAATAAAGAAAATAAGGGCAGTAATTTTCCAGCGAATCGATAGTTGTTTCATTTGCCAAATACCTCTTTATAGTGAAGCGTCTAATATACATTTTATCATTTGTCTCTTTATATGTTAGAATTTTCTTGAATTATAATTGATACACTGGTGTTGAGAATATGAAAAAACGATCGGTTATTTCCATGATGCTTTTATTTGCCGCTTTTATTGGAGTCATTGTGCTGTTTATGCAGAAACAAGGGGCAGAACATCTTGTTTATGATGATGAACAACAAGGATTAAACAAACAAATTGTCATTTATTTTAGCCATGTTGTGGCTGAAAATACGCCAAAAGGATTGGCGGCTCAGAAGTTTGCTGAGCTTGTCGAAGAAAAAACGAATGGACGCGTGAAAGTCGAAGTATTTCCAAACGGTTCTTTATACTCAGACGAACAGGAAATCGATGCTTTATTGCGCGGAGACGTCCAAATGATTGCACCTTCCGTCTCAAAAGTAACGCAACTTATTCCAGAATGGCAAGTTTTTGACTTACCGTTTATTTTTGAAACATATAGTGATGTAGAAAAAGTGTTTACAGGGAAAACAGGGAAACAATTGTTGTCGATGTTAGACAAAAAGGGGATTAAAGGGCTAGCATTATGGGGGAATGGATTTAAACAAATGATGAGCAATCGTCGCCTCCTTGTTGACGTAAGAGACTTCGCTGGACTTAAATTCCGCGTCATGCCGAGCGAAGTGATTGAAAGACAATTTCAACTGTTGGGGGCCAAGCCGATCGTTGTTCCTTTCAATCATGTGTATGAATCGCTAGAGAAGCATGAGTTTGATGGGCAGGAAAACACCGTTTCTAATATTTATTCAAAAGGCTTTTATCAGTTTCAGCCGTATTTAACTATAAGCAACCATGGTTACCTTGGCTATGTTGTCATGGTTAACCAAACGTTTTGGAATCATTTACCGAAAGAGATTCAGGAAAAAATTATGGAAGCGATGCAGGAAACGACCACTTGGAATTTAAAGCAGTCAAAAATGCAAAATGAGTCGGAATTAGCTCTTATGAAGCAAAACGATCGAATGCATGTTTACGTGTTAACGGAGAAAGAGAGAGAAAAATGGAAAAAGAAATTTACCCCTTTATACGAACAATTCAGACGTGAGTTCGGAGACAAGCTGTTGCAACAAATCGAGAATGAGAGAAAAGAAGCTGAGTGATCTAATAGCTCAGCTTTTATATTTTGCCGCTGAGACCAAAATGAACAAAATGACCAATATTAACATAATATTCAAATTTCCATCGCAGCTTATTAACATTAATATGAAAGCGTTATCAAGGGGAGGGAGAGGAAGAAATGCGAATCAATTTTAAAAATTTAACGGTTCAAGTGATCATGGGAATTATTCTAGGGATTATTGTGGGATTTTCTTTTCCTGAATTCGGCGCACAGTTAAAAGTACTTGCTGATGGTTTTATTAAATTGATTAAGATGGTCATTGCGCCGATTATCTTTTTTACCGTTGTGATTGGGATCGGCAATATGGGGGATTTGAAAAAGGTAGGAAGAATTGGCGGCAAGGCGCTTATTTATTTTGAAATTGTGACAACATTTGCTTTAGCCATCGGAATTATTGTCGTGAATGTAATCAAGCCAGGATCAGGGTTCAATACAGAGGCAGTAAAAGGCGGTGATATTTCGCAATATACGCAACAAGCGAAAGCAGTCGATCACGGTGTGATTGAGTTTCTCCTTGGCATAATCCCGGATAACGTAGTCGGTGCAATGGCTAAAGGGGAATTGTTACCGATTCTTTTATTTGCTGTTTTATTCGGACTAGCAACGGCTGCATTAGGGGAAAGGGCAAAACCAGTTGTTGATTTATTTGAAAGATTAGCTGATATTTTCTTCCGAATTGTCAATATGGTTATGAAAGTTTCTCCGATCGCTGCTTTTGGCGCTATGGCCTATACGATTGGAACTTTCGGCTTAAGTTCGTTAGTGGCGCTCGGAAAACTAATGGGATCAGTTTATGTAACAATGTTTTTGTTTATCGTTGTCGTTTTAGGAGCGATTGCTAAATTTTATGGCTTCAGCATTTTTAAATTTATTGCTTATATCAAGGATGAAATTTTACTTGTGCTCGGGACGTCTTCCTCAGAATCAGCGTTGCCAAAAATGATGGAGAAACTCGAGAAGTATGGATGCTCTAAATCTGTTGTCGGTCTTGTCATTCCAACAGGATATTCATTCAATTTAGATGGGACATCCATCTATCTTTCGATGGCAGCGATGTTTATCGCTCAAGCGTACGGTATTGATTTGACGATATGGCAAGAGCTTACATTACTCGGTGTGCTCATGCTTACATCGAAAGGAGCGGCGGGGGTCACGGGATCTGGTTTCATTACACTAGCGGCGACGCTTGCTGCATTCCCGACCATTCCGGTAGAAGGAATTGCCCTCTTGCTTGGCGTTGACCGCTTTATGTCGGAGGCGCGTGCGATTACCAATCTGATTGGAAACGGGGTTGCAACCGTAGTTGTGTCCAAAATGGAAAAAGAATTTCATCCAGTAACTGAATCGCGGTGGGATCAAACGAATATGACAGTTTCTAAATAAGGGCAGCTATTTTGGCTGTCCTTTTTACGAGAAACGCGAAATTCTAGAAGTTTTTCCTTATGACAAAGAGCAGTTTGACATTGTGAACGTAGTTTTATATAATAAATCTCGAATTAGAGATTTATTATATCTAAATTTATATCTTGATTTCAAGATTTTATAGAAGGATGTGAAATAATTGATTCGAATATATCCAGCAAATCAACGCTATCATGCCAACCACGGCTGGTTAAATTCGTATTTTAGTTTTTCGTTCGCCGAATATTTTGATCCAGATAACATGAACTTTGGTCCTTTGCGTGTATTAAATGATGATGTCGTTAAACCTTTGCATGGATTTGGCGCTCATCCTCATAAAGAAATGGAAATTGTTTCGATTGTGCTTAGCGGACAGCTAAAGCATCAGGATAGTTTGGGAAATGAGGCTGTCACGACATTTGGCGGCATTCAAAGAATGTCGGCAGGAACAGGCATTGTTCATTCTGAAGTCAATCCATCTGCAGCGGAAGATGTGAATTTCTTGCAATTATGGTTTTTGCCCGAGCGGCACGGCCTTGCCCCATCTTACGAAAGAACAGATTTTGATGTCAGTAAATTAAAAAATCAGTTGTTGCCAGTGGTAACGCAAAACCCGCAGTCATCCGATATTGCGCATATTCACCAAGATTTGACGATCTATTTATCGGATATGGAAGCTGGTAAACAACTTGTGTTTCAGCAAGAAGAGGGACGGCGGATTTTTCTCTTTGTCATTGAAGGAGAATTGCAACTAAATAATGAGGTCAAATTATATAAAAGGGACTCGGCAAGAATCACTGAAACTCCTCGGTTAACAATAGCGGCAAATACTAGCTCGCGTTTTATGCTCATTGACCTTCCATAAGGTTATTAGGATCAAATGGCAAATGTGAATTTAGCAATTATTTACTATAGTTCAACTGGAACGAATTACAAGCTCGCAAAATGGGCAGAAGAGGCAGCGAAAGAAGTTGGCGCGGATGTAAAAGTGCTAAAAGTGCCAGAGTTAGCGCCGCAGGAAGCGATTAAGTCCAACCCTGCATGGAAAGCCCATGTTGAAGCGACGAAAGATGTTCCAACGGTCACTTTGAATGATTTAGAGTGGGCAGATGCGATTATTTTCAGCATGCCGACGCGTTTTGGAAACATCCCTTCTCAGATGAAACAGTTTTTGGATACGACGGGCGGGCTTTGGTTTCAAGGAAAATTGGCGAACAAAGTGGTTAGCGCCATGACGAGCGCACAAAATGCACATGGCGGCCAAGAACAAACGGTTTTGCAGTTGTATACAACGATGTATCATTGGGGAGCGATTGTTGCAGCAACAGGTTATACCGATCCAGCGATTTTTGCTGGCGGAGGCAATCCGTATGGCACAAGCGTGACAGTGGACCAAAATGGTAACATGATGGAGAATGTGGAGGCGGCTGTTAAGCATCAAGCACGACGCACGGTGCAAGTTGCTGAATGGGTAAAAAAAGGGTTGCAAAGTTGAGAAGATGATGAGGGGATACCCCTCATTTTTTTATGAGAAATTTTTTATATATTTCTTAAAGCCTCTTCATGTATTTATGATTCAATAAAACAGGATGCTTTGGAAACGATGTTGACGGAACATTTTCGATTGTTGTACTGTAACAAAGTGCGGATATGTATAGAAATTTTTAAAATGGTAGAGGTGCGATGATGTTGTGGCATTATATATCAGCAATGATTATGGGAATTGTAGAAGGATTGACAGAATTTCTTCCGGTTTCTTCGACTGGGCATTTAATTTTGACTGGAGAGTTGATCAATTTTAAAGGAGAGCAGGCAAAAACGTTCGAAATCTTTATTCAGCTCGGTTCGATTTTGGCTGTCGTCGTTGTATATTGGAAACGGTTTTTCAACATCTTTGGACTGATGAAAGAAAATAAAGGAGAAGCGAGTCTCAACCTTCTCCATATTATTTTAGCAATGCTGCCTGCCGTTGTGCTTGGACTAGTTTTGCATGATGCGATCAAAACTTACTTATTCTCTCCTTATACAGTATTAATCGGTCTAGTTGCCGGCGGAATCCTTATGATTTATGCAGAAAAGAAACAGCCAAAAATAACAGCTGCTAGTCTTGACTCGCTTTCTTATAAGCAGGCATTCAGTATAGGAGTGTTTCAATGTTTAGCCTTGTGGCCTGGTTTTTCGCGCTCTGGTTCGACTATTTCAGGAGGTCTGCTTGTCGGAACCGACCGTAAAACAGCCGCTGAGTTTTCATTTATTGTTGCTGTTCCGATGATGCTTGCAGCGAGCGGATTAGATTTGTTAAAGAGCTATAAGTATTTATCGCCGCATGATCTGCCTGTTTTTGCTATTGGTTTTGTGACAGCGTTCATTGTGGCATTGTTGGCAATTAAGTTTTTCTTGCGTTTCGTGTCGAAGGTTCAACTTACTCCATTTGCCATTTATCGGTTTGTGATTGCTGCGTTGTACAGTTTTATCCTATTTTAATGAAAGGAGCACTTGTTTGCTCCTTTTTGTTTTGTGATTTTTCAAGACATATTTTTTGCCTTTTAGGAGGAAAACAGGCGATAATAAAAATGTACAAATTTGGAAGGAGGAGAGCGGATGAAGAGCTTGAATGAAAGCGCAACATTACATAACGGTGTGAAAATGCCCCGGCTTGGGTTAGGAGTTTGGCGAGTGAAAGACGGTGAAGAGGTCATCCAATCGGTAAAGACCGCACTTGAAGTAGGCTACCGGCATATTGATACCGCAGCCATTTATAAAAATGAAGAGGGAGTCGGCCAAGCGATTAAAGAATCGGGCGTGCCTCGGGAAGAATTGTTTATTACGACAAAAGTATGGAACGCGGACCAAGGGTACGACACGACATTAAAAGCGTTTGAAACAAGTCTGCAAAAACTTGGGCTCGATTACGTCGATTTATATTTAATTCATTGGCCAGTGAAAGGAAAGTATAAAGAAACATATAAAGCGCTTGAAAAAATTTATAAAGACGGACGGGCGCGTGCGATTGGCGTGAGCAATTTTCAAATTCACCATTTAGAGGATTTAATGACGGATTGCGAAATTAAGCCGATGGTCAACCAAGTAGAATACCATCCGCGCCTGACGCAAAAAGAGCTTCATGCATTTTGCAAGCAGCATGGCATTCAGTTAGAGGCGTGGTCGCCGCTAATGCAAGGTAAATTGCTTAATGAGCCAGTCCTAGTGGAAATCGGCAATAAATACGGAAAAACACCTGCGCAGGTGATTCTACGCTGGGATTTGCAAAATGAAGTAGTGACGATTCCAAAATCAATTACTCCAGCTCGGATTAAAGAAAACGCCAATATCTTTGATTTCACGTTGACGGCGGACGAGATGGCTGCGATCGATACATTGAACAAAAATGAGCGAATCGGTCCGGATCCGGATAATTTCAATTTCTAGCTTTAATGTAAAAGGGGGGCTTCGTTTCGAAGAAGCCTCTTTTTATCATTTTAGGCGAGAAGACTCCCACCTCAAGGAACGAACGTGAGTAGGTGGGAGAGGAATCGCCTTCGGACAAGGCTCTAAAATGATATAAAGATAGATTCAGTTATGGTATAATATGTATATCACCACATCAAGGCAGGGGAACGTCATGAGGATTCACAAATCCTACAAATTCCGCATCTACCCCAACCAAAAACAAGAAGAGCTCATCAAAAAGACGTTTGGTTGTTGCCGATTTGTGTATAACTATTTTCTAGAAAAATGGAATCGCACCTATAAAGAAACCGGCAAAGGATGGTCGTACCACACTTGTTCCTCCCAACTCACTCAACTAAAAAAACAATGCGTCTGGTTAAAAGAGGTGGACAGCACAGCCCTTCAATCTTCCCTGAAACACCTCGCAGATGCTTTTTCTCGCTTTTTTAAGAAGCAAAACGATCCACCGCGCTTCAAGTCTAAAAAGAAT
>NZ_JHVN01000030.1 GCF_000620165.1 Anoxybacillus tepidamans PS2
TTCGTTCCTTGAGGTGGGAGTCTTCTCGCCTAAAATGATAAAAAAAATCCTTATAATTAGGAATACGAAAAACCCTAACTATAAGGAGATGACAACGGGCCTCTCTCTCCTACACGTCGTTTCGAGATGGAAGACTTCTCGGTGAATATGTTAAACAATCATTTTGCATCATAAAATGAATCATGCAGCTATAACAGAAAATAAGCGGCTACCTCAACTTTTACTCTATCATTTTTTTTCGTCGTTCTCTTTTCTTTCAGCTCTCGACCACTGAGACATCTCTTCATTTTCTACATAATGTTTAAGCATTGCCAGTTTGTTGTCCCAAAATCTTTCATAAAAAGAGAGCCATTGTTTCAATTCAATAAGCGGCGTAGGCTCTAGGCGATATCGCGTTTCTCGCCCGACTTTTCGCTCTTTGACAAGCCCTGCTTCCGCCAAAATACGCAAATGTTTAGAAACAGCAGTCCGGCTAATCGGAAACTGTTCACTAATGACGGTTACAGACAATTCCTCATCCGCCAACAATTTTAATAATTTGCGCCGAGTAGGATCCGCGATGGCGTGGAAAACATCATGCTTCTGCGATAGAGCAGCCATCTTAACCCTCTACATAAGCGGCTAAAGATGTCATAAGCTTCGCCCATCCTTGATCCATTCGATCGCGCACGATTGGATGAGGCTGCCCGAATTCCGTCACCTTGTCTGCATCCCATCCCGAATGAATCAACGTCATCTCAGTACGATCACCGAGTTCTTTTAACTCGAAAGTAAGCATCCAATCTTTTCCCCAGCGGAATGAAACGCGGTGAGGTGGATCGACCTCTGTTACTTCACAAGGCGACATTCCAAAAGGACCGGCATTTAAGTGAAACGCATGTCCGACGACCGGTTCGAAATCATTCGGCATAAACCAAGCAGCAAGCCCTTCTGACGTAGCGACAGCTTCCCATACTTTACGAATGGGAGCGTTCAATATAACTGTTCGGCGAATGTCCGATAATGCAGAATAAGTATTTTCCATTACTACAATAGCACCTTCCTCATTAATTTTATGAAACCAAATGGTTTCGTTTTAATTATACGAAACCATTTGGTTTCATGTCAAATATTTTAGAAGACATATTGTCCCCTTCCCCTCTTTGCTTCTACCGCGCTTTGATATAGGAATTTCTAGATGTTTTATATACGTTGATCCAACGATATGCAACATATAAAAAATGATGTACATTTTTTCTCTTAACATACCTGCTAGGAAGTCTCCCGCCTCTCAACGAAGTGTAGGTGGGAGAGGTTCACGGCAACATTGCTTATTTTTATCGAAGCATCTCATCTTTATGTTTTAGAATGCAGGCCGCTAAAAATCCAGTAAACCTTGATCATCTAACCACATTTTCAGACAATCGATAAATTTTTTGGCCGCTGGAGATAGATGGTTGAATGAGGTTGCTGCGATTCCAATGGTGCGATAATGATTGCCTTCGAAATTGATCGCGCGAACACGACGGGGCATATGAAAGAGCACCATTTCCGGAAGGATGCTAATGCCGAGTCCATGCTGTACCATCGCCATAATGGCTTGTTCCTCCACAGCTTCATACTTAATTTTCGGAGACACGCGGTTTTCTTTTAACACTCTTCTCACATCATGGTCGCTTCCCCACTTTGGCATAATAAAATCTTCATTTTCCAATTGACGAAACGCAATGGTCGTTTGTGACGCTAAAGAGTGCTCCTCGGGGATGATACAGACGAGCCGATCTTTTTTGAGCGGAACGACTTGTAACGATTTTGAAGCGGATAACGATAAAAAACCGAAATCAACAGTGCCGTCTGTTATCCAACGATGGATTTCATCATAGTCCCCTTCTAACAACTTGATGTTAATTGAGGGATGCTGCATATGAAACATACGAATCACCCCAGGCAGCCAGTGTGTTGAAACGCTTGTAAAAGTGCCAATTCTTACAATACCTACTTCCAATCCGTTAATAGCTGCCACCTCTTGTTTTAACTGTTCATTCCGCTGCAATATGTCACGGACGAGTTTTAACATACGTTCTCCGTTGCTCGTCAAACGTACGCCCGAACGGTCCCGCTGCAGCAGTAAAAACCCCCACTCCGCTTCTAAGCTTGCGATGGCATGGCTCACTGCCGATTGAGTTAATCCGAGCGCTTCCGCCGCTTTCGAAAGGCTTCCGAGTTCGACAATCGTATGAAAGATTTCAAACTTCACAAGAGACATCATCTTTCACCTTTATATGAATTTTTTTCAACAAAAACATGATAAACATTCATTTTTCTTATTTAAATTGTACATGTATACTATTCAACAAACAATCTATTTTAGTTGACGAAAGGAATGATCAATAGATGAGTCAGACAAAGGCGAACGTCATGTTATTCGTAGTGACGATATTTTGGGGCTCGTCCTATTTATTTATGAAAATGGGGCTCGGTTCTGTTCAACCATTTGCTTTAATTGCCTGGCGATTCAGTATCGCTTTCCTGTTATCCGCCTTTATTTTTCGTAAACGTTTGCTTCGAATCGATATAAAAACATTTAAAAGTGCCGTAATCTTAGGAACGCTTTTATTTCTCGTCTTCGCTTTTGTCACGGTCGGAGTCCAGTCCACTTCCACCTCGCATGCGGGCTTTTTAGTAAGCTTAACGGTCATTTTTGTCCCGTTATTTTCCGCTGTTTTCTTTAAGAAAAAACCGGAAAAACGTGTCATCGTCGGCGTTTTTTTAGCAATGGTCGGGATTGGTTTCTTAACACTGAATCATGAACTTGTAATCAGCTATGGAGATGTCATGTGTATGTTGACCGCGGTATGTTATGCGTTCCACATTATCGCAACAGAGCAGCTAACAAAAAATGTAGACTCGCTCGCTCTTGGCGTATTGCAGCTCGGTGTTTGCGGAGGGCTCAGCCTGGTATGCTCGCTTCTTCTAGAAGCGCCTGCCTTTCCATCTGACTCAGCATCATGGATCGCCATCCTAGCCTTAAGTGTGCTTTGTAGCGCAATCGGCTTTGTTGTTCAAACGGTCGCTCAAAAATACACAAGCGCCGCTCATACAGGCCTTATTTTTTCGCTTGAGCCTGTTTTCGCTGCCTTATTTGGCTACTTATTTTTAGGAGAAATGCTATCGGCCAAAGGATATGTAGGGGCCGCGCTCGTGCTGATCGGTGTTATATATGCCCAACTTCATACAAAAAAACGGAGACAGAAAAACATCTCCGTCAAAAACGCGATCGAAGCGTAAACAGTGGAATGCCATTAATAAGTATCTTCATACTTGATTATTTTGGAAAATAAGCTGAATAAAATGATGAACAATTCGGGCGGTCAGCCCCCAAATCACTTTGTCCCCGTAATAATAAAAATACTCGTCCATTTGCCGAGGACGCCAACGATAGTTTTTTCCGTTTGGAATTTTGTCAAATGGAAAATCAGGGTCAGGCTGCGGTTGGAAATGAACGTGATAAATCTCCGGTTTTGTTTCTTGAAAAAAAGACAAAGGCACGATAAATACTTCGGCTACTTCAGCGCGATTCGGTTTTATGAGATGAGGATCAGCAAGGCGAGCGGCAAACGGATAAATCACCATGCCAAACGGAGAAACGATGTAATCAAGCGGAAAAACGTTATAGATGGCCGTACTGTCAACTCCGAGTTCTTCGCAAGTTTCTCGGATGGCGGCTTCTTGCTCATTCTTATCGCTAGCATCCACTTTTCCTCCGGGAAAACAAATTTCTCCGGGCTGCCTCCGCAGTTGAGACGACCGCACTTCAAACAAAATGTGGAGTTCGCCGTTTTGTTCGACGAGCGGAAGTAACACAGCAAACTTCGTCAATTGTTTCATTCCAAGAAGCGATGGCGTACGATGCCGCAGCTTTTTCAACATATCATCCATTATATATCCCCTCCCATTCTACTTTACGCAAAGGGGGCGCAATCAATCGATATCCCCTTCTAAAAAATAAACAGCATTGTTGAGAGATGTATGATTGTTTTTCGAATAGACTCGCTGTTTTAATCCAATTAGTAAACGTCCCGCTTGGTAAAAACGATGAATGAAACAAACAAAGCAACAAGCCCCCATACGGCTAAAACGCTCATCGAAAATCCGAGGGTCATTCCAGTAATAGGAGGAGCGGTTCCACTAATGTAATCCGTCAAACTTAGATTGACCATAAATAAATATTTTGCTGATTGCCAAGAAGACACCATGCTTGATAAAATGGCACCAGAAATAAGCGCCGCAAGCATCACTCCCATTACAGCAGCCGTGCTTCTCATCAACACCGACAACATGAACGTCAACGTGCCAACAACAACCGATACGAACCATGCAAGGCTCAATTCTACCAGTAAATATTTCCACTGCGCAATTAAATGAACGTTCGTTGTATTTAGTTCTTCGCCGTTGATCGTAAACCCTGTTAATAGAGGCAAATTCCAGCCGCCATATCCGAATACGGCACCAGAAATCAAATATGAAAGCAAAGCAAGCAGCAGCACAATAAACGAAACGGATAAAAGCATCGCTATGTATTTGCTCAGCAATACTTTCCATCTTTTTACGGGTCGTGTTAATAATAATTTAATCGTGCCTCCACTTGCCTCCGATGAGACTAAATCAGCGACAACGACCATGATCATCAATGGGAGGAATAGTTCAATGGAGTTCTCCACAAACATTCGCATAAAAGTGGGGGCTCCAGGCGCTGATGGATTAATATCATGATCCAAATAATACTGTTGCTGTTGGAGACGAATTTGCAAAAACTTGCGCCATTCTTCAGCCAGCCCACTCGAATTAAGCCGGTTTTGCGTATCAATAATTTGCTGCTGCAACTGTGTGCGCCAGTCGCTTGTTCCTAGTCGTTTTTGCACATCCTGGACGTGCCTGAACTGAGCGTACGTGAACAAAGCAACAAGAACCGCGATAATGGATGCAACAATAAGCAACCGTTTTTTGCGCACAACTTTAAGCATTTCATTATAGACGAGGTTAGTCAATCGTCTCCCCTCCCGTCAATTCAATAAATAAATCTTCAAGTGTTGGCAATTTCGGGTGAATTTCGCTTACTCTAATCCCTTCACGTACAAGCATATCATTCCACTCCGCCAGTTTTTTCGCCTCGTAATACGTAATAAGCATGCCGTCCCGTTCCGCTAGAATCGTCGTTTCTTTTTCTAACAATGATTTTGCTTTTTCAAGCGGCTCAACTTTCCAAGCGGTACGCGCTTGCTCTTTTAAAAGGTTGTCCACCGTATCAATTCGAATAATTTGCCCTTTAGCCATAATGGCCACCCGGTCGCACATGAGCTGAATTTCGCTTAATAAATGGGAAGATACGAGCACGCTCAATCCTTCTTTCTCCGCTAAAAAGCGAATAAATTCCCGCATTTCGCGAATGCCGACCGGGTCTAGTCCATTCGTCGGCTCGTCTAAAATCAACACTTTCGGCTTTCCGAGCAACGCTTGCGCAATACCTAGGCGCTGCCGCATACCTAACGAATAGGTGCGGACGCGGTCATGGATTCGGTTTTGCAGCCCAACAAGTTCCACCACTTCTTGAATTCGCTCTTTTGAAATGTTCGGCACCATCCGGGCAAAGTGCTCAAGATTTTCCCATCCGCTCAAGTACGGATATAGCTCCGGATTCTCTACAATACAGCCAATGTGGCGAATCGCTTCCGAAAATTGCCGTTGCAAATCAAACCCACAGATCGTGATGCAGCCTGATGTCGGTTTAATCAACCCGACAAGCATGCGGATTGTTGTGGTTTTTCCAGCCCCATTCGGACCTAAAAAACCAAATACTTCTCCTTCTTTTAAAGTAAAAGAAAGCCCCTTAATAATCTCCTTTTTTCCAATCGCTTTCCGTACTTCCTGAACTATGAGCGTCTCTCTCATTTACTTTCCTCCTTTCGAAAACGAAATGAGCGACGCAACCCGTTCTCCAATCAATTTGTATCCCTCTTTATTCGGATGAAACTGGTCGCTATATAAATAATCGTTGACATGTAGTTCAAACAAATCATATGTCGGAACAGCGATAATATTGGGATAGCGGGCTGCCACTTCCGCTGAAGCGTAATTCCACTCGCGAACAATTGCTGAAGTCATTTTAGCGTTGTTCAATTGATTAAACGGATTATATAAGCCGATATAAAATACAACAGCACGCGGATTGATGGCTCGAATCGTTCGGAAAACGCTATCGAGATTCTTTAAATATACTTTCTTCGCTTCATCAATCCGGGCACGTGAAAAATTCCGTAGCGCTTCCCCTCCTTGAAATAAGTCATTGCCACCGATCGTCATAAACACAAAGTCCGCTTGGCGAAGTTGACGTTGAACCTCAACTTTCTGAATTTGCGTGACAAGCTGTGTTGATTGCTGCCCTTTAATCGCCAAGTTCGTTACTTGTATGGGACGTTTTGTTTTTTTACGAAGCGCATCAAGCGTATATCCAACATATCCTTTGCCAGTTTCATCCCCGGTTCCTCGCGTAAGCGAATCACCAAGCGCAACTAAGTGCAGTTGCTGTTCATTTACCGCCGTTTCTTTCGGTTTTATTTCTTTGGATAACGAGGCGGTAGGACCATGAAAAAATTGATCATATACCGTCAGGCCGAGCCCGAACAGCCAGCATCCGCCCGCAATGAGCGAAACAAGCGCGATGATTTTCACTGCATTCATGTTCAAACAATCACTCCTTCCAAAAACGTGCCTCAATTTATTATAAACCTAATCGTACGCGATTGAAAAAAGCGGTGCATCTCGCAACCGCTTTTATTGGGCTATTTCCTTTTGCAAATAATCAACAATCCCCATCGCCGAAACGCTTACATCTAACTGAAGAATTGAGTACACACCCGCTTGCCGCGGTACATCATGCTTGTCCAAATACTCTTGTACAAGCCCGAATAGTCCTTGCGCTACCCGTTTTGTTTTTTCTTCAAACGACGCATGAGCGTAATCAGCCATCACACGTCTGCCTACTTCCATAAACTCCGGTAACCAACTGCGAATCTGGCGAAATACAGCTGCCGGCTTTTCTGACATCCCAAAATGACCAAAATAAATTCGTTCCGGATTCAACTCTTCAAATCGTTCGATCGAATGAAGCATAGCGCTTGGATTAAATTGGTTCGGTGAAGTAGAAGGCAAATACAACTCTACGCCGTACTCGAGCAATTGCGGATAAAACACCCCAGCTGTATCTCCAGTGAAAATCCCGTTGCTTAAGGAATCGTGAATGGAGAAATGGTGGTTCGCATGCCCCGATGTATGCAAAAACGTCAATGTACGGCGATCGCTTAGTCGCAGTGTATCTCCGTCTTCTTTGACAACTAGACGTTCTTCTGGGATCGGCACAATTGGATGAAACAGTTCAGCAAATTTTTCTCCGTACACCGCTTTGGCCCCTTCAATTAAGCGAGAAGGATCCGCCAAATGTCGCTTTCCTTTTGGGTGAACGATGATTTTGGCATTCGGACACTTTTCAAGAAGCAGCCCCGCCCCACCGGCATGGTCTAAATGAATATGGGTCACAATGATATTTTGAATATCAGCCGCATTCATCCCTAGTGACTCGATCCCTCTTAATAAATGGGGAATCGATGGACTAGCGCTCGTTTCAATAATTGTCAATTCTTTTTCGTGAAATACATATGTACCTGTGCGTTCCATCAATCCTAAGTCAAATAGATCAATCAGTGAAATACCGTTTCCTAAATCCATCAACATCTGTATATCCTCATCTCCCATTCCCTAAATTTTACAAAGATATTTTACCAAATTATCTATATGTTCTCTACAAAAAAAGATATAAACGACGCCTTGTGTGTGATTGTTCGGCTATAGCGGCGTTTATATCCTAATTTCATAACTATCACTCTAAATTACTATGCTGTCGAAGCGCCTCGTCATGTTGAACGTTTTGTAATTCCGCATACCGCAAGCATATCGCATCAAAAATGATATGCATGCACTGGTCAAACAGAGAACTTAACGGCTGTACACTTTCCTTCTCATGTTCACGACGGTATTTTGTTGCAGCAGGTACATAAATAGCCAATGAAGCGTTGTGCACTAATGGTGATGATAGATTAGTAGTAAAGGCAATGATATTACAACCAAGCTGCTTGGCTTTTTCCGCAGCCCAAATGGTGGTTTTCGTAGTACCGGAACCTGATACTGCAATTAGCGTATCACCTTTTTGGATAGATGGGGTAATCGTTTCTCCGACAACATAGACGTTTGCGCCAAGATGCATGAGGCGCATCGCAAATGCTTTAGCCATTAATCCCGAACGGCCTTCTCCCGCAATAAAAATTCGCTTTGCTTCTAAAAGCAGAGCCGCGACCTGATCTACACCCGCATCGTCAAACTCTTGAAATACTTGTGCAATTTCTCCCAAAATAGTCTTAATAGAATTTCTCATTTATAATCCCCCCGGAACAAAATAGCTTGTTTTAGTTCCCTTGCCGCTTTCTTTTTATCTACGGCTTTCGTAATAGCAGAACCAACAATAACGATACTAGGATTCATTCGCTTTACAGTTTCGACAGTATCAATAGATATTCCGCCTGCTACAGCTATTCGAACACCTTCAAGAGCTGGAAAAAAGAGTAGAGGATGTTGTTGTGGCGGAGCGGAAAGTTCTTGTTGATCCTTACTAAAATGTAGGCAAAAAATGGCTTCCTCGTATTGCAGCAATTGCGGCAACCTCTCTAGATTCACATTCAATAAATCAATCATGACCTGCTTTTTTCGTTTTGCCGCTTCGTTCAAGCATGTTTCCACCGTAATAGCGGGAGCCGCTCCCATAACTGTTAATACATCTGCGCCTGCTTCAAAACAAAGTTGACACTCATACTTTGCGTTGTCCATCGTTTTCATATCAGCAACGAGGATCTTATCAGGAAATTCCTGCTTCATCGCTTGGATACTTTCGATCCCGAACTCTTTGATTAAAGATGTACCAATCTCGATCCAATCAATCTCGTTATATACTTCTTTTGTGACTTCGATCGCTGTATCAATCGTCATGCGATCAAGCGCCAGTTGAAGATGCATGATAACTCTCCTTACTCATTTGTCATTTTAAGAAAAGGGAGCTCATTGATTCCCCTTTGCGCTCCCCCCAACAGAAGATTCCCGTATCACGAGCGTGCAAGGAAAAGTATATAATTTTGAATCAACACGCTCCTCGTTAACTTGCTTTAGCAGCAATTCCGCTGCTTTTTTTCCCATATCGTATGCTGGTTGTGCGATCGTAGTAATGGTCGGGCTAGCAATGCTTGCAAATGGGATATTATCAAAAACAATAACAGCTAAATCGTTTGGTATAAGTATTCGGTGTTTTTTGATAAATTTCATGACTTCAAAAAACGATAGATCATTTGCAGCTACTAATGCGGTCGGCTTTTTTGGCAAAGCAACCATTGCTTCCAAATGGTTAACAATATTTTTGACTTCCGCTGAAATCATAAACGCTTGTTTAATAGGAATATTGTGATCTTCCAATGCTTGTTTATATCCTTTCACCCTCTCCATACGCGGATAGATGGTTAGAGGCGGTGTAACCATGGCAATATCTCGATGACCATTTTTAATGAGATGGGAGACCGCTTCGTAAACTGCCTCCTTGTTGTTAACAACGACCGTGCTTATGTTGACATCCGTAACTTTCCTGTCCACAAAAACAACAGGATAACGCTCTTGTTCCATTTGCTTATACAGTTCTATGTTTTCACCGGTCGGAAAAATAATTAAGCCATCTACCTGTCTTGCCCGTAACATCTCGATATATTTCCGCTCTTTTACTGGATCATCGTCGGCATTGCATACAATCGCGTGCATATCATGCTCGTGGCAAAAGTCTTCAATAGCTCTGCTGATTTCGGTAGAAATACCGTGCATAATATTAGCTACGATGATCCCAATCATCGCCGTTCGTTTCTGCTTTAAACTTCTTGCGATATAGTTAGGACGATAACCTAGCTTTTCAATTGCTAGCCTAATCTTTTCCCGTGTTTCGTCCCCCATATGTTCATATCTTTTATTCAAATATTGAGATACCGTGCTCTTCGAAACACCTGCTTCTTTTGCAACATCAGCCATTGTTACTTTTTTCATTATGCATCTTCCTCTTTACTGGTCTAAATTTTGTATTTTCATTTTAGCAATGATGATAATGTTTATCTAGCATATGGGGAAAGCGGTTATTTCCGCGAAAAACAGCATAAAACGATATTCTTGTTTATAAAACAGATATTGGTCCTATTAATAGCAATGCAATGGTAAAAGTTTTATAGTAAAATGATAGTGGTGACTTATTCGTGTGCTTGATAAACCTCCCATTTGTCAGGCACACTTTTTCTTCGTTGATCATCCTTCCCTTTGACAGCTATAACCGTTAAAAACGAAGACAAAAGCAAAGCTCCCGCCATAAAAATGTACGATGCACCGAACCCGCCTGTAACTCCATTAAGATAGCCGACAATATAAGAACCGACAAATGAGCCTAGCGCCCCCATGCTGTTAATTAACGCCATCGCCCCTCCAGCTACATTGCGAGGTAAAAGTTCAGGAATAATGGCAAAAAACGGCCCATATGGTGCATACATAGCGACCCCGGCAAGTACAAGCAAGAGAAATGAAACCCAAAAATGGGCTGTGCCAACGACATAAGAAGCATAAAAGGTAATGGAACCGATTAACAAAAACGGCCATACGAACGCTGTACGATTGAGCGTTTTATCAGACAGATAAGAAACACCAAGCATAAAAACGATTGCAAAAATATATGGAACAGATGACAGCCATCCTGTTTTGACGATATCCATATGTGGAGCTGCCTTAATAATGGACGGGAGCCACATCACAAACCCGTATACCCCGATGCTCCATAAAGCATATTGCAAACTTAGTAAGATAACCGTTTTTGATTGAAACGCCTCACGATAATTTTTGATCGGTTTTAACCCCTTTTGCTCATCTTCCAACTGTGACTGCAATTTTTGTTTTTCATCTTCAGTCAACCATGTTGCATCTGTCGGTTCGTCATTTACCAACCGCCACCAAATAAAGGCCCATATAATTGCCGGAAGCCCCTCAGCAACAAACATCCAACGCCATCCAACTGCCTCAATTAAATACCCTGATAAGATGGACATCCATAACACTGTAGCCGGATTTCCTAGAATTAAAAACGTATTAGCTCGCGAACGTTCTTCTTTTGTAAACCAATGGCTCAAAAAGACAAGCATTGCAGGCATGACAGCGCTTTCTACTACACCAAGCAAAAATCGAATCACCATTAACCACCAAATATTGCTGACAATTCCTGTTGCGCTAGCAAGCCCTCCCCAGAGAATGAGCGACCAAAAAATGAGTTTTTTAGCGCTTTTGTTTTCCGCATAATGGGCACCAGGAATTTGAAAAAAGAAATAACCTAGAAAAAATAAAGATCCGAGTAAGGAAGACGTAGCCGCAGAAATATGCAAATCTTCCGCTAACCCGCCTGCTGCGCCAAATCCATAGTTCGCACGATCTAGATAAGCCAAGCTATACGTAATAAATGCAATAGGAATAAGGCGATACCATCGCGATTTCGCTACTGTATGTTGCATTTGACGTCCTCCTCATCATAATTTTTTATAAATTGATCCAATGCCAATCGATTAGGATACCCTTCATGATCACCTGTCGCCTGAATTGCTAAAGCTCCTATTGCATTTCCTCTTATGACCGCTTGACGAATAGAGAGCCCTTCTAGAATCCCGCTTATAAGCCCTACCGCAAAACCATCACCGGCCCCTACTGTATCTACTACTCTCGAAACTTGATAGCCCGGAACATATCCTTCATCATTATTAGATTTATAAAATGCTCCTTTACTTCCCAGTTTCACTACAACAAGTTTCACTCCTCTCTCCAAGTAAAAGGAGGCGATATCCCTTGGATCTGTAAATCCTGTTAACAATTCCCCTTCCTCAATTCCAGGTAAAACGTAATCGCTTTCAAAAGCAGCCTCATTGATTACACGAATCATTTCATCTTTTGTTGTCCATAAAGCTGGCCGTAGATTCGGGTCAAAAGATATGCTCTTTCCTTCTATTCTCATAAACGATTGAGCATGTTTTGCGAACGCTCTCATCGAATTTGAAAGTGCTAAAGGAATTCCTGTCATATGCAAATGTCTTGCTGAACGAAAATACGCTTCATTGAAATCAGAAACACCTAAATGACTAGCTGCAGAGTATTTTCGAAAATACTGAACTTCCGGATCTCCGCTTACAACTTTTGACTTCAGCTGAAAACCCGTCGGAAAACATGGATCTATTTTTACTTGATCGATATTTACATGTTCCTGCCTCAAGTATTCCATAATATACTTCCCGAATACGTCAGCTCCGACTTTACTTACCCATCCACTTTGCAATCCTAATCTCGCAAATCCAATAGCCGTATTGACTTCCGCTCCAGCCAATGACCGTTTAAAATAAGGCACGTGCTGAAGCGGACCAACTTCTTGAGCGATAAACATCGCCATCGCTTCCCCGAATGTCACGACATCCATCCACTTGCTCCTTCCCTTTGTTGGCATTTTATCATTTGTACATATCGCTCTACCATCTGCACATTTTCCATCGGAAATTCTAAAGCAACAGGCAAGTGCGACGGCAGAACATTTAAAATATTTCTCCACTCGGCACGCCCTTCTATGGGCAGAGGTAATGTCGTCCATAATTTATTACGCTTTTCTACATGCTTCAGATGAACATACCCGATAAAAGGCGAAAATTTTTGCAACGCTTCCGTCATATCTTCTCCGCAATATTTCCAATTTCCAATATCAAATGTCATACCGACAGGAAGTTGGTGCAACATCACCTTTTGAAAAAAACTGTACAAATGACGAATAGCTCCCCCATAGGATGTTTGATCATTTTCCACAAGCAATCGAATGCTGCCTGTATGCTCGTCAAGCCATTGCTGTAAAAAGCGGATATCGGAAATATTCGGATCGTAAAAACCTAATGATACTTTTACTATAGTTGCCCCTATTTGCTTTGCTTCCTCGAACACCGTACGTAATTGTTTACAATTTAATGCGCCATCCTGCTTCCACAAATCAATGGGTGCTGAGTAAATAGCCAACAATGCAAACTCTGTGATCAGGCTTTTAAGCTTCACTAAAGGGAAGACCTCATCAGTTAGTAACTCTCTACGAATTTCCACACCGTCCGCTCCCAATTGGGAAACTGCGGAAATATAGTAGCGATACCCTTTCTCTTTCAGTTCTTCCTCTTTAAAGGCATTCAATGGCACGATCACCTTCCGCATGCGTTAGCCACCTCCCCTCACAATTTTGTAAATCGATTTTGTAAACCGATTTACAAGAATTATAACATTTGTGTAAGCGGTTTTTCAATTGAATTTTTAAATAATTCAATATATTTTATAAAATAAAAAAAGCAGGCGTTTTGCCTGCTTTTTATTAGAACTTCCCTTGATATTGCTCGATTTCCCACGCATGTACGGCTGTGCGATAGCTATCCCATTCTTCTTTTTTCATCGCCACATATTCGTTAAAGACATGATCACCAAGAGTTTTGCGTCCAATTGTGCCATTCTCGAGCTCTTCAATTGCTTTTCCTAAGCTACCTGGAAGATTTTCGATACCAAGTTGTGCCCGACGCTCTTCTGTCATATGGAAAATATCTTCATCAATCGCTGCTGGCGCCTGCAATCCTTTTTCGATTCCATCAAGCCCTGCCGCTGCAATCACCGCAAATGCTAAATAAGGGTTAGACGCAGGATCTGGGCAACGGAGCTCGACGCGAGTCGCTAATCCGCGCTTCGCTGGGATACGGATAAGCGCAGAGCGGTTGGACGCTGACCAAGCGATATAGCATGGCGCTTCATATCCTGGCACAAGGCGTTTGTATGAGTTTACTAACGGGTTTGTTACTGCTGCAAAACTCTTAACATTTTTCAATAAACCAGCGATAAATTGATAAGCTGCTTCTGAAAGCTGATTTTCGTCGCTTGGATCGAAGAACGCATTTTCTCCATCTTTAAATAACGACATATTAACGTGCATCCCCGATCCGTTAATACCGAATATTGGCTTCGGCATAAATGTCGCATGCAAGCCGTATTTGCTAGCAATTGTTTTGACAACCCATTTATATGTTGTCGCGTTGTCAGCTGAACCTAACGCATCTGCATATTTGAAGTTGATTTCATGCTGACCTTCTGCGACTTCGTGGTGAGACGCTTCAATGGTAAAGCCCATTGCCTTAAGTGCACGGTAAATTTCTAAACGGACGCGCTCGCCGAGGTCTTTTGGAGACGGCTCGAAGTAGCCTCCGTTATCTTGCGGCACTGTTGTTGGGTTGCCATTTTCATCTGTTTTAAATAAGAAAAACTCTAATTCCGGGCCGACAGAGATTGTATACCCTTGTTGCGCGGCACGCTCAATCGTTTTCTTTAATACGTTACGCGGATCTCCTTCAAACAGCGTGCCATCCGGGTTGACGACCGAACAAAGAAAACGCGCTTCTGCATATCCTTCTTCGACTGTCCAAGGCAATACAGCAAACGTATTCAAATCAGGAAGAAGGTATAGGTCTGATTTATTAATCGGCGAAAAACCTTTGATGGAAGATCCATCGAACATCATTTTCCCGTTCACTACATCATCAAGTTGCTCCACCGTAACAGTGACATGTTTTAAAATTCCCTCAATATCTACAAATTGTAAATGTAAAAGTTCAACGTTTTTTTGTTTAATCGTTTCTTTAATTTGCTCAAGAACGGCCGCATTATCATTCACTTGAGAAACTAACAATTTCGACATGTTACATAACCTCACATTCCGACGTTTAGTTTTCTAACATGGTTTTATTATAATTTAAACCTTTTAATTTTGACAATACCTTTTTTATAAAACTTGATGCATTTTTATAAGAAAGCGCTTTCATATTATCAATCTTTAAATCTTGAAGAAACAAAGCTATTTTTGTTTCAGTTTTGCATGTTAATACAAAATTGGTTATAAAAAAACAAAACCAACCTTTTAAAAAAGGTCGGTTCGCCTCTTAGTGAACTTTACCTGTACTCTTTCTTCTTCTCACCTAGTCAAACAATGTATACACAATCAGTTGAAATTTTAATTTGCTGCGCTGTTCAATACCTGAACTTTTTTATGGCTGCGAACTGCCCACCATATTGAAAGAGCCCAGCCTAGTATGATAATAACATATACGATTGTGTACCATTTTTCTGAAACAGCCCAAGTGTGTAGCAAAGTACGAACGTTTGTTAAAATAATTAACCCACCAACTAGAACCCCTAATAAATGAGAAGGCAGGATTTTAACAATCCATGCGGCGATTGGTGCAGCGATAACTCCCCCCAACATAAGTGTGCCCACCCAAAACCAATTCACTTCTTCCCATCCTAAAGAAATGAAAAATCCAAGCGTGGCAGAAATCGCTACAGCAAATTCTGATGTGTCAACAGTTCCTACCACCTTACGTGCCTCAATGCCTTTTTTTGCAAGGAGCACAGGTGTGGCAATCGGTCCCCATCCTCCACCGCCAGTCGCATCAAGAAACCCTGCTATTAACCCGAGCGGAACTAGTTGCTTATTTGAAAGCTTTTGTGCTTCAATCTGTTTTTGTGATGGACCTTGAAACAAAAAACGGTACATGATATAAAGTCCAAGCATTAATAAAAAAACTGAGATATAAGGTTTAATTAAATCGCCAGGAAGATGGCTTAAAAAGCAAGCTCCAACAAACGCACCAATTGATCCCGGAAGGATCAGCCTCCATACCATCCCGCGATCCACATTTCCGAATTTTAAATGCGACACTCCTGAAGCAGCTGTTGTCGCCACTTCCGCCAAATGGACAGAGGCTGAAGCAACAGCTGGAGCAATACCAAACGTCAGTAGTAGTGTAGTAGAAGTAACCCCATATGCCATTCCAAGCGAACCGTCAATAAGCTGCGCAATAAATCCAACAATAACAAAACTAAGAAGCTTTTTCATGTTTTCTAAACCTCCTACTTATTGTTATAAAGTACACGTTTGAACCATCACATCTCAATCCAACACTGGACTTGCTCCCCCTTTCAAAACAAAAGGGCACCCTATCGTTGTTATATGCAATATACAACGATAGAGTGCCTTCAGTTTGTCCGATCAGCCTCTAAGTGTTTGAATGTTGTTATTATTTTATTAATTAATACATTAATACCTATTATTCCTACCTGTCAAGTGTGTTTTAAAAATTTATCATCCTTTACTAATGAAACTCCTCCAAAATATAAATAAAAGTATGAACCCCCCCACCTACACTCCGCTTAGAGGTGGGAGACTTCTCGGTGAATGTGTTAAAAATGAGCACCATATATAAGGGGCCGCTTACCTAAAAAATTCTGAACCGCATTCATACCAGCTCTCTGCTAAGCCTGGATGCCGCATACGATCTGATATTGACATAAACAGAGGCCGCTTTATTACAATGATTTTTTCATCTTACGATAGTCTCTCCACGATCCCGATTCGATCAAAGGGAGAGACATCGCTTTTTCTTTTGCGTAGATATATACATACCCTTCAATATCTTGCTCGCAGTCCCTAATCCAAATCCGTTCGTATTCGTTATTGCAGCGTCCTTCCTCGTAATCTTCAAGCATGTCCATTTGCTTGAGTCCCTCTGCCGTTACAGTGAGCCACTCGCCTACTACTTCTCCTTCTTCACCAACGACAAGTGCAGGATAAGACCCGACATCATAAAGTTTTCCATTCACTTTTCCAGGCCGGACGTTTTGTAAATAGGGAGCAGCGATATGGTGGTTCATCTCACCAACCAACAAAGTACCGTAAACAAACACCACATACGTTTTTTTATTCATATCCGTTCCTCCTTTTACATAAAAGTGAGCTGACTGCTTCAGCCAGCTCACCAACTTTCATTGTTTCCACTTAATGCTGCAGCCGATGCTCGGCTTTTGCCGTTCCGGTACAGCAGTTCCATTTAATAAGGCATCGAGAGCGGCGCGAATCGATTCTCCAGTCACCGGTATGCCATTTTGCGGTCTTGAATCGTCAAGCTGCCCGCGATATACGCATTTTAAGTCGCGGTCAAATACGTAGAAGTCTGGCGTGCATGCAGCTTGGTACGCTTTCGCTACTTCTTGTGTTTCGTCAAATAGATATGGAAACGGATAGCCGAGTTCTTCAGCGACCTTTTTCATATTTTCTGGAGAATCATCCGGATATTTTTCCACATCATTAGAGTTAATAGCAATAAATGTAACTCCTTTTGGCTGGTAATCATTAGCGAGGCGCACAAGTTCATGCTGTACATGCTTTACAAACGGACAATGATTACAAATAAACATAATGACTGTTGCTATATCTGATTTGACGTCTTCTAACCGCACTGTCTTTCCATCGACTGCATTCGTAAGCGTAAATGACGGCGCTTGCTTTCCTAGCGGGAACATCGTCGACTCAACAGCTGGCATATTTCCACATCCTTTCTCTAATGTTTTATTTTGCTTCATTATAGCAAACTACTTTCTTCTTAACAAATATCAAGCCTAAACACCTGAGCGAACGCCTGCATATACTATGGCACACGATATATCGAACAAGAAAGGAGGGGAGAACTACGTCATTCATCTACTTCAATGAGGGGACAAAGACATCTGGTCAACGTAATCATGTGCTAGACGGCTCCCATCCCATCTTTCATTATCGCCGTCCTAGCACAGAAAAGATATTAAGCCAACAGCAAGATTTTCAGGAGCAACTATCCGCTTCTGTCGAGCAGTTGCATCATTCTTTTTTTGCCCATCAACAGCAGCAAGAGCGTTTATATGAGCAATGGAACAAACAAATGAAAAGAGACGAAGCGGTGAAACGAGATATCCTTGATTCATTAGCTCTTCAAGAAACAACTACAAACAAACTTGCTCAGCAGGTTGCAGCACAAGATCAACTATACCAGGGACTCATTGCGCGGTTGGAAAGTCAGGAGAAAATGTATCAAAAATTAGCGGAGAAATTTGAGCTGCAAAATGTATTTCATGAAACCGTCATTAAGCAACTTGAGGAGCATGAAGCATCGCATTATAAAATGATCAGGCAGCTTGATAGTTTAAAAGAAACGATATTCGAGCGCTGCGCCTATATTGTTGAAACTATCAAACAAACAATTCATTCGTTATTTACCCGCACTATAAAAAACAAAGAAACAGCTGAAGCTGAAACAGAAACGAAAGAACCTGTGCACATGTAGAGCTCTTTGCCTAAGCAAAGAGCTTTTTTGAAACAAACTGATAGACATTTCCAGATCGAACGCACATAATAGAATACAAATGCCTGAAAGAACAGAAAATAACAAGCAACTAACATTTTGCGCATCTTAAATCTTGCTATACTACATAATGTCTGGTATTGAGGGAGGAAGCCAAATGAAAGTAGTATCTGTCAATGTAGGGATGCCAACAACCATCATGATCGATGGAAAATCAATCACAACTGGTATTTATAAACAACCAATAGACAGTTCAGTGGCAATAACAAAACAAAACTTGGCCGGAGATGGACAAGCAGACCTCATCCACCACGGCGGCCCAGACAAGGCGATTTGTGCTTATCCGTCTGAGCATTTCGCAGTATGGGAGCGCTTGTATCAACGTTCGTTTATACCTGGGTCGTTCGGAGAAAATCTTACACTCTTCGGTCTCACAGAAATAGAGGCGTGCATTGGCGACATATTTGAAGTCGGAACGGCCGTTATTCAACTGTCGCAGCCGCGGCAGCCTTGTTTTAAATTAGCGAAACGGCATGGTTTGAAAGACTTGCCGTTGAAAGTACAACAAATGGGATATACAGGGTTTTATTTCCGCGTGTTGCAAGAAGGATATGTGCAGCAAGGCGACCGCCTTACATTGGTGGGGAGAAGTTCACATCCATTGTCTGTTCGTTACGTCAACGATATTTATTATATAGATAAGACAAATGTAGCAGCCATGAAAGAAATTGTTGCCGAACCTGCCTTATCAACAGATTGGCGTCATTCTTTCATGAAACGAATCGAAGCACTTGAGCCGTTCAGTCCAAAACAGCAGTAAAAAGGGAGCTTTTATTTCACTAATCAATAATGGAGCGCCTTCACTTCTTCACTTTTTTACCAACTTTGTTCCATGTTCATTTTCTATTAGTTGTTTAATTTTGTTTTTGGCATATAAAAATCTCCCTCCTTGTACTTGACTTAAAGGTAGGAGATTTTTATATAACAAATAGTCCACTTTCCCACTTGTAGCCTCTTTTATATTACCTCTTTTTTAAATTGTCGCTCATACAATTCACTATAAAATCCTTTCTCCTTTAAAAGCGAATCATGCGTCCCTTGTTCGACCACTGTTCCTTCACGAAGAACGAGAATACGGTCTGCATTTTGGATCGTGTTCAGTCGGTGAGCAATGACAAAACACGTTCGCCCGCTCATAAGCCGCTCTAATGCCTCTTGAATCGCTAATTCTGTGATCGTATCAATGTTACTTGTCGCTTCATCCAAAATTAAAATAGATGGTCTCGCTATCATGGCCCTAGCAATAGCGAGCAGTTGTTTTTGCCCTTGGCTAATACCGCTGCCATCTTGCTGCAACACTGTATCGTACCCGTTTGGCAGCCTCATAATAAACGAATGCGCATTTGCCAACTTCGCCGCTTCCTCCACTTCCGCATCGGTCGCATCAAGCCTTCCGTAACGGATGTTATCGCGAATCGTTCCTTGAAAAAGAAACGGGTCTTGCAGGACAAATGCCATCTGTTTACGAAGGCTAGACCGCTTGATTTGGCGGGTATCCATTCGATCAATAAAAATTTGTCCGCGATCCGGATCGTAAAACCGCGTCAATAACTGCACAATTGTTGTTTTTCCGACACCTGTCGGGCCAACAAGCGCCACCGTTTCCCCTGGCGCAACAGAAAAACTGATATCATGCACAGCATCTCGCTTTTTATCATACGAGAAAGAAACAGAGCGGAATTCTACTTCGCCACGAATACCGGGCAGTTCAAACGCTTCCGTCTCATCATCCTCTTCTTTTTCTTGATCCAATATTTCAAATACCCGCTCAGCGCCTGCCAAAGCGGACAATAACGTATTCCACTGGTTGGCAAGGTCGTTTAACGGCCTCGTAAACTGCCTTGCGTATTCGGCAAAAATAACGATTGTTCCAATCGAAACCATTCCTTTGAACGCAAACACTCCACCAGCTCCGGCAATGAGCGCAAAGCTGATATTGTTTAACATGTTCATCAGCTTCGGAATAAAACCAGAATATGTTTGCGCCCAAAAACCGGATTGCTTCAACCGTTCACTTTTGGCGAGAAATTGGGCGGTCATTTGCTTCTCTTGCGAAAATAACTTGACTACTTTTTGTCCAGAGATCGCCTCTTCAATTAATCCGTTTAGTTCTCCTAAACGTTCTTGCTGTTCTTTAAATCGCTTCCGTGTGCGGTTTGTAATCCATTTCATCCCTCCATACATCATTGGCACAATCAATAATGTCACGGCGGTAAGAAGCGGGCTTAACGAAACCATCACAATAACTGCCCCGCCAAGAGTAAGCGCGCTTGAAACCACTTGAATGACAGTATCGTTGAATGTTTGACTCATATTATCAATATCATTCGTTAGTCTGCTCATTAACTCCCCTGATTTCCGTTCGTTGAAAAAGGAAATCGGCAATTGATGAAAATGATGAAATAGTTGCGAGCGAATAGAATAAATCGTTTTCTGGGCCACGCCGACCATCCAATAGTTTTGCAGAAACGAAGAAAGCGAAAGAGCAAAATAAATGGATATAAGAGCCGCAATTATCAGTAAAAATCCGTCCGTTTGTTTTGCAACGATATATGCATCAATGGCCCTGCCAACCACATAAGGTCCAAGCAAACTTAAGCAAGAACTTAGAAGCACCATTGATACGACCATTGCCAATCGAATTTTTTGACCTGAAAGGAAGGCCCATATGCGTTTTAATGTTTCGATGTTTTCTTTGGCTGATCTTTTTTCTTTCGAAACGCTCATTCTATGTGGCGGTCTTAACATCACCAAATCCCTTCCTTCCAAGCTGTGATTTGACGAGTTTGCGGTATAATTCACTTGTCTGCAATAACTCTTCATGAGTCCCTTTCGCTAATATTTTACCTTCTTTTAAAAGGATAATCGCATCCGCTTCTATAGCTGTTGATATTTTTTGTGTAACAATTAAAGTGGTGCATTGATACGTTTTTAACGCCTGCAATAGATTTGCTTCTGTTTGCACATCAAGCGCACTAGTGCTGTCATCCAATAGAAGAATTTTTGGTTTGCGAACAAGGGCACGCGCGATAGAGATACGCTGTTTTTGCCCACCTGACAGCGTAACCCCTTTTTGACCGACGATCGTGTCATATTTTTCTGGAAAGCTATCAATCGTACCATGAATTTGCGCATCTTTGGCAGCTTGAATCATTTCCTCTGTTGAAAAATCTTGTGCCCCAAGACAAATATTGTCGCGAATCGTCCCAGAGAACAAGAGCAAATCTTGTGGAACAAAGCCGATCGCCGCGCGCAAATGTTCTTGTTTGATCGCGCGTATGTCGATCCCATCGATTTTAATAGTCCCTTCTGTCACATCGTACAATCTCGGAATGAGCTGCAGTAAAGAAGATTTCCCTGCTCCCGTCTCCCCTAAAATCGCCACTGTTTCGTGAGCGCGTACAGAAAAAGAAACATCACGCAGTACAAACATATCGCTCTCTGGATAGCGAAAAGAAACATGCTCAAACTGAATATCTCCTCTTTCTATGCTGCTTTGATCGGCCTGCTGTCCATCGTTAATATCGACCACGGTCGTAAGCACTTCTTCAATGCGCTTCGCTGATGCTTTCGCCCGAGAAAATGCTGCTGAGATAAACGTAAAAACCGACAAAGAAGCCGTCATTCTTGTTGTATAATTGATGGTCGCCACTACTTCTCCAGCTTTCGCGCTGCCTGCATGAATTTCCATTTTGCCAACGAGAAGAATGATCACTACCGCTATATTCATCCCCAATAGCAAAACAGGGACAATCGTTTCCGTGAAACGTAATACTCGCATCGTTCGCGTCATAAGTTCCCCGTTCGTGTTAGAAAATCGCGCTTGTTCATACGAACCTCTCATCCATGCTTTAATCAACCGGATTCCCGCGATATTTTCCCTTACGATGCTATTGACACGATCAAGCATTTGCTGAACACTTGAAAACATCCTAGATGCTTTATTCATCATCCAAATTAAAAAGAATAAAAGCGTGGGTACGGCAACAACTAAAATAATTGCGAGTTTCGCGTGCACAAAAAATGCCATTACCATTCCGAAAATAATCAGAAGCGGTGCCCGCAGCATGATTCGTAAACTCATAAACACCATGTTTTGCATTTGCGTTACATCATTCGTCATACGTGTAATTAATGAAGCGGTTGAAAACTTTGCAAAATTAAAAAGAGAAAAAGATTCAATTTTTTCAAATAACTGTTTTCGTAAATCAAACCCGTACTGCTGCCCAACGTAAGCTGCAGCAAACGAATTCGCAATCCCAGATGCAAAAGCAAGTAGCGAGGTGACAGCCATCACTCCGCCCCATTTTACAATCACGTGCCAATCGTTTTTTATCACACCATCGTCGATAATTTTTTCCATTAATAACGGGTGCCACAATTCTACGAACAGCTCAACAAGCATAAGTCCCCAAGCAAGAGCCATCCATTTTATGTATGGTTTTAAAAAAGATAGCACATATCGCATCGTTTGCTTCCCACCCTTCATCGTACCTTTTATTGTACCTTGCTGAAGCAACGTTTTACAATTTTTTTGCCCTGATGACAGAAGAAAGGAACGAAAAAAGAAAGCAAGGATTTCCCGCTTTCTTTGTAAATGATCTTTATCCTTTTATCGTGACGGAAAGTAAGCATACGTCATCTTCTGGATGGCGTCCGCACAAATACTTGTCCAACATAGCGCGTAAAAATTGGTGGTCTGATAAATATCCGTATTCTTTCACTTCACTCCGAATTTTTTGTACTCCTCCTAAAAGGGACGAATCGACTTCATCTAAAAGCCCATCCGTATATAAAAATAATCTTATTCTTTTTTGAAAGTGAATAACTCCTTTTTCAAACGATGCAGCAAATGGGCTTCCGATTCCAAGCCCTCCTTTGTCTAACTCTATGATCTCATCGTTGTTCGTCAATAAAAATCCAGAAGGATGACCTGCATTCGTATATTCAATCTGTTGTTTTTTTGTATCGATAACAGCATAAATCATGGAAAAAAGAGATGGAATTTTGCTAGAGAACTCGGGGAATAAGTTTTTTATATAATTTTCAAGCTCTAGCGCTACATAAACGGGATCAACAACACGGTGGATAATTTCTCGTAATAATGAACGCAATAGCATAATGAGAAAGGAAGAGAGGTCGTGGTCTATGACGTCGATCATTACAATTGCAAAACGCACATCATCAATTTGATAGCAAGCGTATACATCACCTGACAATTGTTCGGCTGGAATATAAATCGCATCCATCGTTATGACATTGTTTTGAATAGGGGCTGTGAGGATGCTTTGCTGCATTTTTTTCGCAAACTCCAGCTGCTTTTCATATACTCGTTTTTTTTGTTTTATTTGTTTCGCTTGTGCCACCTCCATAATCGTTAACACATATTCTGCTGCCGTCTCGGCAGAACTCATCACGGGGATCATTGAAAAAGCAGCATCTATTACCGTTTCGTCTTTTTTTCTCATCTTACACTTCCAATCTAAAGAATGATCTTTCGCAACTTGCTTTGTCTCGTTTAAAAAATCGAATAGATGATTCGGAAATAACGAAAACAAAGGCCGATCAATTACAGCCTCTTTTTCCCATCCGAATAACAACTCAGCGGTCTCGTTCCAATGCTTAATGGTCAGATCGTCCCGCAACATGACAATCGCGAGCGTACGTATTTTACAAATGGCATCCAATACATGCTCCGCTTTCACCCCATCAGAAAATCTCCAGATGAACAAGTGATTTCGATTATGATTATCCTCCAATCCGTAAACTATCAAATGTTTTAGGTCAAATTGACTATGCTGTGAGGGAAAACGAACCGTTCCTTCCCAATATCCTCTCTGCAATACCCCTTTCCATATGAATGGGTACAATGCAAAATCGTTCGCTTTTGCAAACCAGAGACGAATCGACCGTCCAATCACTTGCTCTTTGCGAGAGCCTATAGCTGCCAAAAAATGATCGTTCACCGCAACAATTTTTTCATCACGGTTGGTGATGATCATTCCCTCGTTGCTGTTGTAAGATATACATCGTGCATCTTTTTCCATCTGTTACGAACCCCCCTTTTGTTTTGCACCATTTCCCATCAATAAACGATGAAAAAATAAATAGTTTCTATTTTGTTTAAACAGGATAAAAGGTACCGTCAAGAATTTTGTGTAATGCAACATAGATAGGGTATCTCTGAAATGGATTTGGAATGGATAGGGGACTAGTTCCCTCCACAAAAGGACTGAATATTCAGTCTTTTGTGCAGGAAGGGAGAATCCCCTTATTTTATTGGTTTGTCATTTACATTATTTGGTTAATTGTAACGTTCTTCAAACATTCGTTGAAGCGTCTCCTGTGCTTCAGCAAATCCTCGTAACTTTCGCCCTGCCCATTTCTCGTTAAAGTCTTGAATCGTCAAATACACGATTTTTTCAGCGGCTTCTAAACTGCTCAAACTGTTCATCGGTTTGACACGTTTCCGAATTTCCTTGATCGTTCG
>NZ_JHVN01000031.1 GCF_000620165.1 Anoxybacillus tepidamans PS2
CAAAAAAGAAGAAAAGGTTCCCAACGAATCTTTGCTTGTTCTTGCGGGTATGAAGCCCATCGGGACATCCACGGCGCCCGCAACATTTTGAGCAAGGCGCTCCATCAAGAGATGGTTCCTTGGGATGTGCCAACGACACTCACGTATCTACGGATTGCCTAGGCAAGAAGTAGTAGACGGGTGGGACCGCCCCATCGGTGACCTACCGATGTTGCTTACCGAATCGGTCGGGAAGGCTTCCGATCCTCTTATCGAGCCGAAGAAGACCGCCTTCTTCTGCGTTGAAGCTTCTTTGATCGAGTAGTAAGAAACTCCCACCTCTAAATGGAATGTAGGTGGGAGAGGTTCATTTAATCGTTTTTCTAAATTCATAAAGCTACCCATTTGCCGTTTTCATCGTTTTGTATATCTTTCTTTTATCCTCTGCTTCTGTCGCTTATAATTTTGTCATATAAGTTCGTGAGGAAAGGCAGGAATCATGATGGATATGGCGAAAACAAACGAAACATTGCTTGAGATTGTTCAACGCTGGGATCCGTTCGGCTACGGAACGGATGCGTATGAAACGGAGGCCGTTGACGTTGTGCAGGCCGTTCATGAGTATGACAGCCCTATGGTGCTTGCCAAAAAAATTCAAGCTATTTACGAATTCTCCTTTGAAGAGGTAATTCCTCTTGAAAAATGTATAAATTTGGCTCGCTCGTTATTAGCGGTCAAGCAAGAAGTGGACTGCCCTTTATAAAATTTTTTCGTGCAAATAGTTTACAATTATGTGAAAATTCTTAACAGGAGGGATTAGTATGAAATTGACGGAAAAAGAGCTGGAAATCGTAGAGATATTGGAGAAAAATGCACGTATTCCGCTAGAGACGTTGGCTAAAATGGCATCGTTGACAGTGGAGGAAACAGAGGATATTTTAAAAAAATTAGAGGAAACAAAAGTCATTGTGCAGTACGCGACAATCATCGATTGGCGAAAGGTAGACGGGCATGAAGGAGTAACAGCAATGATCGATGTCAAAGTCACGCCGAAACGCGGTGTAGGATTTGATGAAGTAGCGGAGCGTATTTATCGCTTTCCGGAAGTGAAGTCTGTTTATTTAATGTCCGGAGCATATGACTTATCAGTAGTTATTGAGGGGCGTTCGATGTCAGAAGTCGCTCATTTTGTCTCGGAAAAACTGTCTACTCTTGACTCGGTTATTTCAACGACGACGCATTTTATTATGAAAAAATACAAACATGACGGAACGGTGTTTGATCAAGGAGATCAAGATCGACGCATCGTGGTGGCGCCATGACACGCGCAACGAAAACATACGTATCGGAGACTGTCAACCGCTTAAAGCCATCTGGTATCCGCCGCTTTTTTGATTTAGCCGCGAGCATGGAAGGGGTCATTTCACTCGGAGTAGGGGAACCGGATTTCGTCACATCATGGAGTGTGCGGGAGGCGTGCATTTTATCGCTTGAACAGGGCTATACGTCTTATACGGCGAACGCAGGGTTGCTTGAACTTCGGGAAGAAATTGCTGCATATTTGTTGCGGAAGTTCGAATTGGAATATTGCCCAAAACGTGAGCTGCTTGTGACAGTTGGGGCCAGCCAAGCATTGGATTTTGCATTGCGCGCTATTGTCGATCCGGGTGATGAGGTCATTGTCGTAGAGCCAAGCTTTGTGTCATATGGACCGCTAGTCACATTAGCGGGGGGAGTACCTGTAGCGGTTCAAACCGATGGTGCAGATGAGTTTAAGCTACGTCCGCAACAAATTGAAGAGGTTATCAGCCCGAAAACGAAAGCGCTCATTCTTTGCTCGCCGAACAATCCGACGGGAACTGTATTGAACCGAAAAGAGCTTGCGGCAATCGCCGAGATCGCACAGGCTCATGATTTGCTTGTTATTTCTGATGAAATTTATGCTGAACTCGTTTACGATGGACCATATACGAGCTTTCCTGCCATCGAGCGAATGCGGGAGCGGACGATTTTAGTATCGGGATTTTCCAAAGGATTTGCGATGACTGGATGGCGTCTAGGATTTGTGGCCGCACCGGAAGAGATGCTGCAAGCGATGTTAAAAATCCATCAATATGCGATGATGTGCGCACCAACGATGGCGCAGTATGGGGCGATTGAAGCGCTGAAAAGCGGTCAGCAGGATGTGGATGAGATGAGAAAAAGCTACCGTCGCCGCCGCAATTTTTTCGTACAGTCATTAAACGAAATCGGTCTGCGCTGCCATATGCCAGGAGGAGCGTTTTACGCGTTTCCATCGGTTCAAGAGACAGGACTGACATCAGAGCAGTTTGCGGAGCGCCTATTAATTGAAGAAAAAGTAGCGGTTGTTCCAGGGAGCGTATTTGGAGCGAGCGGAGAAGGATATGTTCGATGTTCGTACGCTTCATCACTTGAACAGCTGCAAGAAGCGATTAAGCGAATGCGGCGATTTTTATCGCGCTTGTAAACAATTTAAAAGTTTCCGCCACGTTCTAGTGGCGGAAACGAATGTTTATTGCGACTGTCCATGTTTAATTTCATACAGCATTTGCATAACGCGTAAAAAATCTTCTTCGCTAAATTCCTTAGCTTTCCGCAAAATCAATTTCGCTCGTTTCACTCCGATTTCTTTTACGAGATGTTCAATCTCCGGGTCCATTCCCGATGAATTATACATTTCTTTCTCCATGAGTTCTGAAGCGGGAACATCGAGTACGGTCGAAAGCTTCAAGACCGTTTGCGTATCAGGAATTTGCTCTCCGGATTCATATTTTTGAATGGTCGCTGTTCCCACCCGGACTTTAATCGCTAGCTCTTCTTGACTCATTTTTCGCTGTTGGCGGTACATTTTAATATTTTCGCCAATTGTGTTCATTCCCCTCATCCTCCTCTGCCTTTTTGTACTTACATCATATCACGTTTTATTTGGTATACTAGACTTTTTCGAGCATTTGTTAAAATGTTGCGGAAATTGTCATAATTTTTGCTTCACTTGCTTTGTCATGGTATAATTTGAAATTGCATATCCAAATTCAACAAATAGGAGTGTTTTGTTTGGCGAAATTAGAAACAGGAAGCGTTGTCAAAGGAACGGTAACAGGAATTCAGCCGTATGGTGCCTTTGTGGACATCGGCGGAGATATACAAGGTCTTGTTCACATTTCTCAAATTTCCCATCAATTTGTAAAAGACATTCATGATTTTATCAAGGTAGGGGATGAAGTAACTGTAAAAGTGCTGTCTGTTGATGAGAATGCAAAACGAGCAAGCCTTTCCATAAGAGCTTTACAACAGGCCAATGCCGCCAAGAAGGGGAAACGAAGCGCAAGAGTTCGAACAAAAAACGAGCCGGCAGTGGGCTTTAATACATTAAAAGAAAAATTGCAAGAATGGATTGAGCAATCAAAATCTGAAGATTCCTTTAATCAATAAAAAAACAAACACTCACCTTGTTTTTGGTGAGTGTTGTGTTGATTATATCGGCTCTTGTCGTTAAGTGCGTGAAGTTTTTGGCTCTGTGCGTCCAAGCTCTTCAGCTGGTTTAAATAACAGCGCTAGGTTAATTAAACCTGCAATTCCGACAAGACCGTAAATAATACGGGATAAAGCTGAATCTTGTCCTCCAAAAATAGCTGCCACTAAATCAAATTGAAAGAAGCCAATTAAGCCCCAGTTAATCGCACCAATAATTGTCAACAATAGAGCAATGCGTTGTAAAGCACTCATTGAGGATTCCTCCTTTTGCTTTTAAATCGTTCACTTATAGGTTGCATAAACATGTTTAAAAATATGCATAACTTCTGAAAGAGATCAATTATTTTACATAAAGACGGCAAAAGTATCATAATGAACATAGAAGGAGGAAATGGATATGGAAAATTTTGTTTTTCTTAATCCGACAAAATTAATTTTTGGAAAAGGGCAAATTGAACAACTGAAGACAGAAATACCTTTTTACGGAAATAAAATATTAGTCATATACGGCGGCGGCAGCATTAAAAGAAATGGCTTGTATGATCAAGTAATGAACATTCTTGATGAAATCGGCGTCGAAGTTTTTGAACTATCCGGTGTAGAGCCGAATCCGCGATTATCCACTGTTCATCGCGGAGTAGACATTTGTAGAAAAGAGCAAATCGATTTCTTACTCGCAGTCGGCGGCGGGAGTGTCATTGACTGCACAAAAGCGATTGCGGCTGGAGCGAAATATGATGGCGACCCATGGGATTTTATTACGAAAAAGACGACTGTTTCTGAGGCGCTCCCAATTGGGACGGTATTGACGCTGGCGGCAACGGGCTCGGAAATGAACTCTGGGTCGGTCATTACCAATTGGGAAACAAAGGAGAAGTATGGGTGGGGAAGTCCTGCTGTGTTTCCGAAGTTCTCGATTTTAGACCCAACATACACAATGACGGTTCCGCGAGACCAAACGGTTTATGGTATTGTCGATATGATGTCACATGTGTTTGAACAGTATTTTCATCATGTTGGCAACACTCCTTTGCAAGATCGTATGTGCGAAGCGATATTAACAACGGTGATGGAAGCAGCACCGAAACTCGTGAATGATTTGCACAATTATGAACTGCGGGAAACGGTTTTATACTGCGGAACGATTGCGTTAATGGGGCTTCTGCAAATGGGCTTGCGCGGCGACTGGGCGACGCACAATATCGAACATGCAGTGTCAGCGGTATACGATATTCCACACGGCGGGGGACTCGCGATTTTGTTCCCGAACTGGATGAAACATGTGTTAGATACAAATGTAGACCGTTTTAAACAGCTGGCTATTCGCGTCTTTCATGTTGACCCGACTGGAAAATCAGATCGTGATATCGCTCTTGAAGGCATTGAAAAGCTGCGCGAGTTCTGGTCCAGCATCGGTGCGCCATCGCGATTGGCAGACTATGGAATTGGTGATGAGCAGTTGGAGCTTATGGCCGATAAAGCGATGGCATTCGGTGAGTTCGGCCGATTTAAAACATTAAACCGCGAAGACGTGCTTTCGATTTTGCGTGCATCGTTGTAATGACAAGAGGAGGCTACCTATTTATTAGGTAGCTCCTTTTTTTAATAAAAATATTAGAATGAATCCGCTTTCACTGAATCACCTGCCTTGATTATCCCCCTTCGTTCCGTTAAAGTGTAAGAAGTAAACATATTTTTGCGTTTGGAGGCATGAATGTATGACGCATATTCGTTTTGATTATTCAAAAGCATTGTCGTTCTTCGGGGAACATGAACTTACATATTTGCGCGATGCGGTGAAAGTGGCGCATCACTCACTGCATGAAAAAACGGGAGCGGGAAGTGACTTTTTAGGATGGATTGATCTTCCTGTCGATTATGACCGGGAGGAATTTGCTCGCATTCAAAAAGCGGCTGCCAAAATTCAAGCGGATTCTGATGTGTTGCTCGTCATCGGAATTGGCGGCTCTTATTTGGGAGCGCGTGCCGCGATCGAAATGCTGCAGCATTCATTCTACAACGCGCTTCCGAAAGAAAAGCGCAACACGCCGCAAATTATTTTTGTCGGCAATAATATTAGCTCCACATACATGAAAGATGTTATGGACTTGCTTGAAGGAAAAGATTTCTCGATTAACGTTATTTCTAAATCCGGTACAACAACGGAGCCAGCGATTGCATTCCGCATTTTCCGCAAGCTGCTTGAGGAAAAATACGGAAAAGAAGAAGCGCGTACACGCATTTATGCGACGACAGACCGCGCGCGCGGAGCGTTAAAAACATTAGCGACAGAAGAAGGATACGAAACATTTATCATTCCAGATGATGTCGGAGGACGCTACTCAGTGCTCACGGCGGTCGGCCTTCTTCCAATCGCGGTAAGCGGCGCTAACATTGAAGAAATGATGAAAGGAGCGGCACAAGCGCGCGAAGATTTCAGTAAGTCAGAGCTTGAAGAAAATGCGGCTTATCAATATGCGGCGGTTCGCAACATTCTTTACAATAAAGGGAAAACGATCGAAATGCTGATCAATTACGAGCCAGCGCTGCAATATTTTGCGGAGTGGTGGAAGCAGTTGTTCGGCGAGAGCGAAGGAAAAGATCAAAAAGGCATTTTCCCGGCATCAGCCAACTTCTCAACCGATCTTCATTCATTAGGTCAATACGTTCAAGAAGGGCGCCGCGACTTGTTTGAAACAGTCTTGAAAGTAGAGACGCCGCGTCATGAATTGACGATTGAAGCAGAAGAAAGCGATTTGGATGGATTGAATTACTTAGCTGGCAAAACAGTTGACTTTGTCAACACAAAAGCATTTGAAGGAACGTTGCTTGCCCATACTGACGGCGGCGTGCCGAACTTAGTAGTGACGCTTCCGCGGCTCGATGAGTACACATTTGGCTACCTTGTTTATTTCTTCGAAAAAGCATGCGCGATGAGCGGCTATTTGCTAGGGGTTAATCCGTTCGATCAGCCGGGAGTAGAAGCATACAAAGTCAACATGTTCGCGCTTTTAGGCAAACCAGGATATGAAGACAAAAGGGCGGAGCTAGAGAAGCGCTTGAAATAATGGATGATGTCAGGAACCGAGAAGAGGAGACGGCACATGGGCCGCCTTCCTCTGGATCGGTTCTTTTTTATGCGAGCGTGACACGGATAAAGAAAAACAGTCGGGAAAACATAAACAGTGTGACCGATGTTATTGAAAAGAGGTGCTGTTTATGTATTATTACAAAGAAGAATTAATTAACATGATCAAGCCGGATCAGCCGGATCCTGCCGCCGCGAAACTGTTGCAGGAAACATTAGGCGGCCATTACGGGGAAATGCGCACGATGATGCAGTTCTTTTTCCAGAGCTCGAATTTTAGGGGGAAAGCGAAGCAATACCGCGACTTAATTCGCGGCATTTTTTTAGAAGAAATCAGCCACGTCGAGCTCGTCCAGCATACGATTAACCAACTGTTAAACGGTTCAGGAGAAGAAGCACCAGGAAATGCAGGTATTGACGGAGCGCCGCTTGATGAGGCGGTGAAACATGCCAATCCGCATCATTTTATTGTAGGAGCACAAAGTTCGCTTCCAGTTGATGCATCTGGGAACCCATGGAATGGATCGTGGGTGTATAGCCATGGCAACTTGATTAGCGATTTGTTGGATAACTTAGTGCTCGAATCGACGGGTGTCCTTCAAAAAACAAGGATTTACGAGATGAGTTCCAACCAAACGTTCCGTGAAACACTTGCGTTTCTCATTGTGCGCGACAACGCCCATCAAAATGCGTTTGCCAAAGCGTTGGAGACATTAGGGGTCGATTGGGGAAAACTTTTCCCAGTGCCGAATTATGACATTAACAAATATCCAGAATGTAGAAAATATGTAGAAATGGGATTCCATAACGTACAATTTAATTTCAGACTCGATCAAACAAGAATTGCTGAAATATTCCAAGGCCAGTCTCCAAGTCGAAACGATGGTACATTAAGCGTCGTCGATCCACCAAAAGGGTTCCCGGTTCCTGAACTGCCGGAAATGCCAAGCGAGCACAGTCCGGGATTGGTCGATTTGGTTCGTTAATAAAGTATTTTTCGAGTGCTAAATAGAACATACAGCCAAATGTGGTCGTTTTTACGATCCTATTGTTCCTGCTTGATATGAGTATTTCAAGGTTCCCATAAGTGCATCTATGCAACAAAGAGAGTGCCCCGCTTTTATCCTTAGGGGCCTCTTTTAATATGGACACGATTGGGGCACGCTATTTAAAAAAGGAGGTTATTTATTATGATTGAAATTCCTTCAGCATTAGAGGGGAAGACATTTCAGCTTTATAAGCTTGAACGCGAATTAAAGCCGCTCGGCTACAGTATTGGCGGCAATTGGGATTATGATCACGGTTCGTTTGATTACAAAATTGACGATGAGGTAGGATATCAATTTTTGCGCCTTCCATTTGAGGCGGTTGACGGTCAGCTTGACTCGCATGGCACGACAGTAAAGCTTGGAAGACCTTATTTGTTATCCCATAAATATCAAATTGGAGTCGATGACCATGCGCATATTGGCAATTTTAGCGCCTCTTTTAACCAATTTTCCGAACCGCAAGATCCAGATGCCCAATTTCCAGAAAAATATATCACCGTAGGGAAAGCGCTTGTAAAAGAACTGGAAGACCGATTGCTTCATTAATGTTTCAGGACCAAAAATCGATCATGCTCTTCAATCAAAAAGTCTGGAGAAGGGTTGATATATGGCACTTCTCCTCTCATAATCCCGACGACAATAATTTGTTTTTCAAGCAACATACGGCTGCTTTGTAGAAACGTCTCTCCAATAAGCTCGTTAGGTACATTCATAAACTGAAACGTGCTGCCCTCTGCCTGATGCAGCAAGTTCTCAATAATGCGGGAAATGCCCGGCGATTGAAGGCTATTGACCATCGCAAAACTCGCTAGTCTATTTGTATGAATCACTTCGTCGGCTCCCGCGCGCTCGGCATTCCCTGTTTGATGAGCCGTTAAAATTTCAATAATGGCATAAATGTCAGGATTCAGTCCTTTTACAGCTAATAAGGTTAAAATCGCAGCCATATCGGCTTCGGTTTCGTTTTTATGTTGGTCCGCGGTGATTACGACCATTTTCGCGTTTTGTACATTGGCTTTCTGTAAAATGGAGTCGTATGTCGGATTTCCACGGATGAAATGAACATGTTTTTCAGAAACCGGAAGTTTATCTAACGTCTCATCGATGATCACAAAAGAGGCGAAAGGATCGACTAGCATCAATTGCCTTAGAAGTTCGCGCACCCGTTCATTCCAACCAATCAAAATAATATGGCCAGATTTCGAAAAGGGAAGCTTTCCCTCTAGCAAAGCGTTTTCTTTCGATACTGCCACAGCAGACACGGAAGCAAAGTAAGACGAAAGAAAGCCGGTGCCGAATAAAATAAGGGTAATTGCTATTAGCTTTCCGAGAGATGTTTTGGGTACTAAATCGCCATAGCCGATTGTGGCAGCTGTTACAACCGCCCACCATATACCGTCAAAAAATGTACGGTATGTGTCTGGTTCTGCGACATGCATCATCAGTCCAAACAATAAAATAATGGCACTTCCTATAAGTAGCATTCTCACAAAAAAAGGTAAACGAAAATAAGCGTATTTCATCTCTTCCTCCTAAACGAGCCTTGGTTGTGAATAGTTTGCGCAACTTCTCATTTTTTTTGCATACATTTTCCTTTTTAGCCCATACTACCATTAAACGATGCGAGGAGGATGCTTATATGGATATAAACCGTGTCAAACAAATCATTTCTTCTCCAGCTGATATTCCGGTTCATTATCATGGAGTGTCGGTATGGATTGATGGCTATGACGAAGAAAATAATACAGCGACCATTCATATGCGCGATGGTCATCTCCGCGAAACGAGAGAAGTGCCTGTCGAAGAGTTAGAGGAGGAGAATGATTAAAAACACTGAAATCATCGAAGGTTCAACGGACTTTTTGGCAAGTCCGTTCTTTTTGTGCAAAGGAGCATTTTCGTCTTTGGCAACAAGGACGTGAGCTTCTTGATTGGCTTTGAGCTGTTACGCCTCCTTTCAGATCAAAGCGATAAAAAACGAAACACAAATGTCGCTGTGTTTCGTTTTTTACTAAAAATACACGCCTATCCCTCTATTTTTGTTTGATTCGTTTGGACAAACTGTTTCGTTAATATAAGGGAGCAGCTTAGAAACAGCATATCGACAAATCCATATATGGCGTTATATCCGCCAATTTCATGCAGCCAGCTTCCTACAATCGGTCCGCACGCCATTCCTATGTATCGAGAAAAATTATAGACTCCGATAGCTGTGGAACGGTTTGTTTGAAATATTTGAGTTAACAACGTTGTTTGTACAGGTAAAGATGTTCCTAAAAACAATCCAAATAACATGATAGAACCAATAAGGAGCGGAATCGATATGTTAGCAACAAAAATAAACAGAAGAATCGATACAACATTCAAATAAGCAGTGGAAATCATAATATTTCTATTTTGAAAACGCCCTTGTATTCTGCCGCCCAAAAAACTTCCGATCACAATACAAACAGACATAGAAAGGAATACCATCCCTTTTTGTTCTGCTATAAGCCGATATCGTTCGCTTAAAATGTTAGGCAAAAATACGAGAAAGTTGTACAAAGCATAATATTGAATAAACCCTAATAAAACGATGGCTGAACCTGCTCGGTTCTTTAAAATGATGAAAAAGTCACGCAGTTGAAAACGTTCTGTTTCCCCTGTTTTTGGCTTCGTCTCTTTTAAGAAAATAAAATTAAAAATGAAGATGATAAGGCCAGCTAGCACAAGAACAAGAAATACCGCGTGAAAATTGAAATTTCCTCCGATAAAGCCGCCTGCGATGGGGCCAGCGACAGGTCCAAGCGAAACCATCATTTGAAACGTTCCCATCGCCTTGCCGCGCGCTTTTCCCTCAAACAAATCGCCAATGACAGTGGCGGCTACAACCGAACCAGCCGCAATTCCGATCGCCTGCATTGCCCGAAACAGGAGTAATATATAAATAGATTGTGAAAAAAAGCAGCCTAGCGATGCGAGTGTATAAATGAAAATGCCAAATAAAATGATGTTTCGCCGTCCCTTTGTATCCGTCAGCGGACCGTAAACAACCTGCATCAAGGCTAGAAATAAAGTAAAAATAGAAATTGTCAAATTTACTAAAAAAGGAGATGTACCAAAATCTTTTGTAACCTCCGGTAAAATAGGTGTATAAATTGTTTGGGTAAACGGGCCTAGAAAGGCGGCAAGCGACACTAAATAAACAATAAGTGCCTTGTTCATCTGTTTTCCCCTTCCGTATGCTATGATAAAATGTGTGGTCAAACCCTAGATTAATACGATTAAGTAATATTTTAAGTATGCTGTCTTTTTGTTAGTTTCTGCAAGCAAAATGCATGGGAGGAGACGGACAATGGATCAAGAGTTTGTAGTTCGAGATGCAGTTTATGAGGATTTACAGGCGATTGTGGATATATATAATGAAACGATCCCGACAAGAATGGTGACGGCCGATTTAGAGCCCGTGACAGTAGAGAGCCGGGACCCATGGTTTCGGGCCCACTCTCCCGAAGATCGTCCGCTATGGGTGGTCGAGAAAAAAGGACGTATATGTGCATGGATCAGCTTTCAATCGTTTTACGGAAGACCTGCTTATCGTCATACAGCAGAGGTGAGCATTTATATTTCTCAGACGTATCGCGGAAAAGGACTTGGAAAACAACTGTTACAAAAAGCGATCAACGAATGTCCGAGGCTGCAAATTAAGACGCTGCTTGGCTTTATTTTTGCCCATAACGAACCGAGTTTACGGCTATTTTCTCATTTTGGCTTTGAAACGTGGGGACATTTTCCGAAAGTAGCCGAATTAGACGGTGTAGAGCGCGATTTAGTCATCGTCGGAAAACGGATCGTATAGAGGCGCTGTGGATTGGGGAAACGTAATAAAGAGAAAATATGGATAGAAAGAGGGAACACTATGAATGTCATGCCGATCCGCCTATTTACGATTCAAGATGGTGAGGGATTTGTCGCGGATGCGTTTCAATGTCCGGTGACAGGAAATTTAATTTATAAAGCATCCGGAGCGCCGGCGGTGATTCCTTATGAACAGCTCTCCGATACGCAAAAACAGCGTTTGCAAAAATATGGATTCAATCTATTAGAGGGGTCTACACCCCCGCATATTTCCTATGCAGTAGATGGAGACATTGAAGAACTTTTGCCAAGACAATAAGCGATCATCTAAAAGGGCTGGATGAAAAGGACAAAAAATTTCCTTTCATCCAGCCCTCTCGTACATTAGTACACTCCGACTTGGTTCCAAGCATTTGCGACGGCGTTATACGTTGCGCTGCCGTAACCATAAAGATCTGCCGCTGATTGCAATAAAGCCGCTCTAGCATTGCTGAAATTGCTTGTCGATGTCAAATAAAGCGTGAGCGCTCTGTAATAAATTTTTTCTGCTTGCGCTTTACCGATAGCGGAAATGGTCAAATAAGCCGCTTTATTTGGAATGCCGCTATTTGTATGCACGCCGCCATTATCGTCGGTGGTGTATACATAATTATTCATATGCGCCGGCTGCCCATATGCTGGCGGATTCGAAAGGCTTCTTAGCGCATCACCGGAAACGCCCGGTGTATAAACATCTTCTCCGATTAAATAATCATTTGGCTCTACGAAATAACCAAAAACATCGGACATCGATTCATTTAATGCTCCTGGTTGATCGCGATATTCAAGACCCGCTGTTCGCTCTGTTACGGCATGCGTAATTTCGTGAGCTACGACATCAAGTGCCCCCGATAACGGTGCGAATGTTCTGCCATCCCCGTCTCCGTAAACCATTTGCGTGCCATTCCAGAAGGCGTTGTTATATTGATAGCTATAGTGCACGGTCGAGCGGATGGTAGCCCCGTTATTATCAAAACTATTGCGGCCATGTGTATTTTTATAATAGTCATAAACGACCCCTGCATAATAGTGTGCATCTACGTCTGCGGCTTGCGAAGAAGCGGTCCATGCGTTGTTGCTGTCAACCGAATAGACGCCCGGCAAGCTTGAGCCGTTTTGCGCAGTGCGTGTTTCAATAACCCCAGACATTGGCTTAGTGACGTCATATAAATAGTAAGTGCCATTTGAATAATAAGTATTAAGAGCTTTGTAGTCACCTAACACTCCGTAGCCATAGCCGCTAGTCGCGCCATCTGCTACCGCATTGTAAGCGTCTACAATTTGTCCGTTGCTGGCATCAACATAAATTTTCCAGTTAGCTGGGTAAGGATAAATGAACTGCAACTCTACTTTATGAGTTAAATAATAAGCACCATTCTTCTCGTAAACTACTAATTTGCTTTTCTCTACCGTGTCTGGGACATCTGACTTTCCTTTTACTAATGGAGCGGTATCCGTCTTTGGTTCAGTATCCTTTTTCGCTACACCAATGTGCTTCCACGCTAATTCAATCGCCTCTTTACTTGTAATTTTAGCGGTCGTTTTATCTTTCATTTTTGTTGATGCGTCAGGCCGTAATTTTCCGTTTGTCGCTTTTACAATCCCGTCTTTATCCGTATGGACGATAAATTCACTTCCTTCAACCGGAACACCATTCACAGACTGAGTATATTTATAATGGGTCATGCCTAGGTTATCGGTCTGTGTGTCAATTAAAGTAAGCTCCTCATCAGCATTAATCTTGTAAATATCTTTGTTGGCTTTTAAAAACTCCCGAATCTCTTTTTCGCTTTTGAAAGGTTTAGTAGAAAGCGTCCCCGCTAGAAACTCCGGCGAATCCGTTTTCTTGTTCCACTGCTCCTGTAAGATGTTCATTTTTTCATGGACAAGTTGCTGTGCCTTTGAAGGCTGAACCGCCGCATACGATGATGGCACCAATGTGCCGAAAGCTAACCCTGCCGCTAATACAAAAGCAGCTCTCTTTTTCATAATACTCCTCCTTTTTGAACTCAATGTACACACGATAACAATGTATTACGAATGCAGGAGGAGTTGTATTGAGAAAATGGAAAATTTAATCAAATATTATTTTTGTCCATCAAATTCTGTTTTCTCAACATCTTGTTACGTGAATGAAGGGGGATTTTAGCGAAAAATCCAAAAGTTTTATTTACTCGTATACCCGCATTTATATCGCCCATTCTAATTATCATGTTTACCGAGAAATTTTCTTCCCTTAAGAGAAGAGGGAGGAGAAGTTCATCTTTCACTTAGATTCCAACAGAGGATAATTTTATATAAATAAGAAAAAACATATTAATTTGTTAAAAGTCACCCTGTTTTTGACGATAAAAACAATGTTGAAATGATTGTCTAAAATCAGATGAAGAGAGGAGAATCGATTTGAATTTTTTTAGTCATAACAAGTGGCGAAGGAAAAATCGCCTTATTTTTATTCAATTGGAATAGGGTACAGTGTTCCATTTAGTTCATTTACTATCTCATAAAATGTTAATCTTTACTTTAGAAAGGTGCATCGAGATGATTCTTATCAACGATCAAATTATTTCGCCTATTTTGCTTGAATCATTAGAAGAAATGAATATACCTGTCTTTAAGCAGGGCAATCGTTCTGGGCTGTCTAACTCATTGAATGTCATGGGGGACAAGCAATTTTTCTCTTTAGTTAATGAGCAGCAAAAACTATTAACAAATTCAGAGAGCTGCCTTGCATTACTTGAATCTTATGCTCCAAACAGCGTTCAAAATCGTTGGACGAAACAGTTAAAAGACAAAGGTGCATTCCGGAAGATTCTCTCTAGTATGTATCCTGATTATTTTTATAAGATCGTAAACAAGAACGAACTTTATGAACTCTCACCAAACGATATTCCTTTCCCGGTCGTCATTAAGCCAAGCAAAGGATACTCGAGCGTAGGGGTCTATAAAATAAAAAATGCAGCGGAATGGGAAGATACGTTACGTAAATTAGAGACGGATCTATTTCTTATGAAAAACGTCTATCAAGAAGTGATTGACGGCGAAAGTATTTTAATCGAAAAATGGATTTTTGGGGAAGAGTATGCTGTCGACAGCTATTACGATCACGATGGCAATCCGGTCATTTTAAACATTTTTAAGCGTTTATTTAAAGACGAATACGACACGTCAGATCGAATCTACTATACGTCTAAACAAGTGATTAGCGAGATTTATGATGATATATTGAACTTTATGCATAAATTCAAAGAAGTTTATCCGGTAAAGAATTTTCCAATTCATTTTGAAGTACGGAAAAGTCATGGAACGATGATTCCGATTGAAATGAACCCGCTTCGGTTTGCTGGAGCAGGAACGACGGATCTCGGGCTTTACGCCTATGAATGCAATGTGTATAAACATTATTTCCAAGGGACGAGCCCAGACTGGAAAGAGGCGCTTAGCAATATGGATGACGGTATTTACAGTTTTTTCTGCGCCGAAGTGCCGATACATATTTCGCAAAATCTGATTAAATCGATTGATCATCAGTCGTTCCAAAAGGAATTTGAACAAATTTTAGAATACAGACAAATACAAGCAGCAAATGACAGAACATTTGCCATCGTATTTTTCAAAAGCGAAACGATGGACGAGCTTTATCGATTGCTGCAACTTGATTTGCAACCATTTATAACATTAAAGGAAATGCAATACTCGAGAGAAGGGAGCAAAGAATGAGAAATATATCTTGGAAAAAATCAATTAAAACGCAATTGGTCATTAGTTTTTTAGTACCGTTTATTGCCTTTTCTCTTGTTGTGTTTGGCTTTGTCCGCTATGTGTCCAACTACATTATTCAAGAGCATGTCATCCCGCAATTTGATGAGCGCCTAAAAGCGAATGGACGAACGCTGGCCGAGACGATAGATTCCAATTTAATTAGAGAAACTATGGAATCGCCTGAAAAGTATGGCGCACAACTAAAACAATCGCTCGATTCATTTATAGAAAACAAAAAAGGAATTGAGTACGTATACGTATTGTCTAGAGTAAATGGTAAAGATGTTATTGTTGCTTTAAATGGCAGCGATAAATTTATGGTTGAATCTCCGTTTACAAAGGATCAAAAGCTATCGTATGAAAAAAAAGAGCCGATTTTGAGTTCAATTTACAGGGATAAATGGGGAGTGCATAAATCGTTTTTTATGCCGGTGGACTATGCGAATGCGATCGTCGGAATTGATATGAGCGCCCGATTTATCGATCAATTAGAACGATGGATATTGCTCGCTTCTATTGTTTTATCAGCCATGATGATTGGGATCGGAATTTTGCTAGCCTTATTTATTGGAAATAGAATATCGCGTCCTCTAAAATCTTTAGTGCAATATGCGGAAGCTTTTTCGACAGGGGATCTTAGCGGGTCAGTAGATATTAAGCGGGAAGATGAAGCAGGAATTCTGGCTGCCAGTTTTGAAGAGATGAGGAGAAATTTAAGCCAGATCATCAATAATGTAAGAGAGAAGTCAGAAACGATTCATTACAATAGCGAAACGCTTCTGGAATCGTTCTCAGAACTGGCTCAAGCATCACAACAGATCGCAATTAGTACAAATGAAGAGGCAAAGGGATCAGAAGAAAGAGCTAATCACATTGATCGGATTTCAAATATGATTTCCGAAATGTCGATCTCAATATCCAATGTCGATGAGCAGACTAAATTCATTAAGAACCTTACAGACCAAACAAGCCAACAAGCCGAAAAAGGGAATGTTCAAGTTCAAATCATTAGTGAACAAATGAGCAAAATCAAACAGAACGGTATGGTGAGCAGGGAGAATTTATTGAATTTAGGTAAAAAATTGGAGCATATTAACGAAATCATTAGGATTATTCAAGACATTTCGTCACAAATCCACCTACTTTCTTTAAATGCGTCGATTGAAGCGGCACGTGCCGGGGAAGCAGGCAAAGGCTTTTCAGTTGTCGCCCAAGAGGTTCAAAAGCTTGCAAATCAAACTGATGAATCGACTAAAACAATATCCGAGGCGATCGAGGAGATTAATGAACAAGCTAACGTAGTGCTAAAGTTGAACCAGCAAGATTTTGAAGACATTGTAAAAGGTGTTGAAATTGTTGAAGACAACGGGCGATTATTTCACTCTATTTTTGAATCTGTCGAGCAGTTGGCAAAAGGAGTTGATACAATCGCGAAAAGTACGACAGATTTGTATCAAGCATCTGATACAGTTTTAACATCCGTTCAAGAAATTGCTGCCATTTCAGAGCAAGGAGTCGCTGTGATCCAAGAGATTTCCGCTTCTGCAATTCAACAAAACGATACGATCGAAAGCTTAAAGCAACAAAATTCAGAACTAAAACTTCTCGCTGATCATCTCCAGGACATGATTAAAAAGTTTAAGACTGCTGAAGCTGAAGTAAAATTTGAAAGCAATCAATAAAGCCTATTAGTTAACACAATCCCTCTATAGTAACTATAGAGGGAATTTTTCTATAGAATGAATACATTTCGTTTAGAGATAGGAGATTTCTCAATGTATGTGTTAAAAACATAAACAACGTATAGTATAACGCTTAAAAGACAATGGCAACTGGAAAAAAGCAAGTGAAACTCTATTTTTTCTTGGCGCTCACCTATAAAGCATTTCAGAACAGCTACTGTGTTATATGCATTATTCCATCAGATTGATTGAGAGTGTATCGAAACAGGAAATAAAAAATCCCTTGCAGTGCATGCAAGGGACGAATGGAGCATACCGGGCTCGAACCGGTGACCTTCGCGCTGCCAGCACGACGCTCTCCCAACTGAGCTAATGCCCCGAGTTCTATCTAACTTCTATTATATACACATGTATAATTTTTGCAATATTCGAATGAGAAAACATCAAGAAATTGGCATGATATACCGTTGGTTAAAATTCGACAAAAAATGCTAAATGTAATTATTTATAAAAAATCTGTTTTCTTTGTGTTTTTAAATAAGTTGTGGGGGTTTTTTATTAAAAACATAAGTCGTTTTTTGTCGATTTTTTCATAAAATATATAGACAAAATTCGACAAAATGTGATATTATTTAAATGTCCATAGAATTAGTATGTTTCCCTTGCGTTATAAAGGTGCAAGGGGCTTTTTTTATTCACATATTTTCGATATCGATATTAATAATGGCTGGGATATTGTGGATTGAATAGTATACATCTGTCGTTGACTGCTTTTGGTCAACTGTCACTTTTAGTTTAATAAGGTGGTGCTGCTGATCTAAATCTTTAATGCGTAGCGTTTTGATGTCGATGTTTTGCTGTTTAATGGCTGAAATCACATCAGCAACGCTTTGAGAATTAGAAGTAGTAATTTGCAACACCATTTCTTTTTCCCTTAGTTGTTTCGGACCAAAAAAGGTGGTGAGGTGGGGGACCAATTCAACGCTTACAATAAGTAAAGCAACGCTAAAAATTGCTTCCCAATAAAACCCTGCTCCGACGGCTATACCAATGCCCGCGGCCCCCCAAATTAGCGCAGATGTTGTTAGTCCAGAAACGCTGTCGTTTCCGCGGCGTAAAATAACCCCTGCACCTAAAAAACCGATGCCGGATACGATCTGCGCTGCCAGGCGGAGTGGATCCATTGTCATATGGTTCTTTAGGGGAAATACATAAGCAGATTCGATTGAAACGATTGTTAGTAAACAACTGACAATGGAGATAACCAAACAGGTTTTTAGGCCTACTGGCTTCCTTTTTAACTCCCTCTCAAGACCAATGACAAGCCCTAATATAGCTGATATACCTAATTTTATAAAAAGATGAAGATCCATATTTTATCACCTTTTCTTTCCCGATCAATGTTATAATCATTATAAAACGTTTGGTGAGGGATGGGATATGCAATCTTCAAACTTATTTAAACCATATGCCGCGCTTGTGATCGGAGCGCTTTCTGTATCCACATCGGCTATTCTCGTAAAATGGGTGCATGCTCCCGCAGCGGTGACGGCATTTTACCGTCTTTTTTTTACAGTGTTATTTATGACTCCGTTTTTTGCTCCTTATTTTCGTGAACTCCCTAAAATTTCTAAAAGAGATTGGTTATTTTCGTCGATCTCCGGCATATTATTAGCTTTTCATTTTATTCTTTGGTTTGAGTCTCTGAACTATACATCAGTAACAAGTTCAGTTGTGCTCGTCACATTGCAGCCGTTGTTTGCTTTCATTGGAGGTTACCTCTTTTTTAAAGAAAAGTTGACAATCGGTGCATTTTTTAGCGGATTGCTGGCGGTTGTAGGTAGCATGATTATTAGCTGGGGCGATTTTCGAGTTAGCGGAAAGGCGTTATTCGGTGATGTGCTGGCGTTGCTTGCCTGTGTCATGGTAACAGGGTACTGGCTGTTCGGACAGGATTTAAGAAAACGTCTCTCCCTAATGGCATATACGTATGTTGTGTACGGTGTCAGTTCAATCACTCTGCTTATTTATGCGCTGTGTTTCCGATACCCATTGCTTTCCTATAGTAAAACGGACTGGTTTTGCTTTGTTGCACTTGCGATTGTTCCGACTTTGCTTGGTCACTCATTAATGAATTGGTCGGTGAAGTGGGTAAGCGCTGCAACAATTTCTATGAGCATTTTATTTGAGCCGGTTGGTGCGGCAATCCTAGCGTATTTTTTACTTGGAGAAATGATTCAACCGTCACAATGGCTTGGAGGTATATTAATTTTAATTGGTATCGGTACTTATTTATGGAGCGAAAATCGGAAAAAGGCGCTGTTAATGCAAGAAAGTGGACGAACCGATTTTTCCAATTAAAAGCTTATGTGGATCAAACGAAAGAGTTGCCCGATTTTGTTCATTGGCGAATGTCGCTAAATATTTAAAATCAATTCTTGTTGTTTGTTCTAGCAAATAGGCAGACTTGGTCGCTCCCTGTTTTCTTCGTTTATTTAAAGCGGCAATAACTTCTTCTTTTGTTTTGATACCAATTCCATGACCATAGTACAGCCCGTTTCCTAAGTAAATTGTGTTTTCTCCTTGCCATTGAGGCATTTGAGGATCAACATCAGGATTTTTAAAATAAAGACAATCGCCGGGGAGATAGTCGTCTCCTCTTTTTGTTTTTATCCCTAAATCTTGGTCGGAGTGCCAATCGTATAAAAGTAAGTTGGCAAACAGCTCATTAAATGTTTGAACTTCAATTGTGTCTAGAACTGCTTTGTAGAAAATAATGACGATCGCTGTTGCACATTCAAAAGCATATAATTCGCTGTTTATGAAAATATCATTAATTGCATCTGCGGGTGATACCTCTTTTTTTAGTTGAAATCCACCTCGCTCATTTCGTGACCAAAATTGCCCGTTGCATCTTGAAAAACGAAAAATTGTAAATTTAGCTTTACTACGAGCTAGACGAATCGCTGTATGAAGAATACGTTCGCGTAACACGAGCTCGAAACGAAGTTGTTGTTCGTTTTTATACATATATGTTTGACTTTCTTTTAACAAAGCCTCAAAAATCATTGCCTGTTCTTTAGATAAGACATTACTGGGGAAAATTTGACTATCCACAATGGAGTTTTTAATTTGAATCATTGTTATCCACCCCTTAGATAGATAGTTATCAACAAAATGTGAATAAACAAGAAGCATTACCCACAATCGCACGTCAAATCAACAAAATTTATTTAATAATAATTGTTATTTATGTGGATAAAAAGATATTGTTTTGTGGATAATGTGTTGATATTGTGTGTAAAAGTTCGGTTTGTGGCAACGCTCGCATCTAGAGAGTATGTTTATTCTAAGATAGAAATTAATTTCAAGGGAATTCGTCTGAATCGATCTATATACTTATATTTCAGTAATGGGACGTATTGTATTGGGGGGACGCTTCTTACTATCTTTATGTTTGCTATGAACGATTTATGTTTTCTAAATAAACAATAAAAAAAAGTGTTGCATTAGATTTTTGGCTATGTTATATTAAAAAACGTCGTCGCGAGATGCTAAGTTCGTGACAAAATAAAAAATGTGCTTGACAAATAAAAAAGTAAGTAATATTATTAAAAAGTCGCTTCAAAAACAACAAAACATGTTCTTTGAAAACTGAACAAAACAAAGCGTCCACGTCAATAATGATTGAGTATGGAAATAGAACTTTCTTTGGAGAGTTTGATCCTGGCTCAGGACGAACGCTGGCGGCGTGCCTAATACATGCAAGTCGAGCGGACTAAAAGGGGCTTGCTCCTTTTAGTTAGCGGCGGACGGGTGAGTAACACGTGGGCAACCTGCCCGTAAGATCGGGATAACTTCGGGAAACCGGAGCTAATACCGGATAACACCGAAGACCGCATGGTCTTTGGTTGAAAGGCGGCTTTGGCTGTCACTTACGGATGGGCCCGCGGCGCATTAGCTAGTTGGTGAGGTAACGGCTCACCAAGGCGACGATGCGTAGCC
>NZ_JHVN01000032.1 GCF_000620165.1 Anoxybacillus tepidamans PS2
AGCTGACGGATACTAATCGATCGAGGACTTAACCAAGAAAAGCGGCAGCGAGCCGGAACTAGACAATTAAGAAAAGCGAAGGCGACTGTATAGCCACGAAGAGAGCGGAAGGCCTGCGAGGAGGCTGTTGCCGCCGCAGCAGGACAGAAGCGATTCGAGGGGCTAGGAGCCGAAGCTAGACAACACGAAAAGCGGAAATACCGCATCCTTTCTTCAACCTTTCACTGTTATCTAGTTTTGAAGGAACCATCCTTCAGACCGTCTAGTGACGATGGCGGAGAGGTCACACCCGTTCCCATCCCGAACACGGAAGTTAAGCTCTCCAGCGCCGATGGTAGTTGGGGCTAGCGCCCCTGTGAGAGTAGGACGTCGCTAGGCAAAAAAGCTGACTAAACAATGGTGTTTAGTCAGCTTTTTTATTTAACTTTCTTCCCAAAGAAGTCCAAGCGGTGGTTGGCTTAGATTTCTCGATGAATGGTCTGTTTGTTGATAATGAAGATAAGAGAGCCAACTATCCTCGTTTCTATTGACAAGCGTTGGAGAAATTAGCAAAAGCACAGCGGATTTTATCACGCGGGAAAAAACTCGAATCGTTAGCATAAGTAACGGTTAAAAGTGGCCAGGTTACACGAAAAAATTGTGAGCTAGCGAAAAGACTTTTGCATAGGGCTTTCCGCCAATTGGCGAGTGAGTTTGATTGCGTGGTCATCGAAGACCTCAACATGAAAGGGATGTCGCAAACCCTCCATTTCAGTAAAATTGTTGCGGACCAATGGGGCATGCTTACGACCTTTCTCCAGTACAAGTTAGAAGAGCAGAGGAAAAGCTTGTCAAAATCGATAAGTGGTTTCCCCCTCCGAGACTTGCTTATGTTGTGGTCAATTAAAGGAGTCCCTATCTTTTTCTAAACGCATCTTCCAATGCGAGTGTGGCTTTACTGCCGACAGGGACTGAGATGCCGTGATCAAATATCAAAAGAGAAGGAACGAGGAAGTTAGGGATCAGTTAAACCGCCCTAGAATCGCTGGATGGACGGGGATTGCTCGGTTCATCTCCCTTCATTGGAGGGGATGACCCGAGAAGTCCCTACCCCGAAGTGTGAACGTAAGTGGTGAGGCACGTCACTCTTGCTACTTAAGACACAAATACTCGTAGAGCAATAAAGGTACTTTTTCCGATGTGACAGATAAAAACCGATGAATAAATGGATAAGCATCACTTGAGTAAGAATGCAATAGTTCATTCCACCATTCCGTTTCGTACCGTGAGATCATGCTTAAATTATACAGTAATAAATAATGACACATTATTTCGGGTAGCTGAAATATTTCCTCACGCTGAATGGGGAGACAATAGGATCTATCATCTAAACTAAACATAAGTGGTTCACATCCTAATGGCTTTAGGGGATGGGCGCATGTTGCTTTTATATATTCTTCTTCGATTTGTAAAGAGTCTTTTTCAATCCAGCTCCATTCTTTTGTTATGTAATTTATAAAGCGGCCAAAGGTCATATGATAGTCATCTAAAATTTCGACAGGGATTGACACAAATTGTCTTAATGGCTCATATAACACTTTCCTCGATAATTGTTGGTTATAATATGTTTCAAACAATTCATGAAGGTCACTGATTCTTTGCAGTAGCATGCGCATATGAAACTTAGCCCCCGTTAAATGTTTCACATGAAACATTTTTTCAGAAAAATGAGTGAATAGACCATACTTTTGAATTTTTACCTCATCGTAAAAAAATTCATAATTTTGCTTTTTTCTTTTTCTTGTAGAAACGCCATGAGCTAAAACTGAAGATGACTCAGGATAATCAGCGTCTACTGTAAGGAGACAGGATTTTAAAAGTTGGACCATTCCATAAAATAAAAGAACAGGCTTAATCGAGAGAGGTGCCTGATAAGCGGTTAAATAAAAATTCTCACCGTGTTGCAAATAATAAATAAAGGGATAGCAATTTGTATAACTTTTTTGTTTCGCATCTTCTCTTCCTATTTTTGTATAACAACGATATAAAAATTGCTGGGCAATATTTGTAGAGTGAAATGAGGTAAATTTTTCCCAAATTCCTTTATAACAATGCATTCATCATTCCCCTTTCATTGAGAAAATGAAGTTATAATTGAGTGAAAAGTCAAATATTTTTTTGATTCCTTGACAGTATTTTAACCAGTTGTTAAGCTACTAATAATATTTCCCGATGAGGAGGATAAAACATGTGGGAGTCTAAATTTGTCAAAGAAGGATTAACATTTGATGATGTTCTTCTTATTCCTGCGAAATCAGAAGTGTTGCCTCGAGATGTAGATGTTACAACCCAGCTAAGTAAAACTCTACAATTAAACATCCCTATCATAAGCGCAGGAATGGATACTGTTACTGAAGCGGAAATGGCGATAGCAATGGCTCGCCAAGGCGGTTTAGGAATTATTCATAAAAATATGTCTATCGAGCAGCAAGCGGAACAAGTAGACAAGGTGAAGCGTTCGGAGCGGGGAGTCATTACTGATCCTTTCTTTTTAACTCCTGATCATCAAGTGTATGATGCTGAACATCTAATGAGTAAATATCGCATTTCAGGTGTGCCGATTGTCAATAATGAAGTAGAACAAAAACTTGTTGGAATTATTACAAATCGAGATCTGCGCTTTATTCAAGATTATTCGACAAAAATTTCCGATGTCATGACGAAGGAAGATCTAATTACAGCTCCTGTCGGTACAACGCTAGAGGAAGCAGAGAAAATTTTACAAAAATACAAAGTCGAAAAATTGCCTCTTGTTGATGAAAATGGTGTTCTCAAGGGATTAATTACTATTAAAGATATCGAAAAAGTGATTGAGTTTCCGAATTCAGCAAAGGATGGACAAGGACGGTTGTTAGTCGGGGCCGCTGTCGGTGTAACGGCGGACACCATGATTCGCGTAAAAAAACTCGTAGAGGCGAATGTAGATGTCATTGTTGTGGACACAGCTCACGGACATTCCAAAGGAGTTCTTGAAACAGTTCAAAAGATTCGTGAACAATATCCAAATTTAAATATTATTGCAGGGAATGTCGCGACAGCGGAGGCGACACGAGATTTGATTGAGGCTGGGGCAAACATTATTAAGGTGGGAATCGGTCCAGGGTCGATTTGTACGACGCGTGTTGTCGCCGGTGTGGGAGTGCCACAAATTACAGCGATTTACGATTGTGCAACGGAAGCTCGGAAATATGGTGTTCCGATTATCGCCGACGGGGGCATTAAATATTCTGGGGACATTGTAAAAGCGTTAGCAGCTGGTGCCCATGCTGTGATGCTCGGAAGTCTTTTAGCAGGTGTAACTGAAAGCCCTGGAGAAACAGAAATTTATCAAGGACGTCGTTTTAAGGTTTATAGAGGAATGGGTTCAGTTGCGGCCATGGAGAAGGGAAGTAAGGATCGCTACTTCCAAGAAGATAACAAAAAATTTGTTCCAGAAGGAATTGAGGGGCGTGTTCCATACAAAGGCCCTCTTGCAGATACAATTTATCAACTTGTTGGCGGTTTGAGATCTGGAATGGGGTACTGTGGCACTAAAAATTTAGAAGAGTTACGAGAAAAAACTCAATTTATTCGCATGACTGGCGCCGGATTAAGAGAAAGTCATCCTCATGATGTACAAATCACAAAAGAAGCGCCGAACTATTCTATCTCATGATGTTATTTTGTTTCTAAATTGAAGCGGAGGAATGTTCCTCCGTCTATTTTTTTGCGTGCGAGTATGTTAAAATAACGTTTGTGTGAGGAGGTTACAAAAGTGAAGCGAAAAAAAAGTATAATTATAGGTTTGTTGGTAGTTTTTCTCTTGTCAACGATTCTTCCATTTGGAAAAGTTAAGGCAGCACAAGATCCGTTGAATATTGAGGCGGATGCAGCAATTCTTGTCGATGCAAGTTCAGGTAGAATTTTGTACCAAAAAAATATTGATACGGTGCTCGGAATTGCAAGTATGACAAAGATGATGACGGAATATATTCTGCTAGAAGCGATTAAACAACATCGTGTCAAATGGGATCAACAATATACTCCGAGCGATTACGTATATCGTCTTTCCCAAGACCGTGATTTATCTAACGTTCCATTGCGAAAGGATGGAAAATATTCGGTTCGTGAGCTATATGAAGCAATGGCGATTTACTCTGCCAACGCAGCCACAGTTGCAATTGCGGAAATTGTTGGTGGATCAGAGGAAAATTTCGTTAAAATGATGAATGAAAAAGCGAAAAAATTAGGGCTTCAAGGTTATAAATTTGTTAATGCTACTGGGTTGAGCAATAAAGATTTGAAAGGGCTCCATCCACAGGGGACAGAAGAAAATGAAGAAAATGTAATGTCTGCGAGGGCGGTCGCTACGTTAGCATATCATTTACTCAAAGAATATCCAGAAGTGTTAGAAACAGCAAGTATTACAAAAAAGGTCTTTAGAGAAGGCACAGATGACCAAATTAAAATGGATAACTGGAATTGGATGTTACCAGGCCTTGTTTATGGATATGAGGGAGTAGATGGGCTAAAAACTGGTTATACGGACTTTGCCGGCTACTGCTTTACTGGGACGGCAGAGAGAAACGGTATTAGATTTATTTCCGTAGTAATGAATGCGAAAAGCAACGGGAAATCGACTATTGGTGCGCGATTCGAACAAACGAGAAAATTACTAGATTACGGGTTTAGTAACTATTCTTTAAAAGAACTATATCCTGCTGGTTATCAGAAAAAAGGTGCTTCTACATTACCTGTAGTGAAGGGAAAAGACAAATCGGTAGCAATTGTTACTAAAAAACCTCTTTCCTTTGTTGTAAAAAATGGCGAAGAAAAATATTACAAACCTATCTATATAATTGATAAGAAAAAATTAACAGAAAAAGGTGAGTTAATGGCACCAATAAAAAAAGGTGAAAAGGTAGGATATATGACAGTAAAATATACAGGTGCCGGTGAGGATGAGTATTTAACTGCTGATGGAAAGAATGCTGTCAAAGTAGAGCTTGTGACTAAGAAAAGTGTCGAGAAAGCCAACTGGTTTGTGCTTATGATGAGGGGAATCGGCAGCTTATTTAGCGATGTTTGGACAAGTGTTACAAAAACGGTAAAAGGATGGTTTTAAGTGGAGAGCTCCCTTTATAATAGGGGGCTTTTTCACTTTTTTATTGTGATTTTTAAAAAAATTGAGGTAAAATAAAGAAATGTAAACAAATTTGTTTATTGTAGATTGTGTTGTTTTTCAGTAAAATAAATCAAAATATGACTACATAATTGTACTAGGAGGAATTACAAGTGGCTATTACAGGTACAGAGCGTGTAAAACGTGGGATGGCAGAAATGCAAAAAGGCGGCGTCATTATGGATGTAGTTAATGCGGAGCAAGCAAAGATTGCAGAGGCTGCAGGAGCGGTAGCTGTCATGGCATTAGAGCGCGTTCCAGCGGACATCCGTGCGGCTGGAGGCGTAGCGCGTATGGCAGATCCAACGGTCATTGAAGAAGTGATGAAAGCTGTTTCGATTCCAGTTATGGCGAAAGCACGTATTGGTCACTATGTAGAGGCGAGAGTGCTTGAAGCTTTAGGTGTTGACTATATCGATGAAAGCGAAGTTTTAACTCCTGCCGATGACGAATTCCATATTGATAAGCGTCAATTTACTGTTCCGTTCGTTTGCGGTTGCCGTGATTTAGGAGAGGCAGCTCGCCGCATTGCAGAAGGTGCGTCGATGTTGCGTACAAAAGGAGAGCCAGGAACAGGAAATATTGTTGAAGCGGTTCGCCATATGCGCAAAGTGAATGCTCAAGTACGTAAAGTGGTAAGCATGAGTGAAGATGAACTTATGACAGAAGCAAAAAACCTTGGCGCGCCATTTGAAGTGTTGCTTGAAATTAAGCGTCTAGGCCGTCTTCCAGTTGTTAACTTTGCGGCAGGCGGTGTCGCGACTCCTGCGGATGCTGCTTTAATGATGTATTTGGGTGCAGATGGGGTATTCGTCGGTTCTGGTATTTTCAAATCAGAAAACCCTGAGAAATATGCGCGGGCGATTGTCGAAGCAACGACTCACTATGAAGATTATGAATTGATTGCTCACTTATCAAAAGGTTTAGGCGGAGCGATGAGAGGAATCGATATTGCATCATTATTGCCTGAACAACGCATGCAAGAGCGTGGTTGGTAATTAAGGGAGAAGATTGCCATGGTAAAAATCGGAGTTTTAGGACTGCAAGGAGCTGTTAGAGAACACGTTCGATCAATTGAAGCATGCGGCGCCGAAGCAGTTGTGGTAAAAAAAGTGGAGCAGCTACAAGAAATTGACGGACTTATTATTCCGGGCGGCGAGAGCACAACGATGCGAAGATTGATGGATCAATACGGATTTATCGAGCCATTAAAAGAGTTTGCCGCGAAAGGAAAGCCAATGTTTGGAACTTGTGCGGGCCTAATTATTTTAGCAAAGCGAATTGTCGGATACGAAGAACCGCATCTTGGCTTAATGGATATTACAGTAGAACGGAATTCATTTGGTCGTCAACGCGAAAGTTTTGAGGCGGAGCTAGCGATTGCAGGAGTTGCGGATGATTTTGTCGGTGTATTTATTCGTGCACCTCACATCGTTGAAGTTGGTGAGGATGTGGAAATTTTAGCTAAGCACGAAGATCGGATTGTTGCTGCAAGACATGGCCAGTTTTTAGGTTGTTCTTTTCATCCTGAATTAACAGATGATCATCGGATGACACAATATTTTATTAATATAGTCAAAGAGGCAAAGGAATAAAATTGTTGCATCTTGTCGAACCTTATAGTACATTATCATTGAAAATGATATAGTTGTGAAAACGATGATAGGAAATAGTAGCATGACGTCTTCTCTCCAGAGAGTCGGTGGATGGTGCAAACCGATGAGAAACGCATGTGAATCCATCCTGGAGTGAAATGCTGAACGCTAAGGAGGCTACTAGGCATTTCCGGCTTCAAGCCGTTATACATTTGAGTGGAAGGCATTTGTCTTCAATTAGGGTGGCAACGCGGGTTCATCTCGTCCCTTTTTAGGGGCGGGATTTTTTATTTTAGAAAAATGATTAAGGGAGGAATAAGGATGTTAGACCTGAAATTTTTACGGGCTAATTTGGCCGAAGTAAAAGAAAAGCTTAAACATCGCGGCGAGGATTTAACTGATTTTGCACGTTTCGAAGAACTCGATGCAAACCGTCGTCAGTTAATCGCTCAAGCAGAAGAATTAAAAAACAAGCGGAATGAAGTGTCCCAGCAAATTGCTGTACTCAAAAGGGAAAAGCAAAACGCAGATCATTTAATTGCAGAAATGCGCGAGGTCGGTGACCGCATTAAAGTGTTAGACGATGAATTGCGTCAAGTGGAAGAAGCGTTAGAAACATTGTTGTTGTCAATTCCGAACATTCCACATGAATCGGTGCCAATTGGTGAGTCGGAAGAAGACAATGTAGAAATTCGTAAATGGGGCGAACCGCGCGCGTTCTCATTTGAACCGAAACCGCACTGGGAAATTGCTGATCAACTTGGTATTTTAGATTTTGAACGCGCGGCAAAAGTAACAGGAAGTCGATTTGTGTTTTATAAAGGGCTTGGTGCTCGTTTAGAACGTGCGCTTATTAATTTTATGCTTGATCTTCATATAGAAGAGCACGGATATACGGAAGTGCTGCCGCCTTATATCGTCAATCGCAGCAGCATGACAGGAACCGGCCAGTTGCCAAAATTTGAGGAAGATGCGTTTCGTATCGAAAGTGAGGATTATTTTCTAATTCCAACAGCAGAAGTCCCTGTGACTAATTTGCATCGAGATGAAATTTTATCAGCGGAAGATTTGCCTTTAAACTATGTGGCCTACAGCGCATGTTTCCGCTCAGAGGCTGGTTCTGCTGGACGCGATACGAGAGGACTTATTCGCCAGCATCAATTTAATAAAGTAGAGCTTGTGAAATTTGTTAAGCCTGAAGATTCATATGAAGAACTTGAAAAGTTGACGAGCCATGCAGAAAAGGTGTTGCAGCTTTTAGAGCTCCCTTATCGCGTCATGAGCATGTGTACAGGAGATTTAGGATTTACAGCGGCGAAAAAATATGATATCGAAGTTTGGATTCCAAGCTATGGAACATATAGAGAAATTTCTTCTTGCAGTAACTTTGAAGCGTTTCAAGCGCGCCGTGCGAATATTCGTTTTCGCCGCGATCCAAAAGCAAAACCAGAACATGTTCATACATTAAATGGTTCAGGTTTAGCAATTGGGCGGACCGTTGCAGCTATTTTGGAAAATTATCAGCAAGAAGACGGCACAGTGGTTATTCCAAAAGTGCTTCGTCCATATATGGGCAATAAAGAAGTAATTCAGTAATCAAAGAAGAAACTAGGCAGGCCGTACCGTTAAAGCGATACGCCTGCCTGAGTTGATGCATCTACAGAAAAAATTATTAAAATTGTTGACTTCCTTATTTCAACATGATATAGTAAATGTTGTCGATACGGAGGAGTACCCAAGTCTGGCTGAAGGGGTCGGTCTTGAAAACCGAGAGGCGTCGAGAGGCGCGCGGGGGTTCGAATCCCTCCTCCTCCGCCATCAAGTTAGTTTGAAACACCACTGCGCATAAATGGAGATTGTTATTTGAAACGATTCGTTACATTTTGTAACGAATTTTTTATTGAAAAAAACCGCCTTAATGAAAAGGCGGCTATTTTTTTAACACATTCACCGAGAAGTCTCCCACCTCTAAACGAAGTGTAGGTGGGGGATGAATCGGATGTTTTTTTTCCTAAAACAGAACGTATGTGCTATAATGATCTTAGCTAAGCTGTAGGAAAAGGGAGGAATCTCGATGCTTCGCGGTCAAAAAGTCGCCTTTCGTGCCTCCAAGAAAGATCTCGAACGGCTGGTGGCGTGCAACCGGGAGTCCGCCCGCGTTTGGAATGAGTGTCTTCGGCTATCGAAAGAATACTTCCTTCAATACGGCCGCCGCATCTCAAAAAGCGAACTGCAAAAGCACACGAAAGGCCGCTTCCATCTTCACAGCCAGTCGATTCAAGCGGTCTGCCACAAGTATCTCTTCGCGCGACAATCGGCACAAGCCGCCATTCAAAAAGGACTTCATCATGCTCGCTACCCATACAAACAAAAAAACTACTTCAACACGAAATGGGCGAAAGATGGGTTCAAAGTGTACGAAAATGGAACCGTTGCGTTATCGATGGGCATCCATAATGGAAAAAGAGAAGAACCGATCCTCGTCCATGTCTCCCACTTACCCAAAGGAACGATCAAAGAAATCGAATGTTGTTATGACCATGGTTGGTATTTGGCCATCACCTACGACGACGGTCAGGAAGCGAAAGCGTATCAACCGGGTCGTTCCGTCGGTGTCGATCTCGGCGAAATCCATACGATCGGCGCCTTTTGTGAAAACGGCCAAGCCCTCTTGATTACAGGGAGAAAGGTGCGTTCGCTTCATCGGTTGCGAAACAAGAAATTGGCTGACATTCAACGGCGACAATCCAAATGCCAAAAGGGCTCCCGTCGCTGGAAGAAATACGAACGAGCCAAACGATACCTCTTATCGAAATCGGAACGTCAACTGCGGGATGCGCTTCATAAAACGACGAAACAATTTGTCGATTGGTGCCTCGCTCAATCCGTTTCCGACGTATACCTCGGAAACGTCGAAGGAGTCCAACGACACACGAGAAAGAAAAAGAAAGTGCACCGGAAACAAGCGCAAAAACTCTCCAATTGGTCGTTCGGAAAAGTGAAGCAATACTTGGCTTACAAACTAGCCCAACAAGGCATTCGTCTGAAAGAAATCGATGAGTCTTATACCAGTCAGACATGTCCTGTCTGTGGGAAGAGACGAAAAACCTCTCAACGAATTTTTGCCTGTTCTTGCGGGTATCAAGAACATCGGGACATTCACGGCGCCCGCAACATTTTGAGCAAGGCGCTCTATCAAGAGATGGTTCCTTGGGATAAGCCAACGACGCTTACGTATCTACGGATTGCCTAAGCAAGAAGTAGTAGATGGGTGGGACCGCTCCATCGGTGACCTACCGATGTTGCTTACCGAATCGGTCGAGAAGGCTTCCGATGCGAGCATCGAGCCGAAGAAGACCACCTTCTTCTGCGCTGAAGCTTCTTTGATCGAGTGGTAAGAAACTCCCACCTCTAAATGAAATGTGGGTGGGAGAGGTTCATGACCCGATATTGATTTAACATATAAGAAATTTTTGCAACAATTGGTTCAATCGACTGTTCATTTTCAAGAATGTCATAATCACTAATGTTGATGCGGAGAACTGGGCAAGCATTGAAACTGTTAATCCATTTCTCATATCGATCATGCATTTCTTTCCAGTATTCTATCGGCGTTTGTTGTTCCATTGGACGTCCGCGTTCGCGGATGCGTTTTAAAATTTCTTCAAAGGTCCCTTCCAAATAAATCAGCAAATCGGGATGCGGAAAATACGGTGTCATGACCATCGCTTCGAATAAACTTGTATATGTTTCATAATCAACTTTTGTCATTGTTCCTTTTTCAAAGTGCATTTTTGCAAAAATTCCTGTATCTTCATAAATGGATCGATCTTGAACAAAGCCCCCGCCATATTCAAAAATTCGTTTTTGCTCTTTGAACCGTTCAGCGAGAAAATAAATTTGTAAATGAAAGCTCCACCGATGGAAATCAGCATAAAATTTATCTAAATATGGATTTGCATCCACTTTTTCAAAAGAAGTGCGAAATTGTAATGCTTTAGCAAGAGCTTTTGTCATTGTTGATTTTCCGACGCCGACTGTTCCCGCAATCGTAATAACGGCGTCATGTGGGATATTATATTTTTCACGTAAGTTCATTGCAGCTAGCTCCTTTTAGTCTATTTTTGATTTGCTCGAATATGTAGAGTAAATCGGACTGGCGTTGGACAAAATCAAGCTTGTCCCCATCAAAATAAAGGATAGGAATGTGCGGTTTTTCTTTTTTAAAAGATTCCATTTTTTGTTCATAAGCGATAGATAGTTCATGTAAGTATAGAGGGTCAATATTTTTTTCGATTTCTCTTCCCCTCATTTCGATTCGTCGTAACAACGTATCGAGGCTCGCATTAAGATAAATAATCATATTTGGCTCTGGCATGTCCTCTGTAAGAATGTTATATATCTTTAGGTATTTTGCATATTGATCATACTTTAATGTTCTTTCCGCAAAAATCAAATTTTTGAGGATATGGTAGTCAGCAACAACAGGTTTTTGTTTTTTTATAAAATCACGATTTATATCTTCTAACTGTTTATAACGGTTACATAGAAAAAACATTTCCGTTTGAAAGCTCCACTCTTCAATATTTTCATAAAATTTCCCGAGAAATGGATTTTCATCTACAATTTCTTTTAGTAAATGATAACCAAAATGATTTGCAATCGCTTTCGCTAGTGATGTTTTTCCGACTCCTATTGGTCCCTCTACCGCAATAAACGGTACAATCCCCATTTTGTACGATCCTCCTTTGCCATTCACCGTCTGTTTAGACAGACAGATTTTATTTTAGCATAGACTACGAATATATAGGGAGAGTTCATAAAAAAAGAAAATGCTTGGGGGTTTTATCCAAGCATTTTCTTATCTTTTTACAACATTAAAGTTATCGGTAATTAAAAGCCAATTTTGCGGGAAGTCTAAGCCTAGTTTCCAATAGCTAACCCCTCTTAATCCGAGTTCCTTAACTAAATTGAATTTGGCCTGCATCGAACGGGCATCTTCAAACCATACTTGATGTTCGTTACCACTTGTATCGCGGTAACGAAAGTGAGGGGCCTGTGCTTTCGTATCATATTCAATTGGAACATTGTACCGGGAGGCAAGCCGAATCGCTTGCTGTGGGCTAATAGCTCGGGCGTATCTTCCACCTGGAACGTATGGAAGCGTCCAGTCATATCCGTATAAATTTTGTCCCATCATAATTTTGGAAGCAGGCATTTCAGTAACAGCATATTCAAGCACTTGGCGAACAGGTCCAATTGGTGAAACAGGCATTGGTGGTCCGCCGCTATACCCCCATTCGTATGTCATAATAACAACAAAATCAACAATTTCGCCGTGAGCTCGATAATCATGCGCCTCATACCAGCGACCTTTTTGAGTAGCGCTCGTTTTAGGGGCAAGAGCCGTAGACATTAGCCATCCTTCCCTGTTAAACCGTTGCTTCGCCTTTCTTAAAAATGCATTATATGCATTGCGGTCGGCAGGTCGCAAATATTCCATATCAAAATGAATGTCACGAAATCCATACCGTTTCGCTGTAGTGACGATGTTTTCAAGGAGCCGATTTTGTAATGCCTCGTTGTTTAGTATAATAGCTCCTAACTCATCACTAAATTGATCATTTTCAATATTTGTGACAACCATCATTAATGTAACATTGTTCGCCCGAGCGATAGAGGGGAAATTGCCGAGAGGGGGTTCTTGTAACGTCCCATCCCTCTGAATTCGAAAGCTAAATGCTGCCAGGTAAGTCAAGTACGGAGCGGCAGTGCGTGCGCTTTCTTCTAATTCAGGAATCGAACTAGGATTACGTGGCTCAACATATCCGTTAAATTCAGCGTTTCTTTTTCTTTGTGGCGGAATATATAGGCGTTGTCCTATTTGTAAAGGTGTATTAATTGAAATTCCATTAATTTGGGCAAGTTGTTGTGCCGTCGTTTGAAAATTGCGAGCTATAGACCAAAGGCTGTCTCCGGATCTTACCCAATAAAAGCGGCCGACAATAGGGATGACGATTGCTTGACCAACGACGAGTCTATTTGGAGTTTCAATTTTATTTGCCCTAATAATCTCTTCGGGGGTAGTATTGTAGGCCTGAGCGATTCCAAACAACGTTTGTCCCCGCTGTACAACATGAATTTGCATATGTTCCCTCCTAGTTGCCTCTTTCCTTCCTCTTATTTTATGATTAAGGAAAAAGGGAAATGACGGTTATTTTGGTGAGGATTTTATGATGAATAATGAATATTACATGCGTTTGGCGATTGAAGAAGCAAAGAAAGCTGAGCAAATTGGGGAAGTACCAATTGGCGCCATCATTGTAAAGGATGGAGAAGTTATTGCGCGTGCCCATAATTTGCGTGAGACAGAACAGCGAGCCATTGCTCACGCTGAAGTATTAGCAATTGATAAAGCATGTGAGGTATTAGGTTCATGGCGGCTTGAGGACACAACGTTGTATGTTACGTTGGAGCCTTGTGCTATGTGTGCTGGTGCCATTGTTCTTTCAAGGGTAAAAAGGGTTGTGTTCGGCGCATGCGACCCGAAAGGAGGATGTGCCGGAACATTAATGAATTTACTGCAGGAAAAAAGGTTCAACCACCAGACAGAAGTTGTGAGCGGTGTATTACAGGAAGAGTGTAGTCAAATGCTAAGTGAATTTTTTCGTCAATTAAGGATCATGAAAAAAAAGAATGATGAAAAGAATGGTGAATATAACAAATAATTTACAGGTATCATTCATTGCTTTTTTCAAAAAAAACATATATACTATATTTGCCGTGCTAAGTGGGGAGGTAGCGGTGCCCTGTACTCGCAATCCGCTCTAGCGAGACTGAATCCCTTCCCGAGGTTAGTATGTTGTAAGGTCTGTCTCAAGTAAGTGGTGTTGACGTCTGGGTCCTACGCAATGGGATTCCGTGAACCCTGTCAGGTCCGGAAGGAAGCAGCAGTAAGCGGATGCTCCCATGTGCCGTAGGGGAGCCTGGGCTGAGCTAACTGCTTGAGCAACGCTTGGGGCAACTAATCGACGGAAGGTGCACGGTAAATACATAATCAAACCCACTCATAAAGAGTGGGTTTTATTTTTTGTTTGTATTTTGAAAAACGAATAATACATTATATAATAAATAAGATGAGAGAGAAGAGGAGGGCAATTTTCGTGACGTATCAAGCGCTATACCGTGTGTTTCGGCCACAGCAATTCGCGGATGTTGTCGGTCAAGAACACGTAACGAAAACATTGCAAAGTGCCCTGCTTCAAAATAAAATATCCCACGCTTATCTTTTTTCCGGCCCGCGTGGGACAGGTAAAACAAGTGCTGCGAAAATCTTGGCGAAGGCTGTAAATTGTGAAAAGGCGCCAACGACTGAGCCATGCAATCAATGTCCAGCTTGCGTTGGAATTACAAACGGTTCCATTCCAGACGTATTAGAAATTGATGCGGCATCAAATAACGGGGTCGATGAAATTAGAGATATTCGTGAAAAAGTGAAGTTTGCCCCTACTTCTGTACGATATAAAGTTTATATTGTGGACGAGGTACACATGCTTTCCATCGGTGCATTTAATGCGTTGCTAAAAACGTTGGAAGAGCCTCCGAGACACGTCATTTTCATTTTAGCGACAACGGAACCACACAAAATCCCGCCTACTATTATTTCCCGTTGTCAACGCTTTGATTTTCGCAGAATTCAACCTCATTCGATTGTTTTACGCTTAAGGCAAGTATTAGATGCACAGCATATTAAAGCCTCTGATGAAGCACTATTTGCTATTGCACGTGCTGCGGATGGGGGCATGCGTGATGCACTAAGTTTGTTGGATCAGGCTATTTCTTTCAGCGAAGAAGAAGTGTTACTTGAGGATGTACTAGCCATGACAGGCGCGATATCTTCTGTTATGCTAGCAAGGCTTGTTGAAGCTATCCATGAAAGAGATGTGGCTAAGGCATTACAGTCATTAGAGGAATTTATGAATCAGGGGAAAGATCCGAATCGCCTCATAGAAGATTTAATTTTTTACTATCGGGATCTTCTTTTGTATAAGACGGCTCCCCAATTAGAAGGGGTTATAAGAGGAATAGCTGTTGACCAAGAATTTCAAAAGCTTGCCGAATCGATTCCTGTACCAACTATTTACGAAACAATCGAAATTTTGAATAAAAGCCAGCAAGAAATGAAATGGACGAATCATCCACGTATTTTTTTAGAGGTCGCTTTAGTGAGACTTTGCCATCAGGAACAGCGATCTACGCCAGTTATGTCTGAAGAAGTTCGTTCGTTGATGAAGAAGATGGAAAACCTTGAAGCAGAGTTGCAACAATTGAAAGGACAAGGAATTTCTGTAGCAGTGAAAGATTCTTTATCCACACATGCCAAAAAATCAGCAAAATCGATCAGAACAAGCGGTTATAAAACACCAGTCGGTCGTATCCACGAAATATTGAGTCAGGCTACGCATCAAGATCTGTCCTTAATTAAAAATCACTGGGCGGAAATGCTTGATATTTTAAAGAAACAAAACAAAGTTTCTCATGCAGCTTTACTATATGAGAGCGAGCCAGTGGCAGCGAGCCCGCAAGCATTCGTCCTAAAGTTTAAATATGAAATTCATTGTAAAATGGCAGCGGATAACACGAATCAGGTAAAGGAAAATTTAGAGTCCATTTTGTTTGATTTGACAAATCGACGTTTTGAAATGGTAGCTGTTCCTGAGGAGGAATGGAGCACAATAAGAGAAGAGTTTATTCGGGAAAAAGGAATGCAGCGCGAAAAAGAGCCGAAGCAAGAGGATCCGCTCATTGCTGAAGCAAAGCGGCTGTTTGGTGAAAATCTTATTGAAATTAAAGAATAAAGTTAGGGAGGAATTTATAATGATGCGCGGAATGGGAAATATGCAAAAAATGATGAAACAAATGCAGAAGATGCAAAAAGAAATGCAAAAAGCACAGGAGGAATTGGCAGAGAAAAAAGTAGAAGGTACAGCTGGAGGCGGCATGGTGACTGTCGTTGCAAATGGCCATAAGCAAATTTTGGAGGTTAACATCAAAGAGGAAGTGGTTGATCCTGAAGATATTGAGATGCTACAAGATTTAATTTTAGCTGCCACAAATGACGCATTAAAGAAAGCAGACGAATTGACAGCGGAAACAATGGGGCAATTTACAAAAGGTTTGAACATTCCAGGTTTATTCTAGGAGGATTTTTCATGCATTATCCAGAGCCGATATCCAAACTAATTGATAGCTTTATGAAACTGCCGGGAATTGGACCAAAAACAGCGGTACGGCTCGCTTTTTTTGTACTTAATATGAAAGAAGATACAGTATTAGATTTTGCCAAGGCGTTAGTGAACGCAAAACGAAATTTATCTTATTGTACAGTATGTGGGCATATTACGGACAAGGATCCCTGCTATATTTGTGAGGATGAAAGACGCGACAGAGCAACGATTTGTGTCGTGCAAGATCCGAAAGATGTTATTGCGATGGAAAAAATGAAAGAATACAACGGGTTGTATCACGTGCTACACGGTGCCATCTCTCCGATGGACGGCATTGGTCCGGAAGATATAAAAATTCCCGAGTTGTTGAAAAGGCTTCAAGATGAAACAGTACAAGAGGTGATTCTAGCGACAAACCCTAATATTGAAGGGGAAGCTACAGCAATGTATATATCACGGCTTCTGAAACCAACCGGAATCAAAATCACAAGAATTGCTCACGGCTTACCAGTAGGCGGAGATTTGGAGTATGCAGACGAAGTAACACTTTCGAAAGCTCTTGAAGGTCGCCGTGAGTTATAGAGTTAATTGGGGTGAATTGTATGTTCTGGAGGCGGAAAGGCTGGCTAAAAAAACAATTCGATCAACAGTTAATTAAAGAATTAGAGTCAATGAGAGATGAATGGATGAAGCAAAAACATCTTATTGAAAAGAGCATAGAACCATCAGCAGAAGTATTAATGGATTTAAAAATTACAGAAGCCAAATATTTTTTTCTTATTAGAGAGGCAAAACGTCGTCGTCTATCGTTAAAAGGAGCAAAATAAGCTCCTTTTTTTGTTCTTTTTTTTTACTATGAGCATAATGTTGAAATAGTACAAGCAATGAAAAGGAGCGGAGAAAATGGAACCGAAAGTCGTCATTATGCTTTTTTTGGCTGCTATTGTAATTTTACTATTTATCGGAACCCCTTTTAAACCGATTCGATTTGTTGGATATGGAGCAATTAGGCTAATTACAGGAGCGTTATTATTATTTGTGCTAAATGCAATTGGGAATTCTTTTAGCTTTCATATCCCGATTAATCTTTTTACATCATCTATATCTGGCTTTTTAGGTGTTCCCGGTGTCGCTGCTTTAATTATTATTGAGAAATATATTGTGGGATAGCAGTAGTATTCCATTATTAGGATTAAAAGGGTAATCAATATATTTTTATATAGGTGTTCTTTACGTTCCATTTCTACTATTGGAATAAAAAGAACACTGTTTTTTTGATAAGGAGTTATTTTTTATTGGAAATATAATGTAGGAATTCGTTTGGAGGAAATAAGATGAATTTTTTTAAAAAAAGTTATTGACTATTGATTGTGATATATGATAAATTAATGAACGTCGCTGCTGATGATGAAAAACAAAAAAGTAGTTGACATCGAATTAAGGTATATGTAAAATGTAAAGAGTGCGACAAGTTCTTTGAAAACTGAACAAAACGAAGCGTCCACGTCAATAATGATTGAGTATGGAAATAGAACTTTCTTTGGAGAGTTTGATCCTGGCTCAGGACGAACGCTGGCGGCGTGCCTAATACATGCAAGTCGAGCGGACTAAAAGGGGCTTGCTCCTTTTAGTTAGCGGCGGACGGGTGAGTAACACGTGGGCAACCTGCCCGTAAGATCGGGATAACTTCGGGAAACCGGAGCTAATACCGGATAACACTGAAGACCGCATGGTCTTTGGTTGAAAGGCGGCTTTTGCTGTCACTTACGGATGG
>NZ_JHVN01000033.1 GCF_000620165.1 Anoxybacillus tepidamans PS2
CGTTACTACGCCCAGCGCTGGACAATCGAATGCTTTTTCCGGCAGGCGAAAGACCAACTGAAGCTGGATGGATACCGCGTTCGCCACGTTCGGGCGGTGAAACGGTATTGGGCGGTGGTGCTCTTGGCCTCTGTTTACAGCATCGCCGAATCCCGACAAAACCTCTCCGCCGGGCTGGAGCTTCTTCGGTCGCGGAAAGACCACAGCGTCGTCGAGTTCATTTATGACGCTGCGAAGCAAGATATTCCCATTGATGTGATCAAAAAACAGCTCCGTATCGCGTAAGGGGGACCCTGTTTGTCTCTCTAACTATGGAAATTATTGTAATAAAAAATGCTCATCTACAGTACATAAGATTTTTTTCATCGTCGTTCCTCCTAAGGAATAGTCTCTAACAGAAATTCGTTCAGCGCTTTTCAATCCTTTTTTTAGGGATCATGCCGTTTTCGAATGATCCTCTAGAAAAATCATGAAGGCCAATGGGCGAAAGTTACATAGAAATAGCAACATCAATGGACAAGGGGAGGCTGAAACCTAATCTCTAGCTTATTTTTGTTAATAATTTAGAGGAATTTAATTTATTTTATGGTATAATTATACAAAAAATTTGTTTGTAATAGGGGCGAGAATAACTGTTTCCTTTCTTTTTTAAGTATACTCGGCCAACTCATGGTACAAACAAAGTGAAGGAGGGAAAGAAGTGCGATTTACTTTCCGGTACGGAATTGATGCGCCTTTTTGGGTAGGATTTTTCATTGTCATCGGATTAGGTTTTTCCCTTGTAAGCCTTCAAGGATTACCTAAGAGTATGGGCGGTCTCATCTTTGGCTTTTATATGTTACTGACGGGGCTTTGGATGTTTTTGTATTCAACTGTGATCAAACTCAAGCATCGTTATGTCATTTTAAAATTGGCTCAAGTACGTGCGGGAGATCAAGTGTTAGATGTAGGGACGGGGCGAGGGCTTCTGGCGATTGCGGCGGCGCAGCTGGGCTGTAAGGTGACGGCGATTGATCGATGGTCACAGTGGGATCTTAGTGGAAATGGGAAAGAAGCGTTTAAGAAAAATGCGAAAAGGGAAGAAGCGGCTGATATTGAAATCGTAGACGGGGATGCGCGCCAATTGCCGTTTGCTGCTGAAAGTTTTGATGCGGTTGTTTCGAATTTTGTGATTCATAATATCAAGGGCGCTGCCGATCGAGAACAAGCGGTTAGAGAGATGTGGCGGGTGTTGCGACCAGACGGAAGACTGGTGATTTCGGATATAAAACGGGTGCAGGAATATGTTAAGATACTCACACCGCTCGCTGCGCATGTCGAGACAAAGCGAGTTTTTTATACATTTCCGTTTTCGCGAATTGTAGTTGCTTATAAAAAATGTACAGATTAATAATGGGCTTGCCGAAAAGGATCGCCTTCGAGCACAACGCAGGCCGGAGAGGGAGGTTATAGAGGGATCGTTAAATGAAAGCCGTTAGGTCAGCGGATTGGGAGAGTTTAGTCCAAGAAGGAACAAAAGCAAACCGGAAGAATGAGTAAATAACATTACAGTTTTATGGGGGAAGGCCATGAAAAAGCTTTTCTTCTTTGTGATTCTTTTAGTTTTCGCTTTAAGCGGATGCGGCAGCGAGTTTATTTCTTTTTCCGGGGAAAGCAAGAACTGGAAAGGGGAGTATTCTGCCAACATCGATGGGAACTCAGAAAATGGCAATTATCTCTTTAGTTATAAACATGCAAAAAAGAATACAGAGTTCAAGAATTTACAAATTATTATTAATGACAGCGGTAAAACCGTTTTGAATGAAGAGACACATAAAGGAGCAACGATTAAAATTCCGACCGGTTGCTCTGGATGTGACGTAACGAAGAAAGGCGAGCCAATAAAAGTGACGATAAAATGGAATCAGAAAAATGAAGAAACGTTTTATTTAAAATGAGCTAAAATTGTTAGAAAGGTGAACATAACGGGCTGCGGCGGCGGCTCGTTTTTTTATGTTTTAAGAATTGTTGCGGCAAAAAAGAAGAGGCGGAAGGATTGAAAAAAGTGATGACCGAACTTTATTTGGTTTGTTAGGAGAAATAAAAAAGACTGGCTTCATCATTGACTGTCTCGTTCTCCGTTCAGATGGCTGCATTCCATGAAATAATTGGTTTTAGTTGAATGCGGCATGAGGATCGTATTCGCCAAATTTTTTGATCAAACGACGAAAAATGATTTTGATGAATTGAGAAAAATCGTCTTGCTGATCCTAGTCCAATTGAGAAACAGCATGGGGCTGATCGTTCGTTGCTGATCGTTGCACTTGTGTCACTGTAGTTTGATCAGCGATGCGATGGTTTTGCACAAATCCGATCAAAGATGCGGCCGCCACTGTGGCAGTAATTCCTGTAACCCACTTCGCTACAACTTTTGGCTTCATGCACCACGCCTCCTCCTCGCTTTTGCTAGTTACAAAGGAAAATCAGTTGAAAAGACTAAAACGATTTTTGACTATAAAAAATAAGACCTCCGAAGTAGAAATCATTAAGACTGCGGCACATATGGGAATGATTCTTTCTTCATTATAATGAATGGTGTTAGTAAAGACTTTTGGAGGGATCGAGTTGAAAAAAATAGGGCCTAATGGGATGAAATGGTTGAAAATTATCCATGTTTTTTTAGTCGTATTATTTTTCGGGGGAATTTTAAGCTCATTGGCATTGAATCTCCATATTGATTTTACAAAATATGATGAGGCGTACCTTGGTTATAAAAACATTGTGATCATTAGCGACAATATCATTAGATGGGGAGCCATCGGAACATTACTAGTCGGTTTTACTTATGGTTTTTTCACCAATTGGGGATTTTTTAAGCATCGCTGGGTTGGGGTCAAATTTGTTCTGTATATGATCCAAACGATTGTTGGGATTTTTGTTGTGGACAAGTTGATGGTAGCCAATATGGAATTATTGGAAACGCAAAAACAATTAGCTTTGACCAATCCCGTTTTTATACAAAATCACGAAATTAGACAATACGCTGTATATTTTCAAGTGGCCGTCACTATTTTCATTTTTATCATTTCCTATTTAAAACCTTGGAGAAAGAAAAAACTTCAATCAAAGCAAGTGAATTGATATGGGGCAGTGCTGAATTTTATCGTTAAAAGCGTGGATGAACCTCTCTCACTTTGAAATAAAGTGCAGGTGGGATAGGTTCATTTTTTATGTGAAGACTGCAAACATGTACTAACTCCAACTTATCTTTATAGCACCATTCCTTAGTATTTTATTTCCGATGAAATATTATGCAATTGCTTAAATGGAGCGCTTATAGCAGCGCTTCTTTTTATTTTGAGTTGTAGAAAATATATTGGTAAATCTCCTTTATGTAAGGGAAACATATAAAAATAAAAACGATGAACGCTTGATTGAACCGATGGCGATTTGCCCGCTACAGCATGAACAACACCTTACGAAGGGAGGTGGCTATTTATTGAAAATCGTAGCCAGCCTAGAGGATTTAAGCCACGAACAATGGATGGAGTATCGGAAAAAAGGAATCGGCGGTTCGGATGTGGGGGCGATTGTCGGCTTGGACAAATATCGAAGCGCCTTCTCTGTTTATTTAGAAAAAATCGGGGCGATATCGCTTGCGGATGAGGAAAGTGAAGCGGCTTACTGGGGGAGGACGTTAGAGGAAACGGTCGCAGCAGAATTTTCTAAACGTTCGGGTCTTGAAGTTCGAACACGGAACGAATTGCTTCAACATGATACGTATGATTTTATGCTGGCGACATTGGATCGGGAGGTCATCTGTCCTAACAGAGGAATCGGCATTTTAGAGTGCAAAACGTCTTCAGAGTATTTAAAAGAGGAATGGACGGGAAACAATATACCAGATAGTTACTATGTTCAAGTACAGCACTATTTAGCCGTTACGAATTACTCTTTTGCCTATATTGCGGTATTAATAGGGGGCAACAAATTTCTTTATAAAGAAATTGAGCGTGACGAGGAAGTGATTCAATATTTGTATCGTTTAGAAGCTGATTTTTGGAACAACCACGTGCTGCGAAAAATTCCCCCTCCAGTCGATTACTCCGGCTCGACGACAGATGCGCTAGAGGATTTGTATAGGGAGTCCGTGAAGGAGAGACGCGAACTTTCGGATGAATGTATGGAATGGATCGGTGAATTAGAACAAATCAAAAAGCAAATGAAGAAGCTGGCATTGAGAAAACAGGAGTTAGAAAATCGCATTAAGCATTTTTTAGGCGAAAAAGAAATTGGAACGTACGATGGTGTTGAAATGATCACTTGGAAGCCGACAAGAAAAGGTCATCGAGTTTTAAAAATGAAAAAAGCGGAGGTGGCGATCAATGGGAACGCCGGAATCAATTAAAGAACAACTGGCAGAAAGGGCAGAGGGAATTCAAGAAAAACCAAAAACATTTAGCGAACAGTTTAAAAATTATTTATCGAGAATGGCTCCTAGCGTCAAAACGGTATTGCCGAAGCAGTTCGATTCGGAACGGTTTTTGCGCATCGCGCTTAGTGAAGTGCGCAGAAATCCTCAACTGAGCCAATGTTCGATCGAGTCGATTGGCGGCGCGATTATGCAAAGTGCCATTCTCGGTCTAGAGCCCGGACTGCACGGGTATGCCTATTTAGTGCCGCGCTGGAACAGCAAGGCTGGCCGCTTCGACGCCGAGTTTCAAATTGGCTACAAAGGCTACATCGATTTAGCGCATCGCACCGGGAAAGTCGCTTTTATTACGGCAGAGATTGTGTACGAAGATGACTATTTTGAGTTTCAATACGGAAGCAATCAAAAGCTCGTCCATAAGCCGAATGTCGAATCGGAAAAGTATGGAAATCCAGAATACGCAAGAAAATATTATGCTTATATCAAATTTAAAGACGGTTCGGAACAGTTTAAAGTGATTACGAAAGAACAAGCGCTGCGCCACGCCAAAAGGTTTACTGCTTCAAAAAACAAAGAAGGGGAGCTCGTTGGGCCTTGGAAAACGGATTTTGATGCGATGGCTTTGAAAACCGCCATCAAACTTCTATTCAAAACCGTACAGGTGAGCACTGATTTCCAAAAACAAATTGCCAAAGACGAGACGATTGCCAATGACCCTGACAATGTTCAAAGCGTCTATGATGTCATTGATATGGAATCGGCAGAGCAAGAAGGTTGAGTAAAAAACAAATGCAGAGAGGAACATTTCCACATAGGGATTGTTCCTCTTATATAAAAGGAAACTCTAATCCAATATATAACGGGCAATGCTGATTATATAAATCATTCATTTGACTGTCGATGTACCGACAACCGTTTGTTTGCCATGTAAAAGCAAATAAACATAATGATCCTTACAATTTGATGAAAGGAATTAATTGCAAGTGCAAAGTGTACATGTGCAGAACTTTTATGTACATAATACAAAACGATGGAAAATTTGTTGATTAGTTGGGGATTAAAGGAGGAAGTAAAAATGGACGAGCGTACTCCGATTGACGTTGAAAATATGGAAATTACTCATAAAGTAGACATCAGTGCTCCGGAAATTGCAAGCCTGTGGTCACAATATCAGGTCGATACAATGGTTATTGGTGTATATAAGTATATGTTGCAAATCATTGAAGATCAATCCATTCGTTCTGTTCTAGAACTTGCATTAAACTTGGCGGAAAATCACGTTAAAACACTTAAGCAATGTTTCCAACAGGAGGGATTTCCCATTCCTCATGCATTTACAGAAAATGATGTAGATCTGACAGCTCCGCGTCTGTATGCGGACGATATTTGTTTAAAGTATACTTTCATAATGTCGATTAACGGATTAAGCGGATATGCGGCTGCGTTGGCTACAAGCACTCGCAAAGATATAAGGGATTTCTATGTTAAATGCCAAGAAGAAACGATACAGCTTTTTAACATCTCATTGGATCTTTTATTGAGAAAAGGAATTCTTTCCAAACCTCCTTATATCCCGCCTGCGGACAACTACAAATTTTACGAATCGAAGCTTGAAGCGATGGGACTGTTTGGAAACAGAAGGCCGTTAAATTCGATAGAGATCAATAACATTTTTTGGGACGCGAAAAAGATCCAGTTGACTAAAGCGTTTGTGTTATCATTCGCTCAAGTGGCGAAGTCGGAAAAAATCAGAAAGTACTTTTGGAAAGGGGTGCAAATTTACGGTAAGCATATTGAAATTTTGGAACGGCTGTTGGCGGACGATCATCTCCCAAGACCGAGATCAAGGGAAGCGGATATTATCGACTCAACGGTTCCGCCTTTCTCTGACCGATTAATGCTTTATCATCAAATGGTTTTTACTTCTACGACGATGGCGATGTACGGTACTGCCCTTGCTACATGCCAACGAGCCGATATTTCAACTTCTTACGCAAGGCTTTTAATGGAGTTAGGCAAATATAATGCAGAAGCTTCCAATCTCATGATTGAACATAGATGGCTCGAGGAAGCTCCGACCGCTCCAAATAGAAAGCAGATTGTACTACATCATTAAGCATATATATGTGAAAATGTGGTTTTTCGCTGTCCCCAAACATTCCGTTTTAGATGTATAAAAGAATGTTGAAAGAACCGATATATGGATAAGAAACAGCGAATCCAATATCTAAAAAATAAAAGGGCTGGTTCAACATCGTTTCAAGCGGATGTTGGGAGATCAGCCCATTTCATTATGTATAAAACAACTGTATTTTATTGAAAGTTGATGCAGTTTGTAACGATGACGTGCACAGCACGCCATTACATTACAAACAATTGTTTAGGCAGCGGCTTCTCGGGTCTTTCTTTGCAAAACATGCAATCTGGATCACCGCAGCAATGCGACAGCCATTCATTACAATCAGGACAAAATTCTGAATCGAAAAACTCATACAGAATAATCTCACTTCCACAAGTTGTGCAATATTCGCCAACAAGGAAGCCGCCAATTTCAAAACCGTCAATGATTACGATATCATCTTCGACTTCAATTTTTCTTTTCATATCAATCGAATCCCCTTTTAATGTGCAGTAAATGTCTTTTTCATCGTAACAGAAGAATCGTGGTATGCGAAATCGTTATTTTGCTCAAATCATAATCACATCTTAGGTGAAACGAATGACGGGAACGTAGACACCTCAGTCTGATTGTAAGTAAGTGGATTAGCGCCTGTTTTCCATTCTAGCTTATTGTCTTCTTTTCTTATTACTAGAAGGTGCGCTGTTTTTCTTCTAATTGATATAAAAGGTTAATTTTACTAAATTTGTAATAATAAAAAGGGAATTGGGAATAGGGATAGAATATAGCAGTAAAAGATTATTTAAAATCGAAAGTGGGGGAAATACGATCAAACGTTGGGGAATCTTGTTTCTTTTGGTCCTTTGTTTGTCGGCGTGCAGTCAGGATCAGGCGACAGGAAAGAATTCTGCAAAAAGCTGGGTATCAGACAAACTCATCATATGGAATCACATCACATATATTGCAACTAATGAAAAGGTTGAAAAAGTAGGTGAAAAAATTGGCATGATTCAGCACTACTCAACGAAAGAACAGGAGTCCACACCGGATCATTTTTCAAACTATTATAAAGAAGGGACGCCGCTTTATAAAATTCCTAATGTGGCCGTTGAAGATGCCATTGCGGTCAAGATCAAAGAAAACGAATATATTAAAGCGAACTCCCAAAAATAATAGTAGAGGATGTCCTGAAAACGCAGGACATCCTTTTCTAAATGGAATATATCTGTAATAACGTGTTACTTGCGCAAAGGTAGACTTACTTAATCTTTGCTTGGATTTGATCTTTCGTGAATTTTTCGTTGTTCTTTAAATATTTATACTCTTTTTTTGTCAAATCGCCAGCGAAGAAAATGGAGTCGTTTTCATTGATCAGGCTATATTCGCCGTTATCGTCCTTTCTTAAGAATAAGATCACGTGATCACCTTTGTGTAATAGAGTGCCTGTGTCATACGTTACGCTTGCATAACTGTCAATTCCGCCTAGCTGATTAAAGGACATGGAAGAATGTTTGAAGGAACGATCGCCTTTTAATACATCCGTAATTTGGATCGTGTGCTCTGTTTTATAGCTTAGAAAATCATCAGGCGCATTTTTCTTTAATTTTGAATGCTCTATTGTTCCTTCTATAATCATGTCCGCATCTTTAGCGAGGCTTTGGATGTCTTTATATCCGACAGCCCAACTTGGATGCAGCATTACTATATTGTCTGACTTCACATCTGGATTCGCTGATACGTCTGATTGAGGTGCGATAGCAAGATGGCCGTATAGGCTTGCTAAAGCGGCTTTGTCGTCGCTTCCCGGGGAAGTCGTAGTTCTTGCTAAAGAGCCGTCGCTGTAGAAAGTGTAAGGAAACATGACAGAGGAAGTTGAGTTACTATGATCTAATCCTAAAGCATGTCCCATTTCATGAGTGGCGATACCGTTAATAATAGAAGATGTGTATTTAGATTGAACCGTGTAATACGTATTCACCCAAGATCTCACTTTTGTGAAATAGCCGGAGGAATTGCCTGAATACTCGGTAATCCCATCCCAGCCCGTTTTGCCGGCATCCTTGTTCCCAGCTCTAAAATCGTATTTCGTTCCCGTTGTAACATATACGCTAGTCGTTGCATTCCATCTGCTATATAGATTCAGATTAATTTTCCGACATAACTATCTGTCCAATGCGTTGGAGCACTTTTTCTGGAAATTGAGTGAGATGCTCCAAGAACGAAACAATCGATTCCCGCAACTCTTTTCGATTGGCATGAAACCGATTGGCAATCACGCTCTCTTTCAGCCATCCCCAAATCCGTTCGACCAAATTTAAATTCGGTGAATACGGGGGTAAGAATATCAAAGTCAACCGTTCTTCGTGCTCATGTAGAAAAGGCTGAAGAATTTTGGCGCGATGAATTTTTGCGTTATCCAAGACCATCACGACATGTTTATCTGGATACTGGTCCAATGTGTATTGGAGAAATTGCAGAAAAGCCTGTGCATTGCATTGATTGGTTTCCATACAGTGAAATTCCCCCGTTTCGATATTCACACCGCCTAATAAGCTAACGGTTGCGTGATGTCCATACGTAGGGATTTGTTTTTGACGCCCTTTAACACTCCATGTGGCCCGTAGAGTTTGGTAATCTCGAATATGGCTTTCATCTTCATAGATTATGACCATGTTGTCGGACAAGTTTTTTTTATGAGTTCCATCTCCTGTTGAAACTCTTTTTGTTTTTGTGGATTGGCCCGTTTGAGGGTATACGTAGGGCGTGTATAGCGAAATCCCCATCGATGAAGCATATCACCAATACCGCCACGGGACATGGTGACAGAAAATTTCTCTTCTAACACATGTTGAATAATCCGGGTATTCCAGCCCGTTTCAATGCCGTATCCTTCATCGGCAGGAGTGCTTTCTTCCAGCATTTTTTTTAATTCCCGTTCTTCTTCTGGAGATAGATACGGCTTTCTGCCCGGGGCGTATCGACGTTCTAATAACGTATCCATCCCACCTTGATTAAACTTTTGCACGTAAATCGAAACGGTCTCACGGTGGAGATTCAAGAGCTCAGCGACTTGGATCCCCAAATAGCCTTGCATAATCAGACGAATGACTGCAATTCGTTTTGCCATGTTCGCCTTTTTCATTTTGCGTTCCTGTTCTTGAAGACGTTCGATCGTCCAACCATGATCGTTTGTAATTTGTAATCCTTTTTTCCTCATTCTTCTTCCGCTCCTTTGATTTACTCATTTAGGAGCAGTATAGACAAGGATGCAGGTTGATTAAACATGTCGGAATTTCAAACTGGATTTATATAGATAACACTCCAGTTTATAAACTTGATTTAAAAAACGATTCAATCTTAAGAATAGATGATCATCCAGATAGAAAACAATTAAATTACGAAATACTACTTAAGTGTTTCTGTGAAGCTAGAAAAACTCAAGCATTTTTCACAAAATGTTTAGACGAAAATTCGACAGAAGCGGAAAAAGAATTGATAGCAGAATTGGTGAAAGAGTACGCTAAAGCTTCCAATAAGATTTTGGAATATTGTAATTCATTTTCAAAAAAATAACACCATATTCCAGGAATGTAGAGGGATTCACCTTACGATCTAATTGGCTAATTATTCCAATTGGTCATTTTTTCACACTAAAAAAGAACATATGTTCACTAACAAGGTGAAAGGGGTAGCGCAGTTTGAAGGACGAAAAACTAGATCCGTTTTGTATACAAAAAATCGAGCAATTTAAAGAAGAAAACAAAGATTTTTTGGAAAATTCCGTAATCAAATCGTTTCTGATGGAGGAAAAGAACAAAGAATTATTTTTCCGAGTCATCTGTGATCCATCGGAAAAAAATAAAAAAATACTTGACAATGAATTTAAAAAATTTTATTTCGATATCCGATTTATTTCGTATATCTCTACCGTTCTCTACTTTAATGCAATTAATTTTGATAAGCGCTACCGGAGAATGCGTGGTCGTGTAACTGCTAAACTAAAATGGACAGAATCCGACAAATAAAATTGAACACTTATTTACCAATTTTACTCCGAACAGCTATGATAGATGTTGAATGCTATCTAGCTGTTGGAGGGATGGAAAGGTGGATAAGTGGGAAGTGTACATGGAAATTTATCAGCTCTTAAAGCAAGGATTTAGTAAAGCCACTATCGCTAAAAAATTAAACATATCCAGAACGACATTATATAACTATTTAAAACGTTCACCAGAGGAAATGACGATATGGCTGGCTTCTACGAAGCAGCGAAGAAAAAAGTTAGACCCTTACCGAGAGATTATTTTACATTGGATTCAGAAGCATCCAGATCTATCAGCGTCTCAAGTACAAGATTGGCTGGAGGAACAATATCCTGATCTCCGTGTGGGAGAAAGTACGGTCCGCAGCTATGTGAGGAATTTACGAGAGGAGTGGAACATCGCAAAAGAAACTTCTGTCCGCCAATATCAAGCAGTGCCAGATCCACCAATAGGTCACCAAGCGCAAGTCGATTTTGGAAAAGTCAAAGTAAAAAATCAACAAGGAAAGGATATCGTGTTATATTTTATCGCCTTTGTTCTTTCGCACTCCCGTTATAAATACATGGAGTGGCTGAATCGTCCTTTTACGACGAGAGATGTCATCCAAGCGCACGAGAATGCGTTCCAATGGTTTGGGGGAATCCCAAACGAACTGGTTTACGATCAGGACAACCTGATTGTGGTCAGCGAAAATGCCGGGGATCTCATTCTCACAGCCGAATTTGAAGCCTATCGGAGACAACGAAACTTGACTCTTCATGTATGTCGAAAGGCAGATCCGGAAAGTAAGGGGAAAATCGAAAACGTCGTAGGATTTATCAAACATAACTTTGCCAAACATCGGATCTTTACTACTATCGATGCATGGAATGAACAAGGATGGAATTGGCTGCGCCGAACAGGAAACGGCAGAGTTCATAATACGACAAAAAAGAGACCGGCCGATGTGTTCGAACTCGAAAAAGCACACTTACGACCGATCTCTCCATCATTGGACGTGACTGGCGTCCCCAAAACAAACCTTACCAACAGTATAACAAGGACGGTGAGAAAGGACAATACCATTCTGTACAAATCCAATCGATACACGGTTCCGTGCGGAACCTATACATCGTTTGGGAAAACGGTGCAAATCGTCATTCAAGAGGCAGAACAAGAACTCCTGATCTATGATTTGGAAACCGGGGAATACTTAGGGAAACACCCGATCACTCACGGCAAAGGGAAACTCATTCAAAACCGGAATCATCTGCGTGATCGAGCGAAAGGGATCGATGTGTATCTCGAGAGGATTGCCCATGAATTTGAAAATCCGGATGCGGCCAAGGAGTATCTCGAACGTATACGAAAAAACTATCCACGATATATACGGGATCAATTACAGCTCATTCAAAAGCAGCTGGCTCAATTTCCACTCTCTCTGTGCAGCCAAGCGCTGCAAAAATGTATGGAATTACAGTTGTATAGCGCCTCTGCATTTACAGATATGGTCGGTTACTTACAACGACAACATAGATGGAACACTTCCGACAAAGTCGTTTCAGTGAACCGAATTCAACCATTACGTGAGGGGAACCTTTCGGTTTTGGAAGCTCAACCAGCTGTCAGAAGCATCGAAGAATATATTGAGATTTTGGAGGGAAGAACGAAATGAGCCAGCTGGCGAAAGTACAAGAGTTATTGCGAACGTTGCGTTTGACAGAAACGGCTTCGCACCTGCCTGTACTAGTGAAACAAGCAGAAACAAACGAGATGACCTATCTTCGTTTTTTGTCCATAGTATTGCAGTATGAACAAGATTGTCGGGAGAAAAAAGCACGGGAAAGGCGTCTAAAATGGGCAGCTTTCCCGTATTACAAGACATTGGACGAGTTTCAGCTGGATGAACAGCCATCACTGACAAAACGACAATTTCATCAATTGCGGGAACTCGCATGGTTAGACCAACTTTTTAACTTAATTTTATTAGGACCGCCAGGTGTAGGGAAAACCCATTTAGCGATTGGACTTGGGATGGAGGCGATTGATCAAGGGTATAAAGTGACGTTTATTACCATGGGAGAGTTGATTCAAGCGTTAAAAACAGAAGAAATCACTCGCAAATCTCGAATTCGTCTTCAGCGTCTAAGAGAATCCAACCTCGTGATTATCGATGATCTCATGTTTATGGCGATGGATCAACGAGAAGCCAATTTGTTTTTCCATTTGATCAATGACTTGTACAATCAATCATCCATTATTTTAACGTCCAACAAGGGACCAAGTGAATGGGGAGAACTACTGGGGGATCCAGCGATCACTACAGCCGTATTAGATAGAATTATTCATCGGGCAGAGGTGATTCATTTAAACGGAGACAGCTATCGCATGAAGCATAGAATTTCCATTTTCAGCGATGAAACTGTTCAAAATTAATGAGCAAAAAGTGTTCAATTTTACTTGACGGTTACAGGTCGTCAGCTCTTAACTATAGATCAACCTATAGGGAATGATACATCAAGTACTTCTTTCAATACTATGCTTGTTGATGAGTCAACAGAAATACAAGTGGAAGATATTTTGCGAAGTGATAATATTGAAGATCACATTACTAATCCAGTTCTTTATGAGGCGGTTCAATCTTTAACTGAAAAACAAAAAGAAGTAATTAGCTTGGCATATGTAAAGGGCCTTAAAGATACAGAAATTGGGGTATTGTTAAACAAATCACAACAAGCTGTATCCAAAATACACAAGGCCGCTCTAAGACGCATCTGTAAATATATCGAAGAAAAAGGGGGATTAAAGGATGACTGTATGTGATTTCCCTCAATGGGTCACCATTGTAGGAAACTTCGGGTTTCCCATTGCTATAACTATTTACCTTTTCTTACGGTTTGAAAGGAAATTGGAAAGTTTAGAGTTAGTAATTAACCAATTAGGCGAGGTCATTAGAGAGACAAGAAAGGAGTAATACAAGTTATGTTTTATGAATTGGTAAAACAATCCAAAAAAGATAGTAAAGCATTAGAACAAATTATTAATATGTTTGAACCAAAATTACAAAAAACACTTTCCATGACGAAATTAGGGGAACGAGAAGAACTGGAACAGGAGTTAAAGTACAGGTTAATTATGTATATTCAAAAATATGATATAGAATCGATACCAGGCTTTTGGGAGTTAAAAGATCTAATGCAAAATAACAAAAAAGTATGTTGGCGAGGTTGTTGAATTTTGGGAGGAACCTTCTTTATATAATGTATTTTTTACAAAGGGGGCTCGACAATGGAATTTATTATGTACTCTTCAAAACATTGCATACATTGTAAAAAACAGAAGGAATTTATGTTAGAAAAAGGAATTGTGTTTGAAGAAAAGGATATTCATGATAACGATGTATTCTTTCAAGAGTTTAAAGAACTGGGGGGACAGGGGACTCCATTTACTATTACAAAAGAAAACGGGGTTATTAAGTCAAAAATTTTAGGATTTAATCAAAAAAAAATAATGGAAGAATTAACGAAATAAACCGTCCAATACTTAATGGACGGTTTATTCAATTTTAAATACGTTATAAAGTTCTTTGTGACAAACAATAGGTTTTATTCGTATAATATTTCTATTGAGCTCATTCGTAATGAAATAATAATGATATTGATAGAATTCAATGTATTCAATAGCACCTATCCGTTGCATAACCTGATGTTATTCTATCTCACCTAATTACTTTATTTGGACATATCTAAGTTCATCTTTTTGCGTATCTTCAACATCATTGGCTTTTTACAGATGCTTCCCCATGTAAAAAGGCAATATGAGCGATAGCTCATATTGCCTAAAAAACCACATTTTTCACTTTAAAATTAAGCGCACCCACAATATTGTAACACAGAAGATCCAGATGGATAGTAATAAAATGTCCCTTCACAATCCGCATTATTGTAACAACAACTGCGATGTTTATCACAATAAACAACAACTTGGGCTTCAACTTCGGAAGATTGATTTTTTTCTTTAGAAGCTTTTTCATCAGCTTTTTTCATGTTTTATTTAAACCTCCTTGTTAAGTAAATTCATGTAATAAAGAATCTTAGACAATAAGATATACAACCTTTATAAATAAAAACATTTTCTCTTGTTAGTTTAATCCCAAAGATAATTTCTAGATTAGACGAAAAAGTACACATTGTTATATTGGATGAACCTTAGATATTTTAGATACGCATTTTCAAAAAAAAAAATTAAAAAAGAGAAACTTTTCGTTTTTTTTTCCGTCATAAATATCGGAATGGGGGGTGGAAACCATTGCCATAAATTTTGATCTCAATGTACTTATGAATTTATATTCTCAATCCCTTTTTCGGTATCTGTATAGATTAACCAATGACTATCATTTGGCAGAGGATTTATTGCAAGAAACATTTTATAAGGCTTATCTGCATTTAAGCAGTACAGGCGAGGTAACACAAATCAAGCCATGGCTTTATCGGATCGCCTATCATACTTTTATCGACCACTATAGAAAAACGAAAAAGGGACATGATATCCAACTGGATGATTTTTTGGCGTCACTGAAACTTGATTCATCATTAGAAACCGAAAATACGGTCTTACGGAAGTATCAAATGGAATCGATTTATAAACATTTGGCCGCCATGAAAGAACTTCAACAAAAAGCTATTACCCTAGTCGATCTAAAAGGATTTAGCTATAAAGAAGCTGCAGAGTTGTTAAAAGTGAAAATTCCACAGTTAAAGAGCCTTTTGTTTCGCGGAAGACGCGAATTAGAAAAACGGTTGCGTAATGAGGTGAAGGAATGAAAAAAGAGGAATTAAAAAAATTATTAAAAAAGTATGAACATGGCACGCTAAGTAAAGAAGAAGAACAAAAAGTGGAGGAACTTCTGGAGAGTTTTGATATATACAATGAATTTCTTAACGATGCCGTAAGAGATGAAGGAATCAAGGAAGTGGATACTTCCAAAATAATTAAACGTGCACAACAAACATTTTTTTTCAGAAATACGCTACTTGTCATCTCCTTTATACTTGTGATTGTACCTCTATTGACGATGTTTACAGTGGTTTATTACGGTTGGGGACGAGAGCATAGCAAGGGAAATGAAGCTATTCAAACCATTGGAGCTGTCACTGAAATGTTAATCCCAAATGTATATATGGATTACGATAACATCGATGCCACAATTCACCCTTTTACCATGAGTATCACAACAGATAAATATAAATGGTTAGGGGACGAGAGAAGATATCTTGGCAAGGACACATATAACCTATTCCTAAATGATGTGTTTGATAAAGAATCTAATTATCGAGCGATTGGATATGCCAAGAGTCATCTAGAAATTCGCTTTGTTCATCCAAAAGCTAAGTACTTTTTGCCTGATGAAAGAACGAAAATTGAATCTCTTCCAAAGGATTGGCCGCTTGAAATCTACATTTCTCTAGATCGGTCCTATTCCTTGCAGGAAATCAATAATAAATTTAAAGGATATCATATGACATGGCTTGCGTTAGACACAGGTATAGAGGAACAAATGAAGGATGATTTGGATTTTATACAAACGCCGACAATTGGTTTTCCTTATAAGAAAGTGGATGTGGATTCTGTATTTAACCGTTCCTTCACAGATTACAAAGAGGTAGTAAAGGGACTTGAACTCTTGAACAAACACGAAAAATTGGCTACAGAATTAACAGAGTATAAAGATTTAAAAGTTACCGAGCGACTACAATGGTTGAAAACACATAAAGAATTGAGGGTCTATGGAATAAGCATTACAGGCACCCCTCAAGATGTGTTCTCTCTAGAAAAAATGAGGGAAGTAAAAGTCATTCGAATGGGACAGGTAACTTTACCTTAGTGAGGAGTTGATTAATAAATGAAAATCAGGATGTCCCATATTAATATGATAAATACCTTTATAGCGTTATTTCTCCTTCTTTTGTTAAATATCTACATTTTATCCGACTTACCGGTTTTTAGATTTAGCTACTTATTGATTTCCCTGTTTGGAGTCTTCATCTCTTTGTTAGGGTTGAAAAAGGGGGATAAATTTTACGCATATTTAGGTGGAGGACTACACAGCATTCTGATTATTTCATATTTTATCTCGTTCTTGTTTAGTATTGGCATTAATTATAGATAGGGATTAGCAAAAAGAGCGTACATATAATGCACGCTCTTTTTCTTTTTGTCTTAACCAAAAATCACTAAATAATTTTTATAAATGGTTGTAACATCGGTGTTTATGACATCTTTATAATATGTAAGTGGTACCGTCAAGAATTTTGTGTAATGCAACATAGATAGGGTATCTCTGAAATGGATTTGGAATGGATAGGGGACTAGTTCCCTCCACAAAAGGACTGAATATTCAGTCTTTTGTGCAGGAAGGGAGAATCCCCTTATTTTATTGGTTTGTCATTTACATTATTTGGTTAATTGTAACGTTCTTCAAACATTCGTTGAAGCGTCTCCTGTGCTTCAGCAAATCCTCGTAACTTTCGCCCTGCCCATTTCTCGTTAAAGTCTTGAATCGTCAAATACACGATTTTTTCAGCGGCTTCTAAACTGCT
>NZ_JHVN01000034.1 GCF_000620165.1 Anoxybacillus tepidamans PS2
TATAGACTTAAGTTATCATAAGTAAGGCAAAAAGAAAAGAAAAAACTCACGTCTTCCGTGAACTTTTTCTTGACATCATACTTTTTCAACACTTTTAAAACACCGTCTAATTTTGTTAGACGGTGTTTTAAATAGTTGTGTAAAATTTATTGGCTGTACTTACTTTCCTTAAATGGACAAAATAAAGTCATTGACTTCGCATGAAGCACATGCGGTTCCATCGACCAGTGAGGCTCACTCGTCAGACAGACGATCACGCTCTACTAACAATCGTGCCATCTGTACAATTACAAAAAAGTTGTTTAATTTTGAAGTTCAAAATATACATAACGCCGTTCAGAAATCCTAAAAAATAGTTGTTTAATTTTTTTTAGATTAAATGTTCGAGCTATTAAAACATTAGTAACAAAAAAGTTGTTTAAAAATCCTCTGTACTCCAAATAATGCGTTTCTTTAAAAAATTCATGGCAGACTATCAAATTAGGGATTAAACTTTTTAAAGGTAATAAATAAATTATTTTTCTTGGGTAACGGCGCACCCTCTGGTTTTCCCTAATAATACACTTTCGTCCATTGATAGACGAGGTTCGAACTTTCCGACACCCAGTCTTGGTTACCCATTCCTAACGCTCCCTTCACCACTTGCAGTTTAAACTCTTTCGTAATGTTGTCATCGTTTCATGTCAATACAAAAGCCCCTTCATTTGGTCACTGTGATGATAAAAAATAACCCTAGCGAGTGTCCAAATTCATTAGAGGGCTAATGAGATTATGCGTTTTTCAACACGTTCACCTAAGCCATTCGTTCGGTTTTTTCAATGCTATATTTATTCTCATAATCACACCAATATTTAGCAATAACCCATAATGGATCAATAATATTTAAATTCAGCTTAGCGTAATACTTAAAGATGTACTTACTAAGCATATGGAGTTCTGTGCAACCACATAGCCAACCGCCTATTGGGTATTGCTTGGATATTTCTTGTATAAACTCAAAAAACTCTTCCATAATTTCAGTATTAGATCCAACTTGCTTCAGGTTGTATATATATGAATGGATTTGTTCTTGGTGTTTAATCGTAGGATACACTATCATCGGGTGATTAAATAGATGAGTGTCATATGTCCCCTTTGTAGATAGCAAAAGAACAGGTTCCTTTGTTAATTTAATACTATCTAATGCTACTTCCAATAGATTTATTGTTATTTTTTGGTATTTGCTAGGCAACTTATCAAAGAAATAGTGAGCAGTAACACATGTTAAAACGTAAAAATTAGCAATATGATTTGTCATTTCAAATTTATCAACCAGACTTTTTATAAAGATATTGTCGTTACCTTGTTGAATAATACTTGTTCGATCCTCTAGAATTGGATCAGATACCAAAACTAACCTTGGTGCCGACTGTTCTTTTGTTAGCGGAATATTTGCTTCGTAAACACTTTGAACAAACTCGGCAGAAGCCAAGGGACCCATTCCTCCTATTACTACTCCAATTGGTCTCATAATGTCTTCTGCTCCATTACGTGTACTTTATTCAAGGATTTATTTTTTGAGTAAATCGCCATAGCTGTTGTAGCAAACGCTAAGATGGCACCAACTATTAAAGTATATTCTAGTGATAAAAATAAAGAGGTCAAGCCCCAAGCTAATATCCCACTAACATGTCCAATCCCTTCCGCTATTAACATCTCTCTGGAAGAACTTTTTTCTTGATCAATTAAAAAAGAATGTAGCATATAAACTGTTCCCCCCCCCAACCCTGTCATAAACCACCAAAAAGAAATGCCTATATCATTATTAGAATAATATAATCCAACTAATGCAATTAATGCAATAATATGTCCAAACATAAAATATCTCCATTTTGGTTTTAAAAACCACTCGTAAGCATTATATGCAGCCCACCCAATATAGAAAATGAGTCCCATAAGCCAGTAAGGAATATCTGTCCTAATGGAAAACAAATACGGAATAGTATATGCATATGCAAAATAGTGAGCGTGATGCAGTCCCATTGTCCAGTAGACAGGAAAATTAACTTTGATCTTAGGCACATAAAGCTTAAGTTTTAACTTGATTTGACCTAAATCCCTATATAATAGACATGCTACAAACAAAATTATCACATAACTAAGATATATTGTTTTTGAAGATAAAGGAGCAACTAAAAAACCTAACGTTCGCGCAACTATTTTAACCTTTTTGCTACTATATTTAGCAACGGTACTCCTAACCTTCATCATAGATAGCCCAAATATAAAGAAGAACAAATAGTGTGGATTAAAAATAATTACTATAGAAGCAAAAGCTGCCATTAATATCCACATCCTAATTGATCCAGCATCAAAAAATTCATGAAAAGCTTCACCAATTTTAAGAAATAGCAATGCTAGAATCAAAGTTGATAATGAGATTGATTTTTGCCATGCAAATTCTATGGCAATATGCAACTGTGTATAGAAAAATAGGACAGTAAGTAAAAAATAGATAACATCCATATACAACTTATTTACTTTTCCCATATATACTTCACCTCATTGTTTTAAAAAAGTCATTTCTTCTTTTATATGCTTTGTTTATATTTACTTAATTCAATTAAAAGATCCTTTACCCCAAAGCGAATTGGATCAACTGATACAAGACCTGTTTCTTTCTCTACTGAACGCAAGTAAGATACAGCCTCATGTTCAGACAATGACTGAGTGTTGAGACTAATTCCCACAACTTTCGGTTTCCTATTGTCATTTCTACTCCAAGATGCTGCATCTTCATATATTTCAATCAATCTATTTAGACTAGGTATTTTCCAACAATCATAACCTTTAATAGTACTTCGCCCGGCCTCATGACATAATACCATTGCGTCAGGCTGGGATCCGTGTATTAAAGCTAATGAAATATGACCGTGAGTGATAGTACCTTGTCCTTCTACAAAAACCCAATCATAATTATCGGAGAGTGTTTTAACATAGCTCCCCACAATACCTATTGTAAAATCACAAATAGTATGGTCTACCGGGATGCCGTGCCCCGCTATTAAAATTCCAGTTTGTCCCGTTGCTGCTACTACTGAATTTATTGATCTTCTTTTCGCCTCGCTATTCAGTTCTAAGCATGTCGTTAGTTTCCCAACTGCACAATCACTACCCACAGTTAAAACTGTAAACGAACCTTCCCTGTGCGGATTATATCGACTTAACTTAGTATTTAGTTCGAATTTTCTGACATCAATTAAATTACTACCTGACTTTTGAGCAGCTTTCACAAAATCAGGATGATCTTGAAGGAGATCATGTAAAACATTAACCACATTTAGTCCCTTACAAATTGCTTCCATCACTATTTCCTTCATTACATTGGGCATTCTACCATCCGGCGGTGCAATACCTATTACTATAGTGTCAATCGCACTATTATGAGCAATTGCTTCATCTAAAGAAGAAAATATAGGTATTTCTTCACCGAATCCGTATAATTCCTTAGAAGTTTTTCCACAATTATCTGAATCAATAATAGAACTTATATCTTTAGATCGATAGCGTAACAAACTAATTGTTGTTTTAGAATAATAAATAGATGAATGTTTTTCCAATAATATTACCCACTTTTTCATTATACTATCTCCCTTTTATTAATGATGGAAATAAATTTTGAAAGTTTGCTTTCCTTCCTGTTCCCATTTTTTTATATTTTGTTCATATTGGGACCAATACTCTTTTCCATAGTTAGTTGTATAAATTTTTGTATACAGCGAAAAATAGTCTGGAAAATATTCGCTAATAAGATTCAATATTCTCTTTTTATATGCCCCTCGCAAATTTAAATTTTCAAACAAATAGTACCCTACAAAAGGACGAGTTATATCTATAAGTCTCTTTACATCTGATAACTCAGGAAAAATAGGTGATATAAAAAGATATGTGTTAATACCTTCCCTATTAAGAATTTTTAACGCTTCTATTCTCTTGTATACGGACTTAGCTTTAGGTTCAAATATATTTCTTATATCATCATTAGTACTATTAATAGATATCCCTACAGTAATATTAGGAATTCTTTTTAAAATATCAATATCTCGAAGCACGAGATCAGATTTTGTTAATATTTCTAATTGACAACTAGATTGTATAAAAAACTTAAGTATTTTTCTTGTTAACATATATCGTTGTTCAATTTGATGATAAGGATCAGTAACAGAGCTTATTAAAATTTTACTGTTTGATAATTTATCAACATTTATTGGTTTTTTCCATTTACTCTTTACATACACAAAATTCCCCCATTCTTCACTAATAGGTACAAATCTTTTCATGAATTCAGCATAACAATACTGGCAAGAATGTAAACAACCAACATACGGGTTAATTACGTAATCTGCGTCCGGTAATTTACTTGCTGACACAAGAGAATCTACTTCAATCTCTCTAATAATCATTTATTTCCCCACCGCTTCTAGGAATTTAGTGTTTTAGAATGATTTGAAATATTATTATTTAAGGAACTATCCCGAATTTGACTACGTACAACATAGATAATTACTGAACCTAACAAAGCTAACACAGCATATGTATACATCATTAAGGCACCTCCAAATAGGTCAAGAATATAACCCCCTATTAAGGATGATAATGGTAGAGCAATAAATAACCTCAATTTACCGAAAGCGAGGTATTTTGCCATCTCCCCTTTTCTACTGTTATCAACAATTAGCATATTAGAGCTCGGTGAAATTAACATTTCCCCTATAGTAAACAGGGCAATAGCTAATACAATAGCTTCTATTTCCTTAGTTAATCCAAGAATTATAAAAGAAGTAGCATAAATCAATTGGCCAAATAATGTAGATTTAATAAAACCTATAGTCTTACACAAACGAGAAATGATTACTTGGAATGCTATGATCATTACAGTATTCATCGTTAATATAAATCCAAACCAGTATGTAGAGTTATTAACAATTTTGTTCAAATGCATTGGTAATGTTGTTTCAAGACAAAAATAACTTATTGTAGGCAGAGTAAGTCCTAAAATTAGCAAGAAGAAGGACCTATCTTTTATAACATCATAATAACTCCTTAATTCTGTTAAAATGGTAGTATTTTGTTCTGGCTTCTCAAATTGATCAGGAATCCAACAGTAAGAACTTACAGCATAAAAAATATAGATACACCCCGCAACTAAAAAAGTGATATAAGGCCATTTTTGAAAAAAGTTAATACTAATTAATGGAGCTACAGCAGCCGCTAAGTTTATAAGTGTTCTTATTAGCCCGAAAATCTCGGCCCGATTTTCTTGAGTTGTATTTTCTACTAATAAGATACTTTCTCCTGGATAGGCTAAGCCATTGAACAGCCCTAATATAAACAATACAATAAAAAAAGAATATTCATTGTATGCTAGGCTTAATAGAGAATAACCTATGCCTGTACCTAACATTCCAAAAACCATAATCTTTTTTGGGCTGAATTGTTTTACTAAACTCCCACTTAATATTAAACCAACTAAATAACTTAAAGACCTTGAAGCAAGAATTATTCCTACCATAGCTTCGCTTATATCTAATTTTGTTAGATATATAGATAAAAATGGTATCAATGAAAAATAGCCGATTTGTAAAAAAAATTGTCCTAGTAACAAAACCGTGAGAGCCTTTTCTTTCTTAAAAACGAGTGTAAAAATAGAAAACAACTTTTTCATAAGATATCACCTTTAAAAAGCGTATAGGAATAAGATTCTACCATTTCTATACCTCTTTTTACTTTTGTTGCCGATGCCCCTGAACCATAATCTAAGTAACGAATTCCTCTTTCAAAAGCATATTGAATAGGTTGGTGATAGCATACATGAAAATAAGATTGGTATTTGTCAAGTTCATAATCTCGTCCAAGCATTTTTATATATAAAACTCCCGAATACTCTATATATAAGGCGTACGATAATAACACTCCATCTTTCCAACAAGTAAAGCACCCTGAAGCAGCCGGGAACTGTTCAGCAATATATTTTGCAAAAGAAGAAAGTCGATTAGGACTTACCTCATTTCCATATTTTCTAAAAACATTAGATGCAAGGATACCTACTGTATCTAAATCCAAATCTAATATATGTTTTCTTAAAGCTACCACCCCATTTCTTACTATCAAATTTTCTTCACGCCTAAAGTTATTTCTTTGTTTACTTGTAAAACTACGAAGGTAATCCTCATAATTACTAAATTTCTTTAGGTCTAACAGACCAAACTCCTTATGCGGAACTTTAATTAAAACATTCTTAGCACTTGAATCTTTAACCCATGGATCATCTTTAATTGATTGATAAGCAAACACAATATGGGAGCAATTGTATTCCTTCCGAACTAACCTCGATAATTTATTAAATATAAATTCCCAATCCACAATTTCCTTTTCATTTACAATAACAGCACATCCTAATCCAAAAAAAGATGCACACATGGCTACCGGCTCATCAATTCTTTTTTGTAACGCCTGCTCAACTATTTTATGAGGGTCTACAGGCGGATAATCACTCCTTTTATTAAATACAACAATAGGGAATAAAATAACAGGCTTATTATCTTTGTATACTTCTATATATATATCAATATCTCCTAATCTCTTCTGACTATCTGTCAACCATGATTTACTTCTGTACAAAACAGAGTATGTATTTTGATTAAGCTCCCAAAATACGCTTTTTACCTCTTCTATATTCTTTCTTACAACTAAATCGTACATACTGATCCTCTCCATGAAACAATTAAATTTATATACCATTTACTAAATTATCAAAAAAAATGATAAAAAATCAATATTTAAATAAAACAGTAATTTTTTGAAAAAGTACCTTGATTTTTTAAAAAATTCTTTATTATTATATTTTTGTAATTTCAAAAAAAAAAGAAAAATTATATCGAAAGGGGATTTTTAATTTATGGGATTTCATTACTTATTAAATGTATCTAAAAAACAAATGGAATTAATTAGAAAACATTTACTAAGAAGACTACATGACAAAAATCTTGAGAAAAAAGACGGATTATCAATTGTTTATGATCTTACATATATGTGTAACCAAGGATGCCCTGGGTGCTGTGTGAGTGCCATTGCTTACAAAAAGGGAAAAGAAATCACAATGGAAGAACATGGATCTAACACAAATGAGGTTTACAAAATTCTTTCGAAGATTAAAGAGTTCGTTGATTCAAGACCCGAACTAGATTTTTTTTTAGATTTTGGAGGAGGAGAGCTATCACTCAGACCTGATTATAAAGATATTATTAAAACTGCAGCAAGTATGTTTGGTTCCGAATCTATTGGGATGAATACAAACGGCACTCTTATCAGTATAGAAGATTTGCTAGAACTTGATCCATATATTTCATACATCGGTATATCAATAGATGGTCTGGAGGAATACCACAATCGTTGGAGAAAGTCTGTAGAAGGCGGAAATTCATTCCAAAGAACAATGAATTTAATAAAAAAAATGCTAGAGTATCCTTCCCTTGCAAACAAATTAGATATAACTACTGTTCCAACTAAGAAAAATCTTCATGAAATCAAAGAGCTAATGCATTACCTTCATAGCATTGGAATTAAAAACTACAGCGTACATAGAGCTATGCAAGTAGGGAGATTTTGGTATAAAGATGACCTAGTTCCTAGCAACGAAGATTATTTTAAACTATTCTTGGAAATTATAGAAACTGGTGAAGAACTAGGTATGAATGTACATTTACATCATTCAATTGAATCTATTTATACAGCATTGCTATTAGGAGTTAATACATATGCTGGAGATAATATTGGAAACCCAGATAGAAAAGCATCTTTAGCCATAGATCCTTGGGGTAGAATTTTCTTTGATCCATGGTGTACAGTTGAACCTTGGGATAAATTAGCAAAATCATCATTACTAAACGAGGATACCACCTTTGAGCAAATTTTGCGCGAACACGGTGGAGTTCAAGATCTAATAGATAGTTATTGTCGGAAGGATATCAGATGCAAGGGTTGCCCTGTAGCATGCTCAGGTGGAAATCGAATAGCATCTGCCGCTAATCATATTCGATCTAACTTCGGTCTTTCAGCAAGAGAAGTAACAAAAGAACATTTGTTAACTGCCATGGATAGCGTAGATCCAGCATGCCCTCTCTACAAAAATAGTTCAGAATATATTAATTATAATGATTCTGAATTCCAAAAAGTTGTAGATAAATACCATACATTTTTTAATATTCCACAATAATAAAAAGGAGGGGCTTAAAGTGTTGACAACTACAAAAAGAAACCAGCTTTTTCTACAATTTTCCGATGAGAATGTACTTTCAGAGATAGGAGAAAGAATTCTAGCAGATCGTTACTTGCTTAAAGTCAACACTCGAACAGCCATAAAAAAAGGGAGCATTGTTATAGCTAAGATTAACGATAAAAATAATACTGTATATGATTTAGCGAGAGTAGTTAGTTTATTGGAAAACTCAAAAAAGGTAAGAATTCAACTTAGAGATGGTCACGAAACAGACGTTCCTATAGAGAATGTGAGTATATTAAAAGAAACATCCCCAGAAGAAATGTGGAGAAGAATCTCAAAAGAGGCTGCCAAAGCAACAGATAACCCCAATTTATGGGAGGGGGAATTCTTCAAACTTCTGGAGAATTGGAAGTATGTACCTGGGGGGAGAATAATAGCTTCCTTAGGTACAGGCTATAAAACCACGAGTTACAATTGTTTTGTTGTACCTAATGTAGGGCCTACACCTACTGATTACGCGGAAGCTCTTAGCCAAGTTCTTGAAATCCTAGCATTTTCAGGTGGTGTAGGGATGAACCTATCGCAAGTTCCACCACAGGGTAGACTCGTTCCTATTACTAAAATCGATAAACAGAGAGTTAAAATTGTTTTAGACGTATGGCATCCGGATTTATTAAACTTTATCACAGAAGAATACTCTTATATTACTAAGGCTATCTATATAAATAAGGATTTTATACGCGCTGTTGATAATGACTCTAGTTGGAATCTATATTTTCCGGATATAAATCACGAGAACTACTCCAATTGGAATGGCGACATTTATGATTGGTACTCCAAAGGATTACCTGTTCAAAATTACAGGGAATTACCTGCTCGCAAAATAATTGAATTGGCTCATCAAAATGGTGTCGAGCTAATAACTGATCTCCCTGATAATTTGATTAATCCTGATGATAGCCGAATTAGTATAGCTAAATCTTTAGGACTTTTCTGGGAATCAATTAATAAAAGTAGTAAAACCATTTTTGTAAGACTATCAAAAATAAGACCTAAAAACAGTAGTGTTAAAGGACTAAGTTCAAGAAGCGCTGGTTCACATGCTTGGGGGAGATTTTTTAACTTAGGATACAAAGTATACAGCAATGGATTTGGTCCGATAGGCGTGGGAGAAATTATGAGTCTAGGATGTAGCATTATTGAACAAACTGGTTCCCGAAAAGGTGCTCTAATGCTAATTCTCAATGATCGACATGCTGATATTCTCAAATTTATTACCTGTAAGCAAAAACCAGGAGTCATTCAAGCTGCAAATTTATCAGTTGGAATTACCGAAGAATTTATGAAAGCTAAGGAAAAAAATGAAAAATGGTATATAGGATATCCTCCGTTAGAGCAAATGGAAAATTTTAATGGTGATTTTAACAAATGGGAAGAAAACAGAGGAGCCTTTGAAACTTATGAAGTAATCCCAGCAGAAGACATTTGGAATCAAATAATCCTATCAGCTTGGAAATCTGCGGAGCCAGGAGTGGTATTTTTAGAACGTTACAATTTAATGTCTAACTCATATTATTATAATCCAATAATTGCAACAAATCCTTGTGGAGAGCAAGGGCTTCCTGCCTATGGTGTATGTAATTTAGGTGCAATTGTTTTACCTAAATTTGTGGTCGGTTTTAAAGACAGTAATGCCAAGACTGAATTCAAAAACAAAAAATTAGAGAATCAAATAAGAAATGAATTAGGTAAGCATTTTTGTGTAGAAAAAACTGATTTTTTACTGTACCACATTAAATGGGAGGAATTAGAGAAAACAGTTAGAACCGGGATAAGATTCCAAGATGCAGTAATTGATGTCACCCATTATCCTTTTGAAGAGAATAAGATAAACCAATTATCAGAAAGACGTATTGGATTAGGAATAATGGGGCTACATGATATGTTAATTTATTGTGGCATGCGCTATGGGTCAGAAGAATCTATTCATTTTATTGATGTTTTAATGGGAATGATTGCTGAGTGGTGTTATTTAGAGTCGGTTGAACTTGCTAAAGAAAAAAGGTGCTTTCCTAAACTAGATATTGAAAAATACTTAGGGTCTGGGTATATGAAAATGTTACAGAGGGAAAAACCGCATATAATAGAGGAAATTAAAGCTTATGGTATTAGGAATGTTACAACAATGACAATTGCACCTACAGGAACAATTGGAACAATGTTAGGATGCGCTACAGGCTGTGAACCTTACTATGCTTGGGTCTATAGTCGTTCTTCTAGAATGGGTAGGTTTGAGGAAAAAGCAAGAATAGTAAAGGAGTATTTTGATACTCATTCCTACGAAGCAACCTTACCTGATTATTTCGTAACAGCAATGGATTTAACTCCAGAAGAACATGTAAGGGTTCAAGCCATCTTACAAAAATGGATTGATAGTTCAATATCAAAAACATGTAATGTTCCAGCAGATTATTCTGTTGAAAATACAAAACAATTATACGAATTAGCATACAAACTTGGTTGTAAAGGGATAACAATTTACCGTGACCAGTCGCGCCTAGAGCAGGTATTAGAAATTGAATCGGATTATAATAAAAAGGAAAATCACAGTAATTCTGCTATTCTATATGGGGCCACTTACCAGAAAAATACCCCAATAGGTTCAGCAACCTTAATAATCAATGAAGATATTACCAAATCGAAAATAAAAGAGATTCATATTAAGATAGGTAAGCCTGGGACAGAGGCCTTTGCAGTTGGGGATGCTCTAAGTCGTGTTATTTCTCTATATCTTAGTGAAAATAACGATCCCGATAAAGAAGAAAAGTTAATTAATAGCTTATTGGATATAAAGGGACATACCTCTATAGGCTTTGGTGAAAATAAAGTGACTTCAATTGCTGATGCTATTGCTAAAACTATACTTGAACATATTAAAACTTTCCCTTTCAGAAAAACTGTAAGTAATACTATCGCAATTACAGGGCAATATCGTGATTTCTGTCCCAATTGTCAAAACTTTCATTTCATAAAAACGGGCGGTTGTTCTATTTGTGAAGCATGCGGTTATAGTTTATGTGAGTAATAGCTTTTTAAACGAGGATTTTACACGAAGTGGTATGGTACCCTTCGAACACCTTTTGCGCCATAGCTTTTTTAAAAGAACTGATGGAAGCGGAACTTCACGAAAACATTTTTTTGGTAAATATAAATTACTTTTATGTAGGCTACTATACTGAACTTTTTCGCTTTATTTTACTTAAGTTTTCGGTTGTCTAAGACACGCGGTAGTGATTATAGATACAAATATTTTTGGTATCGTATTATATCAACCCTATTATCTTTAATATCAGAGATGAGCTTAGAAATGAGCTTGACAGCAAGATTGATCTGAAGAACCCCCCTACCCATTGACACGAATAAAAAGCCGCTTAAAGTTACCTGAGTCCTATTATTTATATGGACTCAGGTCATTCTATTCCTTTATTTATATATACTTGGTTTAATTATGGTTCTTCGTTCTTGTCAATACTATATTATCAAGGCCGATGATTTTTTGGTTCTTCCGCAATCTTGGTGAGCGCCTCTCTTGGTTATTATAGTAGTGCACTATTACCATGGGAGGTTTTATATTGGAACTGCAAACATTCTATAAGGATTGGGAGTTGCTGTTTTATTCTGTTGATCGTTCGTGCGTCAAGTTGTAGATCCAATCTCAACAAAAATCTCATCTTTGTCCATCCTGTAACATGCCTTCTTCGCGTGTCCACAGCCGATACTGGCGTGTGATTCAGGATGTCACTATTTTATCGTTACCAGTCTTTCTGTATGTACGTGCAAGGAAATTCTTTTGTGACCATTCTGCATGTTCACAACGTATTTTTACGGAGCAAACTCCCGATTAGTGGTCTCCTTATGCTAGGCGTACCAGTCGCTTGACTGCCTTTCTCAAGCATCTTGCCTTTACCCTAAGTGCAGAGACGGCTAGTAAAGTTTCTAAGCAGTATGGGATTCCTATGAGTGCAGATAGTTTTCTGTATTTGATTCGTAAGGAAGAAATACCTCCTATTACAGAACCTACTATCATTGGAATTGACGACTGGGCCATGAAAAAAGGGCAACGATACGGAAGTATTGTTTGTGACTTACAAACCCAAAAGCCCATTAGTAGTTGTTTGTACTTCTAATGTTGTACTAGACGGTTGTGCAGTGTCTGTTTCAGAACAGGCTGTTAGAAGAAAAATAAGTGCAAATATAGAGAAAATGGTATGTATTTTGTTTTTAAAAAAACAATTTCAGAAACACCTCTACTTTCCAATATTTAACTGTATAATACCTAAACAAAAGGTAGTTGTAAAGAAAAAATTCGTGTTGAACTTAACTTAGCCTTCATTTTTATAATAATTAAAAATAAGGCTCTTTTCGTAAATATTGTTGCTTTTTTAAGCGAGATTATCGAATAAACCCGCCGTTATACCGTAACTCATATACCTTTTGACCATCAACGAGAATGGTTTCATTGCCATAAAAATCGTCCAGAGTGCCGTAATACTCGTTTTCGTAGATGCAGTTATTTTGTTCGTAGCGGTTTGGACCACGATATAGTGATTTATGATCGACCAATCTTAGTGCTTGACGCAGAAACTCATATATAGGAGCCATTTGCTCCCAAGAGGCATTTGGAACAAGGACACCGCCTGAATAAACCATTGACCATATCGGGCGATTTTCATATTCAACTGTCTCTTGACCAATAAAGAATGAGGAACCAAAATAAATATCTCGATAGAAGTAATTGCCACTACGGTATTCGAGTTGTTTTGAACCGCTCAATAATGGTTGAACGGATGCATCATCTCCTTGTGAGGCGTAAGTTCTTTTCTTGGCTTCTACGAGAAAATCAGTAAATGACTCTAAATGTAATGGCATAGTGATACCTCCGTTAGGATGCTGTTTTGAATAAGCGAACAGGCGTAAAATTGGCTTTCTTACAAGCGTCCAGCACTATTGCTCGCTTTCTCAATTGCTTGTCGAGGTGCTTATGCAACTCCAAAAAGCGGAACCATATCAAGTAATTGTCCATGTACTTTGTTGCAACACCATTAAACCGCTCCATCCACTTCTTTAAGCGTTGATGAAAAGCATTGACGTGTTGGATATGATAAACGCCTTTTTTGACGTATTTGCCTTTATTAGCATTGATAATTTCGTGAGGAATACCCTTCTGTTTGGCAAACGCCTTGTAGTTAGTAGCAGAACCGGTGCAAAGAATAATCTCTTCATCAAGACACTTACCTAATACTTGGTCGATTTCATCAGCCGTAATGCGTCCCCTTCCTGCCATCTTGGACAGAATATTTCCGTTACGGTCTTGTGCGACCACGACACTGATTTGCTCTTTGCTGATGCCCCGTTTCTTGGCTTTACCACCACGCTTACGAGGCTTACGATGAGTAATTTGTTTCTTGCCCTTTTCGCTTTCTAAGAAGTTTCATCGCTTTCAATGATACCTTTCAGCGTCGAGAAACCAAGCGAACGTAATGCATTTAGAATCTTGTGTCGCCAATAGAAAGCGGTGGAGATGTGAATCACCAGTTCCTCTGCAATTTTGGGCAAAGTCATGCCATCAATCATCATTTGAAAGTATTTCAGCCACTTGTGCGGATAGTGAGTACCTGAAATCGGGCTTGCGGTCATGTCGTTAAACGACTTGCAGCAATCCTTACACAAATACCGCTGACGAGAACGGTACTTTCCGTTACGTTTAATACTGATGCTACCACAATGAACACACGCCCAACCGCCATTGAAACGTACTTCCCGAATATCACCTACCATTTTGACAATGTCTTCCTTAAGTTCGGGAAACAGCGTATCTTTGATAGCTTGAAACAATTGAAGTTGTTCAGATTTCGGCAAATCATTGAAAATTCCATAAACAGCCTTCCAATCCATTGCCTGGGCACCCCATAAAAACAAATGTTCTGTTTTTATTATAACAGATGACCTACATTAGCAACAATCTTTTAGAAAAGAGCCAAAAATAAAAAAAGCTGGTTTTACCAGCTGCAAAGTGTTGAAAAAGTATGATGTCAAGAAAAAGTTCACGGAAGACGTGAGTTTTTTCTTTTCTTTTTGCCTTACTTATGATAACTTAAGTCTATA
>NZ_JHVN01000035.1 GCF_000620165.1 Anoxybacillus tepidamans PS2
AGGATCAAACTCTCCAAAGAAATTTGATTGGCTGATTGTCTAGCTTCGGACGCCATCGGCTCGCGACGCTTCGGTCCTGCTGCGGCGGCGATAGCCTCCTCGCAGGCCCTACAGCGCGTTTCGCCGATCATCGGGCGTCCTCAGCTTTTCTTTATTGTCTAGCTTCGGCTCGCAACGCCTTGCGGAAAATAACCTTCCTCCGCCGACATGCAAGCATGTCTCGTCGGAAGAACATTTTCCTTTCGGCGTTAAACGCTCGCCTTCGCTTTTCTCATTGACGCTTCGTTTTGTTCAGTTTTCAAAGAACATTTTGTCTCATCGACGGCTTTTCTATACTATCACGACAATGATTACATTGTCAACAACTTTTTTTATTTCCCGACGACGTTTATTAATATATCACCCCTAAAAAGAAATGTCAACAACTTTTTATATTTTTCTCACCGTATATCCTACAGCAGAATCTTAATACTCTCCCCATCCTTTCTGCCTTTGCCATCATACGTTTCAAAATCAAAATTTAACATACCTACCGAGAAGTCTCCCACCTCTCAACGGAGTGTAGTTAGAGGCTCATTCCATTACAAAACGCAGAAGAAAACATGCATAAACTGCTCCAACCCCATTTCTAAGCAGACCAAAACGCTTATTTCTGACATTTATATCTATATCACTATCAAGGTACTGTCCTTCAACATTGTTCATTCTTGAATGATTCTTTAATAAGGTAAAGAATTGGAAGTCCCCCATCTTCCTAAAAATTAATAAAAAGGTGTTAAGTCCGTTTCATAATTTTAGATGACAAGCATATGATTTCATAAAGCTAATTCATAGGACAAAGGGGGTAAGAATATTGAGCTTTTTTTACGCTTTGAATGGCCGCTCTCTAAAGAGAAGTCTTATTATTATTTTTGCCGCATTTTTTACCGCCTTTATTTTATATGTAGAAAACGTTAACCGCCCTACTTTTTCAACACCTACTGGCCCAAAAGCAATATATAAAGCCGCAAAGAGCAATAATGAAGTTGCCCTGACATTTGACATTACATGGGGCGACGAACGCGCCTTACCGATTTTAGATGTGTTGAAAAAAAACGGAATTAAAAATGCTACCTTTTTTCTGTCTGCCTCTTGGGCGGAGCGACATCCACAAATCGTTAAGCGAATTAAAGATGATGGACATGAAATCGGGAGCATGGGTTATAACTATACCGACTATACACAGTTAGAAGATGCAAAAATAAGACGCGATTTAATGCAAGCAAAGAAAGTCTTCGACACTTTGGGCATCAAACAAGTTACCTTACTCCGACCGCCAAATGGTAATTTTAACAAAAAAGTTCTTAAAATTGCTGAATCATTCGGCTATACAGTTGTCCACTGGAGCATTGACTCAAAAGATTGGCTTAATCCAGGCGTTGATGCCATTGTCAATAATGTCACCGACCATATGGAAGCTGGTGATATTATTTTACTTCATGCTTCAGATTCCGCTCGACAAACTTCTGAAGCATTGCCGCAGATTATCCGAGTCATAAAACAACACAAATATCGAAATGTCAGCATTTCCGAGCTTATCGAAAATGGGGAAACAAATAGTAGAGAAGTAAACTAATTCACTCCAGCAAACAATAAAGGAGGCCACAACACTAATGCGGCCTCCTTTTTACTTCTTCCAATTTTCCTCAGGAAGAACTGACTTTCGTTAACTTATGAAGGAGTAACAATTGATAAGCGTTACAAATCAATAGAGGAATTAACATTAAATATAACCATTTTTCATCGTTAATACGCAATGCAGGAAACCATTCGATAATGGTTACAACCGTCATGAAAAATAACGCAGGTATAAACGCTTCTTTGTTTGTCTGTCTTCTTTTAATATATGCAGTTACAAGTCCAAACAATAAAACGAATAAAGCTACCAATATGTAACTAAAAATTGATTCTCCGCTTTTTCCAAATACTTGATAGCGAAAATACACTAAATCAAACAAAACAAAGGCAATAAGGACGATTTGCACTGAATTCCAAAGTGATACTGAACGGAAAAATCCTAATCCGAACCGATGAACTGTCAAATAAGCAAAAAAGCCCATTTGGCTGATAACGCTAAAAATAAATCCAAAGCCAATATACCATGCTAAAACTGCCAAAATTTCACCGATCTGCAAATGAATAAAAAGTTTCTCATACTTGTTCCATTCAACAACAAAGCCTGTAATTGCTGTTGCGATTCCACCGATCGCTAATGTTGTCAAAAATAAACGAACCCATTTCCGGCTGTTCACATCTTAAACCTCCATCATACTCTAATTATTCCTTTAAAAATTTTATCAGTCGCGCTTTAAAAAGGCTAGCGATTAATAAGACAAACGTATATTTTTTTGCCGGAAATTCATATTAAGGATAAGGAACTTTGCAGAAAGGAGCTTATCATACATGAGATACTGGACATCGCTCCTCTTATTAGCTTGTTTTATGATCCTTGGTTCTTGTGCACCACAAGAAACTAGCCCAGCTCCACCCGATTATGACCAAATTAAAAAAATGGTTGTCGATATTTTAAAAACAGACGAAGGTAAAAAGGCGATCCAAGATGTAATGACAGACGAGAAAATCAAACAGCAACTCATCATGGATCAGAATGTGGTAAAACAAACAATTGAGCAAATACTGACATCTAAAAAAGGAGTGGATTTTTGGGAAAAAGCACTTGAGGACCCAAAATTCGCCCAAAGCTTTGCTAAAAGTTTAAAAAGCGAACAGGAAAAAACAATTAAAGCATTGATGAAAGACCCGGAATACCAGGGAATGATGATAGATCTTTTACAAAATCCTGAAATGGAAAAAGCATCACTTACTGTTTTAAAAAGCAAAGAGTTCCGAGGGCATCTACAAAAAATAATGACAGAAACATTTGAAAGTCCTTTATTTAAAGCAAAAATTCAAGACCTTTTAATTAAAGCCGCCGCTGAAAATATGCAAGGAACAAAGAAGCAAGGTGACACAAGCGGCGGGGGAGAAGGAGAAGACGGCGGAGATGGTGGAGGCGGTCAACAAGGAGACAATCAACAATAGCTGAATTGCCAACTTAAAAGGGCTTCTTATACAAAGAAGCCCTTTTTCATTTAGCATTTTTCCGCTACTTTTCGTGCAATTTCCATATAAATTTTCCCAACCGGATGATCTTCCCCATATACCGATGGGGCAAAATCATCGTCATTCCAGTCAGGTTGTTGCAGCGGCAATTGTCCTAAGAGTTCTGTTTGCAGCTCATCTGCTAATTTCTTGCCTCCTCCTTTTCCAAATACATACTCTTTTTCCCCGGTCAGCTTGCTTTCGAAATACGACATGTTTTCAATCACACCAATAATCTCATGCTCTGTACGAAGCGCCATGGCTCCAGCGCGCGCTGCAACAAACGCCGCTGTCGGGTGCGGAGTCGTCACAATGATCTCTTTACAGGACGGAAGCATCGTATGGACGTCTAGCGCCACATCGCCCGTTCCTGGAGGCAAGTCCAATAGTAAGTAGTCTAAATCCCCCCATTCTACTTCTTTAAAGAAATTGTTGAGCATTTTTCCGAGCATCGGACCGCGCCAAATGACCGGCGCATTATCCTCTACAAAAAAACCCATAGAAATGACTTTTACTCCGAAACGTTCCACTGGAATGATTTTATCGCCACGTACAACAGGTCGTTCAATAATTCCCATCATATCCGGGATGCTGAATCCATAAATATCCGCGTCTACTAACCCCACTCTTTTTCCGAGTCGTGCTAGTGAAACAGCAAGGTTCACAGAAACAGTTGATTTGCCAACTCCTCCTTTTCCGCTTGCGATGGCAATATATGTCGTTTGCTTTTTGGATCCGAGATGTTTGGTAATTTCCTCATCAGAAAGCTGCGTAAAACGCAAGCCGACAGATGCAGCTCCTGCGTTTTTCAATGTCTGAACGATTGTTGTTTGTACCTGAAGCTGTTCTGCCGTCCCTGTTTTCGCTAAAGCGATTTTCACGCTCACATGCCCTTTGTCTTCCTTGATTTTAATTTCTTGAATCGCATCCGTTTCTTTGAATGATTTATTTAAAAATGGATCCTGTATCTCTTCTAATAACTTACGTACATCTTGTTCAGTTAGCATTGTTCATCACCAACCCTTATTATGTATTCGTTTTCATATTTTTACTATAACATATATATTTATTGATCGTGAATGTTCATCACGCATATAAAATAAAAGCCCTCTTAGTTAGGAGGACTTTTCTCATTAGAAAAATAACGCAACACTCCCTTATAAATAGACGCAGCAAGTTTTATTTGATACGAATCAGAATCGAGCAGTTTACGCTCCTCTGGGTTGGACAAAAATCCAACTTCCACTAGTGCACCCGGCTTTTTAGCATATTTCAATAAATAAACGGTATTAATCACTTTTGCTGAGCGATCTGTATTCTCAAGGTTGCGACGCAGTTCTGCCTGAATAAATTTAGCAAGCCGTTCATTCTCGATAAAAGAATCATAATAAAACGTTTGTGCTCCTCGCCATCGCGGAGACGGGATCGCATTTAGGTGGATGCTAATGAATAAGTCCGCTTCTGACTGGTTAATGAATTGAACCCGCTTTTTTAAATCTTCTACTTTCCTTCTGCTATATCCTCTCGTATCTTTGTCTGCTAAATCACTATCGTCTTCGCGCGTCAAAAGCACGAGAGCTCCTTGTTGTTGCAAATAGTCACGCAATTTTTTTGCCACATTCAATGCGATGTGCTTCTCTAGCACTTCCTCGCCGACTGCACCTCCATCAGGTCCGCCATGTCCAGGATCTAAAATAATAATTCTTCCCGAAAGAGGCAAATTCCATGACTTCATGGAGTGGGTATCGGAAATAACGTATTGAAAAATAATCGTAAATATAACGGCACTAGCAATGACTACCCATATCGTTCTTTTCATCGTTTCTCCTCCTGCGTTTCCCCTTATTTATCTTATATGGGACAAGAGGAGAAAGTAGAACTTTTTAGCGCAGTTTTAAACGCCAACGTTTTTTCCCTTTTTCAAACCCTTCCGTCCACCAATGAGCAATATAACTTTCGCACGCGTAATATAAAGGTTCACCTGCGTTGATATCACCAACGTCACTCCAAAAACATAAAAAATCAAATAGTGCATCAATAAGGTGTTTTTCTTCTCGCGCAGAACGCTTTTTAACCTGTTCAATCGACTCTCCATAATAGCCGAATCGGCTGTAGCTTGCCCCTAGCAAATAGGCTTCAATGGCCATATCAATGCATCCCTCTTCGACAACGGAAGGAAACACACGGTGTCTTTGATAAAAAGGAAGAAAATATTGATGTGCTTGTACTCGCAATTTTTCTAATGATAATTCCCGCAGCATTTTTCGCTCGTATTTGATTTCTTTTTCCCTTTTCTTTTCCTTAAAAGATGTGATCACATTCATTCGTTTTCACACTCCTTTGAAATGTAGTTTCCTACCGATTTGCTGCAAACATGCACAAAAAAGGGATGCAGTTCAAACAAAAAAATCCCAGCCATAACGACTGGGATTTTTGCATATATATTAACGTTTTGAGAATGGTGGTGCACAACAAGCGCCTTTAAGACCGTATTTCTTATGCTCTTCCATGTGTGTATATAAGTATGAAGAAACGTGAGATAAAACAATTGTTGTTATTTCAAGGTTTAACAGCTTTTTTAGCTAAAAGCAAAAGGAAATTATATTCTTTTATATATGCATTCACCTTAGGATGAACCTCCCCCACCTACACTTCGCTTAGAGGTGGGAGACTTCTCGGCGGATTATGTTAAATAGTTCTGATTACCTTAGAAAAAATATAAAAAACAGGTGCAATAACATGCTAAAACACAGTATGTTTAGCATCATAAAAGCAATACAAATAGCAAACAAAGAACGCTTGGGTTTTAATGTCCGAGCGTTTTGTTTTTTGTTTATTTTCTTGTTCAACTAAAGCATCCGTTACTTTAAGTGTAATTCTTCACAACCTGTTCAGTAAACAAACAAGCAAAAGGCAATGTCCTGATTCAAGTATTGCCCTCGAAAACTATAGTTTTTAAAAACACGTAAACGAAGTAATTCTCCTTGTATCAATACCAAAAATCATCCAGGACCAACCATTCCATCTGAAACCAGCAACAGATCTTGGACCTACGAAAATAGGATAAAACCAAAACGCTTCACCATTGTCGAGCCATATAAAAGTATTACGAAACAGGCACAACCTAATTGCTCCTGGATCAACAGCAAATGGTGCGGCAGTTGCTTGTTGAGGAATAAATGGTGGAGGAGGAGCAGTTGGAGCTTGTGGAATTTGTGATTCGGGTAGACCTGGAAAACCTGATGGTCCCGTAAACTCAGGTCCCGGCAAACTCGGTAAACCTGATAGTTCTGGAAACGAAGGCAATGGTAAACTTGGAAATTGACGCTCCAGTTGCTGATCATAATTTATATAGGAGTATACTGTCTGATTATACATTTAAAAGATCACCATCCTAAATAAATCTCTAAAGTATAAGTATGTTGTACTGTTCTACTGTGAAGCTTATTCACAGGCTAAATTACTGCCCATTTGCTTTCGAAAATATTGTATTTGACAAATGAACCTCTCCTGCCTACACTCCATTTCGAGACGGGAGACTTCTTGAGGGGATATGTTAAAGGAATAAACAGCAGGAAAGTTGCAAAGATACATTGAGATTCAAATGTGTTTAAAAGCTTTTTTAAATATAAAAAAGACCCTTTCCACATAAGTGAAAAGAGCCTTGAAACGTTGATATATTAACGTTTTGAGAATTGTGGTGCACGACGAGCGCCTTTAAGACCGTATTTTTTACGCTCTTTCATGCGAGCATCGCGAGTTAATAAACCTGCGCGTTTCAATGTTTGACGGTATTCTGGATCTACTTCTAACAATGCGCGTGCGATACCGTGACGAATCGCGCCTGCTTGACCAGAGAAACCGCCACCATGCACGTTGATTAATACATCGTAGTTGCCTAATGTTTCTGTTAATACAAGCGGTTGTTTTACAACTTCAATTAACGCTTGAGATGGGATGTACTCTTGAATATCACGGTTATTGATGACAATGCGTCCGTCACCAGGAACTAAACGTACACGTGCAACAGAACTTTTGCGACGGCCTGTTCCATAATATTGTACCTGTGCCAAAATAATACCCTCCTTAATCGATTATCCGCGAAGTTCGTAAACTTCTGGTTTTTGTGCTTGATGTGGATGTTCGCTTCCTTTGTAGACATGCAATTTTTTGAACATTTGACGGCCAAGACGACCTTTTGGAAGCATACCGCGAATCGCTAATTCAAGCATTTTTTCAGGATAGTTTGTACGCATTTCAAGTGCCGTTCTTACTTTCAATCCACCTGGATGTAAGCTGTGGCGATAGTACAATTTATCTGTTAGCTTTTTACCTGTTAGTTCAATTTTTTCCGCATTGATAATGATTACATGATCGCCAGTATCTACATGTGGTGTGAAAGTTGGTTTATGTTTGCCGCGTAAAATCGCTGCTACTTCACTTGCAAGACGACCTAACGTTTTGCCTTCAGCGTCAACAACGTACCATTTACGTTCTACTTCGTTTGGCTTCGCCATATAAGTTGTACGCATGATTTTCCCTCCTAAAATAAAAAATGACCAGACGTTATATATTTATTTGAACACGATTATTTTCCGGGGCTAATCGTGGCTCTAAAATACATACCATATGATATGATATCTCTTTCCAATGCCAATGTCAAGAAAATGTTACACCAGGATTAGTTGTCATAGAAAACTTCCCATAAATAGAGCCCGTGAGGCGGCGCAGTTTTTCCAGCAAGACGCCGGTCTCTTGCTTCCAAAATAGAAGGAATGCAATCCCATGGTCTTTTCCCTTGTCCAATCTCAAGCATCGTTCCAACAAGAATGCGTACCATGTTATATAAGAAGCCGTTGCCGATCCACTGAAACTCTAGTTCGTCATGATTGCAAACAATATTCGCTTCATAAATGGTCCGTACCCGATCCTCTACTTCTGTCCTCGCTGAACAAAAGCTCGTAAAATCATGAGTTCCCTTTACTAATTCAAGCGCTCGTTCTATAGCTTGGCAATCTAGCGGATACGGATAATGGTAGTAATAATGGCGAGAAAATACGTCTTTTTCTCGCGCTATTCTTATTTTGTAGCGGTATTCTTTGGCCACCGCGCTAAATCGAGCATGGAATGAATCATCTACTTCTTGTACTTCCCGCACGGCAATATCATCGGGCAGCATAGCGTTTAAAGCTTTTTTCCAAGCCTCTGATGGAAGGTGCAAGGGGGAATCAAAATGTATCACTTGCCCATATGCATGAACGCCTGCATCCGTTCTCCCGGAAGCCGCCACACGTATCGCTTCTCCTTTATGCATATTGGATAACACGCGCTCTAATTCCCCTTGTACCGTTCTCTTATTTTGTTGAATTTGATAACCAGCAAAATGTGTGCCATCGTAAGAAATAATGCACTTCATTCGTTTCATTTTTCATTCCCCATTAAGAGCGTAATAAGAATAAAATAACCGCTAATATTAAAATAGAAACAAGCAAACAAGTATCGATCCATTTCCATGTTAATAAACGATACTTCGTCCGCCCTTCACCGCCGCGATATCCCCGTGCCTCCATTGCTATTGCCAATTCTTCTGCACGTTTAAATGAATGGATGAATAAAGGAACAAGCAAAGATACAATCGCTTTCATTCTTTCTCCGAGCGGTCCGCCGTAAAAGTCGACGCCTCGCGCTGCTTGAGCCTTCATGATTTTTTCCGTTTCCTCCATTAACGTCGGAATAAAACGTAACGCAATCGACATCATTAGCGCAAGTTCATGAACAGGAACACGAAATCGTTTCAATGGACCAAACAAACTTTCAACCGCATCTGTTACTTCAATCGGTGTCGTAGACAACGTCAATAGTGTAGTAATTAAAATGAATAAAAGAAACCGCAGCGAAATGAAAATGCCTTGTTTCACACCGCCCTCATAAATAGTAAATGTACCTAACTGATAAAGAACGTACCCCTCTTTCGTCATGAAAACATGCATTAAAAACGTGAAAAGCATAATCCATAAAATAGGCTTTAGCCCCTTTAGAACAAATGAAAGAGGCACCTGCGACAAAAAAAGGAGCGCAAACGTAAAAGCTGTTAAAATAGCATACGTAAGACCATTATTCGCTAAGAAAACAATACCGACATAGAAAAACACAACAATCAGCTTCGCCCGAGGGTCCATTCGGTGAATCATTGAATTTCCAGGGACATATCTTCCAAGCATCATTTTATTCATGGCCGCTCACCCTAGCAAATAGTGCATGAATCCCTTTAGTTAATTGCTCCATCGTTAAGCACGGCGATGGGATTTCCCGCCCGATTTTCTCTTCAAGTTTACGTTTGATTAATACTGTTTCGGGCACGTCCAATCCTAATTGCAGCAATGCATCCACATCACTAAAAATTTGTTGAGGAGTGCCTGTTTTCCATACTGTCCCTTTATGCATGACGACAATATAATCGGCGTATTTCGCCGCATCTTCCATGCTATGGGTCACTAAAATGGTCGTCAGCTTTCTTTCGCGATGGAGACGCGCAAACATTTCCATTAAATCTCTCCGGCCTTTTGGATCTAGACCTGCTGTCGGTTCATCTAAAACAATCACATCCGGTTCCATTGCCAGTATGCCGGCAATCGCCACTCGGCGCATTTGACCGCCGCTTAAATCAAAAGGAGACTTGTTTAGCACGTCCTCAGGAAGTCCTACAAGCTGGAGAACTTCCTTTGCTCTCTTTTTGGCTTCTTCTACGGGAACGCCAAAATTCATCGGGCCAAAACAAATATCCTTCTCCACCGTTTCCTCAAATAGCTGATGTTCAGGAAATTGAAACACGATGCCGACCTTTTGGCGAAGTGGTTTTAATAGCCGTGGCTTCTGCGAGCTCGTAATCGTATATTCTCCAATGGACACCGTGCCGTTGGTTGGTTGCAACAGACCGTTCAAATGCTGCAGCAACGTTGATTTTCCTGAACCGGTGTGTCCAATAATCGCTACATACGCACCGCTGCGGATGGATAGTTCAATATCATAAATCGCCCGTTGCGAAAAAGGAGTATTGGCATGGTAAATATGCTCTACATTTTTGAATATAATGTCCATAATTCATTCACCAGCCCATCTATGGAGGCATCGCTTATTTGCATTGGAATGCCCATACTTCTTAATTCGTTTTGCAATTTAATTGCGAACGGTAAATCAAGCCTTATGTCCTCGAGTTTTTTTCCTAACGAAAAAATTTGCATTGGCGCCCCTTCCGCCATGACGGTTCCCTCGTTCATCACAATAACGTTATCGGCTTTTACTACCTCTTCTAAATCATGCGTGATCGAAATGACAGTCATATTTTGCTTTACTTTTAAATCATAAATCGCCTCAATGACTTCTCTTCTTCCTTTTGGATCAAGCATCGATGTCGCTTCGTCTAAAATAATGATATCGGGTTCTAGCGCTATAATCCCAGCAATCGCTACACGCTGCTTTTGTCCTCCAGAAAGAGAATGCGGCTCCCTTAATAAAAACTCTTCCATGCCCACTTGCTGTATCGCTTTCTTCACCCGATCAATCATTTGCTCACGAGGCACCCCATTGTTCTCTAATCCAAAAGCCACATCATCTTGAACCGTTGTACCAACAAATTGATTGTCTGGATTTTGAAAGACAATCCCCATCCGCTTACGAATATCCCATATCGTTTCTTCATTTAATACTCTATCAAATATTTTAATCGTGCCGCTTTTGGGGATTAATAAACCCATTAGCAATTTCGCTACCGTCGATTTACCAGAGCCGTTATGTCCTACAATTGCGACCCATTCACCCTTTTTTATTTGAAAAGTGACGTTGCGAACGGCATCATTCGGTTGATTCGGATATTGAAAGAAAAGATGTTCTACTGATAAAACTACTTCTTCCACTCATTCTCTTCCTCTCGTCTCTATCTGTATCTCTACTTCTTACTCTACTATATAAAGAATATAAAAGGGAAATAAAAAAAGGGCATAGATCCAGTTTAAAACAAACTGTCTCGCCCTTGTTTAGTCAACGTCAACCGAATCGATTTAAACGAGCTCAATAACAACCATTGGAGCACCGTCACCACGGCGCGGACCAAGCTTCATAATGCGAGTATAGCCACCTTGACGTTCTTGGTAACGTGGAGCGATATCGCTAAATAGCTTTTGAATCGCATCTTGACCTGTTTCTGTGTTTGCTACTTCTGGACGGATGAACGCAGCAGCTTGACGACGAGCATGCAAATCGCCGCGTTTTCCTAGAGTAATCATTTTTTCCACTACAGAGCGCAATTCTTTTGCACGAGCCTCTGTCGTTTCAATACGCTCGTTAATAATTAAATCCGTAGCTAAGTCGCGAAGTAACGCTTTACGTTGAGCGCTTGTACGTCCTAATTTTCTGTATGACATGAGATGTCCCTCCTTTTTGAATAACTTGTAACATGAAAATGCCTAGTTAATTCAATATTAACTAGTCATCTTTGCGCAATCCTAATCCTAGTTCTTCTAGCTTCGCTTTCACTTCTTCAAGCGATTTTCGTCCTAGGTTGCGCACTTTCATCATATCTTCTTCTGTTTTTTGTGCAAGTTCTTGAACTGTATTAATGCCCGCACGTTTCAAGCAGTTATAGGAACGCACAGACAAATCAAGTTCTTCAATTGTCATTTCAAGCACTTTTTCTTTTTGGTCTTCTTCTTTTTCAACCATGATTTCTGCATTTTGTGCTTCATCTGTAAGACCAACAAAAATATTTAAGTGCTCAGTTAAAATTTTCGCACCAAGAGCAACCGCTTCTTTCGGACCAATGCTTCCATCTGTCCATACATCAAGCGTCAACTTATCATAGTTCGTAACTTGACCGACACGAGTGTTTTCCACTTGATAAGCTACGCGCGATACCGGTGTATAAATCGAATCGATAGGGATAACACCTATTGGCTGATCCTCGCGTTTATTGGCATCAGCTGGAGTATACCCACGTCCGCGTCTTGCGGTCATTCTCATGCGAAGATGGCCACCTTCAGCTAACGTAGCAATATGAAGGTCCGGATTTAATATTTCAACATCGCTGTCGTGAGTAATATCAGCAGCCGTGACAATTCCTTCACCCTGTACATCA
>NZ_JHVN01000036.1 GCF_000620165.1 Anoxybacillus tepidamans PS2
GTGCAGCTGACGGATACTAATCGATCGAGGACTTAACCAATTCGAAAAGTGGAGCAAGCTCGCTTGCATCCATAGGGCGTTCAAGCTTCTGGCGGAAAAGTCGATAGACTTTGACAGAAGAAGCGGAAACGACCGTAGGATGCAGCTTGCGGAACTAGACAACACGAAAAGCGGAAGCGCCACAAATCCTTTCTTCATCACTCACTGTTATCTAGTTTTGAAGGAACCATCCTTCAGACCGTCTAGTGACGATGGCGGAGAGGTCACACCCGTTCCCATCCCGAACACGGAAGTTAAGCTCTCCAGCGCCGATGGTAGTTGGGGCTAGCGCCCCTGCGAGAGTAGGACGTCGCTAGGCTAAACAACATATTCCGCAATAGCTCAGCGGTAGAGCAACCGGCTGTTAACCGGTAGGTCGTAGGTTCGAATCCTACTTGCGGAGCCATGCTTCCATAGCTCAGTAGGTAGAGCACTTCCATGGTAAGGAAGAGGTCACCGGTTCAAGCCCGGTTGGAAGCTTGTATGTATCATTTTTGGCCCGTTGGTCAAGTGGTTAAGACACCGCCCTTTCACGGCGGTAACACGGGTTCGAATCCCGTACGGGTCACTTCTCTTCTTTCGGAGGATTAGCTCAGCTGGGAGAGCACTTGCCTTACAAGCAAGGGGTCGGCGGTTCGATCCCGTCATCCTCCACCATATACTATAAAAAAGGTAGAGTAAAATTTTATAGGGCCGGCTTAGCTCAATTGGTAGAGCACGATCGAAAGATCTTCTTCGATTAGGCTACAGCGTACCACTCGAGCAGCTGCTTGATAAGCTTTCTGAGAGTGGGACGACGTGAATATCGAGCGAGTTAAGTGAAGGTAGGTAAAAATGTATAACGCCGGCTTAGCTCAATTGGTAGAGCAACTGACTTGTAATCAGTAGGTTGCGGGTTCAAGTCCTGCAGCCGGCACCAGCTAAGTTGATGGAGGGGTAGCGAAGTGGCCAAACGCGGCGGACTGTAAATCCGCTCCCTGTGGGTTCGGCGGTTCGAATCCGTCCCCCTCCACCATTGATACATATCATAGAGCAAAGATGTTATTTCGCCATTTTATGTTGAGATAACTTTTTTATTTTGACTACTTAAGAAGTTTTTTATAGGATTTCCTCAATCATTGCATCAATGTTTATTTATATGATATCGTTGGGCTATAGCCAAGCGGTAAGGCAACGGACTTTGACTCCGTGATGCGCTGGTTCGAATCCAGCTAGCCCAGCCATACTTATTATGAGCCATTGCTTAGTAGGTAGGGCGCGATCGGAATTGCTTCTTTGCTTAAGCTACAGTGTGCAGCTCGAGACGTTGCTTGAATAATCATTCTGAGAGCGGGACGTCGTAAGATTAGCGAGCTTTACCTAAAATTTTTATAACAATTTCGAATAATGAGCCATTAGCTCAGCAGGTAGAGCATCTGACTTTTAATCAGAGGGTCGGAGGTTCGAGTCCTCCATGGCTCACTTTTTTGCGGAAGTAGTTCAGTGGTAGAACACCACCTTGCCAAGGTGGGGGTCGCGGGTTCGAGTCCCGTCTTCCGCTTCACATGAATGATTATGGGGCCTTAGCTCAGCTGGGAGAGCGCCTGCTTTGCACGCAGGAGGTCATCGGTTCGATCCCGATAGGCTCCATATTTAGACTCCTTAAATCTATAGATTTAAGGAGTTTTTTATTTTTATACAGGAATAAATATTCAAAAAAGTGTCGAGTTGAGTCAACGTTCATTTATTCGATACAATATAGACAGTATGAAAGGGGAAGGAGAGAGCTATCATGAGAAAAATATCAATTATCGGTGTTCCAATGGACTTAGGTCAAACACGTCGTGGCGTGGATATGGGGCCGAGCGCCATGCGTTATGCTGGTGTTATAGAGCGACTAGAGCGCCTCAATTATGAAATTGAAGATCTAGGTGATATTTCGATCGGAAAACCAGAGCGTTTGGATGATGAAGGTGTACGATTGAATTTACGCAATTTGAAAGCGGTTGCGGAAGCTAATGAAAAACTTGCTCAAGCAGTAGATGAAGTCATTCAAAAAAGACATTTTCCACTTGTTTTGGGTGGTGACCATAGTATTGCTATTGGGACATTAGCAGGGGTCGCGAAACATTATAAAAATCTTGGTGTGATCTGGTATGATGCGCATGGAGATCTAAATACGGCAGAAACATCCCCATCAGGAAATATTCATGGTATGCCGCTTGCTGCTAGCCTTGGATTGGGTCATGAGGCACTTACTCATATTGGCGGGTATAGTCCGAAGGTGAAGCCTGAAAATATTGTTTTAATTGGTGCACGCTCGCTTGATGATGGAGAGAAGAAGTTAATTCGTGAAAAAGGCATTAAAGTATATACGATGCACGAAATTGACCGCCTTGGCATGACTAGAGTCATGGAAGAGACGATTGCCTATTTAAAAGAACGCACGGATGGTGTGCATTTATCATTGGATTTGGACGGATTAGATCCGCATGACGCACCAGGAGTCGGTACACCAGTTATTGGCGGTATTACGTATCGTGAAAGCCATTTGGCCATGGAAATGCTAGCTGAAGCGCAACTTATTACTTCTGCAGAGTTTGTAGAGGTGAACCCTATTTTGGATGAGCGAAATAAAACGGCTTCTGTCGCAGTAGCATTAATGGGTTCGCTGTTCGGTGAAAAATTAGTATAAATTCAATTTGTACAGCAGACGAAAAAATCGCCTGCTGTTTTTTTCTGTAAATGTGTTAAAATAAATAGGGCGTTTAGAAGTGAAACTTTTTTTGTTTTAGAACGTATATATAATATCCGCAATGGGCGGGGGTATTACGGATTATGGATATATTTGTTAAAAATAGGATTAAAGCAATTCAAAAGGGAGATCAAAATGCATATGCCGAAATTGTTGAGCTTTACAAAGATAAAGTATACCGTCTATGTTATCGAATGCTTGGCAATCGGCATGAGGCGGAAGATGCCGCCCAAGAAGCTTTTATTCGGGCATATGTGAATATAAATACGTATAACCCAACGATGAATTTTTCGTCGTGGCTTTATCGTATCGCTACGAATTTGTCTATTGATAAACTGCGCAAAAAAAAGCCAGATATTTATTTAGATGAAGAAGTTAGCGGTACAGAAGGGCTAACGATGTATTCCCAGCTTCCTTCAAAAGAAGCTTCTCCGGAAGATGCAGTAGAAAGTTTGGAACTACAAGAAACGGTTCAGAAAGCTATTGAAAAACTTCCGGAAAAATATCGGAGCGTCATTGTGTTAAAATATATTAATGATTTATCATTGCAGGAAATCAGTGAAATTCTTGATCTGCCAATAGGAACGGTCAAAACAAGGATTCATCGCGGAAGAGAGGCACTGAGAAAGCATTTAGGCCATTTATAAGGGGGGAATATAGATGAGATGTCCAGACCAAATTATTAAGTGGATGCATGATTATTTAGATGGCGATATTACCCCAGATGATGAGAAAAAACTAAGGGAACATTTACAACATTGTCCAGAATGTTCCCATCATTTCAATAGTTTAAAGAAGACGATTGCCTTGGTTCAACACACGGCTCCTTTTGCCCCGTCTGCTAATTTCACAGCGAATGTCATGGCGAAACTTCCAAAGGAAAAGAAGCGAATTCGGTTCGGGAGATGGTTACAAAATCATCCGTTTATCACGGCTGCCTCTTTATTTGTCGCTTTGACGATCGCAAGCCTCCTTACAACTTGGAATAAGGAGCAGCAGTTCTCCGTTTCTACAAGAGAAAATGTCATTATTCGGGATCATACGGTGATTGTTCCGAAGGGTAAGACAGTAGATGGGGATATTGTTGTGCGTAACGGAACGATTAAGATCGAAGGGAGAGTAAACGGCAACGTCACTGTCATTCATGGAGAAAAATATTTAGCGTCTGCCGGACATGTCACAGGTAAAGTGGAAGAAATTAATGAGGTATTCGACTGGATTTGGTACAACGTAAAAAGCGTAGTGAAAGATGTATTTGAATGAAAAAAGCCATCCTTTTGATGGCTTTTTTCTATATATGATATAATAGAAGAGTTGTATAAATAAAATATATTGGAATTAGAATGATAAAGGAAGTGTGAGAATGCCTTTTGGAGAGCTCCCGGTGTTGAGTTATTTAAGTAAAATTGTCGATATTCTTCTTGTTTGGTACGTTATTTATAAATTAATTATGGTCATTCGCGGAACAAAGGCTGTTCAACTTTTAAAAGGAATTATTCTTATTATACTAGTGAGAATTGTTAGCAATTTTTTAGGGCTTAGCACGTTACAATGGCTCATGGATCAAGCGTTAACATGGGGATTTTTAGCGATTATTATTATCTTCCAACCAGAGTTAAGACGTGCGCTTGAGCAATTAGGAAGGGGAAAATTATTCTCCAGAAGCAGCGTACAAGAGGAAGAAGGGCAAACAAGAATGGTCGAAGCGATCATTAAGGCGACAGAATACATGGCTAAACGCCGAATTGGAGCCCTTATATCAGTGGAGCGCGAAACAGGCATGGGAGACTATATTGAGACGGGGATTCCTCTCAACGCTCAAATTTCATCTGAGCTGTTAATTAATATTTTTATTCCTAACACGCCGCTTCATGACGGTGCGGTTATTATCCAAAAAGCTCAGGTGGCCGCTGCAGGCTGTTACTTGCCATTGTCAGAAAGTCCGTTTATTTCAAAAGAATTGGGGACCCGTCACCGAGCTGCATTAGGGATTAGCGAGGTGACTGATAGCGTGACTGTGGTGGTATCTGAGGAAACAGGTGCGGTATCTGTAACAAAAAACGGGGAGCTACACCGAGACTTGACTCCAGAGCAATTTCGCGAGCTGCTCAAAAAGGAGTTAATACCAGCAACGAAGACAACTTCCTCATCCCGTTGGCAATGGAGGGGGAAGAAGCATGGATAAATTAATGAACAATCATTGGTTTATGAAAATTTTTGCTTTGTTGCTAGCGATTATGCTCTATATGTCTGTTAATATTGAGGAAAAAGAGTCAAAATCAGGAATTACGCGCAACTCTGTAGGACAGACCGATATAGAAACCGTGACGAATGTTCCGGTTGTTACGTACTATGACGAAGAAAATTTGGTTGTGTCAGGTGTTCCTAAAACTGTGAACGTAACATTGGAAGGGCCCGCCAGCATTTTAAAGCCAACAGCGTTGCAACGGGATTTTGAAGTATATGTTGATTTAACCAACTTTGAGCTCGGAACGTACACAGTTCCGATTAAGTATAAAAATATTTCTGACAAGCTAACTGTTAAAATTCAGCCGTCCACGGCAAAGGTCACCATTCAAGAAAAGGTTTCAAAAGACTTTTCGGTCGATGTTGATTTTATTCATAAAAATAAGATGCCTGATGGATATTCAGTGGAAGAACCGATTGTGAAGCCGAATGTCGTGTCGATTACAGGAGCGAAAGACGTCGTCAATCGAATAGCGCTTGTAAAAGCGAGAGTAGATTTGGATGGCGCTGTTGATACGGTGCGGCAAGAGTCAAGGGTGACTGCTTATGATCGCGAAGGAAAGATTTTAAATGTCGACATCAATCCTTCTGTTGTAGAAGTGACGGCCCCGATTAAAAGTCCAAGCAAGTCGGTACCTTTAAAGATTAATCGAACAGGGACTTTAAAAAAGGGATTAAGTATTGTTAAAATTGAAACCGTTCCGAATGAAGTGACCATTTTTGGGCCGAAAGAAAAAATTGATCCAATTGAGTTTTTAGATGGCATTACCATTAACCTAGACGAGATTACAAAAGACACTACTTTAGAAGTAAGTGTTCCTTTGCCTGACGGCATTAAAAGCGTAGATCCTCCGAAAGTAAAAATTAATATACAGGTTCAAGAAGAACAGAAAAAAACATTCAAATCCTTACCAATCCACGTATTGGGGTTGGGGGATCAGTATGAGGCTCAATTTTTAAATCCAGAAGATGGAACGATGGATGTTCAAGTATCCGGGGCTCCTAGTGTATTAAACAGCATCAAGCCAAGTGACATTCAATTATATGTGAATGCCAATGAACTAGGGGTCGGTGAGCATGAAGTAGAGGTAGAAGTCAACGGGCCGCAAAACATTAAATGGAATTTATCGAAAAATAAAATCAAGATTCGAATTAGTCAGCGAACATAATAAAGGAGAGATTCTATAATGGGTAAGTATTTTGGCACTGATGGTGTACGTGGGGTAGCGAATAGTGAATTAACGCCAGAATTAGCGTTTAAAATTGGTCGCTGCGGCGGTTATGTATTAACGAAGGATAAGGAACGTCCAAAAGTGTTAATTGGACGCGATACGCGCATTTCCGGACATATGCTTGAAGGAGCGCTTGTAGCGGGATTGCTTTCGATTGGAGCGGAAGTGATGCGCCTTGGTGTGATTTCGACGCCAGGCGTGGCTTATTTGACAAAAGCTTTAGGAGCACAAGCGGGCATCATGATTTCTGCTTCGCACAACCCTGTTCAAGATAACGGTATTAAGTTTTTTGGTCCAGATGGTTTTAAACTTTCAGACGAGCAAGAACAAGAGATCGAAGAATTGTTGGATAGTCCAGAGGATGTATTGCCAAGGCCTATCGGCAAGGATTTAGGACAAGTAAACGACTATTTTGAAGGTGGACAAAAGTATTTGCAATATTTAAAACAAACCATTGATGAAGATTTTTCAGGGCTCCGTATTGCGCTTGATTGTGCCCATGGGGCGACATCTTCGCTGGCAACGCATCTTTTTGCTGATTTAGAAGCAGATGTTTTAACAATGGGCGCTTCACCAAACGGAATCAACATTAATGAAGGTGTCGGGTCTACGCATCCAGAGGCGTTAGCCGCATTTGTGAAAGAGAAAGGAGCCGATGTCGGGCTTGCGTTTGACGGGGACGGAGATCGCTTGATTGCTGTTGATGAGCATGGCAATATCATCGATGGGGATCAAATTATGTATATTTGCGCTAAATTTTTAAAAGAACATGGCCGTTTAAAACATCAGACGGTTGTATCGACAGTCATGAGCAATCTCGGGTTTTATAAAGCATTAGAGGCACAAGAAATTAAAAGTGTGCAAACAGCGGTTGGAGACCGCTATGTGGTAGAAGAAATGAAGAAGAACGGCTATAATTTGGGCGGTGAGCAGTCAGGGCACATCATCTTCCTTGATTACAATACGACAGGTGATGGACTGTTGACGGGACTGCAGCTTGTCAATATCATGAAAATCACGAAAAAACCGCTTTCTGAATTAGCGAGCGAGATGCCAAAATATCCGCAGCTGCTTGTTAATGTGAAGGTAGCGGACAAGCATCAAGTCATGGAGAATGAGAAAGTAAAAGCCATCATTCAAGAGGTAGAGAGTGAAATGAGCGGAAACGGGCGCATTCTTGTTCGCCCGTCCGGAACAGAACCGCTCGTTCGGGTTATGGCCGAAGCTCCAACAGAAGAAGCGTGCCGCAACTATGTGGAGCGAATCGCTAACGTTATTAGAGAAGAGATGGGCATTGAATAACGACTCCCTGCCCTAGACATCCTATGCATAAATGGAACGCTGTATTCCATTTATGCATATTTTATTTTATAAAGGATATTACAGTTGACGCTTGCAAGTGATTTGCTGTAATATTGACTTTGTTGTTATTCAAGATAGAAAGGTGGGTAGGGAGTTTTATTGTTGAAAGCGCCTGAACTAAGCGGTGATCGGGTAAACGCTTAGTTGACGAGGGGGAGGTTGATCGAGTGTTCGGCGGATGCCTCCCGGCTGTTGCGATTACAGCCGCAAGTCTTTCCTTAAAACAAAGAGGCGACTCTTTGCACAAAGGGAAAGGCCTAATCGCCATATTTCATCATGAAAAGGGGCAAGAAAAGCCCCTTCTTGCCCCTTGGAAAATAGGGAGGAAATTTATATGTGCGGAATTGTTGGATATATTGGAAAGCAAGATTCAAAAGAAATTTTATTGCGCGGACTTGAAAAATTAGAATATCGAGGATACGATTCAGCAGGCATCGCTGTTTTAAACGAAGATGGAGTGCATGTGTTTAAAGAAAAAGGACGTATTGCTGATTTACGAGGGATTGTGAATCCTCATGTACAAGCCCCGCTTGGAATCGGTCACACTCGCTGGGCCACACACGGGGTGCCAAGCCGTGTCAATGCGCACCCACATCAAAGCGCGTCGCAACGTTTTACGTTAGTGCATAACGGTGTAATCGAGAACTACGCATTGTTGCAACGCGACTACTTGCAAGATGTAGAGTTGCGAAGCGATACGGATACAGAAATTATCGTACAGCTTGTTGAAAAATTCGTAAACGATGGCTTGGAAGTGGAAGAGGCGTTTCGTAAAACGTTGACACTTCTAAAAGGATCGTATGCGATTGCGCTTATTGACGAACAAAATCCGGATGTCATTTATGTGGCGAAAAACAAAAGCCCATTGCTCGTTGGTATTGGCAATGGTTTTAACGTTGTAGCGAGCGATGCGATGGCAATGCTGCAAGTGACAAACCAATACGTCGAACTAATGGATAAAGAAATGGTCATTGTGAAGCGGGACGCTATGACGATTAAAAAATTGGACGGTCAAGTCGTAGAGCGCGCCCCATATACGGCGGAGTTGGACGCAAGCGATATTGAAAAAGGAACGTATCCGCATTACATGTTGAAAGAGATTGATGAACAACCGCTAGTGATGCGCCGCATTATTCAAAAATATCAAGATGCAAAAGGTGCGTTAACGATTGATCAAAAGATTATTGATGCCGTGTTAGAAGCGGATCGTTTATATATCGTGGCATGCGGCACAAGCTATCATGCTGGATTAGTTGGAAAGCAGTTGCTTGAGAAATGGGCAAAAATCCCTGTTGAAGTGCATATTGCGAGCGAGTTCTCTTATAATATGCCGCTGTTATCTGAAAAGCCGTTGTTTATCTATATTTCACAAAGCGGTGAAACAGCGGACAGCCGCGCGGTGCTTGTTCAAACAAAAGAGCTTGGCTATAAAGCGCTAACGATTACAAACGTACCTGGTTCTACGTTATCACGTGAAGCGGATTATACGTTATTGCTTCATGCAGGTCCGGAAATTGCTGTTGCGTCTACAAAAGCGTACACAGCGCAAATTGCCGTACTTGCGATTTTAGCGGCGGTAGCGGCGAACGCAAAAGGCGTTGAACTAGACTTTAATCTTGTAAAAGAACTAGGAATTATCGCTAACGTCATGGAAATGCTTTGCGATGCGAAGGAAGAAATGGAGAAAATTGCCCGCGAATATTTAGCGACAACGCGCAACTGCTTCTTCATCGGCCGCGCCGTTGACTTCTACGTTGGGCTTGAAGGAGCATTAAAATTAAAAGAAATCTCTTACATTCAAGCGGAAGGTTTTGCCGGCGGCGAGTTGAAGCACGGCACGATCGCCTTAATCGAAAACGGCACGCCAGTCATCGCATTGGCGACACAAGAACACGTCAACTTAAGCATCCGCGGTAACGTAAAAGAAGTCGTGGCTCGCGGCGCCAACCCATGCATTATCTCCATGAGAGGTTTAGAAACGGATGAAGACCGCTACGTGATCCCAGCCGTTCATCCGGCGTTAACACCGCTTGTCTCTGTAGTGCCATTGCAATTGATCGCTTACTATGCGGCATTACATCGCGGCTGCGACGTCGACAAACCGCGCAACCTCGCAAAAAGCGTGACGGTGGAGTAATGGATAAAGGGGTTTAGTGACAAAAAAGTGTTTAAAAAACACACGTTATCGATTACGAGACGTGTGTTTTTTATTGAATATTAGGATTGTTAAATGTAATATCTAGATATTTTCTACGTCATTGTAAGTTATGTAAACATAACAGTTATAGTTTTTGCAAATACGTCAGGTAGAGGTGGTAAAATGGGTATCACGGAAACGAGTACTTATTCATCTTTTATAACAAAATGGCTGCCGATTACGATTGTTGCGGTCAGTGTGGCGATTATCGTTTTGGCCGGTATTTTTATATTTACGGCATTGAACAAGAAGTAACTGCCCTCGTTTTTTGTGGAAGAATGATCGATTCATCTTATATTTGAGAGTATATTATGTTGTTCGCCGTCACTCGATTGGGTGGCGTTTTTTATATGCAAATGACTTTTCCCGTCTACATTTTATTTAGAGGCAAGAAACTTCTTAGTGGATATGTTGAAGTTTCTTTTGTTTTAACGTAAAATTAAACAATTATTTGTAGACCTCTATAGATATCAGCTTTTTCAGTTTTAGTTAAATTTAACATCATTTATAAAATTTACCCATAAACGTATAAGCTTTATGTTATAATAAACCAAACAAATAATTGTAAAATAAGGTGATTAAAGGTTGTTTTATATACTTTTTAGTTCTACCAATAATAAAGAAGCTGCTTACTACTTACTTTGCAGTTACACTTCTACTAGTTGTGTACGACAACAATAAATTTAATAAATCAGCCAGTAGCTACCACAACTCATAGAAAGCAACGGATCAAGTAGAAAAAATGATTCCGCTAATTCTTCGAGTAAATTAACACTTGGGAAGAAACTCCTTCTCCCCGAATGTTTTAGTAAAAGAAAGGTGAAAAAATGGCGAAATATATGCTATCAAAAACAGTTGGGGTTATTTTAGGGACATTGATGGTAATAACCTCCTTTGGTTACGGCATTCTATATTTACTTGGTAGATCTTTAGGAAAAGCGCTAGGATCCAATATAGATACAACAACTAGTGATATCCCCACTTTAGTGACTTTAATGATTATTTGTATTTTAGGTGCAATAACAGGAGTCGGTTGTTTTAGGGTAAAACTTAAAGGATGGCGAATTGTGTACATCGGATTTTCCCTTTTATTAGGAATTGGTTTTCTTGTTACCTTTTTTATTTCTATAGGGGCGTTAGGGGAAAAAATACGAATTTGTGATTTTATTGATGAGCATTTTATATTTTTTATTAGCTTATTTAGTAAAAAAAGAGAAATGAAATTTAGGAGAAATTATTGAACTACGGGGGTTTTAACGGAATAAGGGGCAGGGAATGTTCAACTTTTTATAAAAACTAAACTTGAAACCGTTGAAAGAGAATCGATTTTAATCAATCTTTTTTAAAATGGATTTATTTAAGTTATAGTATTTTATAGGTTTTTGCGATGTACTTGATCCAAAACTACAGCAGCTGTCCGTGAAAAATGTCTGAGAAAAATAAAAATCGTAACCAAAAAGTGTTGGCAGCGTTTTGCACCAACACTTTTTTTATTATCTGATCAATTTGATGTATGAGATTCAGAAGATTAAATTTACAAAAAATTATGCAATTGTATAATGTAGGGAGAATGTATATTCTGTTTGGGGGTGATTTTTTGAAAAAAAGTGAGGGCGAAGTTTACCAAGTGATAAAGCAACATAAAAGCAATTACCCAAATCCAATCAAACTCTGCAAGGGGCAAACTGTTATGGTTGGTGAAAAATATAATGGAAATGAAGGATGGAAAAACTGGATTTATTGTTTCACTATTGATCATAGTTCAGAAGGCTGGGTACCAGAACAGATCATCAAAAAACAAGGCAAACAAGGGTTGATTTTAGAGGACTATATTGCAAAAGAATTAGATGTTGAAGTTGGTGAGCAACTTATAAAATGCAAAGAACTCAATGGATGGTATTGGATGAAGAAAATAGGAACATTAGAAGAGGGCTGGGTGCCGATTGAAAATGTAGAAGAATTAAAATGAGAAATTGCAATCTAAAAACCAAATCATTCCATATCCAAATTTATTGTCTTGTGGGAAAAATGGTTCTCGGCTTTATTGTAATATCAAACGCAAGAATGTGGGATTTGGAATCTCGTAGGGCCTGATTTGAAATGCCGTGACACAATAGCTGTTTAAAAAAACACACGTTATAGAGTTAACATAGAAGCCACTCTGAACGTGTGTTTTTTGCAAAGATTTTATGTGAAAAGGCGCCTGAAAGCCGGAAAATAGGCTTACATGAACCTCTCCCACCTACATTTCATTTAGAGGTGGGAGTTTCTTACTACTCGATCAAAGAAGCTTCAACGCAGAAGAAGGCGGTCTTCTTCGGCTCGATA
>NZ_JHVN01000037.1 GCF_000620165.1 Anoxybacillus tepidamans PS2
AAAAGCGGCAGCGAGCCGGAACTAGACAATTAAGAAAAGCGAAGGCGACTGTATAGCCACGAAGAGAGCGGAAGGCCTGCGAGGAGGCTGTTGCCGCCGCAGCAGGACAGAAGCGATTCGAGGGGCTAGGAGCCGAAGCTAGACAACACGAAAAGCGGAAATACCGCATCCTTTCTTCAACCTTTCACTGTTATCTAGTTTTGAAGGAACCATCCTTCAGACCGTCTAGTGACGATGGCGGAGAGGTCACACCCGTTCCCATCTCGAACACGGAAGTTAAGCTCTCCAGCGCCGATGGTAGTTGGGGCTAGCGCCCCTGCGAGAGTAGGACGTCGCTAGGCTGTATTATTTGTTCAATATTACCGCGGGATTGGAGCACGGTCGAATCAACACCCCTGAAATGGCAACAGCGTACCGCTCGAGTTACATCTTGAATAAGCACACTGAGAGCGGGACGGTTAGGAAGAAAAGAGCATAGAGAATTTATTAATTTTTTGATCATCGCGGGGTGGAGCAGTCCGGTAGCTCGTCGGGCTCATAACCCGAAGGTCGCAGGTTCAAATCCTGCCCCCGCAACCAACTAAATGGTCCCGTAGTGTAGTGGTTAACATGCCTGCCTGTCACGCAGGAGATCGCGGGTTCGAGTCCCGTCGGGACCGCCATCACACTGGTAGCGAAACAATGGCGTTTCGTGTTTTTTTTTATGCCTTTTTGCCCATTCCCCCTTTTTAATAAACTTTTTGCGAACATCCTTAAGGGTTCAGCCTCTTAAGGGTGTTTTAATTTGCTCGATTTGTGATAGTTCCATAATACAATGATGTTTTGTACTGTGGCTGCAGTCGTTATTTACCTAAAAATAGGACAACACGAGTTCTCTATAGAGTAAATTCCAAATGAACCTCTCTCATCTACACTTCGTTGAGAGGTGGGAGATTTCTCAGTAGATATGTTAAAATAAGTTCAATAGCCATACTATATCCTAGCCTGTAGAAGGCGTCAGGTAATTTTGTGCAAAATTTCCAAAACGGATTTGTAGATATTATTAACATCCTAAAATCATAAAACAACTTCTTCTCCACCGTGGAAATCATCCCCTATTTCTTTTTTGAAAATATTCACCGAGAAGTCTCCAACCTTTAAGAGGAGCTTAAGCGGAACAAGCTTATATTTACAATCAAGCCTCAATGACCAATTCCTGTCCAGTAAATTTTCAATGATATTAAGTTTCGTGGTTAAAAAGTAGCACCTGTTTGCCGTAATATGATACAATTTCAAGCGCAGGCTATAAATGCAGCGCTTATATTATAAAAATTTCTACAATCTGTTCGGTTTTTGAATACTACAGCGAAAACGTTCCATGCCTATATAAAAGGGCAACATTATTAAAGTTAGGTGACAGATTATGCGTTACGAATTGATTATGCATTCCCCTGATGAGACGATGGAATTTGCCTCTAAATTAGCAGAAAAACTACAGGAAAAAGATGTGATTGCGTTAGAAGGAGATTTGGGCGCCGGAAAAACAACATTTACGAAAGGGCTAGCGAAAGGATTAGGAATTAAGAGGACGGTTAGCAGCCCGACATTTACGATTGTGAAAGAATATCAAGGGCGGCTTCCACTTTATCATATGGATGTGTATCGTTTAGAGGATACATTTGAAGATCTAGGGTTTGATGATTATTTCGAAGGTGATGGGGTAACAGTCATTGAGTGGGCTCATTTAATTAAGCCACAGCTTCCTAATGAATTGTTGGTCATACATCTTTATCATCACGGAGAATCAGCAAGGAAAGTTATGTTGGAGCCGATTGGAAAACGATATGAACAGTTGTGCAAGGAGATCATGGAAGCATGAAAGTACTGGCGATTGATACATCAAATGTTGTGATGGGAGTTGCATTAGTTGAAGATCATATAATCAAAGGGGAAATCGTGACCAATATTAAAAAAGATCACTCTACCCGTTTGATGCCTGCTATCGAATTATTATTGGCTAATTGCCATGTTGCTCCAAAAGAACTCGATTTGATTGTTGTAGCGAAAGGCCCAGGCTCGTATACGGGTGTGCGAATTGGCGTAACCGTCGCTAAGACGCTTGCTTGGACATTAAACATTCCTATTGTCGGTGTATCGAGTCTTGAAGCGCTTGCGGCCAATGGGCGCTATTTTAATGGGTTTATTTGTCCTTTATTTGATGCAAGAAGAGGACAAATTTATACGGGACTATATCGCTATTACGAAGAGCAACTAAAATGTGTGGAGGACGACCGAATTGTACTCTCAAACGAATGGGCGCGATCACTAAAAGAAAAAAATGAGCCAGTTTTATTTTTAGGCAGCGATGCTGGCCTACATAAAGATATATTGATCGAAGCGCTCGGTCCGTTAGCCATGTTTGCCCCTCCTTCCATGCAATTACCGCGCCCAAGCGAGCTTGCTTTTCTCGGTATGAATAAAGAGCGGGAGGAAGTTCATTCCTTTGTTCCGAATTACGTCCGTTTAGCTGAAGCGGAGCTAAATTGGCTTGCCAAACAAAAGGGGTAAAGCAGTGATGGATATTAACTTTCGTTCGATGATACTCGATGATATTGATGGGGTATTAGAAATTGAAAAAGCTTCATTTACGCTTCCTTGGAGCCGTGAGGCCTTTTATAACGAATTGGTCCATAACCAGTATGCCAAATATATTGTAATGGAGCACGATGGACGCATCATCGGTTATTGCGGCATGTGGGTTGTCATTGATGAAGCACATATTACGAATGTGGCGGTGTTGCCGGAATATCGCGGCAAAAAATTAGGAGAGGCACTTATGAGAACGATGATGGAAACAGCTAAACAGCTTGGGGCGGTAACGATGACATTAGAAGTTCGTGTTTCCAACCATGTCGCACAATCATTGTATCGAAAATTGGGATTTTTAAATGGGGGTATTCGGAAGCAGTATTATCCGGATAATCAAGAAGATGCACTTGTAATGTGGGTGAATTTAACATGAACAAAGATATATATGTACTTGGAATTGAAACAAGCTGCGATGAGACAGCGGCGGCTGTGGTGAAGAATGGTAAAGAAGTTCTCTCGAATGTCGTTGCTTCGCAAATTGAAAGCCATAAGCGGTTCGGTGGGGTTGTTCCAGAAGTCGCTTCGCGTCACCATGTTGAACAAATAACACTTGTTATTGAGGAAGCGATGAACAAAGCCCGTCTTTCTTTTTCTGAGCTCGATGCAATTGCTGTGACGCAAGGGCCGGGACTTGTTGGAGCTCTTTTGATCGGAGTGAATGCAGCGAAGGCGTTAGCGTTTGCTCATCAACTCCCATTAATTGGGGTCCACCATATCGCTGGACATATTTATGCCAACCGTCTTGTAACTGAAATGAAATTTCCATTGTTGGCGCTCGTTGTTTCTGGGGGACATACAGAGCTTATTTATATGAGGGAGCATGGGGTGTTTGAAGTAATCGGGGAAACGCGTGATGATGCAGCAGGAGAAGCGTATGATAAAGTAGCAAGAGCCCTTCGCCTTCCATATCCGGGAGGGCCGCATATAGACCGATTAGCTCACGAAGGAAATGTAGCGATTGATTTGCCACGGGCATGGTTGGAGGAAGGTTCTTACGATTTTAGTTTTAGCGGATTAAAGTCAGCGGTCATTAACACGCTACATAATGCAGAGCAGCGCGGTGAAACAATTGAACCAAAAGATATGGCGGCGAGCTTTCAGGCAAGCGTGATCGATGTTTTAGTGACGAAAACGGTAAAAGCAGCGCAAGAATATGGAGTGCGCCAAGTCTTGTTAGCGGGCGGAGTCGCGGCGAACAAGGGATTACGCGCAGAGTTGGAGCGAAAGATGAGTGAACTTACAGAAGTGGAGCTAGTGATCCCTCCCCTTTCTCTTTGTACAGATAATGCAGCCATGATTGCGGCTGCTGGGACGGTATTATTTGAGAAAGGAAGACGGGCGAACATGGCGTTAAATGCTGATCCGAGCCTTGAATTAGAATAGAAAGGAAAAAATCCTCTTGTTGTCAAGAGGATTTTTTTGTAAAAAAACATTTCTTGTGAATATTGTTATCCACATATTGTGAATAATGTGGAAAACCTATTCGTGGTTAATAATATCAATAAAAAATTAATCACATTTTTTTGTGAATATATTTATAGTTTTTTGTGGATATTGTGGAAAAATTGGTGAATAACTTGATTTTTAAAGGAATGTATGTGAAGAAAATTGTGGATATTTAGATTTGAAACCAGCTCTCTATTCACGATAAATGAAAATGAGAGCTGGTTTATTTATTATATTGATGTATGCAATGTTTCCCATTCTTCAATGAGTGCTTCCAATGTTTGCTTTAATTGTTCATTTTCCTTTGTAAGCTGCTGTAGCCTATCAATGTTTTGATAAATATCGGGATCGCATAGCTCGTGCTCGATTTCCGCGATTTTTTTCTCTAACTGACCAATTTCGTTTTCTACTTCTTCAATTCTTCTCTTTCGTTGACGTTCTAGCTTCTTTGCTTCTTTTTCTTGCTCGTATTGTTGTTTAGTTCCAACAGCACCTTTGCTCTGTTGTTGCTTTTTCTCTTCTAACATTAGGCGTTCAAGTTCAAGCATTTCTGTTTTTTTGTTAATGTAGTAATCATAATCGCCTAAGTATTCCGTAATTCCGTCTTTGCTGAGCTCGTATACTTTTGTAGCAATCCGATTAATAAAATAGCGATCATGGGAAACGAAAAGAATCGTTCCCGGATAGTCAATCAGCGCATGTTCGAGCACTTCTTTGCTGTCTAAATCTAGATGGTTTGTTGGCTCGTCCAAAATCAAGAAATTTGCTTTTTGCATCATTAGTTTGGCGAGGGCGAGCCGCGCTTTTTCACCACCGCTTAATGCGGAAACAGGTTTTAAAACATCGTCTCCGGAAAATAGAAAGTTACCTAATACGGTCCGAATTTCCTTTTCTGTTTTTAGCGGATATTCATCCCAAAGCTCATTGAGCACGCGTTTATTTGAGGACAAGTCCGCTTGGTTTTGGTCGTAATATCCAATTTGTACATTTGCTCCATAGCGAAAGCTGCCATTTTGGACTTGGAGCTTGTTAACGATTGCTTTTAATAGCGTTGATTTCCCGATTCCGTTCGGTCCGACGAGTGCGATGCTATCACCTCTTGTAATACGGAATCGAATATTATGAATGATTGATTCTTCAGAATTGTAACCGACCGAAATGTTTTCTGCGATTAGTACGTCATTTCCGCTTTGGCGTTCAATATCAAAAGAGAACGAAGCGGTCTTGTCGTCACCTAGTGGTTTTTCAATTATTTCTATTTTTTCGAGCTGTTTACGGCGACTTTGCGCCCGTTTTGTTGTCGAGGCGCGGGCAATGTTGCGCTGAATAAAATCCTTTAATTTAGCGATTTCTTCTTGTTGCTTTTCATATAGCTTCCACTCGCGTTCTAAATCTTCTGCTTTCTGTTGTAAATATTTGCTATAGTTTCCTATATATCTTTTAATGCTTGTTCTTGATAGTTCGTATACTTGTGTGACTACTTTATCAAGGAAATAGCGATCATGGGACACAATCAAAATAGCCCCCGGATATGTTTGTAAATATTGCTCAAGCCATGTTAATGTTTCAATATCTAAATGGTTGGTCGGCTCGTCCAAAATTAAAATATCCGGCTTCATCAGCAACATTTTTCCGAGCGCAAGCCGCGTTCGCTGTCCACCGCTCAACGATTGAACCGGGGTGCTAGCATAATCGTATTCGGAAAAATGAAGACCGTGCAAAATAGAGCGAATTTCTGCCTCGTATTGATACCCCCCCTGTTCTTTAAACTTTTCTTGAAGAGCATCGTAGTCTTTCAATAATTTTTCGTATCGTTTATGATCGGCGATAATATCGGGATCGCCCATTTGCCATTCCATTGTGCGCAATTCTTGTTCCATCGCTTTTAACGGCGAAAATACCGTCATCATTTCATCCCATATCGATAGAGTCGAATTCAAGCCGCTATCTTGGGCGAGATAACCGATCGTGACATCTTTTGGTTTAATAATTTCTCCACTATCATAAGACATTTCGCCAGCGATAATTTTAAGTAATGTCGATTTTCCTGCTCCGTTTCTTCCAACAAGAGCGATTCGGTCTTTCGATTGTATTTCCAGTTTTATATTCGATAAAATAAGATCAGCACCAAAGTATTTAGAAAGTTGTCGTACTTGTAAAACAATCATGTTTTTTCACCTCTCGTTCTAATAGTGTATCGTAAGTTGTTTTACTTGAGCAATAAAAGGAAGTAGGAAAAGACAGATGAGAAAAAATAGTGTATAGTTTATAAGTGGAGGAGATTTTTTTGACATCTTTTACTCATTTTAACGAACAAGGGCATGCAAAAATGGTCGATATTACCGAAAAATCCGATACTGTTCGAATAGCTACCGCCCGAACGAGCGTGAGAGTGAACAAGGAAATTTACGAAAAAATCAAGGACCGTACAGTACAAAAGGGCGACGTTCTTGCAGTTGCTCAAGTGGCCGGCGTGATGGCGGCGAAAAAAACAGCGGAACTTATTCCAATGTGTCACCCTTTGATGCTAAAGGGAGTTGATATTCAGTTTGAATGGCAAATTAATGACCAACATTATGAGTTGATCATTCTAGCAACCATTAAAACAAAAGGGAGCACAGGAGTGGAAATGGAAGCGCTCACCGCTGCATCCATCTGTGCTTTAACGGTCTATGATATGTGCAAAGCACTAGATAAAGGCATGGTGATTGGTCCAACTTATCTGGTGGAAAAAATAGGAGGAAAATCCGGTCATTATCGATACCAAGAAAAGTAGATGGCTCAAGCGAATGTGGGGGATTTATTCATGAATAATGAACAAACGAAAATTCCGCAGGCAACAGCGAAACGGCTGCCGTTATACTATCGTTTTTTAAAAAATTTGCATGCGTCTGGAAAGCAGCGAGTTTCTTCCGCTGAGTTGAGTGAAGCTGTAAAAGTGGATTCCGCAACAATTCGCCGCGATTTTTCTTATTTTGGTGCGCTTGGAAAAAAGGGATACGGGTATAATGTAAGCTATTTATTGTCTTTTTTCCGAAAAACGCTTGACCAGGATGAAATAACAGAAGTAGTGCTAGTCGGCGTCGGAAATTTAGGAACGGCGTTTTTGAATTATAACTTTATGAAAAATAATAATACAAAAATCGTGATGGCGTTTGATGTTGATGAATCAAAGGTAGGAACTGAAGTTGGGGGCGTGCCTGTTCATCATTTAAACGACCTAGAAACATGTCTTCATGAACAAATTTCTGTCGCTATTTTGACAGTCCCTGCTCATGTTGCGCAATCTATTACGGATCGCCTTGTTCGGAAAGGGATTAAAGGGATTTTAAATTTTACTCCTGCGCGCCTGAATGTGCCGGAAAGCATTCGCGTCCATCACATTGATTTAGCTATTGAATTACAATCACTTGTGTATTTTCTAAAAAACTATCCGTATGAAGAAAAGGGAGCTAAAGATTAATATGAAGTACTTGCTTATTTTGCTTGTAGTTATATTGTTATTTGGAACGAAAAAACTTCCAGAGCTCGGAAAGTCGCTCGGTCAGTCACTAAAGGAATTTAAAAATGCGACAAAAGGATTGACGGATGAGGAAGAGGAAAGCAATAAAAAAGCGTAAGGATAATGGTAGGATGGTTTCGTATGAACGATAAAGAAATGTCCGTGTATGAACATCTAGGGGAATTGCGAAAACGGCTTATTATTGTACTTCTGTTTTTTGGCGTAGCTATGATTGCAAGTTTCTTTTTTGTAGAACCAGTCATCTTATATTTGCAAAAAGCGGATGAAGCAAAAGAATTAACGATGAATGCGTTCCGATTAGCGGATCCCATTAAAATTTATATGCAGTTTGCATTTGTTATTGCTTTAGTTCTTACATCACCTGTCTTGCTCTATCAAATTTGGGCGTTTGTAAGCCCTGGTTTGTATGAAAAAGAGAGAAAGGTAACATTAAGCTACATTCCTTTATCATTATTTTTATTTCTATCTGGTGTCAGTTTTGCGTATTTTGTTTTATTTCCGTTCGTTGTCCGGTTTATGCAGGATTTAGCATCACAGCTCGGCATTCACCAAGTCATTGGCATCAATGAGTATTTTGAGTTTTTGTTACAACTTGTTTTACCTTTTGGCGCTTTATTTCAACTGCCCGTGATTGTAATGTTTTTAACGCGCCTTGGGATTATTACGCCGATGTTTTTGTCAAAAGGGCGGCGATATGCGTATTTAATTTTATTGATCGTAGCGGCGATCATTACACCTCCGGATGTGATGTCGCAATTAATTGTCATGATTCCGCTTTCGATTTTATATGAAATCAGCATATGGATTTCTAAAATTGCGTATCGGAAAGTGCTGCTAGCAGAACAAAAGAGAGCTGATTCAGAATAGCGATCAGCTCTCTTTATTTTTGTTGATTTTTGATTCTCATATATAGCGTGAGTAAGCGCAAAAATACGCCGAAATCTAAAGTAGCCATTACCATTAAAGCAACGGTTGAAAAGTTCCAAATGGTTTCATGAGCACTTTCAATCGCCAAATAGGTGAACAATGATCCCATTAGAAAATAAAAGAGTGCAGTATTTAACGGTGAAGTCCTCATATTAAAAGCCCCCAAATATAAAATGCATCTTTTCTGTTTCTTTTAACATTTGCTCAATGTAGTCAGCGAAAACGGTTTGCATTAAGACAACGAATGTGTTCATTGCTACGTGTGCAAAAATCGGTACGAAAATACGTTTTGTTTTTGCATAAAGAAAAGCAAATGTAAATCCTATAGCAGAGTAGAGAAGGAGATGTTCTAACTCCATATGGACGGCCGCAAACAATAAAGAACTAATCGTAGCGGCAACGAAAAAATTATATTTATGATAAAGAGTGCCAAATATAATTTTACGAAAAATTAACTCCTCTAAAATGGGTCCGATAATGGATGTAACGATGACCAGAGATGGTGTAAGGCGAATGATTTCGACAATTCGTTTTGTGTTTTCGGATCCCATTTCAATTCCGAAAACGCGCCATTCGATGTTAGCGGCGACACCTTGAGCAAATAAAGCTAAAAAGAATCCGCCAATTGCCCACATCCATGCGATGCTCAATGGAACGTAAGAGCGGTTATGACGCTCCTTTATATCTTCTCGCAGCAAAATGAGAACGAGAAAGAAGGTGATTGAGAAACTAAGAACTGCCCAGTATCCCGAGGCAGTTGCAGCCGGGCTAGAAGAGTTGGATCCGATGCCAAGAGAAAGCAATAGCGGTACACCGGCTATGCTTGACAGCTGCATGGCGATATACGCAATAATGACATACCAATATTGCCGTTTCAATGGAAATTCCCCTTTGCTAAAAAAGTAATCATGCTTTTCGTATTGTAGCACATCTTGCAGAAAAATAATGATCAAAATGTTTTATGAAAACGATTTATATTTATAGGAATGTGACATAATGAAAAAGGTATGCAAAATTGTATGATTTTTTGTATTTTCTACTTGCAAAAAAAAAGGAAGTTCATTAATATTATAATTGTGTTAGCACTCGATGGGGATGAGTGCTAATAAATGAGAGTTAAAAATTTTGTTGAGGAGGTTGTTTTCCGTGTTAAAGCCATTAGGTGATCGCGTTGTCATTGAGCTAGTTCAGACAGAAGAAAAAACTGCAAGCGGCATTGTGTTACCAGATACTGCGAAAGAAAAACCACAAGAAGGAAAAGTCGTAGCAGTTGGTACAGGACGCGTGCTTGACAGCGGTGAGCGTGTAGCTCCAGAAGTAGCTGTAGGCGATCGCATTATCTTCTCAAAATATGCTGGTACAGAAGTAAAATATGAAGGCAAAGAATACTTAATTTTACGTGAGAGCGATATTTTAGCTGTTATTGGCTAATTTGAAATACGGATTTAATAGCATAGATAAAAATACTTAAATATTACATTGTTGGAGGAGGTAATGGTTCATGGCAAAAGAAATTAAATTCAGCGAAGAAGCTCGTCGCGCGATGCTACGCGGTGTAGATAAATTGGCTGATGCCGTAAAAGTGACATTAGGTCCTAAAGGACGCAACGTTGTATTGGAGAAAAAATTCGGTTCTCCATTAATCACAAACGATGGTGTAACAATTGCAAAAGAAATTGAGTTAGAAGATCCATTTGAAAATATGGGTGCGAAGCTTGTTGCGGAAGTAGCAAGCAAAACAAACGACGTTGCTGGTGACGGTACAACGACTGCAACTGTATTAGCTCAAGCGATGATCCGTGAAGGCTTAAAGAACGTAACAGCTGGCGCGAACCCAATGGGTATCCGTAAAGGTATCGAAAAAGCGGTTGCTGTTGCAGTTGAAGAGTTGAAAGCAATCTCTAAACCAATCGAAGGCAAAGAATCGATTGCGCAAGTTGCAGCGATTTCTGCAGCTGACGAAGAAGTTGGTCAATTAATCGCAGAAGCAATGGAGCGCGTAGGTAACGACGGTGTTATCACATTAGAAGAATCAAAAGGCTTCACAACTGAGTTAGATGTTGTAGAAGGTATGCAATTTGATCGCGGTTACGCTTCTCCATACATGATCACTGATACTGAAAAAATGGAAGCGGTTCTTGAAAATCCATACATTTTAATTACTGACAAGAAAATTTCAAGCATTCAAGACATCTTGCCTGTATTAGAGCAAGTAGTTCAACATGGCAGACCATTATTAATCATTGCTGAGGATGTAGAAGGCGAAGCGCTTGCAACGTTAGTTGTCAACAAACTTCGCGGCACATTCACAGCAGTAGCGGTTAAAGCTCCTGGCTTCGGTGACCGCCGCAAGGCTATGCTAGAAGACATCGCTGTTTTAACTGGCGGTGAAGTCATCACTGAAGACTTAGGACGCGAATTGAAATCTACAACAATTGCATCGCTTGGTCGCGCTGCAAAAGTTGTTGTAACAAAAGAGCATACAACAATCGTAGAAGGTGCCGGCGAATCTGATCGCATTAAAGCTCGCATCAACCAAATCCGCGCTCAATTGGAAGAAACTACTTCTGAATTTGACCGTGAAAAATTACAAGAGCGCTTAGCGAAATTAGCAGGCGGCGTAGCGGTTATCAAAGTTGGTGCAGCGACAGAAACAGAATTAAAAGAGCGCAAATTGCGCATTGAAGACGCTCTTAACTCTACGCGTGCGGCTGTTGAAGAAGGTATCGTAGCCGGCGGTGGTACAGCGTTATTGAACGTATACAATAAAGTTGCTGCGATCCAAGCTGAAGGCGACGAAGCAACAGGTGTGAAAATCGTTCTTCGCGCAATCGAAGAGCCAGTTCGCCAAATCGCACAAAACGCTGGTTTGGAAGGATCTGTAATCGTTGAGCGCTTGAAAAATGAACAACCTGGCATTGGCTTCAACGCTGCAACTGGCGAATGGGTGAACATGATCGAGAGCGGTATTGTTGACCCTACAAAAGTAACTCGTTCTGCGCTTCAAAACGCAGCTTCTGTTGCGGCTATGTTCTTAACAACTGAAGCTGTTGTTGCTGACAAGCCGGAAGAAAACAAAGGTGGCGCAGGAATGCCTGACATGGGCGGCATGGGCGGCATGATGTAATTTAAGAAAAACCTCCTTGATTTCAAGGGGGTTTTTCTCATAACCATATCGTTTTTGGTGCCATTTTGGTGCCGATT
>NZ_JHVN01000038.1 GCF_000620165.1 Anoxybacillus tepidamans PS2
TCGTCCTGAGCCAGGATCAAACTCTCCAAAGAAATTTGATTGGCTGATTGTCTAGCTTCGGACGCCATCGGCTCGCGACGCTTCGGTCCTGCTGCGGCGGCGATAGCCTCCTCGCAGGCCCTACAGCGCGTTTCGCCGATCATCGGGCGTCCTCAGCTTTTCTTTATTGTCTAGCTTCGGCTCGCAACGCCTTGCGGAAAATAACCTTCCTCCGCCGACATGCAAGCATGTCTCGTCGGAAGAACATTTTCCTTTCGGCGTTAAACGCTCGCCTTCGCTTTTCTCATTGACGCTTCGTTTTGTTCAGTTTTCAAAGAACATCATTTAGTTAGCTTCTTTCAAAAGCGACTTTTTTCAAAGAACATCATTTAGTTAGCTTCTTTCAAAAGCGACTTTAATAATATAACATTTATCTTTTTTTACGTCAACTATTTTTTAAAATTTTTTGTGCCGTTTCGCAACGGCTTTAATAATATAACACCAATTTGCATAACACGTCAATAAGTATATACATGTTATTTTTATCCATTTTAAACATAGTTCAAAAAAGCGTGCCGCCTGTTTCATTAGCGGCATGCTTCTATATTAATTAGCACTCCATTCTCTCGCAACCATCCCATATACAACATGGTCAACAAAATGGTCATAAAGCCATTCTGCCTCTCTTATCGTTCCTTCATTCACAAATCCTAAACGCTCCGGAATAGCTCGACTTCTTTGATTTTCTACCGCACAGCGAATTTCAACTCGATTTAATTTCAACTCTTGAAAAACGTAGTCGATGCAAGCCTTACATGATTTTGTCATCAACCCAAGACCTTGAAACTGTTCGCCTAACCAGTAGCCGATGCTCGTCTTTCTATTGTTGCGGTCGATATAATGAAGGCCGATGACCCCTGCGAGCTCCCCTTTATGCCAAATCCCTGCTTCAAATCCATTGCCTGCAACAAACTTTTTCAATCCTCCTTCAATAAACGCTCTAGAATTTTCTGCTGTTTTCACTGCATCAACCCATGGGAGCCACTGTCGCAAATGCGGTCTGCACGAGTCAACTAAAGCAAACAAACGCTCTGTGTCTTCACGTGTTAACAACTTCAAATAAACATCCCGATCAATAGAACAAATAAACATATGTATTCCCCCTTTTCCTTGTGTTTTTACGATAAACGAACCTCTTCCGTCTTTACTCCACTTAGAGGCGAAAGACTTCGTGATAAATATATTAAAAGTCATTTTAACATATTTTTCTAAAAATTGGACCAAAAATCTTTTTTTGTAAATAGAAGCATTGCATTATCGTACTTGGATTTAATGTTTAAAATAAAAAGACCAATTCGCAAATCAACGAATTGGTCTAAGTCATTTCAACCTGTTCTATTCTCTTAAAAATACAAAGTAAGCAAGGAAAATGAAGAACAATACATACAAGATTGGATGAACTTCTCTTCCGCGGCCTTTTAAAATCATCGTGATTGGGTAGAACAAGAATCCAACCGCAATTCCCGTCGCAATGCTGTAAGAAAGCGGCATTGTGATGAGCGTAAAGAACGCTGGAACCGCAACCTCAAACTTCTTCCAATCAATTTCACCAACTGAAGACGCCATTAATACCCCTACGATAATTAAAGCCGGCGCTGTTACCGGAGCGGTAATAACGCTTAATAACGGCGAGAAGAATAATGCTAATAAGAACAAAATTCCCGTAACAACCGCTGAAAAACCTGAACGTCCGCCCGCTGCTACCCCTGCTGAAGATTCAATGTAAGAAGTCGTTGTGGACGTTCCGAACACTGAACCAACTAATACAGCTGTCGCATCGACAAGCAATGCTTTTCCGGCACGCGGCAATTTATTGTCTTTTAATAATCCCGCTTGGTTTGCCACAGCCAAAAGCGTTCCAGTCGCATCAAAGAAGTCAACGATAAAGAATGTTAGAACAACACCAAGCATTTTCAAAGTGAAAATATCCGGCAAATGCTTGATTGCGACACCAAATGTTGGTGAAATGTCTGGAATCGCGCCAACAATTTGATGCGGCACCTTAATTAAGCCGAAAATCATACCTACAATCGCTGTAATAACCATGCCATAAAAAACGCCGCCATTCACTTTTCGTACCATTAAGATCACTGTAACGACTAAACCAAAAATCGCCAACAGTGTATTGCCATCTTTAAAATCGCCTAAGCCGACTAACGTCGCTGGATTATCGACAATGATTTTAGCGTTTTGCAGACCGATAAACGTGATAAATAAACCGATGCCCGCACCAACGGCATATTTTAACTCTACCGGAATCGCGTCAATAATTTTCTGACGAATTCCCGTTAATGATAAAATCGTAAAAATGACTCCAGATACAAATACACCAGCTAATGCTGTTTGCCAAGGAATTTGCATGTGCAATACAACAGTAAATGCAAAAAACGCGTTTAATCCCATTCCCGGAGCTAAAGCAATTGGATATCTTGCTAAAACTCCCATCAAGATCGAGCCGTATGCAGCAGCTAACGCAGTTGCCACAAACACCGCACCTTGATCAATCCGAAGTTCGTTCGGAAAATCCTTCACCGCTCCTAACGAAAGCGTAAAAGGGTTTACGAATAAAATATAAGCCATTGATAAGAACGTTGTTAAACCAGCAATAATCTCTGTGCGATAGTTTGTGCCCAGCTCATCAAACTGAAAATACTTTCTCACTTCTCGATCCCCCTTGAAAAATAATAAAACACTTCCAGCAGACTACCGGAAGCGTTGACTATAGGGATAACGAACATCAAGAAAGCATCGTCTTCTCAAATGGCATTGACGAAGACATACTTCTTCCCTTCATTATACCCCGTAGTCAAGCTATTTACGGTAGCTTGGTAGAAACTCTCAGGCCATATCCCCGAGATTATACGACGTATTTTGACAATATTCGCTTTTCATCTATATTTTATCAACCAGAGTAAAGGTCGTCAACAAAAAACGAACATTTTTATCAAAATGTTCGTTTTTTATTCGTGTTTATTCCCATTCAATGGTTGCCGGTGGTTTACTTGTAATATCGTATACAACACGGTTCACATGAGGCACTTCATTCACAATTCGCGTCGAAATCGCTTCTAGTACCTCCCATGGAATGCGAGCCCAATCGGCAGTCATACCATCAATCGATGTCACCGCGCGAATACCGACTGTATAATCATATGTTCTCGCATCCCCCATGACGCCGACGCTGCGAATGTCCGGAAGCACCGTGAAGTATTGCCAAATTTCGCGATCGAGTCCTGCTTTTTTAATTTCTTCCCTTAAAATAGCATCCGATTCGCGAACGATCTCTAGCTTTTCTTCGGTCACTTCGCCGAGCACACGAATACCTAGCCCTGGTCCTGGGAACGGCTGACGCCATACAATTTCGTCTGGAATCCCTAATTCTGTACCAAGGGCGCGCACTTCATCTTTAAAGAGAGTATTCAGAGGTTCAATGAGTTTAAATTTCATGTCCTCTGGCAAACCGCCAACGTTATGATGCGATTTAATCGTTTGCGCTGTCGCCGTTCCGCTTTCAATAATATCGGTATAAAGAGTTCCCTGAACTAAAAACTCGATCCCTTCAAGCTTCGCTGCTTCGTCATCAAATACATAAATAAATTCGTTTCCAATAATTTTCCGTTTTTGCTCTGGATCGGAAACTCCTTTTAACTTATTCAAAAAGCGCTCTTTCGCGTCCACTTTAATAACGTTCATGTTGAAGCCTTCACGGAACGTTTTCATCACGCTCTCCGCTTCTCCCTTGCGCAACAGGCCATGATCGACAAAAATACACGTTAATTGGTCACCAATTGCTCGATGCACAAGCACTGCAGCAACAGAGGAGTCAACACCGCCGCTTAGTGCGCAAAGAACTTTTTTACCGCCAACAAGCTCGCGAATTTTACGGATTTCATTATCAATAAAACTTCCCATTGTCCAATCGCCTTTGCACCCGCACACATCAAACACAAAGCGCTTTAGCAAATCATTTCCATACACCGAATGACGCACTTCCGGATGGAACTGCACAGCATACCATTTTCTTGTTTCATCGCTCATCGCCGCGATCGGACACGAAATGCTTGTCGCATTCACTGTAAATCCTGCCGGCGTCTCTGTCACTAGATCGCCATGGCTCATCCATACAACTTGTTCAGTCGGGAGATTTTCAAACAGCTTCGAAGCTTGCTCTACCTGGATCGTCGCCTTTCCATACTCCCGATGTGTCGCCTTTTCGACTTTCCCTCCTAAATGATGAGTCATTAGCTGCATGCCGTAGCAAATCCCTAAAATCGGCAATCCCAATTCAAAAATACGCGGGTCACATGTAAAGGCGTTTTCATCGTATACGCTGTTCGGACCGCCGGAAAACACGATTCCTTTTGCATTCAAAGCTTGAATTTCCTCAGCAGTAATCGTATGTGGATGAAGCTCGCTATATACACCAAACTCACGGATGCGTCTAGTAATCAATTGATTATACTGACTTCCGAAATCAAGCACGACAATCATTTCTTGATTTTGTTGCACAATTATCACCTCGATCCGAGTAATAAAAAACTAGAATCCGCACCTTCTTCACAAAAAAACGAAGGCAGAATTCTAGCAAAATAGAATCATCTGCCTTCGTAGTCGGGTCATTTACGGTGTCCCGGTAGAGACTCTCGAACCATATTATCGAGGATATACGAAGGTACATCGTCTTAAATTTTAGTCCATTCTATCAACTCTTTCCCATAAAGGTCAAGACGCTGTTCTTTTTATTAAATTTTCCCATAATTCTTTTATTTTGTTCCATTCAGTATCTACATTCTCGTTCCGATAAATCGCTCTCTCATACAGATTGGTTAACTGACTCATTTCCTTTGTTCCAAACCATTCATCGACATATGCAGCATACTGGCGTAACGTCTGCCCTTCCTTTTTCTTTAACCCGTAGTCTTTTAAATGTCTTAATAACGAAACGTACGCTTTAATAAACAGTTCGTTCCCATGTTTTTGTCTAAACATCCATAACGTTATATACGGCCACCATTTTCTTCTAAATCGGTACAGCAGCCAAGCAATAGCGGCACAACCGATCATTAATTCTACGATGGTGCGCCAGTCAAACATAGTGGCTATTTTGTCTTTCCAGTTCGTCGATGAGACTTGTTCACCACGTAACACATCATTTAATTTTGTACGCTTCTCTACAGAATGCGGCGACTGTTGTGCAGGAGCCGGCTTTACTTCCGAAACGGGCTGGGTAAATTCATACGGATTGCTAAATCCTTGCGTAGGCTCAAACGGCACCCAACCGATTCCCGAAAAATAGACTTCTACCCATGAATGAGCATTTTTATTGGTGATGCTATAGACGTTTTTTCCATCATCCGTCTTACTGATCCATTGGCCCGATGTATATCCTTTGACCCAGCGGGCTGGAATATGAAGCGAGCGAAGCAATACTACCATTGACGTTGAAAAATTATCGCAATATCCCTTTTTTGTTTCAAATAAAAATTGATCAACATAATCTTGTTTCCCGCGCGGCACCGCTACATCTTTTGTTTCATAAACAAATCCATTGAGATGGAAGTATTGCTCAATAGCTTTCACTTTGTCATATGTCGTCGTTTTTCCGGCAACAATACGTTGCGCGAGTTCACGAACCCGTTTAGGCAAGCTTTCCGGGAGCTGCGTGTAACGCTTAAGCATTTGTTCATCGGTCAGCGGACGAGCGGCCTTAAGTTGTTCTACTGAAAACGTCGGATATTCGTATGTCAGTTCATACTCTTGTAAAGCAAAAATATACGATTCACGGTCGGTCGGATAAATTTTTTCGTTCGCCACTTGCAAACGAAACACAACGCCCTCTGGTCCCTTCACTTTCTTTAATCCCTCTGGATAAATTAAATACGTATATGGCTGGGCTGTGTGGACTTTAGCCGTTAACACTTCTTTCTTCACACCATCTTCAAACCAGCGGTGAACATTATTTTCGTCTGCAAACGTTTGTATTTGAACGTCGTCTCTCGCTATCCACCCTTTTCCCGTATATATATCTTTCGTTTCTACTCTCCAATAATGGTCTTGTTTGTCTTCGGCTGTAAACACAATGGCATTATCCGCAATAAAAGGACCGCCCAATTGGGAGTCATTGTTTCCGTAGCCGATTTTTTTGACAGATGAACCGGATGTTCCTTGCTCTGCTTCTTGTGTATACCTTTTTATAAAGGCAATCGGATCAGGCCATTGCGGTACAAGCTTCGGTCCGATATATCCAGCAAATATTGATAAGCTGATGCTCGCCGTACATACAAACAACCATTTTTTATATTGTTTTGTTCCAGGGAGCTTTTCATACTGAAGCCAACTTAGCAGGAAAAAACCTCCTGCCACTAATCTTACAATCGCCCCATTGCCACGAAAAGCTGTAAATGTATCCAGCACAGAAACATACGCCACAGTCGTAGCATAAAACAATAAAATTCTTCTCTGGATAAACAGCCAATACTGCACAAGATATGTCAGCATCCATAGCAATAAGAAAAATAGGAAGCTGCGGAAAACATCAGTCATTTCGATCCAACGAAAATGAGCAATAATAGGGATGTGGTCGATTACTTCTTGCAAAAGTTTCGGCATCCAAAGAAATGAAAAAAAAGGCGCATGAAAAAACAAATGATTTACGGCGTAAAAAATGTACCCGAGCTTTAGGCATGCAGCCAGCCAGAATCGCACCTGCAAAAATGACAAAAGAAAACAAAACGCTATAAAAGCAATAAACACACCGACGTTTTTTGTGTCAGAAACTGTTTCAAGGGGCATCAGCCATTCCCACAAAAGCCAAAAAGCAAACAAATACAATAAAAATTTTTTTGTACGGCTTTGTTCCACCTTTTTATTTCCCACCTTCAAATAACGCATTCGTAAAATGCTGCGGTGACGTTGCAATGGTTATAATCCCTTTTTTCTTCAGCTGCTCAGCTGCTTCTTTTTCGTCTTTTGTCACATGGGACCCTTGCTTTTTAATTAAAAAAACGACACCACGACGATTCCTTATAGCCAAATCTTTGATAACTGATAACGTTTCCTGATCGAGTCGGGAAGTAACATAACAAAACGAAAAGGATAATGGCCATTGCATTGCCTCTTGCTGAATCGTGCGGGCAAATTTTTCTTCGCCGTCACATGTCACTGTTGCTAAATGATAAAATAGCCGCTGAAGATGGGCCTCTCCTCCTTGTGCATGAACGGCAATACGGTTGCGGCCTACCGCTACGAATCCGGTTTGTACACCTTTTTTTATTGCTGCTCGAATGAAAGAAGCAGTAAATGTGACCATTTCCTCAAATAATTCCGTCGGAGTGCGGTCGAGAAACACAACAATATCCTCGCTTTGTCTTTCTTCAAAATCCTTTGTCATCAGTTCGTTTTTTCGAGCGGACGCTTTCCAATGAATCCATGAGAAGCGGTCTCCTTGCGTATATTCACGAACGCTGACAGCCATGGTCCGATCCCGGTGAAGAGAACTTAGCGATGAAGCAGCTCCTTCTTCTAATTGCCATTCCATCTTTCGGTATCTCATTTCTACGTAACGTGGATATACCACTACCACATCTTTTATGGAAAAGGTAGCTTCCTTCAAAATGAGCCCCAATAAATCCGTCATTTTTACATGAATTATCTCGAATATGTGCTCTCCACGCGGCAAATCATCAATTTCATAAACGTATGAACCGACTTTGCGCCAGGGCATTAAAACCGTTTTGCTCCGTTTTACGTTCTGTAGCGAATGCGGCAATTTCTCTTCGACGATCATATATGCGATGGGAAAAAAGATAGGCATAGTCATTTGAATAGTAATTGTCAATGTTTCACCGGCATGATATCGCCTCTTTTCTAATACTCTTTCTATCTTTATCGCACGGAGCGGGTAAAGCATTATCGTCAAAGAATATAACCCGAACGGGAGGAAACTATAAAATAAAAACCAACTAACAAAACCTCCTTGAAACATTGCATACGAAAAGAGAATTCCTAATAAACCGACAACCGCTGCCATTTGCCGTATAAACTGAATGCGTTTTTTCATACCATCCACTACCTTTGAAACGGTACAGGTGTTCTAGCAACAATCTCAGCAACAATATGCTCAGCGGAAATTCCATCGAATTTTGCATCTGGCTTCAATATAATTCGATGAGACAGTACATATGGTGCTAACAGCTGTACATCATCTGGAATGACAAAATCGCGATGATGCATAAACGCATACGCTTGCGCTGCCTTCATTAATGCAATCGAGCCGCGCGGGCTTACTCCTAAATAGACTGACGCATGCGAACGGCTCCGTTGTACAATTTCAACGATATATCGCTTCACTCGTTCATCGATATACACCTTTTTAACGCTTTGACGCAATGACAACAGCTCTTCAACATCAATCACTGGCTGTAATTCCTCAATCGGGGATATGTTCTCCATTCGATTTAGTATATCGATTTCTTCGGCCAACGACGGATAACCCATTTTTAGTTTCAATAAAAAGCGATCCAACTGCGCTTCTGGCAGTGGATACGTTCCTTCGTATTCAATGGGATTTTGCGTTGCCATCACAAAAAACGGACGCGGCAAAGGCCTCGTCACTCCGTCCACCGTGACATTTCCTTCTTCCATCGCCTCTAATAAAGCGGACTGTGTTTTCGGGGACGTGCGATTAATTTCATCGGCTAGAATAACATTGCCCATAATAGGACCGGGTTTATATTCAAATTGCATTTCCTTCTGGTTATAAATCGAGACACCGATCACATCGCTCGGAAGTAAATCAGGTGTAAATTGGATGCGCCTAAATTGAGCATTTATAGACTTTGCAATCGCTCGCACAAGCATTGTTTTTCCAACGCCCGGTACATCTTCAAGTAATACATGCCCACCCGCTAAGAGCGCAACAGTGCTTAATGTAGCGATTTCTCGCTTTCCAACAATGACTTTTTCTATATTCTCAATCATTGCAGCGATCATTGGCTGTAACGATTCATTTTTCAGCATTCTTCTATTCCCCTTTAAGTTTCTGTAAAATAAGTTAATAACATGTTTTTTATTCGAGTAATTAAGCGGAAAATCCTTTTGGAAAAATAAAGAATGTAAACAATTGATTTTATTTGTGCCTTTAGAAAACGAAACCAATAGTAAATGGCAATGCCAACGCACCCCATTCCATAAACCTCCCCCACCTACACTTGAGACTTCTCGGTGGATTATGTTAAAAAGCCCCAAAAATAATGGGGCTTAACTAAAGCTTTGTTATGCATGTACAGGTTCTTTCGTTTGAATGTGAAGCGGCGGAGGAACTAACCATCCTTTTTCCTTCATAATTCGCAACATCCGTGCGCTATATTGCGCTTTTGTCACGTGGAATTGCCCAAACATCATGGCAATGTCTTCTCTAATGCATTGACCCATGACTTGGCTACATGCCACTAATCCAGTTGCGAGATCCTTGGCAACGGAAGCGGCGATTTCAGGATCATTAAATCGAGCGCCTACAGGAATGCTCTCCAATGAAGAAGCTGGTCTTTCCGGCGGAGAAGGAGGTAAGGCGACTTCATTTGCTTTAAGCAGCTGCTCAACTTGTTCAGCCTCTTGTCTCATCGTTTGAACCATATCTTCGAGAATCTGTCTTAAATCACTATCACCAGTATGATTGATGAACGTTTCGTATCCAGCTATCAAACCTTTGTTGGCAGTAAGATAACTCCAAACCCCAAACACTTCACCATAATGCATCGGTTCATTTTGTGGATTACCGCTTAAAATTCCCATAATAACCCTCCCTAGTTGAAGCATATTCATTGTAGAACTTCCTTTCTTGGTGGTTTAACCACAAGTTTTATCATCTCTAAGACACAATAGCGGTATTCGCCATTCATATTGGTTTTTAAAGGTTTCTAATCCTTTATTCTCCTTAACATTTGTGTCGAGGCTATAATGGGTTCAACTGTAATATTTTCGGGCACTATTTCCTTTTTAGGCTTTGTACATCTGTTTGTCTTCGCTTACTTTTTCTATTTGATCAGTTAATAACATGAAATGGCCATCGTCTAGTCTATGGCTCAAACAAAAAAGGATTATCTCCTAATTGTAGAGATAATCCTTTTCTAACCCTATTTTAGATTACATCATGCCGCCCATTCATTAGATAATAATTTCGCACAATATCAAGTGATTTTTCCTTGTTTTTTCTTAGTTTATATGTTGGTCTTTTCCT
>NZ_JHVN01000039.1 GCF_000620165.1 Anoxybacillus tepidamans PS2
CTTTAACGTATCAAATGTAAAGCCAAAAGAAAAGAAAAAGTTCACATGTTCCGTGAACTTTTTCTTGACGCCTGACTTTTTCAACACTTTGAAAACCTTAATCGCTTATAAACGATTAAGGTTTTTTTCATACTAATCAATAAACCATGATACAAGAAAGGAAATAAAACATGTCAAATAGCGAATCTAGTAAAGTATGCTGGCTCCATTTTAATGAAAACTCCAAAGATGAACTGCAAATCATGCTAAAACAAATGAATGTCCATCCGTTGGCTCAACAATTGCTTTTGTTAGGAAGCGATTTTCCTAAAATCGACGTGTACGATGATTGTATTTTTGTTTCGCTTGCTTTCGTGCAGAGTGATTGGCGAATAAGCCGCCTACAGCTGATCGTGACAAAGCAACACGTCATTAGTTATGCGAAAGACGATGCCCCGATAGTTGAAAAAATCAAAGATAAACTGTTTCACCATTTAGAGCACAGTTCTTCCCCTGATTTTGTATTGTATGAGTTTTTTGAAGTACTGACCTTTCATTTTTTACGTATTATCGATGATATATCCGACCATATTCAAACGCTTGAGAAACAAGTGTTTAAAACACCGTTTGAAAATGACATCGGCCATAGTGTATATCGATGGAAAATAAAACTTCACGAGCTTCGTCAAATCATAGAGGCGCAAGAGGAAATGATGAAAGTCCTTCATCATCCAAAATTTCCGTATATAGGAGAAGAAGTGCGGCCATATCTCCAAGATGTTACAAGCAGATTTGCTCGGATTACAGCTGCACTTGATACGTTGAAAGAGACGTTATCGGGCATTTTTGATTTGCAGCTTTCATTAAAATCTGATCATATGAATGTAATCATGAAAACGTTAACGCTAGTAAGTGTCATTTTCATGCCGATGACATTTGTCGCCGGGGTGTACGGTATGAATTTTAAGTTGATGCCTGAATTGGCGTGGAAATATGGATATGCTTATGCACTAGTGTTAATGATCGGATTAGGGATTTCTATTGCTTTTTATTTTAAGAAAAAAGGCTGGTGGTAAACGAACTTCTCCCACCCGCATGTCATTTGAAGGTAGGGGATTTCTCAACAGATACGTTAAATTTTTACTAAATCCTTCTTGAGTGAGAGGAAGTTATCGTGATTAGCTACAAAAAACTTGCTTATTGCAGAAAGAAAGCTGATCGGTTTTTTTCTTGGAAAGGCAAGCAAAACGATTTATAATTAAACTATTCACGACTTGAAAAACAAAGGGGATATGTAGCAATGAAAGGACATGATGAAAAAGTCGGCGTGATATATACCACGGCTGCTTATTTGATGTGGGGAGTGTTGCCGATTTATTGGAAGCTGCTCGATGAACATGCAGCTATGGAAATTTTGGCACATCGCATCGTCTGGTCATTTATTTTTATGCTTGGATTGCTAGTTGCGACCAAGCAAATACGATTGTGTGGGGAGCAGCTTGTTGCGATGCTGAAACAGCCAAAACTGGCGGGGGGAGTGGTTGCTTCTGCTTTCCTAATCAGCGCCAACTGGTTTATTTATATATGGGCTGTAAACCATGGACACATCGTTGAAGCAAGTTTAGGTTACTATATTAATCCGCTTGTCAGTGTCCTTTTAGGAATGGTGGCGTTGAAAGAACGATTAAATATATGGCAGTGGGTTTCGTTCTTATTGGCATTTTTAGGAGTCTGTCTTATTACATTTCAATATGGCAAGTTTCCTTGGATTGCTTTGTCGCTTGCGTTAACGTTCGGTTTCTATGGCTTAGTGAAAAAATTGACAACGTTCGAATCAGCGATCGGTTTGACATTTGAAACGATGATTGCTACACCTCTTTCGCTCGGATACTTAATAATTTTATATGGTCATCATCATAATATGCTTTCACTTTCTTTATGGGAAACGGTTCTGTTGATTGGTGCGGGCCCAGCCACTGCGTTGCCGCTATTATATTTTGCGAAGGGAGCGAAGCGGATTTCGCTTACGATGGTTGGTTTTCTTCAGTACATTTCCCCAACGATCAGTTTGTTGCTCGGCATTTTTCTATTTCACGAGACATTCACAAAAACGCACTTTTATGCCTTCAGCTGCATTTGGTGCGCCTTAATTATTTTTTCATTCGCCAAAACAAAGAGGATGCAACAATTGCATAAACATAAGTCGCTAGAATCATAAAAGAAGACCTTCTGATCTGAAGGTCTTCTTTTATGTGTTTTAGAAGACTGCTGTCTTATAAGAAGGGGGATTTTGCCCGTTGCTGCTACGGATCGTTTTTGAAGCAAAAGGGCGCTCATATGTGTTTGAACATGATGTTTCACTAATAATTTTTTATTTTTCTTATCAGCAAACACCCATTTTTGCAAAAACGTCTAACCATTTTGAGTGTAAGTGAATAATTTACTAGTACAAAAACGAAGGAGGTGCTCAAGATGGGTGCAGCTTACGGCGGCGGTTTCGCGTTAATCGTAGTGTTGTTCATTTTGTTAATTATCGTTGGTGCAGCATTTGTTGGTGGCTGGATGTACTAATACCAGCGATGACAAAAAAGTAACCAAAAGGAGGGGATAGTATGCCATTTGGATATGGCTGGGGCTACGGTGGCTTTGGCGGCTATGGCGGCTTCGGATATGGTTATGGAGGCTATGGCTACGGTCGCGGCTTCGTATTGATTGTCGTCCTATTCATCTTGTTAATTATTGTTGGTGCGGCATGGTGCTAACAAATTAAAGATGAGGGGCGAAAAGCCACAAATCACAAATAAAGAAAAGAGCGGAAGAAGATCAATCAAACTTCTTCCGTCTCTTTTTTCGCCATCATATTTTTTTGGATAAATAACAGCCGGAAAGAAAGGAAGAAAGCACCGGCAGCCAGCCCTGTAATTAACCCGATCCAATATCCAAACGCTTGTGCGGAGGTGAAATTGGCTAATATGTATCCCACAGGCAAGCCAATCAACCAATAAGATAGCAGGGAAGCAACGAAAGCCGCGTTAACGTCCTTATATCCGCGCAACGCCCCTTGAATCGGAGCAGCAATGGCATCAGAAAACTGAAAAAAAATGGCATACAAAAGAAAATGTTTGGTCAATAGCAGCACATATCGATTATCTGTATACATAGCGGCCACCTCGCTCCGGAAAAAATAGAGGAATAATGAGGTGACAACGGCTGCAGCAACCGCCATTCCAATTCCAAGAAAACTATACTGTTTAGCATCACGGTAACGTTGCGCTCCAACCTCAAATCCGACTGCAATGGTGAGCGCCATCGAAACGCTCAGCGGAAGCATATAAAGAAGTGAGGCGAAATTGATGGCGCTTTGATGAGCCGCAATCGTCGCTGTGCTAAACTGGCTCATTAACAACGTAACAGCAGCAAAAATGCTTGTTTCAAAGAAAATCGCAAATCCGATGGGTACGCCTGTTTTCAATAGTTCTTTCCAAGCCGAAAACGAAACACGATAAAAGCGGCGGAAGATTTGAAAACGGGAGAAATGGTGAAACCGATGAACTACAAAAAAAGCGATGAAGCAACAAAACCAATATGTAATTGCTGTGGCGTACCCTGCGCCGACTCCGCCCAATTTAGGAAATCCGAACCGTCCATAAATCAATAAATAGTTGAACAGCACATTGATAGGTAAGGCAGCGAGCGTAATCAGCATTGTCACTTTTGTTTGCCCGAGCGCATCGATAAAGCAACGGAGGACATGGTAAATAAACAAAGGAATGATCCCGCATGAAAGGGCAATTAGATAATGATAGGCGATGCGCCGTACGTTTTCATCGAGTTTCATTCTCATAAGAAAGTTATGCAGCCCAAGCGAACCGAACAACAGAACTAATAAGGCGATGGCGATCGCTAAATAAACCGATTGTATAACGTAATAAGGAATTTGTTTATGCCGTCCAGCCCCAAGGTGCTGAGCAACGATTGGCGTTAAAGCTAATAATATGCCGCTAATTCCAGTAAATACGGGGACCCAGACGCTTGAACCGATTGCTACACCAGCTAGATCTTCGGCGCTCGCATGCCCTGACATCGTGACATCGGCAAAGTTCATCGCATAAAGTCCTATTTGTGTCACTAAAATGGGAAAAAGAATGTGAAAGAGTTGAGCCGTTTTTTGCTTTAGAGTAAACGTTTGCCTCATAAAAATTCCTCCTTTCATGGTGAGCAGCCAAGACAAGTGCACAAACAAAAACAAGAAACTACCTCATGAAGAGGCAGTTTCCCGCTTAATAACAGGCAGTTCAATAATAAAACATGCTCCTACATCACCGTTTTGCACTTTCATTGTTCCCTTATGCAATTCAATAATTTTTCTCGACAGAGATAATCCGAGCCCCGTCCCTGTTTCCTTTGTTGAGAAAAATGGATCAAAAATATGATCAATAATCGTCGGAGGAATTCCAGGTCCATCATCGCGAAAATAGATTTGCACAAGGTTGTTATGGAGCTTGCTTGAAACGAAAACGCACATCGCTTTTTCAGTTTTGGCCTCGATCGCGTTGTGAAATAAGTTCAAAAAGACTTGCAGCAATTGGTTTCTGTCTGCTTCGACATCATAGCTATTTAACCGTTCGTCCAAGTCGTAATCCACTTCAATGTCATGAAGCAATGCTTCGCTGCGCAGTAAAAGTCCTAAATCTTCCATAAGGAATTCGTTAATATTTATCTTTTCTGTTTTCACTTCAGCCGGTTTAGCGATATTTAAAAAATCGGTAATAATGCTATTGGCCCGATCTAGCTCTGGGATCAGCAATTTATCAATGAGCGAGATGATCCTATCAGGAAGATCATTTTTAAAAAACTGCAAGTATCCGCGAACCGTCGTAAGGGGATTGCGGATTTCGTGGGCAATGCCGGCAGCGATGCGCCCTGCTACTGCCAGCTTTTCTGTTTCCTTCATCATGTTGAGCGATTGAAACATACTAATCACGCGCTTAATGGATCCGTCTTCATTATGAATCAAACGTGTATTAATAATTCCATAGTATCGATCAAGCACTTCTTGATTATAAATAGGTTCGTTCATCTCAATTGATTTTAACGTGATGATGGCCTCATCTGGCAATTGTAATAACTCGCGTATATGTTTGCCAATCATTGCGTCCCGATCCATTCCTGTATCGTTCGCTGCTTGTAAGTTGCATAGTGTAATAATGCCGTTGCCGTCGACAAATACGATATGATGAGGGACAAGATCAAGAATCGGTGCTAAAAACGCTTCAAGGCGCTCAAATGGCAAATCGGTGGACGGATCTATATGCACTTGAAGATTGACACCGTTTTTTTCTTGGGAGACAAAAGACGTTATTGTCGGTTCTTTCTGCCCGCGCCTCTTTTCCATTCTCATTTCTAACGTATAGTCTGTGAACTGAAAAGGAAAAGAAAGCTCTTTTACAAAACTTTTATAAAACTCAACTTCTTTTTCTAATTGGGTAATTCGTTCTTTTAGCTGTTGATAAGACAAATCTACCATAATCAGCCACTACTCCTTAACGAAAACAACATACGTTAGTAGTGTACAGAAAAATTTTCATTTCGGCTAGAGGAAATGAGTAGGTTTTGTAATATTTTTGTAATGTATTGTACGCCAATATGCTGAAACGCCGAATTAGTCAATTGGCAGCATAAGCTGCTTTTCCGCTTGCAACTCGTTTATAAACGAAAAAAGCTCTATATTAGATGGAAAAGCGACTTGTGCCTGTCGTTCGTTTCCTCCACCTTTTCCATTCGCCGACTGCAGCTGTTGTTTTAACCAGTTCCCAATATGCAAGTTAAGGGTAGGGCTTTTAACAATGACAAGCCGGTTTTCAACTGTTGTTGCTAAAATAGCCGTTTTATGATGTTGCAAAGCGATTTCGTTGGCGAGCATTTGCAAGTCTTTTAGCGTCAAGTCGTCATACACTTTAAGAACAAAAGGGGCGGCATGGGACTGTTGGGCCATTTTTTCCGCTTCAATTCGGAATAGCGTTTGTTTTAGCTGCTGCAGCTGTTTTTGCAACTCTTTGTTTTCTGCTTCCAATTTATATAAAACATTTGCGAGCATGTCGCGATTTGTTGCAAAATGCTGCGCAATTGTTGTTAAAGTGGTATGTGATGATCGGTAATCATGGAGCGCGCGCTGTCCGCATTTGAAGAAGAGGCGTGTCATGCCGCGATGCTTCTCCGTTTTTAACAGCTTAATGATTCCGATTTCTCCTGTTATTGATACGTGCGTACCACAGCAGACGGAAAGATCGACACCTTTCATTTCTACGACGCGGATTTCCCCCTCTACTTCCGGCAGCTTGCGGAATGGAAGAGCGGCGGCATCTTCCTTTGAAACGTAATATGTTTCAACAGGGATGTTCGCGTAAATGAGCTCGTTAACCCGATCTTCGATGGCAAGCAGCTGTTCGTCTGATAGTGATGGAATGTTTAAGTCAATTGTGACAGCATCATTACCGAGATGAAAACCTACCGTATGGGCGTCAAATAAATCGATGCACACCGCAGATAGTAAATGTTGTCCGCTATGTTGCTGTGTATGGTCTAAGCGGCGGCGCCCATCAATTTCACAACGCACGGTTGATGAGGCGACAGGAGTCGCAAGCCGATGATACACTTCTCCATTTTTCTCAAACACATCAATCACACGAATTCCCTCGATTGTGCCACTATCGGAAGGTTGTCCGCCACCCTCTGGATAAAAAGCGGTTTCCGCCAATGTTACGATGTATGTATTTCCTTCTTTTTGCTGGCTTGTCACCGTCGTGACCCAGTTTGTTGTAGAGGGAGAGGTATAGTATAACTTGATAGACATTTCAGTCACCCTTTCATCTGTTTTTTCTATCTTAACAATTTTTTCGTTTCACGCCTACTTTTAGTTGCTTTTATTCAACAAAACTATGTTCTAAATAATCAATGTAACTAAAAATGAAGAAGGTCGTTAAGAAAAATGTTTCGTCAATCGAAATATAGTGGTAAAATATGTTTGGAAAAGAAAGGGAAACGTTGGGGATGTGGAAAAACAGAAATGTATGGCTCATTCTTGCAGAGGAATTTATTACAAGATTAGGGATATGGGGCGGTATTATCGGCAATTTAGAGTTTTTTGCAACGGCATGTTCCTTCTGATTTTTTTAACATTTCCACCTCTTAACGGAGGGAAGGTGGGGAAGGTTCATAAACATGCTTGATCGCATCATGTTTCAAGTCATTCTTCTTGGCACAGGCTTTTTGCTGGATGCGATTGGACTAAGGAGCATGGCAGCTGCATTTGATGTCATATCCCTCTTGTTCATTATTTATTTTTTTGTCAAAGAATCAAAACAACATGCAGCTTTTCAGCAGCATGATCGATCATTGTAAAAGGAAGCGTCAAGCGCTTCCTTTATGAACCGACCTGTTGTACCTTTTTTAGTCTGTAAGCGAATAAATAATAGCAGGAAAGGGCGAGAACGGATAGAGCAATGCCGGATACATATGGGAGGTCTATCGTAATTGTAAATAACCATCCGGCAATCGGTGGCCCGGCGATGCGTCCAAGCGAATCAAAGGACGAAAGCAGCCCCGTCGCACTTCCTTGGCCACCTGTCGCATGTTTCGTAACAAGCGATGATAAACATGGGCGAATAACCCCGTTTCCGATGCCAAAAATCGATAAATAAAGGGCAGCGGTGAAAAAATTATGTATGAACAAAATAAGTGCAAAGCCAATGGCGGAAATCACAATTCCTCCCTGAATGACTTTTCCCTCGCCAAATGAACGGATCAGCTTGCCAATCAGCCCGCCTTGAATGAACGCGCTCGCAAGGCCCATGATCATGAAAATGTACCCTAACTCAGCAGAATGAAGACCGGCGCGCTTCGCTGAATAGTAAGCGAACGTTGCTTCTAACCCCGATAGCGAAAACGAAATAAACCATTGCAGCACATATAGGAATATCATCGGTCCACTAATGGTTCGCCAAACTGAAATTTTGTTTCCAGTTTTTAATATTCTTTTTTCTTTTGGCAACGATTCTTTTAAAAACAATAACACAAATAGCGATGTGGCAAGAGAAAGACATCCCGCTATCAAAAATGGAGTGTGCAGGTTAGCCTTTGAAAATATTCCGCCAATTGCCGGACCGAAAATAAATCCAAGCCCGATCGCTGCTCCGATTGTTCCCATGCCTTTGCCGCGTTCTTGCGGTGTCGTGACGTCAGCAACATATGCCATGGCCGTAGGCATTGTAGCTGAAGAAAGAATCCCTCCGATAACACGCGCAACAAATAACATCGAAAGGGTGTGAGCGATTGAAAATAGAAAAAAGGAGAGGGATAGCCCAGTAATGCCGATAAATAAAATTGGTTTTCGTCCATATCGGTCGGAAATACGGCCCCAGATCGGAGCAAATAAAAGTTGCATGAGCGAGTAGATGGCCATCAACAGTCCCAGCTCAGTCGGATTTGCTCCAACTTTTTCTGCAAAAAACGGGAGAACAGGGATGATGATGCCGAAGCCGCACATGACTAAAAACATGACGGCAAACAGAAGAGAAAGGTATGTTTTCAATATGAAAACCTCCTAGTAGAAATATTTGCATTTTTATCATAATCGAGAGGACTATTATTTTCAAAATATACGATTAGAAGAGGAGCGTGCCGGGTTGTTAAGAAAATTACATCCCATCAGTATACATATCATTATCGGAACGCTATTTGCGAGAACCGCTACTTTTATGACGATTCCGTTTTTATCGATTTACTTGACGAAAGTAAAAGGCGCCAGCGCTGTAGAAGCGGGGATGATTATCGGCACAAGCGCGTTCTTTAGCCTATTTAGCGGGTTTATCGGCGGCTATTTGTCGGATCGCTTTGGAAGGAAAAATGTAATAGTTGCTTCGATCGGGATATGGGCGTTTGTGTTTATCGGTTTTGCACTTGCAGAAAATGTTTTACTTTTTTTCTTTTTAAACGCTTTAAACGGGGTATGCCGTTCCTTTTTTGAACCCTCATCCCGTGCGCTTTTATCACTTTAGGCGAGAAGACTCCCACCTCAAGGAACGAAAGGGAGTAGGTGGGAGATGAATCGCCTTCGGACAAGGGACGGCTTATTGGCCATCTCGATGGTTCGACTGT
>NZ_JHVN01000040.1 GCF_000620165.1 Anoxybacillus tepidamans PS2
TCCGTTTCGGTCTCTAGGGACCAAAAGACCCTCAATCCGGCCATATTGCGTATCTAAATTTCGTTGATAGTAGCCGTTTCTCATATTCGACGTTCCGGCTTGTTCCATTTCGAGGAAATTTTTAATTTCTTCCCGCATGATCAGTTCTAATTTTTCCTTTATAAACTGACGAATGACACTTTCCAGTTGATTTGCCCAGTCGACATTCGGTATACTTTTAGACATAGGTAGGGTTCTCCTTTCTCTGGAATGTTTGGGTTCAATCAGAGAATACCCTACCTTTTTTATTTTGCTCTAGTAAAATGCTTTACACAAAATTTTATACATCATCATGTAAGTTGGTAATCAACTTATAAAAATGGTGGTATAGCCAAGGGGTAAGGCAGAGGTCTGCAAAACCTAGATCCCCGGTTCGAATCCGGGTACCACCTTTCCTTCCTTTTAACGCGTTAGTTGGAAGTGGTGTTTGAAAATGTAGCTACATTTTTGGTTTGACAATGATGAACTAAGGAGGAAAAGATTATGTTACAAAATATCGTTCTTTTGTCAAAAGAAGAGCAAACAGACTTATTAAACAAAGTGGAACAAGATGACACATTTAAAAAAATCAAAGAGTCTATGGAAAAACAATATCCAACCTCAACGCTCGGCCTCCAAGTAACTGAGGCAATTAAAGGAGAAGTTGTTTGGGATGATGGGAAGGCCCAGTTTAAATCAATTGTACTTCTTAACAAAGAAAAGCATGCAAAACTGTACATCCTTGAATCACAAAAAGATAGCAACGTTTTCTTGTACTATTCTGCAGATGTATCAGACCCGGAGCAGAAAGAGGTTCTTGGTCTTAGCATTGATAATGGCGAAGTAAAGCAGCTATTTAGAACTGAGTTCAGTTCAACATTCTTTAAAGAAACAAATCATGCTGTTCAATTGATGAATAGGGAAAACAATGTAGAAGCTGAAGGGTTTCCAATTAGCTTTTGCTTAGTTGAATGTGCAGGAACTTATAGACACTGCGGACCAGGATGCGGAGACGGTATGTCAAAAGGTGGCGGAACTCCAATCAATGCAATTGATAGTTGTTGTCGGGCCCATGACAGATGTTATGCAAATTTTGGATGGGAAGATGATTGTTGCGATAAACAACTGGTAGATTGCGTTACAGCCAATAAATCGGTAGATAATTGCGCATACATCGATATTGTAGCGTGGTTTGGCGGAGACGCAAAGAATTGCAAATCGTAGGTAAAAGAGTTATATATCATTATTATCAGTGACCATCCTTCGGGTGGTCATTTTCAATTTAAATTTAAAAGAACCTTTGTAAATCAGTTTTTCAAATTTCTATCTTGTAAAAAAACACGTAAATCCACGGAAAATATGTTTTCTTCTTAGATAAAGGCATCTAGAACGTGGATTGTAAACCATTATTTAATGGTTTGTGCTCTTGGAAAAAGAGATATCTGATTAGACAAATAAACCTTGAGATTATCTGTTGATATGACTCGACCTTTTACGGATAGGGAGCTTATGAAAAGACACATCTCTATTATGAGATGAAAGTTATGCAAAAAACAATTGTCGAAATTTCTAGTTTGAACTATAATAAAAGTGTATTATTTTTTTTGTTTAGCGACTCTGGAACATCAGGGTCAGCGGGTGTTTTACCAAACCAAGCGTTCTTTGGAACGATCTTACGGCATAGGAATTCCTATGCCCATTAGACGTTCTAAAGAGCGCTTTTTTTATTACTCTTTAGAAAGGATGGATAAAAATGAACAGTATTCAGCTAGCAGAGGTTTTCAAAAACGTAACCAATCAGGTGCGTCTTGAAATGGTGCACCGGAAAGGAAAGAAACGAATTAAGGTGGAGATTAATCTACAAGATGGATCGAAACGATATTATACGGCTCGCGCCGATAGCAAAAAAGACGCTCTGCACGAAATATTAATGGTAATCCGTTGTATTGAGGCAGAGACTGGTCAAAAGATACTTTGGAGAGAGGCTGGAAGTGAGACATATCATTTAGGAAGCAAATCAATTAAAGAATTTTCCTTAATAAACAAACTCCGAAAGTTCTGGGATATGTTTTGGGAAATCAAAGAATGATTAAACAATGAAAGGGGAAGTGAAATTATGATCAACAGAGTAATCCTCGTGGGAAGATTAACAAAAGACCCGGAATTACGTTACACTCCAAGTAGCGTAGCGGTGGCAACATTCACACTAGCTGTTAACCGTCCGTTCACGAATGAACAAGGCGAGCGGGAGGCAGATTTTATTCATTGTGTCGTCTGGCGCCGTGCAGCTGAAAACGTCGCAAACTTTTTGAAAAAAGGGAGTATGGCAGGTGTCGATGGAAGATTACATACGAGAAGCTACGAAGGGCAAGATGGAAAGCGTGTGTATGTCACCGAAGTGGTGGCGGAGAGTGTGCAATTCCTTGAGCCGAAGGGTAGCTCAGAAAGCACAGGACGTGCATCGGGAACCGCAAAAAGTACGAAATCAGGTGGCTACAACCAACCGCTTCAATCACCGTATGAATCCGATGGATATAGTGGTGGTTACGATGACGACCCGTTCCGAAATGCGGAGCCGATTGACATCCATCCCGATGACCTACCGTTCTGATGTGGAAACGGGTGTTGTTCTCATGGACAACACTCGTTTTGTTTTAACGAATTATTCATAAAAGGGACAGAAGATCGATTAAGTGCCGCTTCCATTATCTGTGCACACAATCATCCGTCTGGGTCTTCGATTGAATCCCCCGAAGACATCCATGTCACTAAAAGACTCGTGGAAGTAGGGCAAACATTAGGAGTTCCTGTCAGAGACCATATTATTATTGGTCAAGGTTGCTTTGTTTCCATGAGAGAAAAAATGTATTATCTATGGAATTGATCGACGGTTATCTTTTATAAAACGAATAGGAGGGACTATCCGTGTCACATATCGGTAACAAATTAAGAGCAGGCTTCTTTGCCACACCGCAGTGCCAAGGGGATTATATTATCAAACTACTGAATGTCGAGGGAAGCGGAGCATGGCTTGACCCCACTTGTGGGGAGGGTGCCATCCTTCATCAATTGGCACAGGCTTTCCGTACGGACGATTGTAATATCGTCACCTACGGAGTAGAATTAGACAAAGCACGAGCCGAGAAGGCCGATGAGGTGCTTGATTGTGTAATCAACGCGCCCATTGAGACAATGGCGATTCAGAATGATACTTTTTCGTTGGTATTTTTGAATCCGCCTTACGATTTTACGATGAAGGGGGTAGGGGATACGTCCGCGGAGCGTAAGGAATATGTGGAACTCTTGCGGAACACCAAGTATCTCAAAGAGGGAGGCATATTGATCTATATTATTCCTTCCTATCGATATGCTGATCATAAAATTGCCCGCTTCCTCGCAACACAATTTGAAGAAGTGGGGATTATGCGCTTTTCGGAAGAGGATTACGATGATTATCGACAATGTATCGCCATCGCTCGGAAGAAGAGCGGGAAATTCAAAGAGTTTAATCAAAAACTCTTTGAATTTCTGCTTCAAATGGACAAGGAGGAATTTGTCCAATCAAAAGTAGCGTCCATCGAGCAATTCATTGGACGTAAAACATGGAATGTGCCAAGTGGAGATATTATCATCCGGACATTCCACAGCCGCTTTCTAGCAAAGGCTGACTTTGCAGAAGGCATCCGGTTTTCCAAAGGATTTCAAGCGTTTAAAGAGCGTACAAAGCCTCGTACGCTTGAAATAGGAGGACAACCTGCTATCCCTATTAATCAAGGTCAAATGATGCTATTATTAGGGTCAGGCGGCGTAAATGGGCTTGTTTCGCACGGAGATCATCTTCACGCGGTACAAGGTTTGGAAATCGTCACCAAAGAGGATGTAAAGGAAGAACATGTCCGTGACGACGGTAGCAAAACGACTATCGTGAAGCAACGGACGAAACGTTCTGTGTCGGTCAAGATTATTACACCGAGCGGAATCGTACGCAAGTTAGTATGAGATGTTAAGCAGCAAGAGGATATAGCTCTCTTGCTGCTTTTTTGTTTGGAGAATGGTTTCTAAGTTAATATGGTTTGGTTTTTGTTGCTTTTTACTTATCTCATTTATTTCTTAATTTAATATATTTCTTAATACTTTCGTATTTATTCAATATCAATTTTTGATATCTCCCTATATCATTTTTGGATAAGCGAAATTTCGCTTATCATTTTTTGACAATGGGGTATCAATTTTTGATAAGCGATTTATCCACAAAAATCCCGTATATCATTTTTTGATACCCTCGTATATCAATTTTTGATAAGCGGAATTTTTATTGTGAATATTTCCGTATATCAATTTTTGATATCCTCTTATCAATTTTTGATAAGCAAGATCCTACTATGAATTAAGTGCATTCGATACTGTTTATTGGAGAAAAAGCAGTGTTACGAGGTATGGAACTAAGCGACAGTGGTTAGAAGAAATTGAAGAGGGCTACTCTTTGAAGCCTCTTTGCATTGAAAAAATATAGACTTGTTGGACGATAATAATGAGGACCAATAATACGATAATCCATGTTTAAGGTTTTAAACTCGCCAGAAAATTTCCGACATTAGGGAGAATTTGAGGGAACATTGCGTTCAGTAAGTCAATTACATCCTAAAAGTCTACATTTAGATTTATATTTACATTTTTCCTTTTCATTTTTATCACCTCGTAATTTTTAATTAAATCTTGCATAATATCGTTTGACCTCGTTCACTATAGAAGTCGAAAAAGAGTGAAGTATTGTTGAGATTTATTTTTATACGAGCAAACAAAAGAAAATATGAAGAATGGTTAATGGATTTCATAGATCTTTAGAGGAGAGATCTGCAGAAAACTATAAAGAGTTAAATTGGAATTAAAAAAAGTAGAGGTATGTGTACCTCTACAGACTGTTGAAAAACGATTTTGTCAACGACAAAATCGTTTTTCTTTTGTTAAAATTTTAGGGAAAAGCAATGAAGAAGGGGATGAAGAACTATGTATTTTTCTTTTTCAAAATTCGAACTGAAAAAGAACAGACAAGCTTATGAAAACATGTACGACAAAAATCATTTAGTCGTTCAGATTGACAAAACGATGAATTGGAACTACGTGTATTCGTTACTAAAACCGTTGTATTCAGAAGACAAAGGTCGTCCATCGCTTGACCCATTGATGCTTGTTAAAATTTTAATCATTCAGTATATCGAAGGATTTCGTTCTGTTCGTTTCACCTGTAAACAAATTGAACAGCACATCACGTATCGATGGTTTTTAGGCCTTTCTAAGGACGATTCGGTCCCCTGTCACTCCAGTGTATCGAAGTTCCTTCGTCATCGTGTTGATCCAAAGGTATGGGAAGCCTTATTCGAGTGTGTCCTGTTACAGATTCAAAAAGAAGGATTTTTATCTCCAGAAACGTGGGCTGCGGATGAAACCGAGCTAAAAGCGAATGCGAATAAGCGAAAACGCGTCAAGGTGATGGAGAAGGAAGACGAGGACGTGCTACAGCTACTGAATCAAAAGCGCTTACAACATGGGAAAAAACCCCTTTCTCCCAAGCCGCCAAAAGAGGAGGGGAAAGAAGTCCTTTTCAGTACTACCGATCCAGATGCAGGACTATCTGTCAAGCATGATCCTCGTGGTCGGTTTGCTTTTCATGATCATCGCATCGTCGAAACCCTGCACCATTTTATTTTAGATGCCTATGTTACGTCAGCGAATGTGCCGGGGCATCGCGTGCTGTTGGAACGAATCGAGCGGGTGAAACAACGAATCGGCTATGTGCCGGAAGAAATCGTGCTAGATGCCGGCTACTATAACGCACGGCTTGGACGGGGGCTCGAAAAGAAAGGGATCGGAGCGTATATTTCTTATCTTCGCTTTCATCGAAAAGAACATCCGAAATGCCGTTCCAGTCACTTCCGTGGAGTGAAAGAAGATGTCTATGTTGGCCCTTGTGGTGTGGAGTTTACCTATTCGACGTCCACTCGCGCCGGATACCATGAATACAAACCTGTCGTGAAAGGCAGTTGTACAGGATGTCCTGCCGCGAAAGGAAAAGGAGATCGAGTACTCCGGATCTCGGTTCATCAAGAGGTCTACGAACAAATGAGAAAACGGCGGCTATCAGAAAGAGGACAAATCCTTCGATTGGTTCGTCCCGCTACTATTGAACGAAGTTTTGCAGAAAGTAAAGAACTCCACGGGCTTCGTTTTGCACGATACCGCGGAGTTCCATACGTACAGATTCAGGTCTGGATCACCGCCATGATCCAAAACCTAAAAAAGTGGATCAAATTACGATCCCTTCAATCACAAGGTATAGACTTAAGTTATCATAAGTAAGGCAAAAAGAAAAGAAAAAACTCACGTCTTCCGTGAACTTTTTCTTGACATCATACTTTTTCAACACTTT
>NZ_JHVN01000041.1 GCF_000620165.1 Anoxybacillus tepidamans PS2
CGGGTTCACCGCTTTAGAAGCAGGCGGCATCGCCCTTAGCAGCACGGGAGTAGGAGCGGCGGTCGGAGCCCCAGCCACTGCCATCGCTGTTGCCGGAGCCACTCATGGAGCCACTTTAGCGACAACAGGAAGCTCCCACTTCGTCCAACACGCGAAAGAACTGTACCAGCGAATGAGCCGGGGCGAAGGGGTTTCGGGGAAAGCGGTTAAGGGGACGGACGAAGCTGAGAAGCTTGCTAAGGGTACGGATAATGGTTATCAATATTGGAATAAGACAACCGTATATAAGAACGTGAAAGTTTATCAGAGAGATGATATTATAGACCCACATATGAAAGATGCGCGTGGTAGAACTAATCTTGAAAGAATGGAAAAGGGGTTAGCACCGTTAGGTTCAGATGGAAAGCCTATAAATCTCCATCACATGACACAAAGAAATGAAAGTTCTATTGCTGAGGTTACACAAACATTTCACAAAGAAAATAGTAAGATAATCCACATTAATCCTAATACTATCCCTAGTGGGATTAACAGGAATGAATTTGATAAATGGCGCAAAGATTATTGGAAACATAGAGTTAGTGATTTTAAATAGTTCGAGGAGGGAAAAATATGAGTATGGAAGCATATAATCAAGCTAAAAAAATTATTTTGTCTAATGCAGAACTAAGTGATTTTGTGGGTCCCCGCTCAAGAGAATTAATTATTCAAGCAGAAGAAAAACTTGGGTTAAAGTTCACAGGTTCATATTTGGATTTTCTGTTGTCTTTTGGTGCGGGTAACTTTGGTTCTCAAGAGATTTTTGGGATAATTAGTAGCGATTTTGAAAATTCTTCAGTTCCAGATGCAATATGGTATACTTTAACAGAGAGAAGAGAGGGTAATTTGCCAAGTAATTTATTAATCATTTACGATACAGGAAGTGATGAAGTTTTTTGTTTAGACTTTAACAAGATTGATAATAATGAACCTAAGGTTGTTTCATTTTTTCCAGGAGTTGACTTAGACAAACAAAAGTATGAAATAATTGCAAATGATTTCGGGGTTTTCTTATTAGATTTAGTTAAACGTGAGCTGTAACCTATATTACCTCGATTGGCTATAAGCCTTTCGGGGTTTTTTATTAGTTATAGTTAACCAATATTAACTTCAGAGCCCATGATGGTTCTACCTACATGGAGTTTGGCAGATATGCATGGTAAAGCGACTAAACCATTAATACCCTTCGAGTACACTTTAAAACACGTGAGAACGCATTCTCGTGGCGAGAAAGTGGGGGTGAGCTTTTAACTGGTTGTGACAATAATAAACTGTCAAATTATTATTGTATTGTAGTTTCACTAGAGACGGTCGTATAATACTCGTCATTGTTAACAAACGTTACATAAATTGTAATTTTCGTAACGAGGGGATGTAACATTGAATGTTGTCGGGTATATACGAGTCTCGACACAGGGGCAAGCAAAAGATGGATATAGCTTGAAATACCAAGAGGAGGAAATACAAGCATATTGCGAAAAACATGGTTGGAATTTGATACATATATTTAGAGATGAAGGAATCAGCGGGGCAAAAATTAATGAAGAAGCGTTGGAAGTGGACAGGGTGGGCTTACAAGAGATGTTAGCCCACCTTTCTTCTCTCCAAATTAAGTATGTCGTGGTGTTAAACACAAGTCGGTTGTGGCGCTCTGACATGGTGAGAGTGTTGATTCATCGAGAGTTACAGAAGTATGGGGTGGATATTAAAAGTATTGAACAGCCAAATTACAGTATCTACAAAAAAGACCCAAGTGATGTATTAGTCAATGGACTAATGGAGTTATTAGACCAATATCAGCGATTGGAAATTGCTTTAAAACTAAAGAAAGGTCGGTATAAAAAAGCAAAAGAAGGAGGATATGCCGGAGGAAGAGCGACTTTTGGTTATAGGAAGTTAAGGGGAGAAAAAGAGTTAAGAGTCGACGAGAATAAAGCCAAAGCCGTACAACGAGTGTTTGAGTTAAGAGAGCAACATCCTACATGGTCTTTTACTCGAATTGCTGATGTGTTAAACAAGGAAGGGCATTTGACGACACAAGGTAAGCCCTTTACCAAAGTACAAGTGAAACGGATTTTAGACCGAAAGGACTTTTATAAAGGGATATATACCTATGGAAGCATACAGTCGAAAGGGAAACACCAAGCCATTCTTTAAAGCGGTCACTTAAAAAATACGTGAAATTTCTTATATATCCGTATAGATGATACATCCATGGACAGGCTTTTGTACCAATGCGCATCTAAAATGGTGAACGCTCGAACTAAGGTTGCCGCCATGGGAGTCATCATCAAACTCAATGGATTGGGGGAGGATGTATGCATCACAAACAACGGCATATTTACGTGGGGATTGATTTACATAGACACCATCATACGGCAGTTATCATCAACTGTTGGCATGAAAGATTAGGTGAAAATAAGCCCGCGGCTTTTACGGATTTTTTCATCAAGGTTCGTCAATTAGTACCTGAGAATATGACACTGGTCTTCAGTTTAGAGGACGTTGGTGGATACGGACGAGCATTGGCAACGTTTTTAGTTGATCGTGGGCAAATGGTAAAAGAAGTGAATCCCGCTTTGTCTTATGCCGAACGTAATAGTTATCCTACGATGCAAAAAAGCGATAGCTGGGATGCGGAATGTGTAGCGAGAGTTCTTGTAAACAAACTAGATTTTTTGCCGGATGCAGAGCCAAAGGATGTATATTGGTCTATTAAACAGCTAGTCACAAGAAGAAACGCCCTTGTGAAAGCCCAAGGGGCGCTGAAAAACCAGCTTCATGTACAATTAAGCCATCATTACCCCAGCTATAAGAAATTTTTTGCGGAAGTAGACGGAAAAACAGCATTAGCATTTGGGGAAAGATATCCGTCACCATCGTGTTTAGAGGAAGTAAGGATAGATGAGCTTACTGCTTTTTTACAAGCTGTTAGCCACAACACTTGTTCAAGAAAGAAAGCAAAAGAAATACTAGAACTTGTGAAAACAGATGGAACGACCACCAAACAATACCAAGAAACAAGGGATTTCCTCGTGCAAAGCATGGTGAGAGATTTGCGCTTTAAAAAGCAGGAAATGGCATTGGTCGAAGGAGAACTAAGAAAATTAATGAAATTACTCGATTACCAACCGGAGACAATGCCGGGGATTGATGTAGTGACAGCATCCGCCTTGGTTGCCGAGATTGGAGATATTCAGCGTTTTCCAAATGCCAATAAACTTGCTCGTTATGCGGGAATTGCGCCTGTGCATTTTGGCTCTGGAGGAAAAGGAAAAGACCACAAAAGCAAACAAGGCAATCGAACGTTACTGCGTTATTTTATCAATTAGCGATACAACAAATACAAGTGGCAAAAGAAAGTAAAAATTCAATAAATCCTATATTTTATGAATACTACCAATGCAAGCGAAAGGAAGGCAAAACAAAAGGACAAGCGTTGGTTTGTATCATGAGAAGGCTGGTAAATATTATTTATGGCATGATGAAGCATAAAACGGCTTATCAATTGCCGAATATAACAGAGCGAAAGGTAATTTAATAGGTGGTCTTTTTTTATAATAGCTTTTAAGATTACTACATAGGGTACAGGTAATATTATTTCTGATAACATGAAAACCAGAATTCCTAACAATGAAATTTTTGTACCTAACAAACGTGGAAATGCACCTATTAGCAAAAAAGACAATCGACCAATAGAGATACACCACGAGGGGCAAAATCCTAATGGCCCTTTTCATGAAATGCATGCCTCAGATCATCGATTTGGCGAAAACTATAAAAAGAACCATCCAAGTTATAATGAGAAATCTGGCATTGACAGGAAGCAGTTTAGAAAGGACGTTAGAAAGTATTGGGAGTCCGAATGGGATAGAGGAAGATTTGATAAATGAGGTGGGAGGATATGAACGTTAACAAGTACAAATTCAAGTACTTCATGAATCCAGAAGCCAATGCGGAGTTTACAGAAGAGAACTGTCAATTTTGCGGAACAGAAGAGAATTGCTTAGAAGGGGAGTATTTTGATAGAGGAGATGAAATTACGTCTGTTTGTCTAGGTTGCTTAGTAAAGGGAGAAACCACGGTACAAATTCCCCAATATCTTAAAGATAGGTTGTATACACATTTGAAAAATACTTTTACGGAAAAAAGTAGCGAGGAACTAAACGAATTGTTCGAGTCTATTATTAGTGAGTTAGAAAAAAATCCACCAGTACCGTGGATTCAATATAATGATTGGCCTGTATGCGATGGGGATTTTATGCGGTATGTTGGTGAGTGGAAACAAGAGGATTTTAATAACGCCTCGCAAAACGGGAACGGAAAAGATTACATCGTGTCTATATTAGATGATTTAACTAAAAGTAGGATTGATGATATCGATGTTTTTTGGAATGATATCGGTAATTACACCGCAGTTTTTGTGTTTAAGTGCATACATTGCAACAAAATTATTGGAGTTGCACAGAGCTATTAAGCTGAGGGATTGGACTTAATCATGTCCAAGTATAGAGCTAACGTGTCTTAGAAAACATATTTTTTCTTTCTAGTGCCTTTTGTAGTATTTTCGTTGTCAAGTATGTGTAAAACCTTGATTGGCTTTATGCCTTTCAGGGTTTTTGTTTTTCATGTTTTGTGTCCAAAGCTAGCCGAAACATTGGCCTCAGAGTTCATGCTGGTTATGTCTAAATCGAGTATTTAGAGAATTAGAAACCATTGAACTAGATATGAACGTGTTGCAAAACGCATAACGAATGCATAAATGCACATAAAAAATCCACCACCTTGGAAATCATATACAGTGACCAAAAAAACAACTCTCCAAGGGGTGGACACTATCATGATTTCCAATTTGAACAGCGAACATGCATGGTCTTATGAAATCGATCCACTTTTAGCATCCTTATTTCGATATATTGACTCTCTGTCGTTACCAGAAACACCGTATGTGACAGGAAGGCCACCAGTGTCGAAAAAATCGTTGTTGAAATGTTTCTTTTTGAAAACCTATTTTGCTATTGATTCCTTGCGAAAATTAGTACGAGTCCTACAGCGTT
>NZ_JHVN01000042.1 GCF_000620165.1 Anoxybacillus tepidamans PS2
AAAAGGTTCCCAACGAATCTTTGCCTGTTCTTGCGGGTACGAAGCACATCGAGACGTCCATGGCGCCCGCAACATTTTGAGCAAGGCGCTCCATCAAGAGATCGCTCCTTGGGATGTGCCAACGACGCTCACGTATCTACGGATTGCATAAGCAAGAAGTAGTAGATGGGTTGGACCGCCCCATCGGTGACAGACCGATGTTGCTTACTGAATCGGTCGAGAAGACTTCCGATACTCCTATCGAGCAGGAGAAGACCACCTTCTTCTGCGCTGAAGCTTCTTCGATCGAGTGGTAAGAAACTCCCACCTCTAAATGAAATGTAGGTGGGAGAGGTTCATAAACGACGATGAGCCGCATGCATCACCGGGCCGACAAAATCGTTAAGACGGAAGCCGTGACGCACAGCCTTGGAAATAAACTGCTTCGCCAATCCAACAGCATCTTCAACCGTACGGCCTTTTGCAAGCTCCGCCGTAACAGCAGCCGCATACGTACACCCTGCGCCATGATTAAACGTTGTATCTACTTTTTCCGCTTCAAACAGACGATATTCCTTTCCGTCATACAACAAATCAATCGCTTTTTCGTGCTGCAATTGCTTACCGCCTTTAATTAATACATATTTTGCGCCTTTTTCATAAATCACAGCAGCCGCCTCTTTCATATCGTCCAATGTTTTAATTGGCGCGCTTTTTGCGAGCTGGCTTGCTTCAAACAAGTTCGGCGTCACAACAAGAGCACGCTTTACAAGCACATCACGTAAAGCGTCGGCTGTTTCAGGATGAAGGACTTCATTTTCCCCTTTGCACACCATCACAGGATCAATGACGACCCGCTTCATATCGTGTTTGTCGATATAAGACGCCGCTAATTCGATCACATCGACGGAACCAAGCATCCCTGTTTTTAAGGCATCTATACCGACGGAAAACGCCGTTTTCAATTGAGATTCCAACACATCGAGGCCAATTGGAAACACTTGATGCTGCCAATTTTCCGGACTCATGGTCACAATCGTGGTAAGAGCCGTCATTCCGTATACATTGAGTTCTTGAAATGTTTTTAAGTCTGCTTGAATGCCAGCGCCGCCGCTTGTATCGGAGCCAGCGATCGTCAACGCTTTTTGCAACATATCCCGATTCCCCCTAATCCTAAAGAATGCAAATATACATGATTGTGAGCACTAGTGCAGTTATTTTCAAAACACTACAACAAGAATACTCTAGCCACATAAAAAACAACCTGTTTACGTGGGACATAGTTTATTATAAACGAAATCAAAGGTTACAGCCTATCAAAAAATTCCCCTCTATTTAATGAACCGAGCTCAAGCCAGCAAAGAAAAAAGCAACGAGTATAAGAAGATCTCCTAAACAATGCAGTTTTGTCCATTGGTTTAGAATAAGCGCACTTTCCTAACTACTTTACTTATAATCCATCGTCGAAGAAAGAGAAATAAGCGCCAATACTTTATTCGTTTCACCTGAATAAAAAACGCACGCTTAGAGTTATTTGCATTCTAACTCATAGCGTGCATTTTTTAATAGAATAAAATGTATAGTCACTCTACAATTTTCAGACGTAACTATTCAACAAGAAGATCAACCACTTCTTGGCTTGTTCGGATCTGGCCGATTCTCGGCAAGATGTATTGGCAAACATAATCATGTTCTTCCTTCGTTGAAGCTGTCATGACATCCTCTACAAAAATTTGCTTGTAGCCATGCTGGTATGCTTCGCGCGCTGTAGTGTCCACACCGCTGGAAGTCGAAATACCGCATAGGACAATCGTATCAATTCCGCGGCGGCGCAGTTGTAAGTCAAGTTCCGTACCATAAAACGCACCCCATTGTCTTTTCGTAACGACATGAACATTCGGAATATCAGCTAGTTCAGGCACTAAGCGGTCCCAGCCTTCCGGAAATGACACCGAATTGAAGCCTGCGTTTGTATTTGGTTTTAATACAAAGGATCAAAGGCATTCGCTATGCAACAGCTTTTGAACATCACTTGATCTTCACTTAACATCTATTATACCATTAGAAAATCTAGGAATATAAAAATCGGCTCCTCCTAAGCGGGTTAAACGAGTTGGGATGATTCTATAGTTTTTCTGTCTTGGCTACTTATCTTATATTCCTTCAATGATGATGTACTATATGATGAGGTTAGGGTTTTTACATTTCTATTTATCAATGCAATAACTGAAAAACGGAACCGATGTAACAATCATTTATGTAAATTAGGAGGGAAAATAGATGAATCATAAACTAAAAACAAAGGTTTTAGCTTATGTAGTAAGAAAAAACAATAAAGGTTGGGAGCTTTTAGTATTTGAGCACCAGGATATTCCCGAAGCAGGCATCCAAGTCCCTGGAGGAACAGTGGAATCCTACGATTGCGATTTATCTAGTGCTGTATTGCGAGAGCTTAAAGAAGAAGCAGGCATAGAGAATGCAACTGTGCTCACAGAAATTTTATCCGAGATATATTACCATAAGATTAAGAAAGAATTTCAAAAAAGACATTTCTTTATAGTTTTGACAGATATAAAAAAAGACAAATGGTCACATACCGTTCAATCATCGGGAGCGGATAAAGGGCTGCAGTTCAATTATTTTTGGAAAGAACTTAAATCTGTATCCTATTTGGCAGGTGACCAGCATATTGCAATTAGACATGTGATAGATTTTTTAGCAAATAGCGAACCTATGATAAAGCATACCTAGCTTCATGGTTATTCATAAATTATTGATCAAATCAATATAATAATCCCTCATATGCTTTTTTAATTCCGCTGGTTCGAGCACTTTTAACGACTTGCCAAAGCGGCTTAAGTAGCTGACAATAAAATTCAATTCATTTGGTTCATAAGTTCCTGTTAAATACGTATGCTCCCCTTCTTGAACCAGCCGCATGGAAGGATAATTCTCTGCTTGGAATATTTCCATCCCGCTAGAATCCAACAAACATTTGAATGGGATGGCCTTCGTGGAAGGCTGCCATAAAGCGTGGCTGTTTAACATCGTAACATCTTCAAGCTCTTTCAAAGGTTCTTTTTCTGTCACTTCCGCATGCAGGACTCGGTCGCAGCGAAAGACGCGGTATTCCCTTTTTTCCATATCAAAGCTTTGGCAATACCAATGCCCTTTCAATGCGTAAATGACTAACGGCTGGATGAATCGCACGGCATCGCGATAACGAATTTTCAAAACTTTATTTTCGATAATGGCTGTCATCATCGTTTCTAAACACGGACATTTGGTTAATTGCTTCGTTTGATAAAATACGACCCTATTTTTGATTCTTTTGATCTTCTCCTTTTGCTGATCGCTTAAAGCATCATTGAATTTCCTATGAATTGATTCATAGGTGACCTGAAACGGGAGATCCATAAACCCCTCCAATACTTGAAGCGAAATATAAAGAGCATACACTTCTTGGCTACTAAAAGATATGGGCGGTAATTTTACTTGATCTAGTAAATAATATCCACCATTCCGTCCATACTCTACATATATGGGCGCTCCCATTTCTTCTAACGATGCGATGTCGCGGAGAGCCGTCCTTTTTGAAATTTTAAATTCATCCATCAAGTCACTTAAAGTAAACCGCTTTTTTTGATTGATGAATTTTAACATCATATTCAATCTTTCTGCCTTTTTCATAAAAATCTCCTCTATCGGTGCCGGATTCTGTCACCTTTTTATTATATACTACAAAATGCACTGATCACTTAAATGGTGTAGGTTGCATGATTTATTGGCGGATCGACACAAATGAATGAAAAACAGGAGGGAACCGTATGAATTTTGAAGTGATTCCGTTTCTATCTTTAAACGGCCAGGCGGCGAATGCCATCGCATTTTACGAGAAGTATTTACATGCCAAGGTTTTGTTAAAAGTGACTTATAAGCAAATGAAAGAAATGGATCCTGCTTTTGAATATAGCGAGGGGCAAGATGAATATATTACACATTCGGTATTAGAAATCGGACAAAATAAAATCATGATCGCCGAAGAAGCGACCGATCCATCAAGACCATGGCAACTAGGAAATAGCTTTTCTTTATGCATACAATCGAAAGATCACACCACGATTCAACAGCTTTATGATGCCGTTACTGAGCATAAAGACGTTACCGTATTAGTGCCGCTTCAGGCGAACTCCTTCAGCTCTGGCTATGCCATTATCCGCGATCCATTTGGTGTTGTCATTCAGTTCGTTGTCACAAGACACGATTTTTAACACATTCACCGAGAAGTCTCCCACCTCTAAATGGAATGTAGGTGGGAGATGAATCGGGCGTTTTGGCTTTTCTAAACAGAACATATGTGCTATAATCGTCTTAGCCAAAATGCAGAGAAAGGGAGGAATGACGATGCTCCGCGGTCAAAAAGTCGCCTTTCGTGCCTCCAAGAGGGATCTCGAACGGCTATGGGCCTGCAACCGAGAGTCAGCCCGCGTCTGGAATGAGTGCCTCCGGCTCGCGAAAGAATACTTCCTTACAATACGGCCGCAGCGCAGCATCTCAAAAAGCGAACTGCAAAAGCACACGAAAGGCCGCTTCCA
>NZ_JHVN01000043.1 GCF_000620165.1 Anoxybacillus tepidamans PS2
ATAGGGGAGCTCTCCTCATCGGTATTTCCTTCATATATATCATAAAAAAACGATTTTGTCGTTGACAAAATCGTTTTTCAACAGTCTGAAAACCTTAATCGTTTATAAGCGATTAAGGTTTTGATCCGGCTCGATATGCACATGTGTCGTTTCGATACGATGCTGCTGCTTCATCATTCGTTCTACTTCATCAGCAATTTCATGGCTCTTAGCAACCGTTAAATGGGCATCGACATGAATCGTGACATCGAGAATGATATGATTGCCTACTGTTCGCGCTTTCACATCGGATACGCGCTTCACTCCTTCGACCGATGCAATTTCTCGTTTGTAGGTAGCTAAAGCATGTTCGTCAAACCCATCCGTTAACATATGCGATGTTTCTGAAAAAATATGCCACGCTGTTTTGCAAATGATGACACCAATGAGAAGAGCAGCTAATGGATCGAGCCAAAACATATGAAAATGTGCACCGATAATTCCGATGACCGTGCCAAGACTGACGAGCGCATCAGATAGATGATCTTTTGCGGCGGCTGCAAGCGCCTGGCTGCTCACTTTCTTAGAAAGACGTTGATTAAACCAGTAAACAACAAACATGACGAACGCAGAACATATTCCAACCCACGCAGCAATCGGTTGTGGTGCTTCATCACCCTTATTATGGACAAGTGATAGAACTCCTTTTCCAACAACATCGAGACCAATCGACATCATAATAAATGCCGCAATAAGCGACGAAATATTTTCAGCGCGGGAGTGTCCGTACGGATGGTTATGATCTCGCGGCTTTTGCGCAATTTTAATTCCTATTAAAATCGCCACAGAGGCAACAATATCACTAAAGTTGTTCCACCCATCAGCAGCCACTCCTTCTGAATGAGCGATATAGCCAGTCGCGAGTTTCGCAATCGCTAGGCTAATATAGCTTCCTATGCTTACCCAAGCTCCTAATTCCGCTTTCATTCGTTCCACCCTTACTTTTCCTATTCGCACGTATTAGTTTATCAGCATAGTGCCTTGTGGGTCTACAGCAACAAAGTTGCTATACAGAATAACTATAGGACGGGACAAACTTTTTCCTACAAAGGGAAATTTATTGGACACGGGCAAAACAAATACTGCTGGCATAAATTATGGAAAAGAAGAAATTGGAGGACACAACATTGACAACATATCTTGATGTATTAGCAGAATTAGGGATTGACAGCGCCCATCCTGGAGGATTTTTATTAACTAAAAATATATTACGTAAACTTAATATTACCCCTTCTACTCACATTCTCGATGTTGGTTGCGGTACGGGGCGGACGGCTGCCTATATTTCTGAAACATATGGAGCACATGTAACAGCCATTGACATTCATCCGAAAATGCTTGAGAAAGCAAAAGCCCGTTTTTCTTCCCTCTCCAAACCTGTCGAGCTACACAAAGCTTCTATTGAGTCATTGCCTTTTCCATCCGAGCAATTCGATATTATATTATGCGAATCGGTCTTATCGTTTGTCACCTTGCCAAAGGCGCTTAAAGAAATATATCGCACGCTTAAGCCGCACGGAACATTCATTGGTATAGAAGCTGCCCATTCACAACTATCGGAATCTGCCAAAAAAGACATCTCCGCTTTTTATCAATTTCGACAGCTGTTAACAAAAAAAGAGTGGCGGACTTATCTCTCCAATCATGGCTTTCGCAATATTCAGATCGCTGCCTATACCGCCACCGAGCACCCTGCTTTGCAATCGTCCTTTACAATTCGCACTACCTTCTCCCATGAAATGTTAGCCATTTTAAGCAAGCATGAGCAACTAAAAAAACAATATGGAAAACAGCTTGGATACTGTATATTTTCGTGTCAAAAGTAGTCATTGGTACAAACTCCTTTTTTTCTCATCACATACTCTGTAGATGTAGTTGTAGTAAAAAAAAGGAGGAATCAACATGCCACAACAGTGGTACGATGCTTGCTGTCGTTATCGCGGTCAAGTTGTACGTATCCATGACCGGTTTGGCAACGTGCATATAGGACGCATTACACGTGTGACACCTAACCGTGTGTATATTTTGCCTGCTGGCCGACGAAATCTCGGAGGATTTGGGTACGGATTCGGCTGGGGTTGGGGGTGGGGCTGGGGATATGGAATCGCCCTTGCCGCTATTGTTGGTATTACACTAATCGGATTGTTCTGGTAAAAGAAAGCTGTGCATCCGTTTGGCAACTCTACAACTCTCACTTACGATATAAAACGAGGTTAAGGAGTGTAAAAAGCGGTGTCTGGCATTTTTGCTAGCTACCGCTTCTTTATTTGAATTTTGAACATATTCTTCAAGAGAAGGATTTTTTCAAAAATCACTTTTGCTGCTTTTTTGCCAATATACCGCAAATGCCGCGATTCGTACTCATCGTCTTAGGAAATAGAACGATAGAAATTGAATCATATCGAGTGGTCATCATTACGAAATGAAAATTATCGTATAGGGAGTTCAATTATTGAAAACAGATGGTGTTGCAAAACTAGAGTAAAAACTCGAAGTTATGCATAAGGATACAGCATAACACATGCAGTACATATCGATGAAATCCATACCATCGC
>NZ_JHVN01000044.1 GCF_000620165.1 Anoxybacillus tepidamans PS2
CCTTTTGTGGAGGGAACTAGTCCCCTATCCATTCCAAATCCATTTCAGAGATACCCTATCTATGTTGCATTACACAAAATTCTTGACGGTACCGTAATAATTAATTCTTTTTTAATGAGGAAGCGAGGTGCATGACGGTGTCCGAAAATCAACTGTTAAAGGAAGCGCTAGATACGTTGAAACAAACAGGGGTTCGTATTACTCCGCAACGTCATGCGATATTGGAATATTTAACTCGTTCTATGTCACATCCGACTGCGGATGAGATATATAAAGCACTAGAAGGAAAATTTCCAAATATGAGTGTAGCAACGGTTTATAATAATCTTCGGGTGTTTAAAGAAGTAGGGCTTGTAAAGGAACTAACTTACGGTGATTCATCAAGCCGCTTCGATTTTGTCACCTCTGATCATTACCATATTATTTGCGAACAGTGTGGCAAAATTGTTGATTTTCATTACCCGGGGTTGGATGAAGTAGAGACGTTGGCGGCGCATGTAACAGGATTTAAAGTTAGCCATCATCGGATGGAAGTATACGGCGTTTGCACTGATTGTCAAAATGGGTATCATAAGCATTAAGAAGCTGATAGCACTGAGACGCTATCAGCTTCTTTTTTGTTTGCGGTTGTATTTTTCGTCAAACTCTTTGCCGGCTAATTCAGGATCTAATGTTAAAGGTTCATTGCAATACATGCACATATCGACTCTTCCTAGCATTTTTGTTATTTTTCCGCACGTTGGGCAAACGACTTGGATCGTCTTTGTCGATAACATTCCAATCCAAAAATACACGACAGTACTTGCGATAATGAAAAGTAATCCTAGAATCATAAATAAAGTCATAATTAGCATAGAAGTACGAAAAAATACCCCTATATACATTACAATAAAGCCGACAAAAATTAAGCTTAATGCAAATGTACGGATTTTATTGATTTTGCTTGAGTATTTGATTGACATTTGATTTGTCCCCCTTCTAAAACAACTATATCATAAAATTTTACGAATTAATCGGAATTCAGACAAATTTAAAGAGAGGAATTTTGCGGTTTTTGTCGAATTAACCCGTGTAAGAGCATTCGAATTTTATGGAGGAAAAAGTATGGAGGATATAATTCGCCCCATTTATCAAGAGCGAGCGAGTCATCGCAGTACGTTAGGGATTTTAATGGTTGAAAAAAAAATCAACAATTCAGCAGTTACTGATACGTTCGATGCCATCTTATTAGTTATTGCAAAAGAAACCGAGCGTTCAGTTTTTATTAAGCATTACATATCAAATGAGCAAAAGGTAGCGCTATATATTGTTGATGAACAGAAGTTAAATGAGTGGGTTCTTTTCGGTTCCAATCGTAAAATCATTGATTGGATTTTCAATGGAAAAGTTCTATTTGACCGCAATGAATATGTGCAACGATTGAGAGCGCAGATGCTGGATTTTCCTGAGGAAGTGCGACAACTGAAAATGGGATTGGAGTTTGCTAAGCTGATTCGAAGATATATGGATGGAAAAGTATTTCTTGAGACGAATCAGCTATTGGATGCCTACAACCATGTTGTTCATGCCTTGCATCATTTGGCACGGCTTGCTGTGATAGAGCAAGGGCTTTATCCGGAAGTGACTGTGTGGAATCAAGTTAAGCAAATTGACGCCCAAATTTACAAGCTTTACGAGGAGCTTGTAGAAAGTGAAGAACCCCTAGAGAAAAGGTTGGAGCTTTTATTTTTGGCAAGTGAATTTTTAATTCATTCGCGTATCCCATCGGGTTCAGCTCATTTATTGAAAGTATTAAAACAAAAAGAAGGAACTTGGAGTATTGGGGAAATTGCCAACCATCCTGAATTGCAAGTTTATTCTGTTGATCTTGTCATTATGTTGGAATATTTGGTGGATCGTCATCTTTTGGCAGTCAAAGAAATACCGACAAAAGGGCACAATGTCTTTCACCGTTACTATGCGGTAGCAAAACATCTATAAAAAGTAAGGGAGGCCCGATTTTTTGAAACGTCAATAACAGTAAAAAAGCATGGGCCTTTTCTTTTATGATTCTTCAATCACGCATCGGCTTTTTTATAAAGGTTTGCTGCTTACTCTAAAGTGGATAAAAAATTTATGGACCAAAAAAATAAAAAAAGTGGTTGACTTGCAAAAAATAAAATGATAAATTAGAAAACGCCGCTGCGGAGTATGAAGCCGCAGTCGTGAGAAATAAAAAAAGCTTGACACTTATGAATGAGAAATGTTATGATAAAAAAGTCGCTTTGAAAGAAGTCGACTAAATGATGTTCTTTGAAAACTGAACAAAACGAAGCGTCAATGAGAAAAGCGAAGGCGAGCGTTTAACGCCGAAAGGAAAATGTTCTTCCGAC
>NZ_JHVN01000045.1 GCF_000620165.1 Anoxybacillus tepidamans PS2
GGTACCGTCAAGAATTTTGTGTAATGCAACATAGATAGGGTATCTCTGAAATGGATTTGGAATGGATAGGGGACTAGTTCCCTCCACAAAAGGACTGAATATTCAGTCTTTTGTGCAGGAAGGGAGAATCCCCTTATTTTATTGGTTTGTCATTTACATTATTTGGTTAATTGTAACGTTCTTCAAACATTCGTTGAAGCGTCTCCTGTGCTTCAGCAAATCCTCGTAACTTTCGCCCTGCCCATTTCTCGTTAAAGTCTTGAATCGTCAAATACACGATTTTTTCAGCGGCTTCTAAACTGCTCAAACTGTTCATCGGTTTGACACGTTTCCGAATTTCCTTGATCGTTCGTTCGATGGCATTGGTCGTGTAAATCACACTTCGAATACTGCTTGGATAGTCCATAAAGGTGAGGAGGACATCCAACTCGTTGGCCCAAGATTGAACTTCTCTTGGGTACTTACCAGACCATTTCGACTCAAACTGTTGAAACATCTCCAGTGCCATTGTTTTATTCGGAGATCGATAAATGAGTTTCAAATCTTCCACCATTTCGAATTGGTCTTTTTTCCGAACACGACGGAGTGTGTTACGGACTTTGTGAACGACACAGCGCTGCACATCGGCTTTCGGATAAACCGTCTTAAAGGCTTCCTCTAAACCCGGTAGTCCATCGAATACGCCTAGAAGTACTTCCTTGACGCCTCTTTTGTAGAGGTTTTGAAGAATTTCTTGCCATACATAAGCACTTTCTTGTCCCCCCACAAAGAAATCAAGAATTTCGCGATATCCTTCTTCGTTCACCCCTAATACCACATAAATCACTTCTTTCTCCACGGTTTCGCGACGAAGTTTTACGTATAAACCATCCAAATATAAGACGGAATAACGCTTGTGTAGAGGACGAGTGTGCCATTTTTCGATGTCTTCCTTCACGACATCGGTCATACGGCTGATTGTGGCAGGAGAATAGGCATTTCCTAAAATCCGTTCGATAAACTTGCCGATTTCCCGCGTACTCATGCCACTTTGATACATTTTGATGACAGCTTCCTCGAGCCAGCCCGTGTGGCGTTGGTAAGGAGCGAACAATTGGGTTTGAAATTCTCCGTTTCGGTCTCTAGGGACCAAAAGACCCTCAATCCGGCCATATTGCGTATCTAAATTTCGTTGATAGTAGCCGTTTCTCATATTCGACGTTCCGGCTTGTTCCATTTCGAGGAAATTTTTAATTTCTTCCCGCATGATCAGTTCTAATTTTTCCTTTATAAACTGACGAATGACACTTTCCAGTTGATTTGCCCAGTCGACATTCGGTATACTTTTAGACATAGGTAGGGTTCTCCTTTCTCTGGAATGTTTGGGTTCAATCAGAGAATACCCTACCTTTTTTATTTTG